>DAIDME010000113.1 GCA_027449125.1 Solirubrobacterales bacterium | reverse complement strand
GGGGGGTCCGGGCGAGGCGTCGTCGTTGTGCGTCGCGCGTTTGTAACCGGCTTCGCCTTTCGCTGGGGATCGCTCGCCAGGATTGTGATTGGGGCGCGCGAGACGTGAGATGGTGCGAGCCGGGTTGGGGCGAGCGATTTGACCCACTCGCGCGTGGCCTTCGGCCGGTCAGGCGCTCGTGGTCCAGAGCTGTGCGGGGCGGCCACCGGTCGCCTGTCGGGTGACGGTCGCGCGGCCGTTCGCTTGGAGCGCCTCCAGGGCGGTGTCTATCTCGCCGGCGGGCTGGTTGTGGCGGAGGATGCTGCTGCTGATCTGGCTGCGGGTCAGCCCGTCGGGGTGCTGGCGCAGCGCGGCGTGGATCTGCTCGGCGAGCGGCCGGCCGGTCGCGCCGGTGAGCGCCCAGTTGGCGGAGTGGGCGGCGTAGTCGTGAAGGGCGAGTGCGGCGGTTAGATGCTGTGCGCCGATCTCGGGTTGGCCGTCGGCGAGTGTGTAGATGAGCGCAAGCCGGATCACGTGCGCTTCGGCGCGGGCGGTGATCTGTCCGACGATCCCGTCGGCTGGTTGTGCGGCGAGCTGGCGGTAGGCGTGATGCCACAGCTCGCGTCCGTCGTGGCCGAGGCGGACCTCGCCGGCGGTTTGGGCATGCTTCACGGCGGCGGCGAGTATCCGGTCGAGCCCGGTCTCGGCGAGCGCGGTCGGGTTCCCGCCCTCGGGCAGCAGTCGTTGGCGACGGCATGCGATCAGCAGAATCCTGTTCAAGTACCCATTTGCGAGCTCGACCGTGGTGAGGTGGCGGCGTAGCTCGTGCTGGGTGATGTGCCCGATCACCGAGATGTGTGCGCTGCTGGACCGGGCGGGCGCGGTGCGGGTCAGGATCGCCAAGGGGCGGCCGTCCCACGCGGAGCGGAGTGTCGGCGACAGCGTCGAGATCTCCCGGCTTGCTGCCTTGAGTACCGACGCGAACTCGGGCTCGATCACGAGCAGTCGTTGGTCGGGGTGCCCGAGGTCTTGGCCGGCTGGGTCGCGGACCGCGAAGATCAATCCCTCGCCGCTGCTGAGACCGGTCAGGATCCGGTGTTCGATCGAGCGGTCGGCGTGGGTGATCAGTCGGTGCACGTGATCCCAGGAGGAGCCTTTGCGCGCCCGGCTGCTGTCGCCGACGAGCAGCATGAACTCGTTTGGCGCGTGGCGGGTCGCCTCGACGGTGAAGTAGGCGCCGCGGCCGACCGTGGCGCCGAACGCGACGAGCAGCTGAGACAGGATCGCGATCGGGTCCGCCTCGGTGTGCGGCGCGATCGTTCCCACGATCTCGCCGAGCAGCTCGTGATAGACCGCCGGGTCCGGTCGGGCCGGCCACCCCGCCGGCGGCGGGAGCGTTCCGTCATCGGCCGGCGCGCTGGTGTCGGCCGGCGCGGGTTGCTCGGCGGGCAGCTGGTCCAGCAGCGAGATCACGCGCTCGGTCATTCGGCGGAGATCTCTGCGACCGCGGCGCGAGCCGAGCTCTCATCAACGATCGCCTTGCTCGCGGTGAACGCAGCGATCAGCGCAGCGAGCGCGAGATTGTTCACCTGCCGCGGGAGGCCGCGGGAAACCTCGTGAATCAGGCCGATCGCGTCATCGGAGAACAGGGTGTCGGCGCGGCCCGCGAGCGCGAGATGATGCGCGATGTAGCTGCGGGTCTCGCTCGCGCCCAGACCACCGATCGCGTAGCGGACCGCGACCCGCTGATCAAGCGCAGCGAATGTGCTCTGACGCAACCGGCGCCGCAGCGTTGGCTGGCCGAGCAGCAGCAGGCAGAACGGAGCGGTCTGGTCCATCCCCAAGTTCGACAGGCAGCGGATTCCCTCCAACGATTCGGCGTCGAGCAAATGGGCTTCGTCGATGATCACCAGCACCTGCTTGCCGCGCTCCGCGCTTTCGGCGGCGAGCAGCTCCTGCGCCTGCGGGATCAACGCCGCGTGGTGAAAGCGCGGGGTGCCGCCCAGGCTGGTGACGATCAGCCCGTAGATCCCGCGCAACCCGACCCCCGGGGTGCCGAGATAAAGGATCGTGTGCCGGGAGGCGTCCAGGCCGGCGACCGCGGCGCGGGCGGCTACGGTCTTCCCCGCGCCGCACTCGCCGCTGATCACGCCGATCGCCTGCTCGGAGATGCACCACTGGATCCGCGCGACCGCTTGCGCGTGCGCGTCATGCGTGTGCAGCATCCCCGGCGCGAGGTCTTTGCCAAACGGCATCCTGGTGAACCCGTAATGCGCCCTCAACCTGTCAATACTCACTGCTCACCCTCCTCGTGTTGGTTGATGTCACGATCGTCGCCGTCGCCGTCGCCGTCGCCGTCGCCGTCGCCGTCGCCGTCGTTGGCGAGGCCGGCGTAGTCGATCGGGTGCCCGCCGAGCTCGGCGTCGCGGCGGTCGGCGAGCAGCTTGAGGTAGTCGATCCCAGTGCCGGCGGCGGGTGGCGGTAGCTCCCGCTGTGCTTGGGGGTGGACGTGCCGGCCGATCGTGACGGGTGTCGCGGTCCCGAACGGCCGGTGCTGATAACGCACCTCGATGCGGGTCAGATCGAACGGGTCGAACACCAGCTCGACCTTGCGGCCGGCCAGCGCCGGATCGACCTCATACTGATTGCCTTGCAGCGACACGGTCGCGGTCTTGGTCACCGTCCGCTCCGCCGACCACAAGAACGCTTCCCTGAGTAGTGCCGGGGTCGGCAGCGACGGGGCGCCCGCACGGTCGAACCTCGCGAGCGGCGTTTCGTTCGTCTCGGAGTGCACCCGTCGGTGGTAGACGACCTCAAGCCACGCCTGGAACAGCCGGTTCAGCTCCGCCAGCTCGATCCCGTCATCGATCTCGACCAGGAACTGATCGCGAACGGTCCTGAAGAACCGCTCGATCTTCCCCTTCGTGGTCGCCGCCCTGGGGCTCGCGTGGATCAGCTTCACGCCCAACACGGCGCACGCTCGCAGCAGCTGATGAGACACGAACGCCGAGCCGCGGTCGACCAGCACCCCGTCGGGGATCCCGCGGGCCATCAGCCCGGTCCGGAACGCGGCCTCGAGCCGGAAGACGTCCTCGCCGGTGCCCCACCGCCACCCCACAAGCAGCCGGGAGTGATCATCGATAAACGCCAACAGCACCGCCCTGCGAGTCGTTCCGGCGAGGATCGGGCCGTGCAACCCGTCGCCGGTCCACAGCTCGTTGCGGACCTGAGCTTCGAAGCGGCCATAAACCTTCCCCGGTGAGCGGCCGTCCGCGCGGACGTTCAGCCCTTGGCGAGCGAAATGCGTCTGCAACGTCCGCTCCGCCGGCACCCGCACCGCGTCGCCACCGGCGGTGGCGAGCATGATCGCGTGCACCTGCGCCGCGGTCCGCTCCGGCCGTTCGCGCTTGAGCTGAAACGCGAGCTCGAGCATCCCCGCCGGCGTGCGCAACGGTGTGAGGCGCGGCCGTGGCACCAACGCCCCAAACCCACCATCACGATAGGCGACAAGCCACCGGTCAAGCGTGCAGCGCGAGACCCGGACCGGCCGGCCGTCCGGCCCGAGATGCTCCCGGCCGGCGATCTGACGAACGAGCCGGCCGCGCTCAGCCTTCGACAGGCCAGCATCGGCAGCGTCGCGGATCAGCGCGTATCGGAACAGGCCGATCTCACGCCGCAGGTCCTCATCCACCGTGTCATCTCCAAGCGCCCGGGGTCACGAGCGCTTCACCCTGTCAGCTCACAACAAGCCCTCCAAGGGTCAGCTCGTGTTGCAACAACAGCCCGCCCGACAGCCAGGACACCAGCTGCCACCGCTCAGCCGGACCGAACCGCAAAACCCACGCCCGAACAGCGACAGCGATCGCCTCAAGCGCGTCCGCGACACCGCTCCCGGCCGGTAGCACCGCCCCGAGCTCCGGGTCCAGCAAGACGGCACACCGGGTGAAGTGCGCACGGATCAACCCAGCCCGCTCAGCGAACCGGCGCAGCCAGCCACGAACCGTGACCGGCGACACCCGCACCTGTCCGGCGATCCGCCGGAACCCCTGCCCGCCGAGCACCTTCGCCTCGATCGCAGCGCCGATCACCGCGACCTCGTCCTGGCGGCGCACCAACACGATCTGCGGCAACAACACATGCGTCCGCCGACAGCCACGGCAGCGCGCCCGACGCGGCCGCAGCCGCCGATCCCCGTCCCGACAGCGCAACACCCGCTCCCGTGCGTGCCCCCACGGCCCCAGCACCCCGCCACACAACGAACAGCCCAAAAGCCCGCCGGCCAGCTCAGCCTCGACCACCGCCACCTCGGCGCCTACGATCCTCATCGGGTGCCACCTCCGGCATCCAAGAGAGCCCTCCCGACGACCGATAAGCAGACGGGAGGGCTCTCGCGCGTTCACGAACACACGAAGCGTCCCATCCCCACCATCAACAGCGCCGGCAGCCCCGCGCGTGCTCAATCTCAGCGGCGCTCAACA
>DAIDME010000112.1 GCA_027449125.1 Solirubrobacterales bacterium | reverse complement strand
AGACGCCCCACTGGCTACGGCCCCAGAGACAAGACGCTTCAGAGCTATCCGCCGATCGAGCGCTGGGACGACTGGACCGAGTACGACCCGGCCCAGTGGCCCAAGCGCGTGCCGCGCGAGTACATGCTCGTGCCCACGGTCTGCTTCAACTGCGAGTCCGGCTGTGGCCTGACCGCGTTCGTGGACAAGGAGACGCTCGAGATCCGCAAGCTCGAGGGCAACCCCTACCACCCCGGCTCGCGCGGGCGCAACTGCGCCAAGGGCCCGGCGACGATCAACCAGGTCACCGATCCCGACCGGATCCTCTACCCGATGCGGCGCAAGCCCGGAACCCCGCGCGGCGGCGGCGAATGGGAACGCGTCAGCTGGGACAACGTGCTTGACACGTTCGCCGAGCGGATGCACGAGGCGTTTGCGGCAAACCGCCCCAACGACGTCCTCTACTTCGTTGGCCGCCCCGGCGAGGATGGCTTCGCCGACCGCTTCCTCGAGACCTGGGGATCGGACGGTCACAACTCCCACACCAACGTCTGCTCCTCCGGCGGGCGCTGCGGCTACGGGTTCTGGCTGGGGATGGACCGGCCCTCAAACGACTTCGCCAACGCCAAGTTCATCCTGCTGATCTCGGCGCACCTCGAGTCGGGCCACTACTTCAACCCGCACGCGCAGCGCATCACCGAGGCGCGTCACCACGGTGCCAAGCTGGCGGTGATCGACCCGCGGCTCTCAAACACCGCCACCACCGCCGACTACTGGCTGCCCGCGTGGCCGGGGACCGAGGGCGCGGTGCTGCTCGCCATCGCCAAGATCCTGCTCGACGAGGGCTGGTACAACCGCCCATTCATCGAGCGCTGGGTCAACTGGCGCACCTACCTCGCGCACCGTGCGCCCGGCGCGGAGCCGACGTTCGAGCGCTTCATCGCCGAGCTGCGCTCCGAATACGCGCGCTACACCCCTGAGTTCGCCGAGGCGGAGTCCGGAGTGCCGGCTCAGACGACCGTCCAGATCGCCAGGGAGATCGCCCAGGCGGGCACCCGCTTCAGCGCCCACATCTGGCGTGCCGCCGCCGCCGGCAACCTCAACGGCTGGCAGATCACCCGCTGCCTGGTGCTGCTCAACGCTCTCACCGGCGCGATCGGCACCGAGGGCGGCATGTCGCCCAACGCCTGGGACAAGTTCATCCCCGCACCGTGGAAGAAGCCTGAGCCGAACCAGCAGTGGAATGAGATCAACTGGCCGCGCGAGTACCCGCTCGCCTGCAACGAGATGAGCATCCTCTACCCGCACTTCCTGCTCGACGAGCGCGCAACCCAGCCGGTGCTCTTCACCCGCGTGCTCAACCCGATCTGGACCTTCCCCGATGGCGGCAGCTGGATGCGCGCGCTGCGCGACGAGCAGAAGGTGGGGCTCCATGGCGCGCTCACGCCGACCTGGTCTGAGTCCTCCTGGTGGGCCGATTACGTGCTGCCGATGGGGCACTCCCCCGAGCGCCACGACACGCACTCATACGAGACACACGCGGGCCGCTGGCTGGGCTTCCGCCAGCCGGTGCGCAGGGTCGCCCTGGAGCGCATGGGCCGTCCCGTCGAGTTCACCTACGAGGCCAACCCCGGCGAGGTCTGGGAGGAGGGCGAGTTCTGGATCGAGGTCTCCTGGCGCGCCGACCCCGACGGCTCGCTCGGGATCCGTCAGTACTACGAATCTCCTTACCGCCCGGGCGAGAAGATCAAGATCGACGAGTACTACCGCTGGATGTTCGAGAACTCGGTGCCGGGCCTGCCGGAGAAGGCCGCCGCCGAAGGGCTCGACCCGCTCTCCTACATGCGCCGCTACGGAGCCGTCGAGATCTCCCGAGACGACTATCACGGGCAGGAGGCGCAGGTCGATCCCGGCTCGCCGACCGCCATCCAAGCGGAGGGGCTCGAGCGGACCGCGCGGCGTAAGCGGCCCAGCGACGGCCACCTCACGCTGACCGGTGACCCGGACACGCTCGGCGTCGAGCTCGATGGCGAGGTGCGGCGAGGCTTCAACACCCGCTCGGGCAAGCTCGAGCTCTACTCCGAGACGCTCGAGGAGTGGGGCTGGCCCGAGTTCGCCACACCGGCATACGCACGCACGCACGTGCACCACTCGCTGATCGACCACGCGCAGGGTGAGTACCTGCTGGTGCCGACCTACCGCCTGCCGACTCTGATCCACAGCCGCTCGGGCAACGCCAAGCACCTCAACGAGCTCTCCCACACGCACCCGCTGCTGGTCTGTCCTCAGGACGCGGAACGGATTGGGGTTCGGACCGGCGGGCTGGTGCGCGTCGAGACGGAGATCGGCTACTTCGTCATCAAGGCGCTCGTCACCGAGGGCATCCGCCCCGGGGTGATCGCTGCGTCCCACCACATGGGCCGCTGGCGTCTGAAGGAGGACACCGGCGGCGAGCGCTGGTCGACCGCCCTGGTCGACCTGAAGGAGGACGGTGACACGATGCGCTTCAGGCGCCTGCACGGTGTGCGCCCGTTCGAGTCGGACGACCCCAGCTCGAGCCGCGTCTGGTGGTCGGACGCGGGTGTGCACCAGAACATCACATTCCCGGTTCACCCCGACCCGGTCAGTGGCATGCACTGCTGGCACCAGAAGGTGCGCGCGGCGCCGGCCCGGCCGGGCGACCAGTACGGCGACGTCTGGATCGACCTCTCGCGCTCGCGCGAGGTGTACCGCAAGTGGATGAGCCTGACACGCCCGGCACGCGGCGAGTTGCGCCGGCCGCTGTGGATGTTCCGCCAGGTCAAGCCGACGCGCGAGGCCTACCTGCTGCCGCAGGACGACCGCACCGAGCAGGCGCGTGCCGCCGCCGGGACCGGTACCGAGATCGACGGCCTGGAGGGCATGGCCCGGGCGGTCGACTGGTCGCCGGTCGATGCTTGGGGTCCGCTCCCCGACACGCACGAAGCCACGCGTGGCCGGGGCGCCGCCGCACGCGCGTCTGCGCAATGATGGTCTGAGCATGACGTTGGAACCCGATCCTCCCTTCAAACCAACCTGGCCGTGCAGCACAGGTGCGGCTGTGCGCGACCTGGACCTGAAGCGCCCCGGCCTCGTGGACCGTGCGCTGACGCTGAGACTGATGGCCGGCGCCCTGCCGGGCCCGCCCGCCCGCCCGGGTCCTCGCAAGCGCGCCACGCGCACCGCCGGCTCGCACGAACGCTGAACCGCACCGATGCCGAGACCTCGCCGCAGGCACAGGCGCGAGCGCTCACCCGCGCCCCTGATCCCGCACCGCATCCCGTCGGGACGGCGCACGACCGAGCAGCCCAACGCGACCGGCGACACCCACGCACCGCTGAGCCTCCGTTTCTGGGTGATCCTCATCCTCACCGGCGTCGCCGCCGGGTTGATGGGGGACGCGATGATGGTGATCCTGTTCACGACCGAGCACGTCACCTACGCCTTCCACACCGGCTCGTTCCAGGCCGCGGTCACGCGCGACTCGGGTCTCAGGCGTGTCGTGGCGCTGGCGCTTGCGGGGGCCATCGGCGGCCCCGCCTGGTTCATCCTGCGCCGCTTCACCAAGGGGCAGCCGGCGGAGATCGACGAGGCCGTCTGGCACGGCGAGGGGCGGCTGTCCTTCAGGCGCTGCTTCAGCTCGTCGGTCATCTCTGAGTTCGTGATTGGGATGGGCGCGTCGATCGGTCGCGAGGCGGCGCCCAAGCTGCTGGGCGGCGCCGCCGGGTCGTGGCTTTCTGACTTCGCCAAGCTCACGCCGGCGCAGCGGACCCTGATCGTCGCCTGCGGCGGCGGCGCCGGTCTGGCGGCGGTCTACAACGTGCCGCTGGGCGGCGCGATCTTCACCGCCGAGATCATGGTCGGCTCGATCGCCCTGCCGGTGGTCATGCCCGCGCTCGTCTGCGCCGGCATCGCGACGGTCACGGCCTGGATCTACCTGCCCGAGCACGCCACCTATCTGAACGTGCCCGTCCACCACGACTCGGTGTCGCTGATCGTCTGGGCGGTGCTTGTGGGTCCCGTGCTCGGTGTCGGCTCGGTGATCTACATCCGCATGGTCGCGTGGGTCTCACACCATCGCGCCCGCGGCCGCTTCGCGATCGTTGCGCCGCTGCTCGCGTTCACCGCGCTCGGCGTGATCGGGATCGCCTATCCGCAGCTGTTCGGCAACGGCAAGGACATGGCCCACGCAGCCTTCCTCGGCGGCGGCACGATCGCGGTGCTGCTGGCGCTCGCGGCGCTCAAGCCGATCGTCACTTCCCTGTGTCTCTCGAGCGGCGCCAGCGGCGGCCTGTTCACGCCGGTGATGAGCACCGGGGCGGTGCTCGGTGCCGGCATGGGACTCGCCTGGGCCCACCTGTGGCCGGGCGTGTCCTCCAGCTCCGGTGCCCTGATCGGCGCCGCCGCGATGATCGGCGCCGCCATGCAGGCGCCGCTGTCGGCGATCGTGCTGGTGCTGGAGCTCACCCACAGCGGCTTTGCGATCGCCGTGCCGATGATCATCGCGACCGCCTCAGCGACGATCGCTACCCGTCACATCGACGGCTACTCGATCTACACCGGCCGCCTACCTGAGGCTCCCGACCTGCCCGAGCTGGACCATCTGCACGGGTCCTCGGGCGACCGCGGCGCGGAGCCCCAGAAGGCCGGCCGGGAGTCCTTCTGAGCGATCCGCCGCGGCAGCGCCGGGCGCTCAGCGATCCGGGTAGATCTCGTCCTCGGGCCCGATGACCCGCATCGTCGAGCGGATCACCAGCCAGAGCCAGAACACGAGCACCGGCACGGCGAAGATCAACCCCACCGCCAGGGACGTAACGTGCTGCATCAGCGCGAGCACGCACAGCATCGACAGCACCAGGACCAGCACCAGGGGACCCGTCGGCCACGACGTCTCCTCCGGCACCATCATGAAACCCTCATCGGCGGCCGACGCATCCGCGTGGTGCTCGCCGGCCGGCGCGACGACCGTGGCCGTCCCCTGGCCGCCGCTGGAACTCGCTTCGCTCACTGTGGTTGAACCGTGAAGACTCTCTGGATCGTTCATCGCGCCACTCCTTGCTCGAGGCGATAGCGCAAAGCTTACCGCCTAGGACCGCGCCGCATCGGGGGCGACGTTGAGCTCCAGCCAGCGCCAGAACGACTCAGCCGTGACGCTGTGCCGCCGCCCGGACGATCTCACCGCGCGCAGCGCCCGCCTGATCTCGACACCGTCGAGCGGCAGCAGCGCCAGCGTCCCCGCGGTCAGCTCCAGCTCCACGGCCAGCGGCGAGAGCAGCGAGAAGCCACCGCCGGCCGCCAGCGTGCGCTTGACGCTCTGCACGCTCGCGGTCTCGATCGCCGGCGTCAGCCGGATTCCGTGCGCCGCGAGCTCCGCGTCGATCACCTCCCTGGTACCGGAGCCCTCTTCACGCGCGACGTACGGCTCCTGGCCCAGCTCGAGCGGGCGCACGCGCTGCAGCCTGCACCAGCGGTGACCGGCCGCGACCACGACCCCCAGCTGGTCCAGGCGCACCGTGAGCGAATCGAACCCGCTCAGATCCTCGGCGCCCTCGACGAACCCGAGCTCCACCTCGCGCTCGCGCAGGCGCTCGAGCACCCCCGCCGAATTGACGATCTCCACCTGCGCGCGCGTGTCGGGCTCGCGCCGCCGGAAGGCCGCAAGCCAGCCGGGTAGCAGCAGCTCGCCGATCGTGTAGCTCGCCGCCACGCTGAGCGCGTGACGGGCCAGCTCGCGGTGGGAGCCCAGGACCTCCTCGGCGCGCCGCAGCGCCGCCAGTGCCTCCTTGGCGTCCGGGTAGAGCAGGCGTCCGGCGGCGGTTGGGCGCACACCGAAGCGCCCGCGCTCGAGCAGCACCACGCCGCCGCGCCGCTCCAGTCCCTGCAGGCGCTTGGTCACCGCCGACTGCGTCAGCCCGAGCGCGTCTGCGGCACCATGAACGCTCGCGCTCTCCACCGCCGCCACGAACGCGATCAGCTCATCAGAGGACAGGGGATTCGCGGTGTTGTTCGCCATCCGGGGCCATTCTCTCGGATCAGTGCACAGGGTGGCGAGGCAGCGACGCCCGCCCGCCTACCGCCGCCGTCGCTACGCTGCCACCCGTGACGGCTCGCGCGGCACACGACGACGGCGTCTGCCGGCTCGGCGTGCTCGCCTTCGGCGACTCGATCACCAACGGCGGCGGCGAGCTGCAGTGGGGTGTGGCGCTGCAGTCCTGGGCGCTGTGGACGGCCCGCGCGCTGGGCGTTCCCTACAGCCCGTACGCCGCCGACGGGGCGCTCGCACGCGACGTCATCGACGCCCAGATCCCGCTGTTTGAGCGCGTCGCCGATCAGTCCGGCCGCTACCTGCTCGGCTGCCTCTACGTCGGTACCAACGACGTGCGCCGCCCGGGCTTCGACCCCGAGGCGCTCGAGCGCGACCACGCCGCCGCCCTGGCCTTCCTCGGCCGGCGTTGCGAGCACCTGCTGACGCTGACGCTGCCACTGGACCTGGGCAGGCCCCGCGAGCCCTCCCGCGTGCGCGCCGCCAACCACGCGATCGCGAGCTCCGCCGCCCGCCACGGCGCGCACGTCCTGGACCTGAGCCGCTTCGGCGGCCGCGGCGTGATGATGGCCGACCACGTCCACCCGACCGCGCTCGGCCAGGTCCGGATCGCCGAGCTCGCGCTCGAGCTGCTGCGCGGCCGGACCGGCCTCGAGCCGCGCGTGCGCCCGGGCGAGCTGGTCACTTACCGGACGACCCGCCGCAGCCGCCTGCGCGCCGACCTGACCTACGCCTACCGCCATGCCAAGCAGGACCTGTCGCTGCTGGCGCGCAGCCGTCGTCACCGCTGATCCCGAGGCGCCCGGCCCGCTGGCTCGGGCGCCTCGCCGCAGCGCGCTCAGCCCCTGCCCGCCGCCAGCGTCGCCTCCCGCATGCGTGCCGCCAGCGCCGGCGTCAGCGCCCCGGGCTCGAGCCGCCAGCGCCAGTTCCCGCCCTGCCTGCCGGGGTTGTTCATGCGGGCCTGGGAACCGAGGCCCAGGATGTCCTGTGCCTGCACGACCGAGACCGCCGCGCGTGAGCACAGGCACAGCCGCACGAGCCGCCACCACGGCTCGGGCTCGTCGACGCCGGCGGTCGCGCAGGCCAGCTCGACCCGCTCACGCGTGGCCTGCGGGGCGTGCGCATACCAGCCGGCCGCCGTGTCGTGGTCGTGCGTGCCGATGTAGACGAAGCGGTTGACCGCGTGGTTGGCCGGGGCGTGCGGGCTCGTGGCCTCGGAGCGTGCGCCGCCGAAGCCGAACTGCAGGACCAGCATCCCCGGCAGCGCGAAGCGGTCGCGCAGCGCCTCGACGGCGGGCGTGATCGCGCCCAGGTCCTCCACCACCAGCGGCAGCCCCGCCCCCAGCTCGCCCGTGAACGCGTCGAAGAGCCCCTGGCCGGGCCCGCGGTGCCAGCGCCCGGAGCGGGCGTCGGGCGCCCCCACGGGTACGCCCCAGTAGGAGACGAAGCCGCGGAAGTGGTCGAGCCTGACGGCGTCAAAGAGCGCCAGGTTGCGCCGCAGCCGCGCCACCCACCAGGCGTAGCCGCTGGCTCGCAGCGCCGCCCAGTGGTAGACCGGGTTACCCCACAGCTGGCCCAGTGCGCTGTAGGAGTCGGGCGGCGCGCCCGCCAGTAGCGTGTCGTTGAAGAGCTCGGGGTGGGCGCGATGGTCCACGCTGCCGGGCGCCACGTAGATCGCGACGTCACCCAGCACCCGCACACCGCGGTCGGCCGCGTAGCCGCGCAGCGCCTCCCACTCGCGCTGGAAGCGCACCTGGTCGGCGTAGAGCTCGCTGCGCCTGCCGGGGCCGAGCGTTGCCCAGTGCTCGATCCAGAAGGCCTCACGCTCGCGCAGCTCGCTCAGCTCGCCGGCCCGCACCCGCGCGCGCGGCTGCGCCAGCAGCCCGCGCCAGCCGGCGAAGGCGGACGCCGCCTTGTAGGGCGAGTGGAAGCGGTCCGGGGGTGAGATCGGCAGCACCTGCCACCAGCGCTGGCCCGCCGCCGCCAGCCAGTCGACGAAGCGGTAGGCGTCGTGCCCGAGCGTTCCGCCGGGCAACGAGGTGATGTGGAGCAGCACGCCGCTCGAGCGCTCAAGCAGTTTCACGTGTGTCAGGGGTTTTACAGTTTTGCCAACCGGGTTTACTTACAGGGCATGGCCAAGCGCGCACCCAGCCGGATCGTCCTGCAGTATCCGAGGCCCGCGATCGACGGCGGCCGCTACGCGGTCAAGCGCTGCGCGGGCGAGCGGCTCGAGCTCACCGTCGACGCCTTCCGTGACGGCCACGACCTGCTCGGCGTCGCCGTCCGCATCCGGCCGAGGCCCGCCGCCAGCGCCGAGCCCGAAGCCTGGCGTGAGCGTGCGCTCGAGCCGCTCGATGCGGCCCACGCCGGTGTGCGCTGGGGCGTCACGGTCGAGCTCGACACGGTCGGCTACTGGGAGTACGAGCTGCTCGCCTGGGTCGACCGCTTCGGCACCTGGCGCGACGAGCTTGCCCGCAAGCTCGACGCCGGCCAGCGCGAGCTGGCCGGCGAGCTCTCCGAGGGCCGGCTGCTGCTCGAGCGGATCCGCAAGCGGGCACAGGGTGACGCCGCGGCGCGGGCGATCCTCGAGACCGCGCTGGAGCGGATCGACTCCGACCCGCGGGCGGCGCTGGACGCGGAGCTCCACGCGGTCGCGGGCCGCCACCAGCAGCGCGACGAGCTGACCACGC
Organism: Solirubrobacterales bacterium; assembly: GCA_027449125.1. Lineage (GTDB taxonomy): Bacteria > Actinomycetota > Thermoleophilia > Solirubrobacterales > Solirubrobacteraceae > Palsa-465. The sequence goes on along the minus strand of DAIDME010000112.1, from coordinate 78,215 downwards.
TGGGCCCGCTGCCGGTCCGGGTAGACCGGCAGCGGGGCTGCTTCGGCTCCTGGTATGAGCTCTTTCCCCGCTCCTGGGGCGGGTTCGCGGGCGTGCAGGCGCAGCTGCCACGGCTCGCCGAGCTCGGCTTTGACGTGCTCTACATGCCGCCGATCCACCCGATCGGCCACACCAACCGCAAGGGCGCTGACAACGCGCTCGTGGCGGGCCCCGGCGACCCGGGCTCGCCGTACGCGATCGGGGACGAGAGCGGCGGCCACGACGCGATCCACGCGGAGCTCGGCAGCGAGCGGGACCTGCGCGCGCTGACCGCTCGAGCGGCCGCGCTGGGGATCGACGTCGCGCTCGACCTGGCGCTCAACTGCTCGCCCGACCACCCCTGGCTGGTGGACCATCCGGAGTGGTTTCAGCGCCGCCCGGACGGCACGCTGAAATACGCCGAGAACCCGCCCAAGCGCTACCAGGACATCTACAACTTCAACTGGGACAGCGATGACTGGCGCGGCCTGTGGGACGCGCTGCTCGAGGTGGTGCTGCACTGGGTCGATTGCGGCGTCAGGGTCTTCAGGGTCGACAACCCGCACACCAAGCCGGTGCCGTTCTGGGAGTGGCTGATCGCGCAGGTGCACGCCCGCGACCAGGATGTCATCTTCCTGGCGGAGGCCTTCACCCGCCGCGCGATGATGCGCCACCTGGCGAAGGTCGGCTTCACCCAGTCCTACACGTACTTCACCTGGAAGAACTCGCGCCACGAGCTGACCGAGTACGTCTCCGAGCTGGCGCACGGCGAGGAGCGCGATTACCTGCGCCCGAACTTCTTCGCGAACACGCCTGACATCCTGCACGCCTACCTCCAGCAGGGAGGTCCGCCCGCCTTCGCGGCGCGGCTCGTGCTGGCGGCGACGCTCAGCCCCAGCTATGGGATCTACTCGGGCTTCGAGAGCTTCGAGAACACGCCGCAGCACGAGGGCTCGGAGGAGTATCTGAGCTCGGAGAAGTACGAGCTCAAAAGCCGCTCGCTCGACGGGCCGCTGCTGGCGCTGATCGGACGCGTGAACCACGCGCGGCGCGCGCACCCGGCGCTACAGCAGCTGAGTGACCTGACCTTCCTCGAGACCGCCAGCGAGTCGCTGATCGCCTACGCCAAGCGCGCCGGCGCAGACGCCGTGATCACGGTCGTGAACCTCGACCCGCACCGCTCGCAGGAGGGGCTCGTGGTCGTGGGCGGCGAGCTCGGCCTGGCGCCCGCCTTCACAGCGCACGACCTGCTCAGCGACGCCCGCTACAGCTGGCGGGTGGGGGGCAACTACGTCCGCCTCGGCCCCGGAGAGGCGCATCTGGTCTGCGTGGAGGTGGACTGATGGCGCGCGCGCCCGCCGGGCCGACCCCCGGCCGGGCTCAGACCAGCCAGTGGTTCGAGTCAAACCCGCTGTGGTTCAAGCAGGCGATCTTCTATGAGGTCCACATCCGCGGCTTCTACGACTCAGACGGCGACGGCTCCGGTGACTTCCGCGGCCTCAAGGAGAAGCTCGACTACCTGGAGTGGCTCGGGATCGACTGCATCTGGCTGTTGCCCTTCTACGCCTCGCCGCTGCGCGACGGCGGCTATGACATCGCCGACTTCTACGCCGTGCACCCGGACTACGGCACGGTCGAGGACGTGCGCGCGCTGGTCGACGCCGCTCACGCCCGGCAGATCCGCGTGATCGCCGACCTGGTGATGAACCACACCTCCTCCGAGCACCCGTGGTTTCAGGAGTCGCGCGCGGGCGGCCGGGGGCCGGAGAACCCCAAGCGCGACTGGTACGTCTGGTCTGACACGCCGGAGCGCTACCAGGACGCGCGCATCATCTTCATCGACACCGAGACCTCCAACTGGACCTACGACCCGGTCGCCGGGCAGTACTACTGGCACCGCTTCTTCTCTCACCAGCCGGACCTCAACTACGACAACCCCGAGGTCCAGGAGGCGATGCTCGACGTGCTGCGCTTCTGGCTGGACATCGGGCTGGACGGCTTCCGCCTGGACGCCGTCCCCTACCTGTTCGAGCGCGACGGCACGATCTGCGAGAACCTGCCGGAGACCCACGCCTATCTCAAGCGCGTGCGGCGTGAGATCGATGCGAACTACCCCGACCGGGTGCTGCTGGCCGAGGCCAACCAGTGGCCGCAGGACGTGGTCCAGTACTTCGGCGCAGGCGACGAGTGCCACATGGCCTTCCACTTTCCGGTGATGCCGCGCATGTTCATGGCGCTGCGCCGCGAGCAGGCCACGCCGATCTACGAGATCCTCGAGAACACCCCGGCGATCCCCGAGGGCTGCCAGTGGGGGCTGTTCCTGCGCAACCACGATGAGCTGACGCTGGAGATGGTCACCGACGAGGAGCGCGACTACATGTATGCCGAGTACGCCAGGGACCCGCGCATGAAGCTCAACCTCGGCATCCGCCGCCGCCTGGCGCCGCTCCTGGACGGGGGCCGCGACGAGATCGAGCTGCTCACCGCGATCCTCTTCGCGCTGCCCGGCTCGCCGGTGCTCTACTACGGCGATGAGATCGCGATGGGCGACAACGTCTTCCTGGGCGACCGCGACGGGGTGCGGACGCCGATGCAGTGGAGCGTCGACCGCAACGGCGGCTTCTCGCGCGCGGACTTCGCCCAGCTGTACTGCCCGCCGCTGATGGACCCCGTCTACGGCTACCAGGCCGTCAACGTCGAGGCGGCGCTGCGCACGCCCACCTCGCTGCTGCGCTGGGTGCACCGTTTCATCGATCTGCGCAAGCATCACCCGGTGTTCGGCTCGGGCAGCTACGAGCCGATCCACACATCGAACCCGAGGATCTTCGCGCTGATCCGCCGGCTCGAGCAGGAGGTGGTGCTGTGCGTGCACAACCTCTCGCGTTCGGCGCAGGCGGTGGAGATCGACCTCTCCGCCCACGAGGGCCGCCACCCGGTCGAGCTGTTCGGCGACTCTCGCTTCCCGGCCATCGGCCAGCTACCGTACCTGCTGACCTTCCAGCCGCGGGGCTACTACTGGTTCGCCCTCGTCGACGAGCGAAAGGAACCCGCCGGTGACTGACCGATCGTTTCCAGAGCCGCTGCCGCCGGCGCCCTGGCCCGACCCGGATCGGCTGCGCGGCTGGCTGCGCGAGCAGCGCTGGTTCGCCGCAAAGGACCAGACGCTGAGCGGCGTCGAGCTGGTCGAGCGGGCGCCGCTCGCAGACGGTGTCGCGCTCGCGCTGGCGCAGGCTCAGCTGGCCGGCGGCGCCCACGAGCTCTACCAGCTGCTGCTGGGCTCGGACGGCGGCACGGGAGACTTCGACGTGCTCTCCGAGCCGGCCTGTGCTCACGCGCTGCTGGCCGCGATCGAGGCGGGCGGCGAGCTCGAAGGCGACCACGGCCGCTTCTCCTTCCGGCGGGCGCGAGGCGAGGGCGCGGTCGCGTCGGTGCGCGGCGATGAGCCGGTGCGGCCGATGGGCGCCGAGCAGTCCAACAGCTCGGTCGTGTTCGGCGAGCACCTGGCGCTGAAGGTCTTTCGCCGGCTCGAGCCTGGGATCAACCCCGAGCTCGAGATGCTGCGCTTCCTGACCGCGCACGGCTACCCGCACATCGCGCCGCTGCACGGCTGGTTCGAATACGAGGGCGAGGCGCTGGCTGCGACCCTCGGGGTCACGCAGCGCTACCTGGCGGGCGGCACCGACGGGTGGCGGCTGGCGCTCGCGCAGATCCCGTACGAGCCGGCGCGCCTGCTGGAGCAGCTGGCCGCCCTGGGCGAGGCGACCGCGGGCCTGCACACGGTGCTCTCCAGCGACGCGGGCGACCCCGCCTTCTCCCCCAGGGACCCGAGCAGCGAGTTCCTGAACATCCTGCGGGCGACGCTCGACGACCAGCTGGAGCGGCTGTTCGGTCACCTGCCGGAACACCCCGGCCTGGCGCCGCTCGCCGGCCTGGAGCAGGGAGTGCGGGCGTGCATCAGGATCCCGAGCCAGGGCCCGATCGGCGGCAGGAGCATCCGCATCCACGGTGACTACCACCTCGGCCAGACCCTGCACACCGCGGACGGCTGGACGCTGCTCGACTTCGAGGGTGAGCCCGCGCGGCCGCTCAACGGGCGCCGCCAGAAGCGCTCGCCGCTGCGCGACGTGGCCAGCATGCTGCGCTCGTTCTCATACGCCACCTGGGCGGTCAAGCTCGAGCTCGGCCTGGAGCCGCCGCCCGACTTCGAGGTGAGCGCCCGCTCGGCCTTCCTCGAGGCGTACCTGGAGAACGTGGATCACACGCTGCTGCCGGCCAGCCAGCAGCACACGCTCAGCCTGATCGCGACCTTCGAGCTGGAGAAGGCGCTCTACGAGCTGCAGTACGAGCTCGCCAACCGCCCGGACTGGGTGGCGATCCCGGTCGCGGGCATCCTGGCGCTGGTGGAGGCCTCGGCGTGAGCGCCCGCCGGGACGCCGCGCTGGAGGCGCTCGCGCACCGCGAGCACTCCGACCCGCACGCGCTGCTCGGCGCCCACGCCAAGCGCAGCGGCGTGGTGATCCGCGCGCTGCGGCCCGGTGCCGCCGCGGTCAGCGCCCTGTTGGACGAGCCCGGCCCTGGCGGCGAGCGGCGCGTCGAGCTCGCACGGGCGCACCCGGCCGGCGTCTTTCAGGCGACCCTCAAGGGGGCGCGGCTGCCCCTGGGCTACCGCGTCGAGGCGTCCTACCCCGAGGGGCCCGTGCACACGCAGGCGGACCCGTACGTCTTCCTGCCCACGCTCGGTGAGCTCGATCTGCACCTGATCGGTGAGGGCCGCCACGAGCGCATATACGAGCTGCTGGGCGCCCACGTGCGCCGCCACCAGGGGGTTGACGGGACGTCGTTCGCCGTGTGGGCGCCGGGCGCACGCAGCGTCAGCGTCGTCGGTGACTTCAACCTCTGGAACGCGCTGGCGCACCCGCTGCGCTCGCTGGGCTCCAGCGGCGTCTGGGAGCTGTTCATCCCCGGGCTCGCGGAGGGCAGCCGCTACAAGTTCGACATCCTGACCCCGACCGGCGAACGGCGGCTGAAGGCGGACCCCTACGCGCAGGAGTCTGAGCGACCGCCGCAGACCGCGTCGGTGATCACCGCGAGCCGGCACGCGTGGAGCGAGAGCGAGCAGGAGTGGCGAGAGCGGCGCGCCGCAGGCGCGCCGCTCTCGCGGCCCGTGTCCATCTACGAGGTCCATCTCGGCTCCTGGCGTCAGGCGGCGGACGGCGGCACGCTCGGCTACGCGGAGCTGGGCGAGCGGATCGGCGCCTACGCGCAGGAGCTCGGCTTCACGCACGTGGAGCTGATGCCGGTGATGGCGCACCCGTTCGCAGGCTCGTGGGGCTACCAGGTCACCGGTTATTACGCGCCGACGCCGCGCTATGGCTCGCCGGATGACCTGCGGACGTTCATTCAGACGCTGCACGAGCACGGCGTCGGCGTGATCCTCGACTGGGTGCCGGCGCACTTCCCGCGCGACGACTGGGCGCTCGCGCGCTTCGACGGCACGGCCCTCTACGAGCACGCCGACCCGCGCCGCGGCGCCCACCCCGACTGGGGCACGCTGGTGTTCAACTTCGGTCGCCACGAGGTCCGCAACTTCCTGACGGCCAACGCGCTCTACTGGCTGCGCGAGTTCCACGCCGACGGCCTGCGGGTGGACGCCGTGGCCTCCATGCTGTACCTGGACTATTCGCGCCGTGCCGGAGAGTGGGTGCCCAACCCGTTCGGCGGCCGTGAGGACCTGGAAGCCGTCGCCTTCCTGAAGCAGCTCAACGAGCTGGTCTACGCCCACGAGCCGGGCGTGATCTCGGCCGCCGAGGAGTCAACCGCCTGGCCGGGGGTCTCGCGCCCGACCTACCTCGGCGGGCTCGGCTTCGGCTTCAAGTGGAACATGGGCTGGATGCACGACACGCTGCGCTACCTCCAGCACGACCCCGTGTACCGCCGCTACCACCACAACGAGCTGACCTTCAGCCTCGTCTACGCGTTCTCCGAGAACTTCATCCTGCCGCTCTCCCACGACGAGGTCGTGCACGGCAAGGGCTCGCTCTACCAGAAGATGTCGGGCGACCACTGGCAGAAGCTCGCCAACCTGCGTGTGCTCTACGCCTACATGTGGGCGCACCCCGGCAAGAAGCTCCTGTTCATGGGTGGCGAGCTGGGCCAGAAGCACGAGTGGGACGCGACCGCACAGCTGCCCTGGGACCTCCTGGATGCGCCCGAGCACGCCGGCATCCAGGCGCTGGTGCGCGACCTCAACCACGTCTACCGCGAGCACCGGGCTCTCTGGGAGCTCGATTCCGAGCCCGAGGGCTTCTTCTGGCTGGAGCCCAACGATGCGGACGCGAACCTGATCGCCTTCGCCCGTCAGGGCCGCGACGGCGCCGGCGGCCGCGATCTGCTCGTGTTCGTCGGCAACTTCGCACCCGTCCCGCGCCCGGCCTACCGGGTCGGGCTGCCGCGCGCGGGGCGCTGGCGCGAGGCGCTGAACACCGACTCGCGCTTCTACGCCGGTGCCGACCAGGGCAACGCCGGCGGCCTCGTGGCGGAGCCGGTCCCCTGGCACGGGCAGCCGTACTCGGCGCTCGTCGCGGTCCCGCCCCTGGCGGCGTTGTGGCTGGTGCCGGAGGGGTAGTGAGCGCGGCATGAGCGAGTACCCCTGGGAGCGCCCGCTCGGCGCCCGCCCGCTGGCCGACGGCCTGACCGAGTTCCGCGTCTGGGCTCCCAAGGCCCCACCTCAGCTGATCCTCAACCCGTACCGGCGCCGCGGTTCGATCGGCCCGCCGCGCGCGGCGCCGCTCGCCATGCCGCACGCCGGGCACGGGGTCTACGAGCTGACCGTGGCCGCGCCGCCCGGCACCGACTACTGCTACACGATCGCCGGGCGCAGGCGGCCGGACCCCGCTTCGCGCTGGCAGCCCTACGGGCTGCGCGGGCCCTCACGCGTGTACGCACCGACGCCTTCGCCCGTGTTCACGGCCAGGCCCATGGATGAGCAGTTGATCTACGAGCTGCACGTCGGCACCTTCAGCGCCGAGGGGACCTTTGCCGGAGCGATCCCACACCTCGGGGCCCTGGCGCAGCTGGGCGTGACCGCCGTCGAGCTGATGCCTGTCGCCGAGTTCCCCGGGGTGCGCGGCTGGGGTTATGACGGCGTCTACCTGAGCGCCGCGCAGTCCTCCTACGGCGGCCCGGCCGGCCTGCAGCAGCTCGTGGCGGCCGCCCACGGCCACGGCCTGGCGGTGATCCTGGACGTCGTCTACAACCACGTCGGCGCCTCCGGCAACGAGGCGCTCGAGGCCTTCGGCCCCTACTTCACCGCCAGGTACGAGACCTTCTGGGGTCGCGCGATCAACTACGACGACGCCGATTGCGATCCGGTGCGCGAGTGGGTCGTGCAATCCGCCGAGGGCTGGGTGCGCGACTTCGGCATCGACGGGCTGCGCCTGGACGCGATCCACGCGATCGTCGACGGGAGTCCCGAGCACATCGTCGCAACGGTCGCGCGCCGTGTGCACGCAGTCGCGCCTGGGCGGCTGGTTATCGCCGAGAGCGGCCGCAACGATCCCGTCGTCACGCGCCCGGCGCGGCAGGGCGGGTATGGTTGCGACGGAGCCTGGGCGGATGACTTTCACCATGCACTGCGGACCCTCACAACAGGAGAACACGACGGCTACTACGCCGACTTCGGCCTGCTCGGGCAGCTGGCAAAGGCATTTCAGCGCCCGCACGTCTACGACGGCCAGTACTCGCCGGTCCGCAGACGCCGTTTCGGGGCGCCCGCGCGGGAGACGCCGGTCGAGCGCTTCGTCGTCTTCTGCCAGGACCACGACCAGGTCGGCAACCGCGCCTTCGGTGACCGGCTGCCTGAGGCGGCCCGCGCGCTGTCGGCCTTCTGCTTGCTGCTCTCGCCGTTTACGCCGATGCTCTTCCAGGGCGAGGAGTACGGCGAGGACGCGCCCTTCCAGTTCTTCTGCGACCACATCGACAAGCGCATCGCGGAGGCCACGCGGCGCGGACGGCGCGCGGAGTTCGCGTCCTTCGCCTCCTTCGGCCAGGAGATCCCAGACCCGCAGGACCCCTCGACCTTCATGGCCTCCAAGCTAACCCGTGTGGGCGACCCGGAGCTCGCGGCGCTCTACCGGGAGCTCATCGCCGTCAGGCGAGCGCTGCCGCGGGGCGAGGTCTCGGACGTGGGCTTCGACGAGGCGGCACGCTGGTTGCGGGTCGTGCGCGGCGACCACGAGCTGGTCTGCAACTTCGGCTCCGGCGAGCTCGAGCTGGAGGTCGGCTCGGGCCCGGTGGCCGGCCAGCGGGCCGGCCACCGGGGTGTGCGCATGATCCTCGGAACCCATCGCACGGTCACGCTCGCGGAGGGGCGTCTGCGGCTGCCCGCGCTCGGTGGCGCGCTGCTAGAGGCGGGGCCGGTCGGCTGATGGAGGTCTGGCCGGGCCAGCCGTTCCCGCTGGGTGCCACCTGGGACGGGAAGGGCACCAACTTCGCCCTCTTCTCCGAGCACGCCGAGTCGGTGGAGCTGTGTCTGTTCGATGCCGACGGCGTTGAGCAGCGCATCCCGGTCACGCAGCGGCGGGCGCTGAACTGGCACTGCTACCTGCCGGGGGTCGGCCCTGGCCAGCGTTACGGCTACCGCGTGCACGGCCCCTACGAGCCCGCCGCGGGGCTCCGCTTCAACCCGGCCAAGCTGCTGATCGACCCCTACGCCAAGGCGGTGGAGGGCACGGTTGACTTCGCCGGCGACGCCAACGTGCTGCCCTACGTGCCCGACGGCGGCGAGGACACCGACGACCTCGAGCGCGACGACGAGGACGACGGCGCCGCGGTGCCCAAGTCGGTGGTGGTCGATCCCGCCTTCGACTGGGAGGGCGACGAGCCGTTGCGGACGCCGTTCGCGGACACCGTGATCTATGAGACGCACGTGCGCGGCTTCACGATGAGACACCCACAGGTGCGCGAGGATCTGCGCGGCACCTACGCGGGTCTCGCCTCCGAGCCGGCGCTCGCCTACCTCAAGGACCTGGGGGTCACCGCCGTCGAGCTGCTGCCCGTCCACCACATCTGCGACGAGTCGTTCCTGGCCGGGCGTGGCCTCTCCAACTACTGGGGCTACAGCACGATCGGCTACCTGGCGCCGCACTCGGAGTACGCCGCCACGGGCCGCTCTGGCGAGCAGGTGCGGGAGTTCAAGGGCATGGTCAAGGCGCTTCACCGCGCCGGCATCGAGGTGATCCTGGACGTCGTCTACAACCACACCGCCGAGGGCAACCACCTCGGGCCGCTGCTGTCGTTCAAGGGCGTGGACAACCTCGCCTACTACCGCCTGCTGCCGGACGACCCGCGCCACTACATGGACTTCACCGGGACCGGCAACTCGCTGAACCCGCTGCACCCGAGCGTGCTGCGGATGATCATGGACTCGCTGCGGTACTTCGCGATCGAATGCCACGTGGACGGCTTCCGCTTCGACCTGGCGGCGGCGCTGGCGCGCGAGTTCTTCGACGTGGACCGGCTCTCGTCGTTCTTCGACATCATCCACCAGGATCCGGTGCTCTCGCAGGTGAAGCTGATCGCCGAGCCCTGGGACGTCGGGCCGGGGGGCTACCAGGTCGGCAACTTCCCGGTCCTGTGGTCGGAGTGGAACGGCATGTACCGCGACACGATGCGCGACTTCTGGCGCGGGGAGGGGAGCCTCGGCGACTTTGCCTCGCGGCTCTCCGGCTCGTCGGACCTGTACCAGCGCGACGGCCGCGACCCCTTCGCGTCGATCAACTTCGTCACCGCCCACGACGGCTTCACGCTCGCCGACCTGGTCTCCTACAACGACAAGCACAACGAGGCAAACGGCGAGGGCAACCGCGACGGCACCGACGACAACCGCTCGTGGAACTGTGGCGCCGAGGGCGAGACCGACGACGCGGCGGTGCTCGGGTTGCGGGGGCGCCAGCAGCGCAACTTCCTGGCGACGCTGCTCTTGTCGCAGGGCACGCCGATGCTGCTCGGGGGCGACGAGTTCGGGCGCACGCAGGGCGGCAACAACAACGCCTGGTGCCAGGACAACGAGGTCTCCTGGTATGACTGGGAGCGCCGCGACACTGGGCTGCATGCCTTTGCCAAGCGCCTGATCGCGCTGCGTCGCGCGCACCCGGTCTTCCGGCGCGAGCGCTTCCTGGAGGGCGCGGTGGACGGCGAAGCGCTGCCCGACGCCTGGTGGTTTCGCCCCGACGGGCACCGCATGACCACCAAGGACTGGTCCTCGCGCAGCGGCGCGGTCGGCCTGTTCCTGAATGGCGAGACGATCCCCAACCTGGGGCCGCAGGGCCAGCGGATCACCGACTCCTCGTTCGTGCTGCTGTTCAACGCCTCGGGGGAGGACCGCGACTTCACGCTGCCGCGCCGCTACATGGGCGAGGGGTGGAGGCTCGAGCTCTCCACCGCCGACCCCGCGGCCGCCGCCGGCAGCGTGCGTTACGAGCCCCATTCGGTTGCGGCCGTGCCGGCGCACTCACTGCTTGTGCTCAGCCGCGCATGATGGGCGGCGCGGCGCGGGCGGCGCGTGCGCGGGGGCTGCGCGCCACCTACCGGCTCCAGCTGACCCCGCAGTTCGGCTTCGCCGACGCCGCGGCGCTGATCCCCTACCTGCGCGCGCTGGGTGTCTCGCACCTGTACCTGAGCCCTTCGCTGCAGGCGCGCGCGGGCTCGACGCACGGCTACGACGTCGTCGATCCGACGCGGATCTCCGTGGACCGTGGCGGCGAGGCGGGGCTGCGCGCGCTGGCCGAACGCGCGCACGCGGCGGGCATGGGGATCGTGCTGGACGTGGTGCCGAACCACATGGCGGCCTGCGACGAGAACCGCTTCTGGAGCGACCGGGCGCTGCGCGAGCGCTTCTTCGACATCGATCCCGTGAGCGGCCGGCACCGTCGTTTCTTCGACGTCGACGAGCTGGCCGGCGTGCGGGTCGAGGACCCGGAGGTGTTCGACGCCACGCACCGGCTGGTGCTCGAGCTGGTCGCAGAGGGTGTCGTCGACGGCCTGCGGATCGATCATCCCGACGGCCTGGCGGACCCGACCGGCTACCTTCAGGCGCTGCGCGAGCGCGGCGTCGGGTGCGTCTGGGTCGAGAAGATCCTCGCCACCAACGAGCGCCTGCCGGCGCAGTGGCCGGTCTCCGGCACGGTCGGGTACGAGTTCCTGAACGAGGCGCTCGGCCTGTTCGTCGACCCCGCCGGCGAGGCGGCGCTGACCGGACTGTGGGTGCACGTCAGCGGCGACCCGCGCCCGTTCGGCGCCCACGCCTTCGAGGCCAAGCTCGAGCAGGCGCTGACCACGTTCGCGCCCGAGCTCGAGCGGCTGGCGCACGCGGAGCGTGTGCCCGACGCCGTGGCGGGGCCCGCCTGCCTGGGGCTCGCTCTCGCCTCCTCACCGGTCTACCGCACCTACGAGCCCCCTGGCGCGGGGGAGTTCATCACCCGCTTTCAGCAGACCACGCCGGCGGTGGTCGCCAAGGGGATCGAGGACACCGCCCACTACCGCTACGGACGGCTTTTGGCGCTCAACGAGGTGGGTGGCGACCCCGGCCGGTTCGGGGTCGCTGTGGAGGACTTTCACGCCGCCTGCGCCGAGCGCGCGGCGCGTCACCCGCTTTCACTGCTGGCAACGATGACGCATGACACCAAGCGCTCGCTCGATACGCGCACGCGGATCGCCGTCCTCTCGCAGGTGCCGCAGCGCTGGCTTGGGTTCGCGCAGCGCTGGCTGGCGCTCGGCGATCGCCACTGCACGGAGCTCGACGGGCGGCTCGCGCCCGATCCGCCCGAGCGCTACTTCATCCTGCAGACGCTGGTTGGGGTCTGGCCGATCGAGCCCGAGCGCCTGGACGCGTACCTGGAGAAGGCGCTGCGCGAGGCTAAGCGCAACACCTCCTGGGTTGCGCCGGAGCGCGACTACGAGCAGGCCGTCAAGCGCCACGCGCGCGAGCTGTCGGCCGACGGCGCCTTCCGCGCAGAGCTCGAGGCGCTGCTCGCCGAGCTTGAGCCGCTTACGCTTCGCGCCACTCTTGGTCAGCTCGCCCTGAAGCTCACCTGCCCGGGCGTTCCCGATATCTACCAGGGCGACGAGCACGAGCTCCTCGCGCTGGTCGACCCAGATAACCGCAGGCCGGTGGATTTCGCGCTGCGGCGCGAGCACCTCGCCCGTCTGCCGGCCGGCGCGGGGCAGGGAGCCGGGTCGGCCAGCCAGCCCGGCATCCACTCCGCCGCCGCCCCGCCCCTGTCGCTCGGCGACCACAAGCTCTGGCTGACGGCGACCTTGCTCGGTCTGCGCGAGCACCGTCCGGAGGTCTTCACCGGCCCCTACGAGCCCCTCCCCGCGGGTGAGGCGGCGTGTGTGTTCATGCGCGGCGAGCGTGAGCTGCTGGTGGCCGTGGCCCTGCCGCGGGCGGCAGCGGATGCCGACCCGCTGGTGCAGGGCGTGCCCGTCGGGCGCTGGCGCGAGGTGTTGAGCGGGGTGGAGCGCCCGCTGGACGGTGAGCTGCCGCTGTCAGCCCTGGTTGACGGCCGGCTGGGGCTCGGCGTATACGAGCGCCTCTGACCGGCGCTCGTCACGGCACGAGCTCAAAGCTCTGGCCGCGCGCCGTGCGCAGCGCCTCGAAATGACGACGGTCGAGGGTGAGGATGCGTCGTGTGCGGTAGCGTTCCGCCAGCACCACCAGCGAAGCGTCCCTCAGCCCGATCCGCTGGTCGGCGTAGCGCTCGATCACGGCGCGCGAGGCCTTGAGATCCGTGCGATCGAACGGGGCGATCGTCCAGGCCGGATGCGCCAGCTCGCCGAGCACCGCGAGCTGCTCGTCGCGTCGGTAGCGCGTGTTCAAGAAGTGGTCTAGCTCAGCGAGCGCCAGCGGCGAGACGATCAGCGGCCCGCGCTCCTGCCGAACGGCTTGCGTCGTGGCCCTGTGGGCCGGCTCGCAGTGATCGAAATGCGCGAGCAGGCCGCTCGTGTCGCAGATGAGTGGCTTCACCACGAGCCAAACCCGGGGTGATCCGCGTCGCCGGCGAGCAGCTCATCGACGTGTCCTGCCAGGTTGCCTGGGCCGCTGATGAAACCGCCTCGTGGCCGCGGACGCGGCTGCGCATCCACCAGCGACCGCAGCGCGACACGGATGACCTCCGCCTCCGACTGGCCGCGCGCCTCCGCCACCCGGCTGAGTGCGTACTTCAGATCTTCCGGCAGGTAGACGGTCGTCTTGACCACCTGACATATGGCACCACCGCAGGCGCCATATGTGTCGTTACAGCTGCATACTGCGAGTGTTGTACGCTGCAACTATGTCTCGGACGCAGGTTGTGATCGCACCGCACGACGAGCTCGTGGATAGCGTGCTCAGCGCCAGCCGGGCGCTGGTGGCGGTCGCCGCACGGTCGCTGGCGCAGGTCAGTGACGACGTCACCCTCGCCCAGTACCGCGCGCTCGTGGAGGTTGCCTCGCGCGGGCCGCTGCGCCTCGCCGAACTCGCCCAGGCCCTGCGCGTCGACCGCTCGACGGCCACGCGGATGTGCGACCGGCTGATCCGTCGCGGTCTCGTCAGCCGCCGCCGCCTGACCGACGACCGCCGGGCCGTGCGGATCTCGCTCACGCCCGCCGGGCGCGAGCTGGTCGCGGAGGTGAGCCGTCATAGGCGCGCCGAGCTCGAGCAGATCCTCGCACGCATGCCCGTGGCCGACCAGGCGATGGTGGTCGCTGCGTTGCGCGCGTTCGCCCAGGCGGCGGGCGAGGTTCCCGAGCAGAGCTGGACGCTCGGCTGGAACCTCGAAACCGACCCCGAGCAATGACCGGGGGCCGGCGGTGAACTCGGGGGCCGTGGGCGTGCTGGGGCGACGCGTGAACGCCATGGCATACCTGCCCAAGTGGCTGTTCCTGGCCTCGCTGATCGGCGTCATCGCCGGACTCGGTGCGCTCGTCTTCTACGAGGCGCTGAGGCTCTCGACGCAGTTCTTCCTGGGGGTGCTTGCCGGCTACCACGTTCCCACTCCCGCCGGCGAGGGGAACGCCGCCGGGTCCGCGCACTACGCGCGCGCCTGGGCGATCCCGCTGGTGGTCGTGCTCGGGGCGCTGCTCTCCGGCTGGCTGGTGTTCACCTTTGCGCCCGAGGCCGAGGGGCACGGCACGGACGCGGCGATCGACGCGGTGCACCGCAACCCGCGCGGCATCCGGCTGCGCGCGGTCATAGTCAAGATCGTCGCCTCGGCGCTGACGATCGGCTCCGGCGGCTCGGGTGGTCGCGAGGGCCCCACCGCACAGATCAGCGCCGGCTTCGGCTCGCTGCTCGCGCGCGTGCTGGATCTCTCGCCGGAGGACGGGCGCATCGCCGTGTCGGTCGGCGTCGGCTCGGGCATCGGCGCGATCTTCAGCGCCCCGCTCGGCGGCGCCGTGCTGGCCGCCGACATCGTCTACCGCGACGACTTCGAGTTCGAGGCGCTGCTGCCGGGGGTGCTGGCGTCGATCATCGCCTACGCGATCTTCGGTGCTTTCCTGGGTTACCAGCCGCTGTTTGCGATCCCGGACGGCTATCGCTTCGACCAGCCGCTGCAGCTCGTCTGGTTTGCGCTGATCGGGCTGCTGGCCGGTGGCCTCGGCCTGCTGTACTCGCGCTCCTTTTATGGCGTGGTCTCGCTCTCGCGGCGGCTGCCGGTCTCGCGCAAGCTGCGGCCCGCCCTCGGTGGCCTGCTCGTCGGCCTGATCGCGCTGGCCCTGCCAGAGGTGCTCGGCACCGGCTACGGCTGGGTGCAGAAGGGCCTGGGGGCGGAGCTCGCACACACGCCGCTCCTGATCATCCTGGCGCTGCCGCTGGCGCGCATCCTGGCAACGTCGCTGTCAATCGGAACCGGGGGCTCAGGTGGCGTGTTCGGGCCTGGGATGGTCATCGGCGCCTTCACCGGCCTGGCGGTCTGGCGACTGCTCGAGCCCTTCGCGCCCGCGGTCGGCCACGACCCTGCGCCATTTGTGATCGTCGGGATGATGGCCGTCTTCGGTGGGATCTCCCGCGCGCCCGTCGCGGTCATGCTGATGGTCGCCCAGATGACCGGCAGTATCACCCTGCTCGGACCGGCGATGGTCGCGGTGGCCGTCTCCTGGTTCATCGTCAAGCGCGCGGACGACAGCATCTACCGGTCGCAGCCCCACACGCGCGCCGACGCGGCGGCTACGCCGACCCCGGACGGTTAGGGGTTGCGTAGAGCCCGACCCAGAATGGACGCACGCGTCTGCAAACGTTTCTGGTATCGTCTGCGCTTGTGAGAGGAAGGGCCGCATGAGCCGTGTCAGCGCTGTCAGCACGTTTCCGGTCGCCTACCCGGAACCGAACGACAACAACAGCCAGCGCTACCTGCTGTTCGTCCGGCTTGAAACCGATGACGGACTCACGGGCTGGGGTGAGGCGATCACGCAGTTCCCCGCGGCCACGCGCGCTGCCCAGGCGATGGCGGACGGCATGGCTGAGATCGTCGTCGGCTCCGACCCGCTCGACAACGTGGCCACCTGGCGGCGGCTCAAGGACGCCACGTGGTGGTATGGCTACCGCGGCGGCGCGGCGGCGTTTGCGCTGGCGGCGATCGACATCGCGCTCTGGGACCTAAAGGGCAAGATCCTCGGGCAGCCGCTCATCGCCCTGTTGGGCGGGGCTCAACGTGAGCGCGTCCCCGCCGTCGCCTCGACCCACGCCTTCAACGCGAGTATCGAATACGAGGCGGAGCGTCATGGCCGCTACGTGCGCGAAGGCGGCTACGTGGGCGTGAAGATCGGCATGGGCAAGCGCGGTGAGGCGCGGCTGGGCTACGACATCGGCCGCGACGTTCAGTTCGTCTCGCTCTTGCGCGAAGCCGTCGGGCCGGACGCGCTGATCATGATGGACCGCGGTCAGTCGCTGGTGTGGGACCTGGACCAGGCGATCCGGCGCGTGCGTGCCTTCGAGGAGCACGGCCTCAAGTGGATCGAGGAGCCGTTCGAGCCGCAGGACGTGAGCGCCTTCCACAAGCTGCGGGCTCACGTCACGACGATGATCGCAGCCGGCGAGCGCGAGTGGGATGCGCGAGGCTTTGCCGAGGTCATCGAGACCGGGGTCGTCGACGTGATCGGCTGCGACGTCGGACGCGCCGAGGGGATCACCGGAACCCTGGCGGTGATCGCACAGGTCGAGCAGGCCAACCTGTGGTTCAACTCCCACGCCTGGTCAAGCGCCGTGAACACCGCCGCCTCGATCGCGCTCTCGGCGAGCACCGCTCGCTGCATGTTCCAGGAGCTCAAGCCGGACGAGAGCCCCATGCAGCACGAACTCGTCGAGACCCCCTTCGCGCAGTCCGGCGGCTGGGTCGAGGTGCCACGCGGACCCGGCCTCGGCGTCGAGCCGATCGATCGCATCCTGCGGAAGTACGCATGGCGTTAGCGGCTCATACCGCATCCGTCGGGCGTCACGGCCAGGACGACACCCTGCTCAGACGGCTTCTGGATGTTGCCGAGGCCAGCTACGACCCGCTGGTCAGCGTGCGGGCCGCGCGTCGCGCTCGGTTTGACTATCTGGCATGCGCAGCTGCTGGTGCGCACGAGGCACCCGCAGCTCTGGGGCCCGCCGGCCGTGCTGCGTTCGGCGACCTGGACGACATCCACTGGCCGTCGCTGACTCATCTGGGAGCGATCGTCTGGGCGACCGCCGATCTGGCCGCTGCCGACGACGAGCGTCTCTGGCTGGCGGCGCACATGGGCTACGAGATAGGCGGTCGGCTTGGTGGGGCGCTCGGCAGCGAACATCGCCGCTACTGGCATGCGACCGCGACCGCTGGCACCGTCGCCGCGGCCGTGACAGCCGCGTTCTGTATCGGCGCCGATCCGGTTCGCGCGGCCGCGCACGCGCTGTCCGTCGCGGGGGGGTCAATCCTCTGCATCCTCGAGTACACAGATACGCGGGTCCTGCATCGTGACCACGCGGTCGCCAGCGGCCTGCGCTGCGCCGAACTCGCCGAGCTATCGGCAGCCGAGGACTCGCTCGAGCATCCGCGTGGCTTCATCGCCGCAACCGGCGGTGACGTCGCGGGCTTGGACGGACCGCGTCCGCGCACGGTTCTCGAGGAGGTGAGCTTCCGGCGACACGCCACATCCGGCTTCAATCAGGCCGCGGTTGATGCCGCGAGCGAGTTCGCGTCGATCGAGGTTGGGGCACAGACCGGTGAGATCCTCCTGGATGTGCCGGATGCAACGGCGACGCTGGCAGGTATCGGCAACCCGCGCAGCGCTGGTGAAGCCTGGTGGAGCTGTCAGCATGCGGTCGCCGCGACGCTGCTTGGCCGCGACCTCGCGACCTGTGCTGCCGACGACGCCGCTGTGGCGCACCTCCGCGCGCGGATCGTGCTCCGCGGCGGCAGTCCCGTCACACGCCTGACGCTGGGCGGCCGCGTGGTCGAGCGCGACCGCGCGGCCGAGCTGAGCGACTCGGACCTGATCGAGAAGTGGCGGCGGCTGGCTCCCGACCTCGACCCACCAACGGAGATGCTCGCATGAGTGATGAGATGCCCACGGCCATGCTGCGGCCGCTGCGAATCGCGCTGTTGCCCGGAGACGGTGTCGGCCCAGAGGTCACCGTCGAGGCGCGCAAGGTGCTGGACGCGTTCGACCTCGACATCCTCTGGACGGAGCTGCCGTGGGGCTCAGCCTACTGGCACGAACACGGGACCATGATGCCGGCGGGCGCGATCGATAGTCTGCGCGCGCACGACGCCGTCCTGATGGGGGCGGTCGGCGACCCCACGGTTCCCGACCCCGAGGCGCTCTGGGGGCTCATCCTGAAGATCCGCCAGGAGCTCGACCTGGGGCTCAACGTCAGGCCGGCGAGACTGCTCGAGGGAGTGCCATGCCCCCTCGCCGGGCGTGGTCCAGCCGACATTGACATGGTGTTCGTACGGGAGAACACCGAGGGCGAGTACGCGGGCGTCGGTGGCCGCGTGCATCGCGGTCACCCGGCTGAGGTCGCCATCGACACGACCGTGTTCACGCGTTTCGGTTGCGAGCGCGCCATACGCTACGCATTCCGGCTCGCCCGCGAACGTCGTGGCGTGCTGACCAATGCGACCAAATCCAATGCGTCGCGGTATGCCTACCCGTTCTGGGATGAGGTCGTCGACGAGGTCGCGCTCGAGTTCCCGGAGGTACGCGTCGAGCGAGTCCTGGTCGACGCGTTGTGTGCACGGCTGATCAGCAATCCCGCGTCGGTTGACGTGGTCGTCGCCTCGAACCTGTTCGGCGACATCCTCACGGACCTGGCGGCGGCGCTGCAGGGTGGCATGGGCATGGCTGCCAGCGCCAACATCGGCTTCCAGCCGGGGCCCGGCCTTTTCGAGCCCGTGCATGGTTCGGCACCGGACATCGCGGGCCGGGGATGGGCGAACCCGAGTGGCGCGATCTGGTCGGCGGCGCTGATGCTGGAGCACCTCGGCCTGCGCAGTGAGGCCGCGACCGTGCTCGCCGCGCTGGAGTCGGTCTGCCTGGCTGGGCCGCGCACGCGCGACCTTGGGGGTGAGGCATCCACGGCCGATGTCGGTGACGCGGTGACAGCCGAGGTCGGCCGGCTGCTGTCACAGGGGCAGGACGCCGCCGTGGCGGGAACGGAGCTCGCGGTGCTCATCTGAGCCCGCCGAACCAGAGCCGATGCGTCCGATGGAAGCCTTAACAGACGTCAACACACGGTCACCGGAAACGTTGCTAGAATCGTTTCCGAGAGGGATGGAAGCTGTCAGCCACAGTGAGATCGCCGGGCGCCGTGAGGCTGGCCAGACCACTGCACCGGTGGTCGAGCTGCGCGACATCAGCAAGTGGTTCGGTGGTGTTCACGCGCTGAAGGGCGTGAGCCTCGCGCTCCACCCGGGAGAGGTCCTGGGCCTGCTCGGCGAGAACGGCGCCGGCAAGTCGACGCTCGTGAAGATCCTGACCGGAGTGATCGCGCCCAGCGCTGGCGAGATCAGGATCGATGGCGAGGCGCGCAGCCTCCGCGGCACACGCGACGCGCGGACACTTGGCATCACCGCGACCTACCAGGAGCCGATGGTCTTCCCAACCCTCGACGTGGCGGAGAACATGTATACGGGTCGCCTGCCGAAGAGCCGCCGTCTGGTCGACTGGCGAGCGCTCTACGCAAGCGCGAGCGCCACGCTCAGCGAGCTGGGGGTCGAACTGGACGTGCGCACGCCCGTCTCGCACCTGGGGGTGGCTGACCGCCAGCTCGTGGAGATCGCCAAGGCGCTTGGCGCGGGTGCCCGGGTCCTGATCCTCGACGAACCGACGGCCGTGCTCTCGAGCCGAGAGATCGAGCAGCTCTTCGGGATCGTGCGCAGGCTCCGCGACCGGGGCGTGGCGCTGATGTTCATCAGCCACAAGCTGGATGAGATCCAGGCCATCACAGACCGGGTCGTCGTGATGCGCGACGGGCAGTGGGTGGCGGAGCGAAAGACTGCTGAGGCGTCCGTCGGGGAGCTGATCCGGCTGATGGTGGGTCGCGAGATGGGGAGCCTGTTCCCCGAGCGACCCGCGTCTCCGGGGGATGTCGTCCTGGAGGTCAGCGGACTCAGTCGCGAGGGCTACTTCGACGATGTCAGCTTCTCCGTGCGCGCCGGCGAGATCGTCGGCTTCGCCGGTCTGGTCGGCGCTGGGCGCACGGACGTGGCTCAGGCCATCTTCGGTATCGACCCAATCGATCGTGGCTCGATCAAGCTCGACGGTTTGGCGTTCACGCCAAAGTCACCACGCCACGCCGTCAGCTGCGGGGTCGCCTATCTGCCCGAGAATCGTCTCGTCAACGGACTCGTTCCCTCCATGGGCGTGCCGCTCAACATGACCATGTCGATCTGGCCGAAACTCGTCAATCGCCTTGGCGTGTTCCGTTCACAGGAGATGCGCAGGCGTGCCGCCGAGCTTGCCCGGCGCGTCGAGCTTCAGGCCGGCCGGATCGACCAACTCGTGAGCACGCTGTCGGGCGGCAACCAGCAGAAGGTCGTCCTCGCCAAGTGGCTGGCAGCCTCGCCCCGGGTGCTGATCCTGGACGAGCCCACGCATGGGATCGATGTCGGCACGAAAGCTGAGGTGCTGAGCATCGTCGCCGATCTCGCTCGTACCGGTGTGGCGGTGATCCTGATCTCCTCCGAGCTCGAGGAAGTCTGCGCGATGAGCACCCGCCTGCTGGTCATGCGGGCGGGGAGACTGGTCGCCGAGTTCGAGGGTGACGCGGATCGCGACGCGATCATGCGGGCCGCCGCCGGCGCCCGGGAAGCGGGTGTGGCGTGAGCGAGCGCCCGGCTCTCCCGACCACCGGCCGCCTGCGCTCGCTGCTGCGTCACAACGAGACCGGACTGGCCGGGATCCTGGTGCTGATCACTGTGATTGCGGCTGTGGCGCTGCCGGCCTTCCGCGCCTCCGGCAACCCGAGCGAGATCCTCGACAACGCCAGCCTGGTGGTGATCGTTGCGGTCGGTGAGTACCTGGTGATCGTCACGCGGCAGATCGACCTCAGCACCGCGGCCACGCTCGGTCTCAGCGCCTATCTGACCGGCGAGCTGGTCGGGAGCCTGCACGTCGGCGTGCTCGGACCGGTGATCGGCATCGTGGCCTCCCTCGGACTCGGCGCTGTGCTCGGCCTGGCCAACGGGCTGCTGGTCGAGCGCGTCAAGATGCCGGCGATCATCGCGACGCTCGCGACGCTCTCGATCTACAGCGGGTTGCAGGTGGTCGCCACCCACGGCTCGCAGCTCTACGCCGACCAGCTTCCCAACTGGTTGGCGAACATCGTCTCCGAGTCCTGGGTCGGACTGAGCCCGCTGGTGTGGGCGGCGGTCGCCGTAACGGCCGTCGTCACCGTGGTGGGCCGACGGACTGCGTGGGGACGTGACCTCTACGCCATGGGATCAAACCCCGAGGCGGCCGGGTACCTTGGGATCCGGACCTCCATGCGCACCTACCAGGTGTTCGCCGCGTGCGGCGCGCTGGCGGGCTTTGCGGGGCTCCTGTACGCCGGCCAGTACGGGAACGTGGATGCCACCGCCGGTAACGGCTTCGAGCTGACGGCGATCGCCGCCGCCGTGATCGGCGGCGTGAGCCTCTTCGGCGGCTCGGGCACGGCGCTTGGAGCCGCCCTGGGCGCGTTGCTGCTGACCGAGATCGAGAACATCCTCGCGCTGCTCAAGATCTCGATCTTCGCCCAGCAGACCCTGCAGGGTGCGGCGATCGTGCTCGCCGTGGCAGGCTACGCACTGATCAGCCGCCGGCTCGACCGGCCGACGCGACGGCACCTAGGCACAGCCGAGGATCGCGAGGGCGCACCCGCCGCGGCGCCCGCCGCACACTCATCTGCCCAGGAGTTGCGGGCATGAGGCGTCTGCGACCGATTCGTCGCTGGGAGTCGGGCCTGATCGCGTTGCTTGCGATCGTGACCGTGGCCGGCGCGATCACCCACCCGGCGTTGCTGGGCATCTACAACCTGCAGACGATGGCGCTCAACAACGCCGACCTGGCGCTGCTCGCGGTCGGCGTGGCCCCCGTCATCATCACGGCCGACATCGACATCTCGATCGCGTCGATGCTCGCCCTCTGCGGCGTGCTCATGGCCAAGCTGTGGACCGACGGCATGGATATCTGGCTCGCGATCGCCGTGGCGATCGCGCTCGGAGCCCTGCTCGGCCTGATAAACGGGCTGTTCGTGGTGTTGCTCGAGCTCCCCGCGTTGGCCGTCACGCTCGGCACCATGGGGGCCTACACAGGGGTGGCGTTCCTGATCCTCGGCGGGCAGGCGATCATCAACCTGCCGCAGAGCCTCGTCACGCTCGGGTCCGGCAACATCGGCGCAACACAGATACCCATCTCGCTGGTGGTCGTCCTGGTGCTCGCTGTCCTGTTGGCGTTCGTGATCCATCTCACCAGCTACGGCCGCTCGCTGTTCGCGGTCGGCGCCAACCGG
The DNA here is from genome assembly GCA_027449125.1 of Solirubrobacterales bacterium. Classification (GTDB taxonomy): domain Bacteria; phylum Actinomycetota; class Thermoleophilia; order Solirubrobacterales; family Solirubrobacteraceae; genus Palsa-465. The sequence continues at coordinate 56,206 of DAIDME010000112.1, read as the reverse complement.
CAGGCCGCGCTCTTCTCCGGGATTGCCGTGGTGCGCGTACGGCTGATCGCATTCGTGATCGCCGGAGTGTTTTCGGCCCTCGCCGCCGTCCTCTACGTCGGCAACTACGACACCGCGCAGGCGACGATCGCAAGCGACCAGTTGCTGCCGGCCATCACCGCCGTGATCCTCGGTGGCGTCAGCGCCTACGGCGGCACCGGCACCATCCCGGGAGTGGTGATCGCCGTCGTGCTGCTCGCCGTGCTGCAGGCCGCGCTCGGCCTGGCCGGACTGTCGGGCCAGGCACAGACGATCGCGGTCGGCGCGATCCTGATCATCGCGATCGGTGCCGGGGCGGGGATCAACGCAGTCAGCGGACTGAGGCGACCGCGACGGCCCGCGATCTCAGAACAACTCGGTTCCGGCTAGCCATGGATATCAAGTCGCCGGCTTGCCAGAAGCGGCCCGCCGGGTCCAGTCCCCCGGCCGCCACCGACGCGAAGTCTCAAACCAAGATCCCCGCTGGGGAGAGAGGAGAAGTGTAGTCACATGCAGGTTCTAAAGAGGTGGCGGTTGCTTGCGACCGCCGGCGCCGCGATCGTAGTCGCCGCGCTAGCCACCCTGCTCGCGGTGGGTGGCGCCACGGCGCGTGTTGCCCACAGGGCCTCGGGCACGACGCTGTTCATGCTGCCGAAGTTCACCGGTGTGCCGCCGTTCACGCAGGCCGACCAGGGCGCGGCCAAGGTCGCCAAGGCCTACGGCTACACCCTGAAGTACGGCGGCCCCACGACCGGGTCGGCGACGCAGCAGGTGAACTTCATCAACAACGCGGCCGCCGCGGGCGACAAGGGCCTCTTCATCTCGGCGGATAACCCCGCCGCCGTGAGCCCGGCGCTCAACCGCGCCCGTGCACACGGGATGAAGGTCGTGTCCTTCGACTCAGACGTCGAGCCCAATGCCCGCACGGTCTATGTCGAAGGAACGACGGCAGCGTCGATCGCGCAGACCGAGCTCAACATGCTCGGTTCGCAGATCGGCTACAAGGGGTCGTTCGTGATCCTCTCGGCGCAGGCGACCGACTCGAATCAGGTCCTGTGGAACAACGTGCTCAAGCAGGATCTCAAGACGAACAAGAAGTACAAGCACATGAAGCTGCTGGCGATCGTCAACCCGCCGAACGACGGCACACCGGCAGCGGTCCAGTACACGCAGAGCATCATCCAGAAGTACCCGACGATGAAGGGCATCATCGCCCCGACGACGGTCGCGGTCGCGGCTGCTGCGCAGGTGGTCAAACAGCAGCACCTCTGCAGCAAGTACGTGGTGACCGGTCTCGGCGATCCTCAGCAGATGAAGCCGTACGTGACGTCCGGTTGCGTCAAGCAGTTCGCCCTCTGGAGCTTCTCCCGTGAGGGCGAGGTGGCCATGTGCACGATGCATTACGTGCTGATCGGCAAGGTGACCGGCAAGGAGGGCCAGACCTACACCTGCCCGGACGGCCTTGGCAAGTTCAAGGTGGGGCCGCAGGGCACAGTCAAGGCTGGTAACGCCGAGGTCTTCAGCAAGAAGAACCTGAAGGCGTTCACGTTCTGACCAAGCGGTGGGGCCGACCCGGCGGGTCGGCCCCACCCGATCGCGAGGTAAGCGTGGAACGGACCTGCTTCACATTCACCATCAAGCCAGACACCGAACAGGAATACAGGCGTCGCCACGACGAGATCTGGCCCGACATGGTTGCCGCCCTGAAGGCGTCTGGCATAAGCAACTACACACTGTTTCTGCGCGGACTCGAGGTCATCGCCTACGCGGAGTGCGAGCCTGACGCGGAGACGGCGTTTGCCAAGATGGCGGCGACCGAGGTGGATCGCCGCTGGTCGCGCTGGTTCGAGGAGATCATCGACCGGCGATTCGCCGATGACGGCACCGCGATGACGGTCCCAGAGGTCTGGCACCTTGACTGACCGCCAGCGCAAGCTCAGGCTCGGTGTGATCGGTGCGGGATCCTGGGCGCTCGCCTCTCACATGCCAAACCTGCTCCGGCGCCGAGACGAGCTCCAGTTCGTCGGGGTCTGCCGTCACGGTGCCGCTGCACTACAGAAGATCGCGTCGGACTACGGCTTCCAGGTGGCCAGCGAGGACTACCGCGACGTCATCGCCGCCGGGATCGACATCTGCGTCGTCTCCTCGCCGAGCGCACTGCACTACGAGCACGCGATGGCTGCGCTCAACGCGGGCGCTCACGTGCTGATCGAGAAGCCCGTGACGATCGACCCCGCCCAGGCCTGGCGCCTGGTCGACACCGCCGCGGCGGCTGGTCTGGAACTGGTATGCAGCTTCGGCTGGAACTACCTGCCGATGTTGCGGGCTGCTCGTGACCTGTTCGAGCGCGTCGGCATCGGCGAGGTCGAGCAGCTGACGATCACCATGTCATCGGTCACCCGCGAGCTGCTTGCCAATCTCGGCTCCTACCCGGACGCCGATCCGGAACTCCTGCCGGAGGCGCGGACGTGGACCGACCCCGCGCTCTCGGGGGGCGGCTATGGGCAGGCGCAGCTCTCGCACGCGCTGGGGCTTGCGCTTTGGATCACGGGCCTGCGCGCGGCCGAGGCGTTCGCGTTCATGCAGAGCGCGCTGGACGCGCCGGTCGAGCTCTACGACGCCATCGCCGTCCGCTACAGCAACGGCGCGATTGGGACCATCGCCGGCGGGGCCGCTCACCAGGGGTACGACGCCAACAAGCACCAGCTGGAGGTCCGCGCGATCGGCTCCGAGGGACACTTCGCCTGCGATCTGCAGAGGGAGATGGTTTGGCTGTACCGGCCGGACGGGCACGACGTGAGGCTCGATCTCAAGCCCGGTGACGCGCTCTACAACGATGACGGCCCGCCCAATGCGCTTGTCGACCTGGCGCTGGGGCGGACCGTTGAGAACTGCTCCCCGGGTGAGCTGGGCGCGCGCACAGTCGAGCTGCTCGACGCCGCCTACCGCAGCGCCCGCACGCGCAGACCGGAGCCGGTGGGCGCGCCACAAGCGGCCACAGCGGAGTCCTGATGGCGCGAGCACCGTTCTTTGACACGCACGTGCACTTCTGGGACCTGAGCCACCCGAAGCTCCACTACGCCTGGCTCACGCCGGGCCTGCGCCACCCGATCATCGGCGACATCGAGTCCATCAAGTACCCGCTCTACGGCGCCGACCAGTTCATCGCCGAGACGAGCGGCGCCAACGTCGTGAAGGTGCTCCACGTGGAGGCTGATGTGGACGCCGGAGACGATCCGGTGGAGGAGACCGTCTGGCTCGAGCAGCAGGCGCGGCGAACCGGCGTGCCCGCCGGCATCATCGCCGACACGAACCTCAAGTCTCCCGACCTGGAGCGCGAGATCGAGCGCCATCTGCAGGCGTCGGCGCGTGTGCGCGGCTTCCGTGACTTCTCCGATGGTGACTACCTCACCGACCCTGCCTTCGCGCGTGGCTACGCGCTGCTCGGCAAGTACAACCTCGTCTGTGATCTGGACTGCGTGGCGGAGAACATGACCAAGGCGCGTGACCTCGCCAACCGGCATCCGGACACGGCTGTCGTCGTTGACCACGCCGGCTTCCCACGCGAGCGAACTCCCGAGTACTTCGACTTCTGGAAGCGCGGGATCAGCTCACTGGCGCAGGCGCCGAGTGTGTGGTGCAAGATCTCGGGACTCGCGATGTGTGACCACCAGTGGACGGTTGCGTCGATCCGGCCCTGGTTCGAGCACTGCCTGGAGGCGTTCGGCGTCCGGCGGTGCGTGCTGGGCACCAATTGGCCGCTGGATGGGGCCTTCAGCTCCTACGAGGCGGTGCTCGACGCCTACCAGGAGATCGTCTCCCCACTGAGCCCGGACGAGCAGTCGGGGCTCTTCTGCGCCAACGCCGAGCGCCTGTTCGGACCCGACCCGAGCGCGCGCCAAGCATGACCAGCGAAACCATGCAACCAACGCCGGTCGCACCCGCGGTGCCCATCCTGGGTATCGAAACCGTCGCCGTGCGGGTGCCGCTGGGGCGTGTTTACAAGGGCTCCCACTACCACATGACGCACCGTTCGACCGTGATCGTGCGGATCGTGAGCGACGGGCTGATCGGTGAGGCCTACGCCGGTGACGAGGACGAGGCGCTCTCGCAGATCGAGGCGATCGTGCGCGATGAGATCGCGCCACGGCTGATCGGACAGGATGCGCTGGCCGTGGAGCGCTGCTGGTCACTCGCACGGCCGGCGACATTCGACATCCTGCGCGATCGGCGCCTCGGTCTGGTCGCGGGCGCAGGCGTGGATCTGGCGCTCTGGGATCTGGTCGGCAAGGCGCTCGGGCAGCCACTGTGGCGGCTCTGGGGCGGCTACTGCAACTGCCGGCCGATGATCGCGATCGGCGGTTACTACGGCCCCGACGCCGATATCGAGGCGGAGGTCGCAGAGTTGCGGGAGATGGGCCTTGCAGGCATGAAGTTCAAGGTCGGTGGGGCGACGCCCGAGGCGGACGCCGAGCGGTTCCGGAGAGCGCGTGCGGCCGCAGGCCCGGACTTTGCCCTGGCTGCCGACGCCAACCAGGGCTGGACGCCGCAGGAGGCGATTCGCTTCGCGCGGCTGGTGGAGGACCAGGACCTGCTCTGGCTGGAAGAGCCCTGCAACTGGCATAACGACCGCGCGGCGATGCGGGACGTCCGCTACCAGGCGGGCGTGAGGGTGTGCGCCGGGCAGTCCGAGTACTCCGCCGCCGGCTGCCGCGAGCTGATGGCTGCCGGCGCTATCGACGTCTGCAACTTCGACTCGTCCTGGTCCGGTGGCCCCACGGAATGGCGGCGTGTCGCCGCAATCGCCCAGTCGTGCGACGTCATGATGGGTCATCACGAGGAGCCGCAGGTCTCGAGCCATCTCCTGGCTTCGATCCCGCACGGGGGGTACGTCGAGTGCTTCCATCCCGACCGCGACCCGATCTGGTGGAATCTCATCGCCAACCGCCCGCGGTTGCGGGACGGCATGCTCGAACTGTCTGAGGCCCCCGGCCTAGGCTGGGAGCTCGACCGCGACTACATCAGCCACCACCGGGTGCAGCGGTGACCTGGAGCCTCGGACTGGAAGACCGTGGCGTGATGGTCACCGGCGCCACCGGCGGGATCGGGCGCGCGGTGGCGCACGCGTTCGCCGCCGCCGGCGCGCGCGTGGCGCTGGTCGACCTGGATGCCGACGCATGCGCCGCGGTCGCGGCAGAGCTGGAGCAGCCCGAGCGCCACCGCTGGTACGCCGCCGATCTGGCGGCTGTGTCGGAGCACGCTGCCCTCGTCGCGGCTGTGCGGCACGGCCTCGGACGTCTGGATGTGCTCGCCCATCTGGCCGCCGTGCTCCGCCGCCGTACGACCGTTGACGAGGTCACCGAGGAAGACTGGGACGTTCAGATCGACACCAACCTGAAGGCAACCTTCTTCCTCAACCGGGCCGTGGCCGCGGCCCTGCGATCGCAGGGGTACGGAGGGAGGATCATAAACTTCACCTCGCAGGGCTGGTGGACCGGCGGCTTTGGCGGCTCGGTCGTCTACGCGGCCAGCAAGGGCGGGATCGTCTCGCTCAGTCGCGGTCTGGCCAGGTCGTGGGCGGCCGACGGGATCACGGTGAACACGGTCGCGCCGGGCGCCGCTGACACCGCGATGATGCGTAGCCAGCCGAACCTCGAGGAGTTCGTGTCCATGATCCCGCTTGGCCGCATGGCCGAGCCGGACGAGCTCACGGGCGCCGTCCTGTTTCTCGCCTCCGACCACGCGCGTTACATCACCGGTGCGACGCTCAACGTGACCGGCGGCCAAATCATGTACTGAACGATCGACCCTGGAGCTGGAAACACATGTCCAAAGCGAGCGCGACCGATGCCAACGTTGCGACGGCGCCAGTCGAGCGGCAGCTCGACTGGCTTCACACCATGCTGCAGATCAGGTTCTTCGAGGACGAGTGTCACCGCATGTTCGCGCAGGGGCTGGTCCGCGGCTCCACACACCTCTGTCAAGGACAGGAGGCCGTCGTCGTCGGGGCCTGCGGCGCCGTCAGCACGGTCGACAAGATGCTCTGCACCTACCGTGGCCATGGCGCCGTGATCGCCAAGGGCGCCCCGCTCGACCGGGCGTTTGCCGAGATCCTCGGCAAGGCGGACGGGCTGTGCGGCGGCAAGGGTGGCTCCATGCACCTCACCGACATGACCGTCGGCGCGGTCGGCTCCTTCGCAATCGTGGGCGGGCATCTCCCGATCGCCCTCGGTGTCGCCCTCGAGTCCCAGTACAACGATCGCCAGGAAGTGACGCTCTGCTTCTTCGGTGACGGGTCGACCAACATCGGCGCCTTTCACGAGGCGCTGAACATGGCTTCGGTGTGGAAGCTCCCGGTCATCTTCGTCTGTGAGAACAACCTGTACGGCGAGTACTCGCCACTTGGCACCACGACCCCCATCGAACGGCTCTCGACACGTGCCGAGGCGTACGGCATGCCGGGGCTGACGATCGACGGCAACGACGTCGAGGGCGTGTGGCGCACCGTGTCCGAGTACGCTGCCCGCGCGCGCGCGGGCGACGGACCCGTGCTGATCGAGGCGCTCACCTACCGCCAGAAGGGCCACTCACGTTCGGATCCCGCCAAATACAGGCCCAGTGGAGAGCTCGAAGCTTGGCTGGAACGTGATCCGATCACCCTCCTGGAGGCCAAGCTGGAGCGGCTGGGTGTCGACCGGGGTCGCCTGGACGATATGCGCAGTGCAGCGGAGCATGAGGTCCTTGACGCGCTGGAGCGCGCCCGTAGTTGGGATGACCCAAGCCCCGAACAGCTCGAGGAGGACGTCTACGCATGAGCACGGTCACGTTTCGTGAGGCCCTCATCAGGGCAATGGCCGACGCGCTCGAGGAGGATGAGCGCGTCTTCCTCTTCGGTGAGGACGTCGCCGCCGCCGGCGGTTCGTTCAAGCTGACCGAGGGCTTACTGGAGCGCTTCGGCCCCAAGCGCGTCCGCGACACGCCCATCTCGGAGCAGGCGATCATCGGCACCGCCATCGGCGCGGCGGTCATGGGTCTGAGACCGCTGGCGGAGATCATGTTCGCCGACTTTGCGGCCGTCTGTTTCGACGGCATCGCCAACGAGATTCCCAAATACCGGTACATGACCGGCGGCCAAGTATCGATGCCGATCACGATCCGCATGTGCAACGGGGCTGGTGGCGGCTTCGGCGCTCAGCATTCGCAGTCGGTAGAGAACTGGTTCCTGAACGTGCCTGGACTGAAGCTCGTCGTCCCCGCGACCCCGGCCGACGCCTATGGTCTCCTGCGCTCGGCGATCAGGGATCCCGACCCCGTCTTGTTCTTCGAGCACAAGGCGCTGTTCAATCTCAAGGGCGAGCTGCCCGACGTGCCTGAGCTGGTCGCGCTCGGTCGGGCGGAGGTTGTGCGCCACGGTGAGCACGTGACGCTCGTGGCCACGCAGATGATGCGCCACCGCGCGCTCGAGGCCGCGGAGGAGCTTGCGGCCGCCGGTGTCGACGCCGAGGTGATAGACCCGCGCACGCTCGTGCCGCTGGACCTCGAGACGATCGCCGCCAGCGTGGATCGGACCGGCCGGCTCGTGGTCGTGCAGGAATGTCCCAACAGCGGCAGCTGGGGTGCGACGCTCGTGGCACGGCTGGTTGGGGAGCGGCTCGAGCATTTCGACGCGCCGCCGATGCTGGTCGGTGCCGTGGACACGCCGATCCCCTACTCCGGAGCGCTCGAGGAACTGTGGCTCCCGAGTGTTCCGCGGATCGTCGAGCAGGTCAAGCGCACCGTTTCCTACTGAGAGGCCGGGTTAGCAATGTCTGATGTCCTGATGCCGCGCCTGTCGGATTCGATGGAGGAGGGAACCGTCGTGCGCTGGCTGAAGGCCGACGGAGACGAGGTCAAGCGGGGCGAAGAGCTCGTCGAGATAGAGACCGACAAGGCGATCATGGCGTACGAGTCGGACTTCTCCGGGCGCCTGTCGGTGGTCGTTCCGGAGGGTTCAACGGTTCCGGTGGGGGTCCTGATCGGTCGTGTGGGCGCCCCTGTCCCGGCAGGCGGTGAGCTGACGGCGGCCGCCGCCGGAACCGTGCCTGCCCCTGCGGTGCGCGGTGAGGTGGCCGCGGTGGCGCGCGCCAATTCAGACGGTCCGGGTCCGCGTAAGGCGTCGCCGCTGGCGCGGCGCACCGCAGCCAGACTCGGGGTGGACATCGCCGCCGTGCCCGGGTCGGGGCCGTACGGGCGCGTGCTCAAGCAGGATGTCATCGATGCCGCGCGCAGCACGGGCGTCGCCCGGGAGCCGGCGGCGACCGGCCAGGGCCACTCGCTCGTGGCGGCGCCCGGGGCCGCAGTGCTGCAGGGCCTGAGCTCGACACAGAAGCTGATCGCCCGGCGGATGACCGAATCGCGCCGTACGATCCCCACCTTCGCGTTGGAGGTCGAAGTGGACATGACCGCGGCGATCACGCTGCGCGAGGAGCTGAGACGGCACGTCGATCCACCGCCGTCGTTCAACGACATCATCCTCAAGGCGTGCGCGGTCGCGTTGCGCCGCCATCCCCGCGCGAACGGGAGCTTTGCCGAGGAGCACTTCGTGCTTCACGACGAAGTCAACGTCGCCTTCGCGGTGGCGGCCGATGATGCGCTCGTCGTCCCGGTCATCCGCCAGGCGGACCGCAAGGGTCTCGGCGATATCGCCCGGGAGAGCCGAGCGCTCGCTGAGCGCGTCCGCTCGCGCACGATCGCCGCCACAGAGCTCGAAGGCGGTACCTTCACCGTCTCAAACCTGGGCATGTTCGGGATCGACCGGTTCGAGGGGATCATCAACGCGCCACAGGCCTGCATCCTCTGTGTCGGCGCGATTCGCGAGAAGCCGGTCGCGCGGGAGGGCAGCGTGGCCACGGCGCCGCTCGTCTCGCTCACGCTCGCCAGCGACCACCGCATCCTCTACGGCGCCGATGCGGCGGCGTTCCTGGCGGACATCCGCAGCCTGCTGGAGGCGCCGCTCCGGATGCTGGCGTGAGGGTCGCCGGGAGGTCCCGGTCCTGGTGGGCGGCTATCGGCTCGGGGCCGGGCCGCAGCTCCCGCGCGGGATGTAGCGCGTGGGCAGCACGACCTCACGGGGCGCAGTGTCGTGGTCTCGGACGTGGGTGAGCAGCAGCTCTGCTGCGACCTCGCCGATCGCCACCAGGTCGCGCTCGACCACGCTGATCGGCGGCCGGTAGACCTTTGCGACCGCGATGTCGTCATACCCGATGAACGACAGCTCCCGGCCGAGCTCGAGTCCTCGCGCGCTGATCACCTGCAGCGCGCCCGCCATGATCTGGTTGCTGCCCGCGATCAATGCGGTCGGGGGCTCCGCCAGGTCCAGCATCTCGGCGGTCGCCTGCGCGCCGTGCTCCTCCGAGAACAGGCCGTTGCGGGCGATCAGCGCCGCCGGGTCGAGGCCGTGACTCGCGAGCACCCGCTCGGCGCTCTCCAGTCGCTGCCGTGTCGGGCGGACGTCCGGGCCGCCGATGATCGCGATCCTTCGGTGCCCAAGCTCCAACAGGTGCTCGACGGCCGCTGACACCCCGGCAGCGTGGTCCGAGACGACCTTGCTCGCGTGGATCCGCGCCGGCAGGTCACGTTCGACGACCACCAGCGGCACGGTCAGGTTCGCCAACGCGTCCAGCGTCGGCTCGTGCGTCTCGCTGACCAGCAGCACGATCAGCCCGTCCGCGCGCCGCTGCTCCAGCAGTTCGATGTTCTGGCGGTCAAGGTCGGGCTCCACCAGGGAGTTCGTGAGCAGCATCGAGTACTCGTTCTCGCGCAGTCTGACCTCGGCGCCACGTGCGATCTGCGCAAAGAGCGGATTCGAGATGTCTCCAGCGACGAAGCCGATGGAAAGCGATGCGCGACTGCGCAGCCCCTGGGCCAGGAGGTCCGGCTTGTACCCGAGCTCGGCGACGGCGGCCATGACCTGCTCGCGCATCTCGTCGCTGACGTCGGGATGGCCGGACAGTGTCCTCGATACGGATGAGATCGCTACGCCCGCCCGCTGCGCGACCTCTCGCATGCCGACGCGCCGGCGCCGGCTGGGACGGCTCGTAATGGTGTGGTTTGCAGCGCCGACCTCAGCCGCGCTTGGTTGGCCGCCCTCCATCACCGCGAATGGTAACGATCCCGGAACGCTTGCGGACCCGCTTTGGCCAGCCGGTCGCCGCGCGGCGTCGGCTGCGTGTCGTCAAGTCGGCGCGTGCGCCGGTCACAGAGTCGCCTGCGGTGGGCGGCACGCGTCGCCCACGGCACGGGCCACCTGCTCGATCGCTGCGCCCGCCTCGTCGATCCGCGCCGGCATGCGAATGAAGCCGTGGAACAGCCCCGGGTAACGGGTCAGGACTGTCGGCACGCCGGCCGCGCGCAGGCGCTCGGCGTACGCCTCGCCCTCGTCTCTGAGCGGATCGAACTCCGCGGTGATCACCAGGGCCGGTGCAAGCCCACTGAAGCTGCCGGCCCGCAACGGCGAGTGATCCGTGACCGGCAGGCGCCCGGACCCACCCAGATACGTCTCCCAGAACCAGCGCATCTCAGTGCGATCCAGGGCCGTGAAACTGTCGAACTCCTCATAGGACGCGGTGGCGAAGTCGTGGTTGGTGACGGGATAGATCAGCACCTGAAGCCGCAGAGCAAGCCCCGCGTCGCGTGCTCGCAGCGCCACCGAGGCCGCGAGCTGTCCACCCGCGCTGTCACCGCCCACGGCGAGGCTCTGCCACCGTTGTGCTGTCCACTGAGTGACAGACCACGCATCCTCGATCGCCGCGGGGAACGGATGCTCAGGCGCGAGTCGGTAGCCGGCGCTGACCACCGTCTGGCCGCTGCGAGCCGCGAGCGCGCGGCAGAGCGAGTCGTGTGACGTAAGGCTGCCGAGGACCCATCCGCCACCGTGCAGGTAGACCAGTGCGCCGGGCGTGGGAGCCTCCGTCGGGGCGTAGATCCGGACCGGGACGTCAGCCGCCAGCAGGTCCGTGACCGCTGCCACCGGTGGCGCCTCGCCGAACAACGCGGCGGCGCTGTCGTCGAACTCGGCGCGTGCCCGTTGCACCGGTACCTCCCAGATCGGCGGGCGCCCGAGAGCGTCGATTTCGGCTAGGAAGGCGGCTGCCTGAGTGGTCAGCATGGCGGGATTCTACGCTGTGCTGCCGCGAGCCCGGTCATCCAGGGGGCACGACGCCGGCCTTGCCCGGGCCGATCTGCTCCAGCAACTCGAACGACCAAACCTCGCTGGCGCTGCCAACGGGACCTTCGGCGCGGTGCTGGGCGTGGCCGGCGCTGAAATCGGCGCTCCGCACCCACGCCTGAAAGTCCGCCTCCGAGCGCCAGCGGGTCAGCACGAGGCAGACCTCGCGTCCGTCGTTGGGAGACAGGAGCTCAAACCCTTCGAAGCCTTCAGCCGTCTCGACGCGCCCGGCCCGACTGGCGAAGCGGCGCGCGAACTCCTCCATGCGTTCGGGCGCTACGGTGATCGCGTTGATCTTGACGATGCTCATGGCCTGCCTCCGGGGTTCGTGCGTCCGCGCTCCTGACTCAGCTTGACAGACCTGATGCAGGCGCTCGGCGACGCCCACCAGTCGTGGTGTCGGCGCTGCGGTGGGGCCGATCGGGTGATCCGCGCACGCTCGGGCGCGCCGGTGCTAGAAACCAAGCTGTGGGCAGGCGTGTGATCGTAACCGGTGCCAGCGGCAAGGCGGGGCGCGTGGTCGCGCGTGACCTGCTGGCGCACGGGTACGAGGTCTTGAACGTCGATCGCCAGCCCGGGCCAGGCTCGCACGGCCCGGACGCGACCGTGCACCTGCTGACGGCAGACCTGACCAGCTACGGTGAGGCACTGGAGGCGCTCGGCGACGGCGCCTGGGGCAGGCGGCCCGACGCGATCGTGCACTTCGCGGCCATCCCCTCGCCTGTGCACGCCACACCCGCTGAGGTCTTCCGCGTAAACGTGACCTCCACGCACGCGGTCTTCGCCGCGGCGGCGGCACTTGGGGTCAGACGCGTCGTGTGGGCCTCGAGTGAGACCACGCTGGGGCTGCCGTTCGACCGTCCGCCCGACCATGTCCCCGTAGACGAATCCCACGTCTACCCCGAGACCAGCTACGCGATGTCGAAGGTCCTGGGCGAGGAGCTGGCACGCCAGTTCAGCCGCATCGCCAAAATCACGATCATCGGGTTGCGGCTGTCAAACGTGATGGTGCGCAGCGATTACGAGCGATTCCCGAGCTTCTGGGACGACCCGCATGTGCGCAAGTGGAACCTCTGGGGCTACGTCGACGAGAGCCACGTCGCGCAGAGCGTGCGGCTGGCGCTGGAGGCCGACATCGGGGGCGCCGATAACTTCATCATCGCCGCCGCGGACACTGTGATGAAGCGCCCGAGCCGCGATCTGATGGCCGAGGTGTTCCCCGCCGTTCCGGTCGCGCCCACCGTGGGTGGCCACGACACGCTGCTCAGCATCGATCGGGCGCGGGCGGTGCTCGGCTACGACCCGCAGTTCAGCTGGCGTGATCTCTACTGAAGGCGGCAGACGATGATTCTCGAGCGCGCGATCCTGGCCGTGACCCCGGGCTCGGAGCGTGAATTCGAGGCTGCCATCGAGCAGGCCAGGCACGTGATCTCGCGGGCCGAAGGGTTCCGCTCGTTCGCTTTGCATCGCGGGATCGAGCGGCCCTCCAGCTACCTGCTGCTGGTCGAGTGGGAGACGCTGGATGACCACATGAAGGGCTTTCGCGAGTCCGAGCTCTTCGTCCGCTGGCGGGAGCTGATCGGCCCGTATTTCGCGGCCGATCCGGAGGTCGAGCACTACCAGGCGCTGGCCGTGTAGCCGTCAGCCCCGCACACCGGCAGGCATGCGGCGACGCGAACCGGCGTGCAACGGTACGCTCTGCATGCAACCCGTTAGGACGCTGGCCGCCGAGGGAGGGGGCTTGAGGCACGTGGCGCAGATCGTTTCGTTGAGTGAGGCCGTTGCGGAGACGGTGCGGGATGGCGTGAGTTTGGCGCTCGAGGGTTTCACGCATTTGATCCCGTTTGCGGCTGGTCACGAGGTGCTGCGTCAGGGCCGTCGGGAGCTGGAGCTGATCCGGATGACGCCGGACATCCTGTATGACCAGATGGTCGGCGTCGGCGCGGCCCGGAAGCTGGTGTTCTCATATGGCGGTAACCCCGGTGTGGGGTCGTTGCACCGTTTCCGGGATGCGGTCGAGCATGGTTGGCCGCGGGCGATCGAGGTCGAGGAGCACTCGCACGCGGGGATGGCCAACCGCTACGTGGCGGGCGCGGCGAAGCTGCCGTTTGCGGTGATGCGTGGCTATGCGGGCACTGATCTGGTGGAGCACACGCAGGTGGCGACGGTTCGCTGTCCGTTCACGGGTGAGGAGCTTGCCGCGGTGCCGGCGCTTCGCCCGGATGTGGCGATCGTGCATGCGCAGGAGTCAGATCGGGACGGCAACGTGCAGCTGTGGGGGATCCCCGGGGTGCAGAAGGAGGCGGTGCTGGCGGCGGGCCGGGCGGTGGTGACGGTCGAGCGGATCGTCGATCGGCTCGAGCTCAAGCCTGGCGGCGTGGTCATCCCCGGGTGGGTGATCGATTTCGTGGCGCACGCGCCGGGCGGGTCCCTGCCGTCCTATGCGCTTGGTGTCACGGAGCGTGACAACGACTTCTACCGGGAGTGGGATGTGATCAGCCGCGACCGCGAGCACTTCCAGGGCTGGATGCGTGAGCAGGGCCTGCTCAGGTGAACGCGTGAGCGGGCTCGAGTACACCAATGGGGAGCTGCAGACGATCGTCGCGGCGCGCAGCCTGGCCGGGAAGCGCTCGTGTTTCATCGGGGTCGGGCGTCCGTCGACGGCGGCGCTGCTGGCGCGGATGGTTCACAACCCGGCGCTCGTCCTCGTCTACGAGTCGGGGACGATCGGCGCGAAGCCCTACCGGGTGCCACTGTCGATCGGGGATGGTGAGCTTGCGCAGACCGCCGACCTGGTGGTGTCGGTGCCGGAGATGTTCAACTACTGGATCGGGCCGGGGCGGGTGCAGGTGGCGTTTCTCGGGGCGGCGCAGATCGACCCGCACGCGAACCTGAACTCGACCGTGATCGGCGACTACGACAGGCCGCGCACACGACTTCCCGGCGCGGGCGGGGCGCCGGAGATCGCGACGGGCTGCGAGGAGGTGGTGGTGATCGCGCCGCATACCACCCGCACGTTCGTCGATCACCTGGACTTCAAGACCACGCGCGGTGAGCGCACGACGATGGTGATAACCGACCTCGGGGTGCTCGAGCCGGCGGGCGGGGCGCTGACCCTGACCGCCGTGCATCCGGGCGTGAGCGTCGAGCAGGTCAGGGAGAACACCGGTTTTGAACTGAGGGCCAGCGACAGCGTGCGGGTCTCGGAGCCGCCGAGCGGCGAGGAGCTGCACGCACTACGGGAGCTTTTATCCAGATGAGCACAGCACACCAGCAAACCGAAGGCGACGGCGGCGAGGTACGCCAGATCTACGATCCGGTCGCAGACACCCCGCGCCGCTACCGCCGCGACCCGCCCGGGGCGCAGCCGCCGCTCGACCATCCGCCATATAAGTCAACGCAGCTGCGCCACCCGAGAGAGCCGCTGGTGTACCTGCCGCACACCGTCACCGAGATCACCGGGCCGCAGCTAGACCGCGCGCTGCAGCTCAAAGACACCGACCGTGACCTCACGATCCAGGCTGGCGGCGAGCCGATCGGCGAGCGGATCATCGTCTCAGGGCACGTCTACGACACCGAGGGCAAGCCGCTGCGAGACACGCTGGTGGAGATCTGGCAGGCGAACGCCGCCGGGCGCTACGACCACCGCTGGGACCGCTGGCCGGCCCCGCTTGACCCCAACTTCCACGGCGCCGGGCGCTGCCTGACCGACTCAGAGGGACGCTACGAGTTCACGACGATCAAGCCTGGCCCGTACCCATGGGGCAACCACTACAACGCGTGGCGGCCCGCGCACATCCACTTCAGCCTGCTCGGCCGCGCGTTCACGCAACGGCTCGTGACCCAGATGTACTTCCCCGGCGACCCGTTCTTCCCCTACGACCCGATCTTCAACTCCGTCCGCGACGAGCAGGCACGCAACCGCATGATCTCCACCTTCAACATCCACGAGACGCAGCCGAACTGGGCGCACGCTTACAACTGGGACATCTACCTGCGCGGCCCGGCCGAAACGCCGTTCGAGGAATCCTTCTAGGAGGCGGGCAGCATGATCTTCGAGGTCACACCATCACAGACCGTAGGGCCGTACTTCGCGATCGGAATCCCATTCGCAGGCGGCAACCTGGTCGTGCCCGACGGCACGCCCGGCCAGATCCGCATCACCGGCACGATCTATGACGGCCACAACCAGCCGATCCCAGACCACGTCATCGAGTTCTGGCAGCCCGACCACCAGGGCCGCTTCGCCGACATCTACGGGCACGGCGAACAGTCAACCCTGCCCGGCTTCCGCGGCTTCGGCCGCTACGGCGTCGAGGACGGCGACGGCAGCTACGAGATGCTCACGATCAAACCCGGCCGCGTGCCAGGCCCCAACGACGGCCCACCCCAGGCGCCGCACATCAACGTCACGCTGATGGCACGCGGGATGCTTCACCGCGTCGTCACCCGCATCTACTTTCAGGACGAGCGGCAGGCAAACACGCAGGACCCGATCCTGAACACCGTCCCCGCCGCCCGCCGGGATACCCTGATCGCGACCGCCACCCCCGGCGGCTACCACTTCGATATCCACCTGCAGGGCCACGGAGAGACCGTCTTCTTTGACATCTGAGCTGTTCGCCGGCACGTATGCACGCGGCGGCGCCGCCGAGGCGGTCACCACCGACGCCTGGGTGCGCGCGATGGTCGACACCGAAGCGGCCCTGGCCGCCGCGTGCGTCGTCGAGGGCCTGATCGCCCCCGAAGCAGGCCAGGCGATCCTCGCCGCGCTCAGGCAGGGCCCGCTCGACCTGGACAAGATCAGCGCCTCCGCCGGTGATAACGCCACGCCGGTGATCGCCCTGGTCGCACAGCTCCGCGACCGTGTCGGCGAACGCTATGCCGAAGCCGTCCACCTCGGCGCCACCAGCCAGGACATCCTCGACACCGCGATGATGCTCGTCGCGAGCCGCGCGAGCGCCCCGATCCTCGCCGACCTGCGCGCCGCCGCCGCCGCCGCCGTGCGCCTGGCGACCGCACACAGGCAGACGCCGATGCTCGGACGCACGCTCATGCAGGCGGCGCTGCCCACGTCGTTCGGGCTTGTCGCGGTGGGCTGGCTCGAGGGGCTGCGCCGCGCCACCGCCGAGCTGGAGAGGGTCCGCGCGACCGAGCTGGCGGCGCAGATGGGCGGGCCCGTCGGCGCGCGCTCGCCTCAGGTCGCGGCCCGCGTGGCCGCGACCCTCGGCCTGAGCGAGCCGCTGCTCCCCTGGCACACCGAGCGCACGCGCGTCGCCGCGCTGGCCGCGGCGCTCGGGGCGGTGGCGGGCACGGGCGCGAAGATCGCGCGCGACGTGACGCTCCACGCCCAGAGCGAGGTCGGGGAGCTGCGTGAGGGAGCCGCCGCGGGACGCGGCGGCTCCTCGGCGATGTCCCACAAGCGAAACCCCGTCGCCGCCGTGTCGGTGATCGCCTGCGCAAGGCGCGTCCCGGGTCTGGTGGCAACCATCTTCGCGGCGATGGAGCAGGAGCAGCAGCGCGCCGCCGGTGCCTGGCAGGCCGAGTGGGGCACGCTCGGCGAGCTGCTCGAGCTCACCGGCTCGGCCGCCGCGTGGCTTGCCGACCTGCTCGCCGGGCTCGAGGTGGATACTGAGCGCATGCGCGCAAACCTGCAGGCGCCGGCGGCAGGAGGGGGAGCGGCCACGGCCGACCAAGCGGCGGCCCTCGCCGCCGCTGTGGAGCTCGTCGACCGCGCGCTTGCCAGGGAAGTCCCGTGAGCCCGGTGGCGCTGCATCACGAGCAGCACGGCCCCGACGGCGCGCCCGTGCTGCTGCTCGCCGGCTCGCTCGGCACGGCCCTCGCGATGTGGCGTCCGCAGGTGGAGGCGCTCGCGCAGAGCTTCCGGGTCATCGCCATCGACCATCGCGGGCACGGCGGCTCACCGGTACCGCCCGCGCCGTACACGATCGCCGACATGGGCTCAGACGTCCTGGCGCTGCTCGACGCGCTCGGGATCGAGAGCGCCACCTACGCCGGGCTCTCGATCGGCGGCATGGTCGGCATCTGGCTGGGCGCGCACGCCCCCGAACGGCTCACCCGCCTCGTCCTGATCTGCACCTCCGCCTACGCGCCCCCGCCCGAGCGCTGGCTCGATCGCGCCGCCGCCGTGCGCGCGGCCGGCAGCACGGAGGTGGTTGCCGACGCCGTGGTGGAGCGCTGGTTCACCCCTGGGTGGGCAGCGGCCCACCCAGGGGTCCTCGCGGCTCACAGGGCCATGATCGCCGCCACCGACCCGGAGGGATATGCCGGCTGCTGCGAGGCGATCGCGGCGATGGACCAGCGCGCCGAGCTGGCGCGCATCGGGATCGAGACGCTCGTGGTCGGGGCGCTCCAGGACGAGGCACTGCCACCCGAGCACCAGCGCCTGATCGCGCAGCGGATTCCGGGTGCGCGGCTCGAACTGATCGCCGATGCCGCCCACATCGCGACCGTCCAGCAGCCAGCGGCCATGAGCGCGCTGATCGCAGGGGCGTGAGCCGCCTACTACTGTTGTCCGACGATGAGTCCAGGCGGCGATCCGCGGTGAGGCAGCGAGCTTGAGCGACGAGCTCCACGCGCAGGGCATGGCGGTCCGCCGAGCCGTTCTCGGCGCCGCCCACGTCGAGCGTGCGGCCGCCGCCGCGACCGAGTTCAGCGCGCCCTGGCAGGAGTTCATCACCCGCCACGCCTGGGGTGGTGTGTGGGCCCGCGAGGGGCTCGACCTGCGCACCCGCAGCGTGATCACGCTGACGGCGCTCACAGCACTCGGCCGCGAGCACGAGATCGCGATGCACGTGCGCGCGGCGCTACGAAACGGCCTGACGCCCGCGGAGATCGCCGAGCTGCTGATCCACACCTCGCTCTACGCGGGCGTGCCGACCGCCAATGCCGCCTTCGCGATCGCGCAGCAGGTGCTGCAGGAGCAGGACGGGGCCGCCACGGATTGCGCCCGCGACACGGGGGCCGGCTGAGCTTGCGGAGCGTGGAGTAGCGTCGCACAGCATGTCCGAGACCAACGACGAGATCCTGCTGAGACGCCTCTCGGAGCCGTTCGAGCAGCTCGGCGAGGTCGCGCGCCGGCACCCGCTGCTGACCGACCTGGTGCTGGCGGCCGGGGCGGCGGGCACCAGCCTGACCGAGCTCGTGATTCAGCACCGCATGACGCCGATGATGCTCGCCGTCTGCGCTGCACTCTGCCTGCCGCTGCTGCTCTGCCACCGCTCACCCGTGGCCGCCTACGGGGCGGTGGCGGCGGTTGCGCTGACGCAGTGGCTCGTGTCCGAGCCGCAGCTCGCCGACGCGGCGGTTCTGATCGCCCTCTACTGGGTGTGTCTCGGCAGCGACATCTACGCGATCGTCGCGACGGTGGCGGCGACTGAGATCGGCGCGGCGATGCTCGCGCTGCGCTGGGAGGCACAGGAGTTCAAGTACTGGGTGGGCGTGAGCGGACTGACGGTCGCGGCCGCGGCGCTCGGCCTCGTGATCCGGCAGCGCCGGCAGCTGCTGGGCTCGCTGCAGGAGAAGGCGGCGCGCCTGGAGCGCGAACGCGACCAGCAGGCCGAGCTCGGCGCGGCGGCGGAGCGGGCGCGGATCGCGCGCGAGATGCATGACATCGTCTCGCACAACCTCACCGTGATGATTGCGCTGGCGGATGGCGCCCGCTACGCGCTGGCGGCATCGCCGGAGGAAGCTGTCGGAGCGGTCGCGCGGATCTCCGCCACCGGCCGCCAGGCGCTGGGCGAGATGCGGCGTCTGCTCGGCGTTCTGCACGGCGACCCGGAGCCCGGCCCGCTCGAGCCCCAACCGACCCTGGAGCGCCTCGACGACCTCGTCGCCCGCGTGCGAGCGGCCGGCGTGCCGGTGAGCGTCAGCCTCGACGGCGACCTCCAGAGCATCGCCCCGGGAGTGCAGCTGACCGTCTTCCGCGTTGCCCAGGAGGCACTCACCAACACGCTCAAACACGCCCCTCGGCCAACCACGGCGCACGTGGCGCTGCGCTGCCTCGCCGGCGAGGTGGAGCTCGTCGTCAGCGACACGGGCGGGGGCGCCGGGGCCGGTCCCGTAATGGCGCCGCGGCACAGCAGCGGACGCGGTCTGCTGGGAATGCGCGAACGGGCCAACGCGTACGACGGCAGCCTGGAATGTGGCCCCACGGGCGACGGTGGCTGGCTGGTGCGCCTCCGCCTCGCGGCCGACGCGGCCACGTCCGAGCAGCACGGACGCGCGGGGCGTTCGACCACCAGAGAGCTCGAGCGCGTGACGTGAGCATCTCGGTCCTGCTGGCTGACGACCAGGAGCTGATGCGGATGGCATTCCGGATGGTGCTGGACAGCCAGCCGGACATGAGGGTGGCCGGCGAGGCCCGCGACGGCAACGAAGCGGTGGCTCAGGCGCAGCTGCTCGCGCCGGACATCGTGCTCATGGATGTGCGTATGCCCGAGCTGGACGGCATCGAGGCGACGCGCCGGATCGTCGACTCCGGCAGCGCCGCGCGCGTCATCATTCTCACCACCTTCGATCTGGATGAGTACGTCTACGCCGCCCTGCGCGTGGGGGCCAGCGGCTTTCTGCTCAAGGATGCCCAGCCTGCCGAGCTGCTCGCCGCGGTCCGCGTTGTGGCAAGCGGTGATGCGGTGGTGGCGCCCAGCGTCACGCGGCGCCTACTCGACGCCTACGCCCACCGTCTGGTGGCGCCGGGCGAAGATCCGGCGCTGCCTGCCGAGCAGGCGGAGGCGCTCGCGCTGCTGACGGTGCGGGAGCGGGAGGTGATGATGCTCGTCGCGCGCGGGCTCTCCAACGCCGAGATCGCCCAGACGTTCGTGCTCTCCGAGGCGACGGTCAAATCGCACGTCGGCCACATCCTGGCCAAGCTGGGGCTGCGCGACCGGGTGCAGATCGTTGTGTTCGCATACGAGCACGGCCTCGTGGTGCCGGCGCGGGGCTGAGCAGGTGTCGTTCAGCCCGGGCCGCCACGCCCGGGCCGCCCCGTCCGGGCCGCCACGCGCGGGCCGCCCTGCGTTCGCGAAAGCGCAACCTGATGCTCACCTCTCACGAAGATCGGCCTGTCAGGCTCATCTCAGGCTTCGGAGAGAGGAGCGGTGGAGGTGTCAGCTGGAGCGCCGAGTGGGGTCGCCGCCTGTCTGGCGGACGGCCGGCGAACAGCAGCGGCAGCGGTTTCAGGCCCGCGGCGGGGCCGTGGACTCGCGCTCGACGAGTCGCGTGGCCAGCTCCACGTGCAGTGCCTCGATCCGCTGGTTCTGCAGCAGCCTGACCAGCTGGGAGACGGCCATGCGCCCCATCTCGGCCAGCGGCTGGCGCACGGTCGTGAGCGGAGGATGCATGATCGACGCCTCGTAGGTGTCGTCGAAGCCGACCACGGAGATGTCCTCGGGTACCCGCAGCCCGTGCTGACGGATGGCCTGCAGCGCACCGATCGCGAGCATGTCGTTGAAGGCGAAGATCGCGGTCGGCGGCTCGTCCAGGGCGAGCAGCTGCTGGGTCGCCACGCGGCCGCCGTTGTCGCGGAAGTTGGAGTCGATCTGGAGCTGCGGGTCGGGCGTGACGCCCGCCTCCGCGAGCGCGCCACGGTAGCCCCGCAGACGCTCCTCGGTGGCGATCCAGTCGTGCGGGCCGGTGATGGCCGCGATCCGGCGGTGGCCGAGTGCCAGCAGGTGCTCGGTCGCCTCGCGGGCGCCCGACAGGTGCGACGCGGAGACGGTCGGCGCCCGTTCATCGGGTGTCATGCGCGGGTCGATGATCACGAACGGGTAGCCCTGCTCCTGCAGCGCCGCCAGCTCGTTCTGGTCCTCCTCGGGCAGGATCAGGATCGCGCCGTCGGTCGTGCCGTGCCGCAGCCGCTGCAGCAGGCTCACCTCGCGGTCGTGCTCGTGCAGCGTCGGGCAGAGCACCATCGGGATCTCGTGCTCGTAGAAGGCTTCGCCGATGCCGGCCAGGATCTCCGAGAAGTAGGAGTGGTGGATCAGCGGCAGCGTGACCCCGACCAGCCCGCTGCGCATGCCCTGAAGCGGCGGCCGCGTGACCGTGTAGCCGTGCTCGGCGACGACCCGCAGGACGCGCTCGCGGACCACGTCGGAGACCTCGGGACGGCCGTTTATCACGCGCGAGACGGTGGCCGGCGAAACGCGTGCCAGCGCCGCTATGTCCCTGATCGTCGGGCGTCCGTGGCCGTTTCCGATTGTTGTGATATCCGCCACGAGCGACATTCAATCACATCTGAAACAGTTTCAGAAAACTTTTCGCTTGACATCCCAGAAACGTTTCAGCTAGCGTTGCGAGCCGAGAGGTGGAGAGGTAATGGCTTTCATCGCTAGACGACTGGCTTTCTACGCCGTGGCCGTGTGGGCGGCGGTATCGATCAACTTCATGATCCCGCGGCTGATGCCCGGCAACGCGATCGACGCGGTCCTCGGGAAGTTCCAGAACCTCACGCCCGCCGTCGTCAAGTCGCTCGAGGCCGAGTTCGGCTTCCACCCCAAGGGCTCGATCTTCAGCCAGTACCTGAGCTACTGGAACGACGTGATCCACTTCAACCTCGGCATCTCGACCAGCCAGTACCCGACGCACGTATCGACGATCATCGGCCAGACGCTGCCCTGGACGCTCGCGCTGGTGGGCGTCGCGACCGTGCTCAGCTTCACGATCGGCACGCTGCTCGGGATTCTCGCCGGGTGGCGGCGCGGCGGCTGGCTCGACCGTCTGATGCCCGGGCTCACGCTGCTGCAGGCGATGCCCTACTTCTTCCTAGCGCTGCTGGTCATCTACCTCTTTGCGATCGTCCTCGGCTGGCTGCCCTACGGGCAGGGCTACGAGCTCGGCCTGACGCCGGGCTTCAACCTCCCGTTCATCGGCAGCGCCGTCACCCACTCGATCCTGCCGGCGATCACGATCATCGCCACCTCGATCGGCGGCTGGATGCTGCAGATGCGCAACGTGATGCTCACCACGATCTCCGAGGACTACATCCTCGTGGCCCAGGCCAAGGGGCTCTCCACCCGCCGGGTGATGCTCACCTACGGCGCCCGCAACGCGATCCTGCCCAACATCGCAGGCTTCGCGCTGTCCCTCGGCTTCGTGGTCGCCGGCGCGCTCGTGATGGAGATCGTCTTCTCCTACCCCGGTATCGGCCTGACGCTGTACAACGCCGTGACCTCGAGCGACTACCCGCTCACCCAGGGGATCTTCCTCGTGATCTCCCTGGCGGTGCTGACGGCCTCCCTGCTGGCTGACATCGCCTACGCCCTGGCCGACCCCCGCGCCCGCTCGCGGAGCGCCTTCTGATGGGCGCCACCGCGCTCACCGCGTCCGCGCGTCCGGCCGTCAAGCCGATCGCGGTCCTCCGATCCGTCGCGTCCACCTGGCGGCGGCTGCCGCTGAAGGCCAAGGTCGGCATCGTCATCCTCGTCGTCTTCATCGTGCTAGCGATCTTCGGACCTGCGCTCGCGCCCTACAACGCGAGCGCCGTCACCTCCCAGGCGACCCCGGAGCCGCCAACCATCCACCACCTGTTCGGCACCGACAACTCCGGCGGCGACGTGCTCTCCGAGATGCTCGTCGGGATCCGCTCGACCGTCGAGGTCGGGCTGTTCACGGGCGTGATCGCGACCGTCCTCTCGGTTCTGGTCGGCACCGCCGCCGGTTATCTCGGAGGCTTCGCCGACGAGGGTCTGTCGCTGTTCTCGAACGTCGTCCTGGTGCTCCCCGCCCTGCCGCTGCTGATCGTGATCCTCGCCTACGAGCCGCACGCCAGCGCATTCGCGACGATCGTGGCGCTGAGCGCGGTCGGCTGGCCGTGGGGCGCGCGCGTGATCCGGGCGCAGACGCTCTCACTGCGCAACCGCGACTTCGTCCTCGCGGCCCGCGAGGTGGGCGAGCCGGCCTGGCGGATCATCGCCTTTGAGCTGATACCGAACCAGATCGGCCTGATCGCCGCGAGCTTCGTCGGCACCTTCCTGTACGCGATCCTCACCTCGGTGGCGCTCGCCTTCCTCGGATTGACGAACCTGTCTGACTGGAGCCTCGGCGTGATCCTCTACTGGGCACAGAGCGGCAGCGCCGTCGAGCTCGGAGCCTGGTGGTGGTACGTCTTCCCCGGGATGGCGGTGGCGATCCTCGGCATGAGCCTGGTGCTGATCAACTTCGGCTTGGACGAGCTCTCGAATCCACGCCTGCGCGCCTCCGCGAGCCTGCTTCGCGTCGGCCGCCGCAGCTGGCGGCCCACCGACCCGACCCCGGTGGTCCGCGAGGCCCCGGTCGAGGCCGAGCCATGAGCACCGCCAGCGAGCCCCAGCAGACGGCGCCCGTGGGCACGCCTGATCGGCTGAGCACCGGTCCCGCTGGACCGGTGCTCGACATCCGCGGGCTGGATATCGCCTACCGCTCCGAGCTCGGCGACGTGCGCGCGGTGCGCGGCGTGGATCTG
Source organism: Solirubrobacterales bacterium (assembly GCA_027449125.1). Lineage (GTDB taxonomy): Bacteria > Actinomycetota > Thermoleophilia > Solirubrobacterales > Solirubrobacteraceae > Palsa-465. Next base: position 32,522 of record DAIDME010000112.1, on the reverse strand, counting down.
GCCCTGAGCCCGGGCAAGGTGATCGGTCTCTGCGGGGAGAGCGGCTGCGGCAAGTCGACGCTCGCTTACGGCGCCGTCCGCCTGCTGCGCCCACCGGCAGTGGTGACGGGCGGCAGCGTGGTCTACCGCGGCCAGCGGCTCGCGGAGCGTCATCCGGACGGCTTTGACGTGCTCGCCGCCAGCGACCGGGATCTCAAGGAGCTGCGCTGGCGGGAGGTGGCGATCGTCTTCCAGAGCGCCATGAACTCGCTCAACCCGGTGCTGCGCGTCGAGGACCAGATCATGGACGGGATCCGCGCGCACATGCGCATGGGCAACGAGCAGGTCCACGATCGCGCTCGCCAGCTGATCGAGATGGTCGGCATCAAGCCCGAGCGCCTGCGCGCCTACCCGCACGAGCTCTCCGGCGGCATGCGCCAGCGGGTCATGATCGCCATGGCGCTGTCTGTGGACCCGGAGGTCGTGATCATGGACGAGCCGACCACCGGGCTCGATGTGATCGTCCAGAAGGAGATCCTGCGCGAGGTGCTGGACCTCAAGGTGGCGCTCGGCTTCGCGGTGCTGTTCATCACGCACGACCTGTCGCTGTTGCTCGAGGTCGCCGATGAGGTCGTGGTCATGTACGCCGGGCAGGTCGTTGAGACGGCGCCCACCAGCGAGGTGCGCAGCGGCGGGGCCCATCCCTATACGCGGGGCCTGCTCGGCTCCTTCCCCCGCCTGCGCGGACCGCGCGTCCAGCTCACCGGCATCCCGGGCTCCCCTCCGGATCTGCGCAGCACCGCCGCCGGCTGCCCGTTTCAACCGCGCTGCGCGTTCGCGACCGATGCATGCCTGGCGATCGACATGGCGCTCGCGCCCGTGCCGGACGGCACCCCCGGGCACCTCAGCGCCTGCCCGTTCGTCGCCCCCGGCCAGCCGCTGCCCGCCGGTGCCGTTGCGATCGGGCGCCCCGCCGGCATCGAGGCCGCGGGCGCCGGCGAGCAGTCGGAGCTGGTGCTGGCCGGCGTTGACCTGCACAAGACCTACGGCGGTGGCCGGCGCGGCGCCGTGTCCGCCGTGAAGGGCGTGACGCTCGAGCTGCGGCGCGGCCGGGTGGTGGCGCTGGTCGGCGAGAGCGGCTCGGGCAAGAGCACGATCGCCAAGCTGCTCTCCGGGCAGGAGCGCCGCACGAGCGGGCAGATCCTGCTGGACGGCAAGGAGATCGAGCCCTCGCGACGCGGCCAGTTCCGGCGCTACAAGAGCGAGGTCCAGATGGTCTTCCAGGACCCGTTCGCGTCATTGAACCCGCTGCACACGGTGCGCTACCACCTCCAGCGTGCGCTCGCGGTCCACTCGGCGCGCACCGGCCGCAAACCGACGGTCGCGGAGATCGAGCGCCTGCTGGACCAGGTCAAGCTGAACCCCGTCGAGAAGTTCCGTGACGCCTACCCGCACGAGCTCTCCGGTGGTCAGCGCCAGCGCGTCTCGATCGCCCGCGCGCTGGCGGCCGAGCCGCGCGTACTGCTGGCGGACGAGCCGGTCTCGATGCTCGACGTATCGATCCGCCTGGAGATCCTCGACTTGATCGCCGAGCTGCGGAGCAGGTTCCAGCTCGCGATCCTGTACATCACCCACGACATCGCTTCGGCACGGTACTTCGCCGATGAGATCCTGGTGATGAACCGTGGGGAGGTGGTCGAGCGCGGCCCCGCCGAGCAGCTCGTGCAGAACCCCACGCACCCCTACACCCAGCTCCTGATCGCTTCCTCGCCGGACCCGGACACGTTCGCGTCCGAGCTTCCGGGACAGGCGGCAGTGATCGCCAGTGACGGTCTGGAAAAGGAGGTCGCCTCGGAGTAGACGAGGAGAGACAGGTTGGCGTCCCCGCCGGTAGCGGGGACGCCCAACCCCGCCAGTGCAGTACCCGCGCCGGTCCGAGAGACCCGTGGCGCGGAGATCCGTTGACCAGCATCTAACTATGTATCAAAGGAGGGGGTGCTCGCTCCATGAAGCGAATCCTCAACAGAAGGTCAGTACAGGCGGCCGCGGCCGCCGGCGCCATCGTCGTGGGCGGCTCCGCCGGGGCGATTTTCGCCACCGCCGGCTCGGCCACCGCGGCCGTGCACGCCAAGGCGGCCAGCAGCTCCGTGCTGACGGTCGAGTCGAGCCCGGTCGGCCAGGCCAACGGCTTCAACCCGTTCGTCTCGACCTCGGCCGCGACGATCGTCGGCGCGACGTCGCTGATCTACGAGCCGCTCTTCCAGGCGGACATCCTCAAGCCGGGCAAGTACTACCCGTTCCTGGGCACGAGCTACAAGTGGGGGGCCGGCGGCAAGTCGATCACCTTCACGATCCGCAAGGGCGTGAAGTGGTCAAACGGCACGGCGTTCACGCCGGCCGACGTGGCGTTCACGTACAACCTGATCAAGAACAACCCCGCCATCAACGGCAGCGGTCTCACGATCTCGAGCGTCTCGACCAGCGGTGACACCGTCACCCTGAAGTTCCCGACGGCGCAGTACGCCAACTTCCAGAACATCGCGGGCGACGTCTACATCGTGCCGCAGTCGATCTGGCAGGGCGTCGGCAACCCCGCGACCTACACCGACACAAACCCGGTCGGAACCGGTCCGTACACGGTTCAGAGCGTCGGTGCGAGCGGCGTGGTGATGACGGCCAACGCCAACTACTGGGGCGGCCCCTTCGGTGGCCACGGCGCGCCGGCGGTGAAGACCGTCGAGTTCCCGACCCTGTCGAGCAACACCTCGGCCCTGGCCGCGCTGGACACCGGCCAGGTCGACTGGGCGGGTAACTTCATCGCCGACCCCAAGCAGGCCTTTGCGGGTAAGCCGCTGACCTTCTGGTCGCCGCCGCTGAACACCAACACGCTCGAGCCGAACCTGCACGAGTGGCCGACCAACCAGCTGGCCGTCCGTCAGGCGATCAGCCTCGCGATCAGCCGCAAGCAGATCGCGGCGCAGGGTGAGTCCGGCACCGAGCCGCTGGCGGTGAACGCAAGCGGTCTGACCCTGCCGGTGTTCACCCAGTTCCTGGCGCCGAGCGTCAAGGGCGCCGCCTACCGCCTCAGCCCCAACGCCAACGCGCGGGCGGCCGAGAAGGTGCTGGAGAAGGCCGGTTACAAGAAGGTCGGCAAGTGGTTCGCGCTGCACGGCAAGATCGTGAAGCTGAGCGTCACCGACCCGGCCGCCTACAGCGACTACGCGCATGACGACCGGATCGTCGCCGCCGACCTGCGGGCCGCGGGCATCGACGCGCAGGCCGTCGGCCTGGCGGTCAACAGCTGGAACAGCGACATGGCCACCGGCAACTTCCAGCTGACCATGCACTGGTCCAACACCAGCGTCGCTCCATACCAGCTGTATGACGGCTGGCTGAACAGCGCGCTGGCCACCAAGACCAACCGTGCGGGCAACTTCGAGGGACTGCACAGCGCCGCGATCGACGCTGCCCTGAAGAAGCTCGCGTCGGCCGGCACGCCGACCGCGCAGCGCAACGCCCTGGCCCCGATCGAGCAGTTCGTGGCCAAGAACCTGCCGGTCATCCCGACCGTCTACGGCGTGTCGTGGGGTGAGTACAACAACAGCGCGTTCACCGGCTGGCCCACCCCGTCAAACCAGTACGAGTCAGCGCAGCCCGCAACCCCGACCAACGAGGTCGTGGTTCTGCACCTGCGTCCCAAGAGCTGAGGCCTGACCCCAGCTCCCGAGCACAGGGGAGCCCGGTGCCCGCCACGCGCGGGCACCGGGCCGGGCCCCGCGTTCTCCTCTCTCTCATCCACATCACAAGGTCTTAGGAGCAGCAAGATGAACAGCCTCACGCCTGGAGGCTCAGAGGCGGCGCGCCGCTTTCCGGACGGCTTTCTCTGGGGGGTCGGCACGTCCTCGTATCAGATCGAGGGTGCCGTCGACGCGGACGGGCGCGGCCCCTCGATCTGGGACACCTTCGTGCGCACGCCGGGGAAGGTGAACCGCGGCGATACCGGTGATATCGCCTGCGACTCCTACAACCGCCTGGCTGACGACGTGGCGCTGCTCGACGCGCTCGGCGTCGGCGCCTACCGCTTCTCGGTCTCCTGGCCGCGTGTGCTGCCGAGCGGCAGCGGCGAGGTCAACCAGGCCGGTCTGGACTATTACCGCCGGCTGGTCGACGCACTGGTCGAGCACGGGATCAGGCCTGTGGCGACCGTCTATCACTGGGATCTGCCGCAGGCGCTCGAGGACCGCGGCGGTTGGGCCAACCGCGACACGGCCCTCGCGATGGGGGAGCTCGCCGCCGTGCTCGCGGACGCGCTCGGCGACCGGGTCTCCATGTGGATCACGATCAACGAGCCGCTGCAGACCGTCCAGCAGGGGTATCTCAACGGCTCGCACGCGCCCGGCCGCCGCGACCCGGCCCTGGCGGCCGCGGCGATCCATCACATCCTGCTCGCTCACGGCTTCGCCACGCAGGCGCTGCGGGCGGGGATCGCCGGCGCGATCGTCGGTCCGACGATGGACACGCAGCCCTTCAACGCGCTCGACGAGGATGCCGCGCCCGCAGCGGTCGCGCTGGATGCCGAGTACAACCGGGTCTACCTCGATCCGGTGCTGCGCGGCAGCTACCCGGCCGACCTGCGCGCCGACCTGATGCCGCCGGACGAGCTCGTCCGTGGCGGGGACATGGCGCTGATCTCCGCCCCGATCGACTTTCTCGGCTTGAACTACTACCGCCCGCATTACGTGCGCAGCGGCGACTGGGCCGATCTGCGGCTCGGCGAGCGGCCGGTTGCGGGCTGGCCGGGCACGGTCCACTACATGCCTCCCGACCTGCCCCGCACCGTGATGGGTTGGGCGGTCGTGCCGGAGGGTCTGCGCGATCTGCTGATCCGCCTGCACGGCGAGACGGGCGGCCTGCCTATCTACATCACGGAGAACGGCTGTGCCGCCGATGACTACATCACGCCCGAGGGGACCGTCGAGGATCACGAGCGGATCGCCTACATCCACGGCCATCTGGAGGCGATCCTCGAAGCTCTGACGGCGGGGGTGGACGTCGCCGGGTACTTCCACTGGTCGCTGATGGACAACTTCGAGTGGGCCGAGGGGTACCGCCGGCGGTTTGGCCTGCACTACGTCGAGTTCGGCTCCGGTCGGCGGCTGCAGAAGCGCAGCGCCTCCTACTACCGTGAGGTCGTGCGCACCAACTCGCTGCCGCCCGAACCGCGCGCGCCCACGCCGGCCCGGGCAGCGGGCGAGCCCACCCCGCGCGTCGGCGAGGCCGAACTCCCAGAGGCTCCCGCGGCCGTCTGAACGGCCGCTGCGGCGGTGCGGTCTCCTCCTCTCTCTCCGCGCCGTCACCACGGGGCCCGGCGGACCAGCGGGTCCGCCGGGCCCCAACATCTGCCGAAATCCTTAGGCCGGTCGTGGGTGGGGACGCAATAATGGAGTTTGTGTCTGCGCAGCAGGACGACCCATACGCGGTATTGGGGGTGACCCCCGGCGTCTCCGACGTGGATCTGCGCCGCGTCTACCGCGATCTGGTCAAGCGCCATCATCCCGACCACAACGGGGGCTCGCCGGGCTCGGCGGCCCTGTTTGCGCGCGTCCAGACGGCGTACTCCACGATCGTGGAGCGCCGCCGCGCAGAGGGCTGGCCGCTCGTCGACACCAAGCCGGCAGCTTCACGCCCGCCCACGGTGGATCGCCCGCAACGGCCGCGCCCCTACACCGGTTCCCCGGACGAGAGCCTCGAGCAGCGGCTCGCACGCTTGGAGCGTGAGCTCGCCGCCAAGCGCTTGGCGCAACGCCAGCAGGCCGAGGCACAGGCCAGGTTCGCGCAGGAGCAGTTCGCCCGTGCTGCGGCAGCTCGCGCGGCTGCGCGCGAGGCCGCGCAGGTCCCACCCGCAGACGGGCCGCGGCGCCCGACGCAGGAGGAGCTGGGCATCTACACGACCGACGACAGCTTCGCCAAGATCATCGACGACGCGACCCAGCAGGTGGGCGAACGCCTGCGGCAGGCCGACTCGAAGAAGCAGTTCACGCGGCGCCTGACCGACCTGTTCGGGCGCGAGCGCTGAGCGCCGCCCGCTCGCTCGCGCCGGGGATGCTCACGCGCCTGAGCGTGGCGGCCCAGGCCAGCAGCGCGAGCAGCGATACGGCCGCCCCCAGCCCGCAGACGGCGCCCCAGCCGTCGGCGGCGTAGAGCGCCCCCGTGAACGACGAGCAGACGATGCCGCCGAGGAAGTAGGCGCTCATGTAGGCCGTGGTGATGCGGCTGCGGGCTGCCGGGTCCAACCGGTAGATCGCGCTCTGGTTGCCGATGTGGGTGCCCTGCACGCCCAGGTCGAGAACCATGATCCCGAGGATCAGCACCACCACGGATCGCCCCCCGAGCAACAGCAGCAGCCAGCTGCCGAGCAACGCGAGCAGCGTGATCGTGGTGCCGGTGCCGCCGCGGTCGCGGTCGGCCATCCGGCCGACCACCTGTGCCGCGCTCGCACCGGCCACGCCGGCCAGCCCGAACAGGCCGATCACCGCGTTCGAGTAGTGGTAATGGCTCGCGTGCACGCCCGAGAGCAGGAAGGCCAGTGAGGTCCAGAGGATGCTGAAGGCGCCAAAGGCACAGGCTCCCAGCAGCATCCGCTGGCGCAGCAGCGGCTCGTCGGCAACCAGCGTGAGCACCGAGCGTAGCGCCGTCCCGTACGCGAGGTCCGAGGTTGGGTCGACGCGCGGCAGCGCCCGGCGCAGAACCAGCGCGAGCACGACCATCACCGCCGCTGCGGTCGCGAACACGATCCGCCAGCCGAACAGCTCGGCGACGATGCCGCTGAGCGTGCGCGAGATCAGGATCCCGATCAGCAGGCCGCTCATGACGGTGCCGACCACCTGGCCGCGTTCGTGCTCGGCGGCCAGATGGGATGACATCGGCACGATCACCTGCGCCACGAACGTTGCCGCCCCGACGAACAGCGTCGCCGCCGCGAACACCGCGAGGCTCGGGGCCACGGCCGCCACCCCTTCGCCCACGGCCAGCGCGACCATGCCGGCCACGATCAGGCGCCGGCGCTCGGTCAGGTCGCCGAGCGGCACCAGCAACGCCAGGCCGAGGACGAAGCCGGCCTGCGAGATCGTGACGAGCAGCCCCGTGGTGCCGGCGCCGACCGCGAAGGCGCGCCCGAGCGTGTGCAGCAGCGGCTGCGCGTAGTACATGTTCGCGACGGCCGCGCCGGTGGTGCCGGCCAGGAGCAGCACCGTCCCGCGGCTCAGGCCGGCTCCCGGCCGGTCGCTGTTCGCCGCCGGGCTCACGCTCCCGCGCGGGCGTGTCGGAGCTGATCCTCGCGGCGCACGAGCTTCACGCGCGGGCGTCCGACGGGCTCGCCGAGCGCACGCTCGTGTGCGTCGATCGCCTCCCACCCGGCGTAGTCGACGACGTGCACGCCGCGCTCGCGCAGCCGCTCGATCAGCGCCTCCGGCTGTTCCTCGGGCGCGGGCAGCAGGCCCGCGCGGAAGTCCTCGATCAGGCGGCTGGTCGTCTCCTGTGCGCACTTCTTGTTCGTGCCGATCACGCCTGAGGGGCCGCGCTTGATCCAGCCGGCCGCGTAGAGACCGGGAACCGGCTCGCCGCTCTGGGCGTCGAGCACCCGGCCACGGTCGTTGAGCAGCGTGCCGCTGCGTTCGTCGAACGGTATGCCGGGCAGCGGCTGCCCCACGTAGCCGACGGCACGCAGCACCAGGCCGGTCTCGAGCCGCTCGCTCACGCCCGTCGGGCGGGCTCTCAGCGTCCCGTCGGGGCCCGGCTCGAGCGCGGTGCGCTCAACCACGATCGCCTCGGCCCGCTGCTCGCCCGTGATCGCCACGGGAGAGCGCAGGAAGCGCAGCACGATCCGCCGCGGCTTGCCCCGCGGCGCCTGCTGCGCGTAGGCGCGCAGCGTCTCCACGTTGCGCTGGGTCGTCTGCTCGGCTTGCTGCAGCGCGGCGGCGCTGGCTGGGTCGAGCGCCAGCTCATCCTGATCCACGATCACGTCGGCCAGCTCGAGCTCGGCCAGCTCCCGCAGCTCCGGGTTGGTGAACGCCGCCTGCACCGGGCCGCGCCGGCCGAGCACGACGATCTCCTCGATCCGCGAGTCCCGCAGCCGCTCGATCGCGTGGTCGGCGGTGTCGGTCACCTCCAGCTCTCGGGCGGAGAGCGCGAGCATCCGCGCGACGTCGAGCGCGACGTTGCCGTTGCCGATCACCACCGCCCGGCTGCCGGACAGGTCGAAGTCCAGCCCGGCGTAGTCCGGATGGCCGTTGTACCAGGCGACGAAGTCGGTCGCCGACTCGCTGCCGGGCAGGTCCTCGCCCGGGATCCCCAGGCGCCGGTCCCCCGCGGTGCCGACGGCGTAGAGGACGGCGTTGTAGGCGCCGGCGAGCTCCGCGTGGCTCACGTCCGAGCCGACCTCCACATTGCCGTGGAAGCTGAAGCCCGGCATGCGTGCGGTCCGCTCGAACACGCGAGTGACCGACTTGATCTTCGGATGGTCGGGTGCGACCCCGAAGCGCACGAGCCCCCATGGGGTCATCAGCCGGTCGTAGAGGTCGACGTGCACCGCCGGGTCGCCGCTCGCCAGCAGCTGCCCGGCGGCGTAGAAGCCGGCTGGGCCCGCGCCGACGATCGCGACCCGCAGTGGTCTGGCGGCGCTGCCCAGTACGGCGTTCATAGAACTGAGCTTATCCAGGCGTCGCCGCGGGCGCCGGTTCTGCGCGCCGGCGCGAGCCTTGGCGACGCGGGCGTCAACATATACTGCTCCCCCAGATCCCTACAAGGAGCCGGCGCGTGCAGGAGATGGTCATCTACGGCGTGAGCTTCGACATGGTCGGCAAGCAGCCGATCGTCCTGCTCAAGACGGTCCGCAGCAACAAGTTCCTGCCGATCTGGATCGGCCACCCCGAGGCGGCTGCGATCCTGATGAAGCTGCAGGGCGCGTCGAGCCCAAGGCCACTGACCCACGACCTGATGGCCGACCTGCTCGGCGAGCTCGACGTCGAGTGCACGCGCGTGCTGGTCACGGAGCTGCGCGACAACACCTTCTACGCGTCCATCAGTCTGCGCGCCGGCGGGCGCGAGCTCGAGGTCGACTCCAGGCCCAGCGATGCCCTGGCGCTGGCCGTCCGCGCCGGCGCCCCGATCTTCGCCGCCGACGAGGTCATCACCGAGTCCGCGATCGAGTTCGAGCATGAGGTCGAGGACACCGAGGAGGTCGTGGAGAAGTTCAAGAGCTTCCTCGACACCGTCAAGCCCGACGACTTCCTGGGCGAGGAGTAGCCGCCGCCCGCCCATTCTTTGTGCGTATGGGGCGCAGGATGTACACCGTACGCACATCCAGCCGCTCTGCGTCCCGCTCCGCCCCCGTCCGCCTGCCTACACAGCCGCCGCGACGATCCGCGCGACCAGCTCGTCGAAGCCGACCCCGGCCGCATCCGCCGCCTGCGGCAGCAGCGAGGTCTCGGTCAGCCCCGGGATCGGGTTGACCTCCAGCACCTGCGGGGCGCCATCCGCGTCCAGCATCAGGTCCACGCGCGCGAACACAGAGCAGCCGAGCAGCCCGAACGCCTCCAGCGCAAGCGACTGGATCCTCGCGCCGACCTCGGGCTCCAGCTCCGCCGGGCAGATGAAGCGCGTGCGGCCGATCTCATACCTGGACTCGAAGTCGTAGAACGAGTCCGCCTGCGGCACCGCCTCGACGACCGGCAGGGCGCGCGGGACGCCACCCTCGACCAGCACGGAAACGGCCAGCTCGCGCCCGGGCACGTAGCGCTCGAGCAGCACCTTGCTGTCGTACGAGAACGCCGCGATGAGCGCGGCCGGCAGGCCGCGCTCATCGCGCGCGAACTTGATCCCCAGCGCCGAGCCCTGCCGCGCCGGCTTGACGACGATCGGGAAGGCGAGCCGGGCGCTGATCGCGGGCAGCGCCTGGGCCACGCCGAGCCCCCTGAAGGCGGCTTCGTTGAAGGCGAAGAACTCGGGCGTGGGGATGCCCGCGTCCCGCATCGCATGCTTGGCCAGCACCTTGTCCGAGGCCAGGATGCAAGCCGATACGCGCGAGCCGGTGTAGGGGATCCCGAGCACCTCGAGCAGTTCCTGGACCGTGCCGTCCTCACCGTCGCGCCCGTGCAGCGCGATGAACGCCAGATCCGGGCTCGCCGCCTGCAGCGCCGCCACCAGGCCCGCGCCGACGTCCAGCTCGGTCACCTCGTGCCCGAGCCGCCGCAGCGCCTCCGCGACTCTTGCCCCCGACTTCAGCGAGACCTGGCGTTCGAGCGAACGGCCGCCCTTCAGCACCGCGACGCGCGTCATCCCGCGCGCCCCTGACCGTCGCCGTACTGACCCGTGAGCGTGCCGTAGAGCGCCACCTGCTCGCGGATCACCTCACCGAGCCGCGCCACCCCCTCGCGGATCTGCTGCTCGCCGACCCCCGAGAAGTTCAGGCGCATGCACGAGCCGCCGCGCCCGTCGACGAAGGCGGCCCGCCCGGGGACGAACGCGACACGCGCCTGGATCGCGCGCGCCAGCAGGTCGGTGGTGTCGATGTAGTCAGGCAGCGTCGACCACAGGAACAGGCCGCCCTCCGGGCGCGTCCACCGCGCCTCGCGCGGGAAGTGCCCGGACAGCGCGTCGAGCATCGCGTCGCGCCGCGACCGGTAGAGCTCGGCCAGCGAGCGCACGTAGTCGAGCCACGGTCCGGAGCGGAAGTACTCGGCGATGAAGTACTGCGAGATCGACGAGGAACACAGGTCGGCGGAGCCCTTGCCCAGCACGAGCTGGCGCAGCACGGGCGGCGGCGCGACGAGCCAGCCGATCCTCACGCCGGGCGAGAGGATCTTTGAGAACGTGCCGGCGTAGATCACGAAGTCCGCGTCCAGCGAGTACAGCGTCGGCAGCGCTTCGCCCTCGTAGCGCAGCAGCCCGTAGGGGTTGTCCTCGACCACCAGCAGCTCCCGCTCGCCGGCGATCTGCAGCAGCTCCCGCCGCCGCTCGAGCGCCATCGTCACCCCCGCCGGGTTGTGGAAGTTCGGGATCGTGTAGATGAACTTCGGGCGCCTGCCCTCACGATCCAGTCGCGCGAGCGCCTCGCGCAGCGCCTCGATCCGCATCCCGTCGTCGTCCATGGCCACATGCACCACATCGGCCTCATACGAGCAGAAGGTCGGCACCGCGCCCGGATAGGTCGGCCCCTCGGCGACGATCACGTCGCCCGGGTCGATCAGGATCTTGCAGATCAGGTCGATCGCCTGCTGCCCGCCGCTGGTCGGCAGGATCGCGTCCGGGTCGACCTGCATGCCCTCGGCCGCCATCACCTGGGCGATCACCTCGCGCAGGTCCAGGATCCCCTCCGTCGGCCCGTACTGCAGCGCGCGCGCCGCCGAGCCGGCGGCGACACGACCCATCAGCTCGGTCATGTACCCGGGCGCGAACGTGGAGGTGTCGGGCAGCCCGCCGGAGAACGAGATCACGTCCTCGCGCGCGGTCAGCGCCATCAGGTCGCGCATCGCCGAGGACTTCATGACGCGCGTGCGCCGCGCGAACAGGGCACCGTAGCGCTCGATCTCATGCGCAGCGCTCCGCGGCCGCCGCGGCTCGTCTATCGTCACGCTCGACCACGGTAGCGAAAACGGTGAGGCTCGCCTTCGACATATTCCAGGGCATCGGGATCGCCGCGGCGATCGGCATCCGGCCGTTTCTGCCGAGCCTCGCCGCGGGCGCGCTGGCGGCCGGCGGCGTCGAGCTGCACTTCGACCACACCTCCTATAGCTTCCTGCAGTCCGCGCCGCTGCTGCTGGCCATGGTGATCGGCGCCGTGCTGCTGGTGGTGCTCGACCGGGGTGTGTGGGCGGATCGCCTGCACAGCGGCCCGCTGGCCGCTGTGCTCGCCGCGGTCTCGCTCGGGCTCGCCGCGCTCTTCTTCGCAGGCTCGCTCGTGCGCGACCACCACGCCGCCTGGCCCGGCTGGGTGGCGGGCGTCGCCTGTGCGGCGCTCGCGCTCGCGGCCACGCGCCCCTTCCTCGCGCGGGTGCGGGCACGCCTGGACGACGGCGCGGCCGCACTCGGCGTGCCGCTGATCGCCGACGGCGTCGCGCTCGCCACCTGCGTCCTGGCCGTCGTCGCGCCGCCCGTCGGCCTGGCGGCGCTCGCCTGGCTCGTGTGGCTGCTCGTCGCCGGCCGCGGCCGGGGCGAGACGAAGTACGCCGGTCTGCGGATCCTGCGCTGATGCGCGTGCGCGCCTGGCTGGGAGCGCGGCAACGGTGAAGAAGCTGGTGCTCGTCGTGATCGACGCGATGAAGCCCGAGATGCTCGAGCGGGCGATCGCCGCCGGCCGTGCGCCGGCGCTCGCCCGCATCGCCGCCGACGGTGTCTACGTGGGCGACGTGGTGGCCGCCTTCCCGTCGGTGACGCCGGTCTGCGCGGCCACGATCACCACCGGCACCGGCCCCGACCGCCACCGAATCCCCAGCATGAACTGGTATCACCGCGACGAGGGCCGCTATGTCGAATACGGCTCCAGCTTCTCCGCCTCGCGCCAGGCGGGCGTCCTGCGCTCGCTGACAGACACCGTCTACCGGATGAACGCCGAGCACCTGGCGGCTGATACGCCGACCGTGTTCGAGTCGCTGGACGATGCCGGCCTGCGCACCGCCGGCACCACCTACCTGATCTACCGCGGCCGCCACGAGCACGAGATCGCCCAGGACTCGGCCATCGGTCGCGTGGTCGCCTCGACGCTCTTTCGGCAGGCGGTCCGCGGCCCGCGCGAGCTCTTCTACGCCGACCTGTACGCGAGTCGCCGCACCGGCTGCCGCGGGCAGCTGGGCCTGCCCGGGGCGCGCGACCAGCACACCGGCTGCGTCGGCTCCTACCTGGTCGAGCACGACCTGTTCGACTTCATGCTGTTCTCGCTGCCGGACAACGACTCCAATTCGCACCGCAACGGGCCGCAGGCGCAGGTGGCCTCGATCGCGGCCGCCGACCGCCAGCTGGAGCGGCTGATGCACGCGGGCGGTGGCCCGGATCGCTTCCTGCGCGAGCACGCGGTGATCGTCACCTCCGACCACTCGCAGGCGCTCGTCGAGGCGAGCGTCCGCCTGGACCTGGCGCTCGCCGGCTTCCGCGTGGCGACACCCAGCGCGCCCGCGCCCGCCGACGCCGAGCTCGCGCTCAGCCCCTCGCAGCGCAGCGCGATGGTCTACGTGATCGACGCCGAGCGGCGGGATCAGCTGGTGGCGCGGGTGGTCGCGGCGCTCGCCGAGCTGCGGGGCGTGGACCTGACGATGTGGCTGTCGGGCACCGCGGGCACGCGCCCGGAAGCGGCGATCCGCGCCCCGGGTGGCGCCGAGCTGCGCTTCGCGCCGGGCTCCGCGCTGCTGGACCTGCGCGGCAACGCCTGGGATGTGGAGGGCGACCTGACTGTGCTGGCGGCGCGGGTGCAGGACGGGCGCCTGCTCTGCCCCGACTACCCGGACGCGCTCGCGCGCGTCTGGGAGGCGCTGCGCTGCCCCACGGCGGGTGACGTGCTGCTGTCGGCGGCCCCCGGCTACGAGTTCGTCGACTGGGGCGGCGTGGCACACGTAGGCGGCGGCAGCCACGGCTCGCTGCACCGCTCCGATTCGCTGGGCGCGCTGCTGTGGTGCGGAACCGGCCCGGACCGTCGCGAGGTCCGTGAGCAGTGGACGTTGCGCGAGCTGGCGCCGATGATCCTCGGGCACTTTCGTGGGCGCCTGCCCCTTTAAGTTGCGCCCAGGTTTGCCGATAGGATTCTTATCCAGTGTCCGATGAGCTGACCCACACAATCGAGTTCCCCGCCAGCGCGCGCACCGCGAGCAGGCTGACGAGCCTCTACCGGCGCCTCGCCTACGAGGTCCGTCACCGCGAGAACCACAAGCAGCTGATGCGCTTCCTCGTGGTCGGTGCCTCCGGGTACGTGGTCAACACGGTCTGCTTCTGGATCTTCATCCACCCGATCGCCTTCGACTACACCCTCTCGTTCGTGGGCGCCTTCCTCTGCGGCAGCATCAACAACTTCTTCTGGAACCGGCACTGGACCTTCAAGGCCCACGAGGAGCATGCGGCCCGCCAGGGGATCCGCTTCCTCATCGTCCAGGCCAGCGTCGCCGCCTGTGCCTATGGTGTGATGGTCGCGCTGATTGCGACCACCAACATCTGGAAGGTCCCAGCGGACGCGCTAGCGTGGATCATCGTCACCCCCGTCTCCTTCGTCGTGCAGAAGCTCTGGAGCTTCAAAGCCTGAGCCTCCCCGGACGGTGGCCGCCTCGCCGGCTGGCGGGGCGGACCGTGCTGTTGGCTCTGGTCGCCCTGCTGGCGCTCTTCACGCTCGCGGCTTCACTGCCCGCAAGCGCCCTGGCCGCCGGTAACCCGCCGGGGCAGCCGGCGCCGGTCTCGGCCCCAGCGGGCACCCCCGTGTTGGTGGCGGGCCCGTACTACGCGCGCGGCCCCTACCGGGTGGCGGCGATGGACACGCCGCCCTCCGGCTACCACCTGACGGGCAACCAGGTCCTGGCGACCGCGTTTGCCAACGCGACCTTCAGGCGCGAGCTGCGCCGCTACCCGCACCTGGCCGCCTACGTCTACACGCGCGGCGTCGGCTTCTGGCAGGTGAGCCTGTTCACGCCGCCCGCGCCGGCGGGCCCCAAGCACCAGATCGAGATGCTCGAGCTCTACGTCGCCGACGCGACCGGCGCCGTCACCCAGGCATGGACCGGCTACCAGGTCGCATGGACGATGGCGCGCGGCTACCCCGGCGCCTTTGGTCGCGTGATCAACGCGCCCTACGTGTGGCTGCCCCTGTGCGCGCTGTTCCTGCTGCCGTTCCTCCCCTGGCGGCGGCGGCCGACGCTGTGGCACCTGGACCTGCTGATGCTGCTCGGCTTCTCGGTCTCGCTGGACTTCTTCAACAACGCCGACCTGGGGCTGTCGGTGCCGCTCGTCTACCCCTTCCTGCTCTACCTGTTCCTGCGCATGCTGCTCTTGGCCGCCGGTCGTGGCCGGCCGCGCGAGCCGTTGCGCACCTGGATCCCGACACGCTGGCTGGGCGTGGCGCTGATCTTCCTGGTCGGCTTCCGGATCGGCCTGAACGTGGTTGACTCGAACGTGATCGACGTCGGCTTCGCCGGCGTGATCGGCTCGACCAAGCTGATCCACGGCACCCAGCTCTACGGTCACTGGCCGGCTGACAACCCCGCCGGCGACACCTACGGCCCGGTCAATTACTTCGCCTACGTGCCCTTCCGCCTGATCTTCGGCTGGAGCGGCTTCTGGGACAACCTGCCCGCCGCACATGCCGCGGCCATCGCCTTCGACCTCCTGACGATGGTCGGCCTGGTGGTGCTGGGCAGGAGCTGGCGGGACCTGCGGACGGGGGTGATCCTCGCCTATCTGTGGGCCGCCTACCCGTTCACCGCCTACGTGCTGATGTCCAACTCCAACGACTCGCTGGTGGCGCTCACGGTGGTGGCCTCGCTGGTGGTGATCCGCTATGCCAGCACGCGCGGCGTGCTGGGCGCGATGGCCGGCCTGACGAAGTTCGCGCCGCTGGGCCTGGCGCCGCTGTTGTGGCGCGGCGTCGGCCGGCGGCTGCCCTCGCGCTGGGCGACGCTCCGCTACGCCCTCGCCTACGCGGCGACGGTCGCCCTGGCGATGGCGCCGGTGTTCCTCACGCACGACTGGTACTGGTTCTGGCACGACACGGTCGTCTACCAGGCAAACCGCCCGGCGCCGTTCTCGATCTGGGGCCTGTGGGGCGGCTTCTACGAGACCCTGAGCATGCCCGAGCACGTCGTCCTGGGGCTCGCCGTGCTGCTCGGCCTGGCGGCGCCCTTCTGGCCGCGCGGCGAGCGCACGATGGTCGAGGTGGCCGCCCTGGGCGCCGCGATCATCATCTGCATGCAGCTGGGGATCACCTACTGGTTCTACCTGTACGTCGTCTGGTTCTTCCCGCTGGTGGTGGTCGCGCTGGTGCTCGCCCACCCAGAGCCTGATCCCCCCGAGGACGTGCTGATCGCCGCAAGGATCAGGGCCGGCCTCCAGCCGCTGCGCGGCCCGGAGGCGTTCACTCCACGGTGACGCTCTTTGCCAGGTTGCGCGGCTGATCCACGTCGCGCCCCAGCGCCAGGGCGGCGTGGTAGGCGAGCAGCTGCAGCGGCAGGCCCATCAGGATGGGATCCAGCTCCGGCTCGCTCTTCGGCACCAGCACGAGCCGGTCGGCGAGCGTCCCGAGTTGCCGGTGCGCGACCGCCAGCACCTCGCCGCCGCGCGAGTGGATCTGCTCGAGCGACGCGAGGTTCTTCTCGGTGAGCTCGTCGTCGGGCACGATCGCGACGGTCGGCAGCTCCGGCGAGATCAGCGCCAGCGGGCCGTGCTTGAGCTCGGCGGCCGGGTAGGCCTCGGCGTGCACGTAGGAGACCTCCTTGAGCTTCTGCGCGCCCTCCAGGGCGACTGGGTAGCCGCGCACGCGGCCGATGAAGAAGGAGCTCTGAGCCGTTGCGATCCAGGCCGCGAGCTGAGTGATGTGGTCCTCTGCCGCGAGCGCTTCGGCGGCCTTGTCGGGCAGCTTCGCGAGCGCCTGAAGCAGCCGCTGACCGTCGGCCGGGCCGAGGTCGCGCAGCCGTCCGAGGTGCAGCGCGAGCAGCGCGAAGGCAACGGTCATGGACGTGAACGCCTTGGTCGAGGCGACCGACAGCTCCGGGCCCGCGTGCAGGTAGACGCCGCCGTCCACGGCGCGCGCGATGCTCGACCCGGGCACGTTGACGACGCCGAGCACGCGCCCGCCCTTACGGGTTATCTCCTCGACCGCCGCCAGCGTGTCGGCGGTCTCCCCCGACTGGCTGACCGCCACGTACAGGGTCTCGGGCTCGACCACGGCGTTGCGGTAGCGGAACTCGGCGGCGGACTCCGCGCCCGCCGGGATACGCGCCAGCGACTCCAGCATGCCCGCGCCGACCATGCCGGCGTAGAGCGCCGAGCCGCAGGCGATCACGTGCACGCGCCGGAAGGCGCGCAGCTCCCGCGCCGAGAGGTTCAGGCCCCCGAGCCGGGCGGTCTGGAAGCGCGCGTCCAGGCGGCCGCGCAGGGTCGCGTCAATCGCCTGGGGCTGCTCCGAGATCTCCTTGAGCATGAAGTGCGCAAAGCCGCCGCGCTCGTAGTCGGTGGCCGCCGACTCGAGCGTGGTCGCGGTCTTGACGGTGGGGCGCGCGTCGAGGGTCGCGGTGGAGAACGACTCGGCGGTGACCGTCGCCAGCTCGCCGTCCTCCAGGTGGACGACCTGCTGGGCGTGGCGCACGAGCGCCGCCATGTCCGAGGCGCACAGCATCTGGTGATCGCCGATGCCGATCAGCACCGGGCTGCCGTTGCGGGCCAGCACGATCCGGTCGGGCGCGGCAGCGTCCAGCACCGCGATCCCGTAGGCGCCGTGCACGCGCCGCAGCGCCCGCCGCACTGCCTCCTCCAGGTCGGCCGCGTCCTCGCGCGCGATCAGGTGCGCGAGCAGCTCGGTGTCGGTCTCGCTGCTGAACACGACGCCCTCGGCCCGCAGGCGCTCGCGCAGCATGGCGGAGTCCTCGATCATGCCGTTGTGCACGACGGCGATGCGGCCGTCCATGTCGACGTGCGGGTGCGCGTTCGCGTCGGTCGGCTGTCCGTGCGTGGCCCAGCGCGTGTGGGCGATCCCGACCTGCCCGGTCAGCCGTTTGGGCAGGGTCGAGGAGAGGTCTCTGACCTTGCCGGCCCGCTTGTGCACGCGCAGCGTGCCGTTGCGGACGACGGCTATCCCCGCCGAGTCATAGCCCCTGTATTCGAGCCGGGCGAGCCCTTCGAGCAGCACCGGTACGGCGTCCTGGCGGCCCACGTAGCCGACGATTCCACACATTCTCTGGCTGCTCCTATCCGTAGATCATGCGTCTGACCTGCCGCTCTGACAGTGCCGGACCTGGAACCCTGCGCGTCAGCAGCTCGCGTGCGATCTGTCCGAGGCTCTGGGCGTTGGCGACGCCGGCTCGCTGCAGCTCGCGGTGGCGGCGGCGGACGAACTGCTCGGTGGTCTCCGAGAAGTAGGCGACGACCTCCTCAACCACCCGGGCGGCGACGCCGCGGGAGATCCCGAACTGTTCCAGATGATCCAGCAGCGGGCTCAGGTCATCAGCTGACATCGACCGACATTTTGCCAGCAGCTCGGAGTTTGGGGACAATTCTGCCCGCCTTCGGGCAGATGCACGCGTCTTTGCGCCTACAGTGGCTCCTGGATGCCGACGATCGACGCCGCCCGCAGGGGCTCGGCCGCGCACTCGATCAGCGCCCCCTGTAGCCATGGGTCCTCGTCGGCAGCCTCGAAACGGGCCGGCATGTGCGTCCGCATCGCGTCGATCGCCTGCTGGCGCTTGACGCCCAGCACGCCGCCGCGGGCGCCGGTCATGCCGACGTCGGTGATGTAGGCGCTGCCGCCGGGCAGCACGCGCGCGTCGGCTGTGGGGACGTGCGTGTGGGTCCCGACCACAGCCGTGACGCGGCCGTCCAGATACCAGCCCAGGCCGACCTTCTCGCTTGTCGCTTCGGCGTGCATGTCCACGAGGATCTGGTCGGCGCGGCCGCGCAGCGCGTGCAGCGCGGCGTCCGCCTCGGAGAACACCGGCAGAGCGCCACCCATGTAGAGGTTGCCCGACAGCGACACGACGCCCAGGCGCACGCCGGTCGCCGTGCTCTCCACCACACAGGTTCCATGTCCGGGCTGGCTGCGCAGGAAGTTGGCGGGGCGCAGGATCCGAGGCTCCTGGTCGAGGTAGGCGTAGACCTCGCTCTGGCGGTAGGTGTGGTTGCCGAGCGTGATCACGTCCACGCCGGCGGCGAACAGCTCGCGCGCGATCTTCGAGGTGATGCCGTGGCCACCGGCGGCGTTCTCGGCGTTTACGACGACGAAGTCGATCCGGGTGCGCTCGCGCAGCCTCGGCAGAGCGGCGAGCAGCGTCCGCCGGCCGGTGCTGCCAACCACGTCTCCGACAAAGAGAATCCTGACTCCGTCTCCCATGCCCCCATACTGTCTCAAAGGTTATGAGCGAGACGGAGGTTCACCCCCACGAGGGCGAGCTGCAGGGCGAGCGGCCGCCGCCGGTCGAAACGCCGGCACCGGACGAGCCGCGCGCGC
Organism: Solirubrobacterales bacterium; assembly: GCA_027449125.1. Taxonomy (GTDB): domain Bacteria; phylum Actinomycetota; class Thermoleophilia; order Solirubrobacterales; family Solirubrobacteraceae; genus Palsa-465. Next base: position 13,360 of record DAIDME010000112.1, on the reverse strand, counting down.
CGTCGGCGCCAGCCGGCGCGTCGGATCCGCGCGTCCGCGCGCTGGTCGCGCCGGTGGTCGTGCCGCGTTGGGTCCAGCTCGTGCTCACGCCGCTTGCGATCGTCGGCCTCTGGGTGCTCGCGGGCGCGCTCGGCCAGCTGCTCGTCGTGGTGTTGGGTGCGGCCGCGATCGCGCTGATCCTGAACCCGCTGGCCAAGGCGCTCCAGCGCGCAGTGCCGCGTGGTCTGGCGATCGCGCTCAGCTATGTGGCGATACTGCTCGTCTTCGCCGGCATCGGCCTGCTCCTGTCGACGCCCGTGAGCGATCAGCTCAGCCACTTCTCGAACCACCTGCCGCAGTTCGTGGGCCGCGTCAACAGCGACCTCTTGAGCGTCCAGAAGTTCCTGCGCCGCCACGGCGTCAGCGTTCAGATCGCCCAGCAGGGCCACACCGCGCTGCAGACCCTGCAGAAGCAGCTGCTCCAGAGCTCCGGCTCGATCCTCTCCTTCTCGCGCGACGTGCTCGGCCAGCTCCTGACCATCTCCGTGGACCTGATCCTGACCTTCGTGCTCTCGGTCTACATGCTCGTCTACGCGCGTGAGATCGGCGCGCTCACCCGCCGCGTGATGCCTTCAGGCGACGGCACCCCTGCCGACGACTACCCGCTGCTGGTCCAGCACGCGGTCTCCGGCTACGTCCGCGGCCAGCTGCTGTTCAGCCTGATAATGGGCTCGAGCGCAGGCATCCTGCTGGAGCTGATGGGCGTGCTCGGGATCTTCCGCGACGGCTCCCACTACGCCGTCTTCTTCGGCCTGTTCTACGGGCTCATGGAGCTGATCCCCTACATCGGCCCGATCCTCGGCGCCGTGCCGCCACTGGTGGTCGCGCTCGCCACCCAGCCCATCGCGGCGCTCTGGCTGCTGGCGGTGTTCGTCGCGCTGCAACAGCTGGAGGGCCACCTGATCGCGCCACAGGTCTTCCGGATCTCGCTGCGGATCAACCCGATCCTCGTGATCCTCGCGCTGCTGCTGGGCTACCAGGCCTACGGCGTGCCGGGGGCGCTGCTGGCGCTGCCGGTCGCCACCGTGCTGCGTGCGACCGTCATCTACCTGCGCCGCCACCTGGTGCTCGAGCCCTGGTCGGCGGGGCAGCCGCACCTCTAGCCGGATCGCCGGCCCGCCGCTTATCCCCCGCGGCCGCGCTCCGCTCGCTCAGGCGCTCGGCTTCACCCACAGCCACACGGCCAGACCGATTCCGAGCAGCGACACGAGCCAGCGCGCGAGTGCCCGCGGCAGCGCCCGCGTGACGGCCGGGCCGACCGTCGAGCCTGCCAGCGCGCCGGCGCCGAGCGCCGCCGCGGCAGCCCAGTGCACGGGACCGAGAAAGGCGAGCAGGATGCCCGCCGGCAGCGTGACCGAGCCGTTGATCATGTTCTTGACCGCGTTTGCGACCGGCAGGTCACGCTCGACAAGGACCAGCAGCAGCGCCAGCGTCATCACCCCTGAGCCGGCCCCGAAGTACCCGCCGTAGACCGTCACGAGCGCCAGGCCCGCGGCGAGCAGCGGGCCGTGGCGTCCGCGCCGGCGGGGGCCGCGAGCGGCGCTGGGCCAGTGACGCAGGCGGGCGTCGCGCAGAGCGCTCAGCCACGGCTCGCCGATCAGGACCAGGGCGGCCGCCACGATCAGGAACGGCACCACGTTCGCGAACGCGCCCGGCGGCGTCAGCAGCAGCAGGGCCGCGCCCGCGCCGCCACCGGCGGCGCTCAGCGGCAGCCAGCGCCGCAGCCACGACCCCCAGCCGGCCAGCTCGCCGCGCGAGCCGAGCGCCGAGCCGGGCCAGCAGGCGTTGAGCGCCACGAGGTTGGTGGCGTTGGCGGCAAACGGCGCCAGGCCGACCGCGATCAGCGCCGGGTAGGAGACCAGCGAGGTGATGCCGCCGGCCGTGCCGACGATCCCGGCGAGCGCGCCGGCGGCCACCAGAAAGGCTGCGTGCAGCGTGCTCAGCGCGGCCCCGGCCCGCTCAGCGCATCCCCGTCACGCGCATGAAGCGCCAGATGCTGAATGCGCAGATCAAGAGCAGCACGATCGGGAGCAACAGGCCCATCACGCCGGCGATCGCCAGCACCAGCGTGCCGGCGCCCGTGATTCCCGTGCCGGCGCCGACCAGCACCAGACGGTAGGCCTGGCGCTCGCGCTGGCTTCTGGGCGTGCGATCCCCGCGCTTCTCGATTCCGGGCACTGCCCGCGAGCTTAGCGGTGCGGCGCGGTTCCGGCGTATCCTCGATGCCGTATGGGCTTTCCGACCACTCGCATGCGCAGGCTGCGCGCCACGCGCCCGCTGCGCGGGTTGGTGCGCGAGACGGAGCTCTCCGCGGCGGACCTGATCTACCCGCTGTTCGTGGCCGAGGGGCTCGCGGGACGCGAGCCGATCTGGACGATGCCCGGCATCGAGCGGCTGTCGATCGACGAGGCCGTGAGCGAGTCGGGGGCGGCGCTCGCGCTCGGCATCCCCGCCGTGATCCTCTTCGGCATCCCCGCCCGCAAGGACCCGGAGGGCAGCGGTGCCTACGACGACGAGGGCATCGTGCAGCTCGCCACGCGCGCGATCAAGCACGCGCACCCGGAGCTGCTCGTGGTCACCGACCTGTGCCTGTGCGAGTACACCGACCACGGCCACTGCGGCGTCCTGCACCAACCCGATGGCGCCGCGCCGGGCGAGCCCGAGGTCGACAACGACGCCACGCTCGAGCTGCTGGCCCGGACCGCAGTCTCCCAGGCACGCGCGGGCGCCGACATCGTCGCCCCCAGCGACATGATGGACGGGCGCATCGGCCACATCCGCGAAGCGCTTGACGGGGCCGGTCTCACGCGGACGCCGATCATGGCCTACTCCTCCAAGTTCGCCTCCGCCTTCTACGGCCCCTTCCGGGCCGCCGCCGACTCGGCGCCCGCCTCCGGCGACCGGCTCGGCTACCAGCTGGACCCCGCCAACGGCGACGAGGCGGTGCGCGAGTCGCTGCTCGACGTGCAGGAGGGCGCCGACCTGCTGATGGTCAAGCCCGCGCTGCCCTACCTCGACATCATCCGGCGCGTGAAGGACGCGACGACGCTGCCGCTGGTCGCCTACAACACCGGCGGTGAGTACGCGATGCTGAAGGCCGCGGCGGCCGCTGGCTACATGGACGAGCGCCGGTCCGTGCTCGAGGCGTTGACCGGCATCAAGCGCGCGGGGGCCGACATCATCATCACCTACCACGCAAAGGACGTGGCGCTGTGGCTGAAGTGACGGAAACCAATTACGGCCCCAAGCTGCGGGCCCGCAAGGACGGCGCGGCGGCACCGCTCGACGAGCTTGACAGGCGCCTGCTGAACCTCATGCAGGGAAGCTTCCCGATCGCGGAGCGCCCCTACCAGCACGTCGCCACACAGGCCGGCGTCGCAGAGCACGAGGTGCTCGCGCGCGTCGAGCGCCTGCTGCGCGAGCGGATCATCCGCCAGGTCACGCCGATCTTCGACACGCGCGCGCTCGGTTACAGCTCGATGCTCGTGGCGGCCAAGGTGGACCCGGAGAACCCCTGGCGCGCAGCCAACGTGATCAACGCCCACCCGGGCGTCTCACACAACTACCTGCGCAACCACGAGTTCAACATCTGGTTCACGATCGCGACCGAGCCGGGCTCCCAGCTCGGACTGGAGGGCACGATCGCGCGCCTCGGCGAGCTCGCCGGCGCCGAGTCGATCCGTCAGCTGCCGACGCTCAAGCTGTTCAAGATCCGCATGGACCTCGAGATGGAGGCCGGCACCGACAAGCTCGCCCAGCAGGTCGCGGAGGCGGCCGAGCCGGCCGAGACCGACCCGCAGCCCTACGACGAGTTCGACCGGGCGGTGATCCGCGCGACCCAGGGCGATCTGCCGGTCGTCTCCGAGCCCTTCGCGCCCGCGGCCGCGGCGCTTGGCATCGGCCAGCAGCAGCTGCTCGCGCACCTGGAGCAGATGCAGGAGCGGCGCCTGCTGCGCCGGGTCGCGGCGATCCTCTACCACCGCCGGGCCGGCTTCAGCGCCAACGGCATGGGTGTCTGGAAGGTGCCCGAGGAGCGGGTGCTCGAACTGGGGATGCAGATGGCCCGCTTCCGCGGCATCTCGCACTGCTACCAGCGCCCCACCTACCCCGACTGGCCCTACTCGGTGTTCACGATGGCCCACGGCCGCTCCAAGGAGGAGTGCGACGCGATCCTCGACTCGATCGCCGCCCAGACCGGGATCAGCGACCGCGCGACGCTCTACTCCTCGACCGAGTTCAAGAAGATCCGACTGCTGTACTTCACCGATGAGCACCGCGACTGGGAAGCCCGCAACGCCGGCCTCTAGCGCGCTGTATGGCCGCGCGCAGCGGGTCATACCCGGCGGCGTCAACTCGCCCGTGCGGGCGATGCGCCAGATCGGCCGCGACCCGATCTTCATCGCCTCGGGCGCGGGCGCTCAGGTCAGGGACGTGGACGGCAACGCCTACATCGACTGGGTCTGCTCGTGGGGCCCGCTGATCCTCGGGCACGGCAACCCGCAGGTGCGCCACGCGATCAACCGCGCCGCCGCGCTCGGCTCGAGCTTCGGCGCCCCGACTGAAGGCGAGGTGCTGCTGGCCGAGCAGGTCGCGGAGCGCATGCCGGCCGTGGAGATGCTGCGCATGACCTCCTCCGGGACCGAGGCCAGCATGAGCGCGATCCGGCTGGCGCGCGCGGTCACCGGCCGCGACAAGCTCCTGAAGTTCAGCGGCGCCTACCACGGGCACGTGGACGGCCTGCTCGTCCAGGCCGGATCCGGCCTTGCGACCCAGGGCATCCCGTCCAGCCCGGGTGTGCCCGCCGCCGTCGCCCAGGCGACCGTCACCGTCCCCTGGAACGATGCCGACGCGCTGGACGAGGCACTCGGCGCGCACGAGTTCGCGGCCGTCCTGGTGGAGCTGGTGCCGGCCAACATGGGCGTGGTTCCCGCCGAGCCTGGCTACCTGGCCAGGCTCGGCGCCGCAGCGCGGCGCAACGGCGCCCTGCTCGTGGCCGACGAGGTGATCACCGGCTTTCGCGTCGCCCCCGGCGGCGCGCAGGAGCTATACGGGCTGGCGCCCGATCTGACGGTCCTCGGCAAGGTGATCGGCGGGGGTCTCCCGGCGGCCGCCTACGGCGGCCGCCGGGAGCACATGCGTCACGTCGCCCCGGCCGGCGACGTCTACCAGGCCGGCACGCTCTCGGGCAACCCGCTGGCGGTGGCCGCGGGTCTGGCTACGCTCGAGCAGCTCGACCACGCCGCGTACCGGCGGCTCGCGGAGCTGACTGAGCGGCTCGCCGTAGGCCTGCGCGAAGCAGCGGCGAGCGCGGGCCGCCAGATGCGCGTGCAGAGCGTCACGGGGTTGGTGACCCCGTTCTTCACCGGGGCGGAGGTGACCGACTACGCCGCGGCCGCGGCCTGTGACCAGGCTGCCTACGCCGCCTTCTGCCGGGGCCTGCTGGCGCGCGGGGTCTACCCGCCGCCCTCGCAGTTCGAGGCCTGGTTCCTGTCGCTGGCCCACAGCGAGCGCGACATCGAGCTGACCGTCGAGGCGGCCGCCGAGGTGCTGGCGGAGCTGGCAGCTTGAGCGCCAACCCTTACACGGAGGTGATCGCCGACATCGCCAGGGGGGCGCGGCTTCACTACGAGAGCCCGCGGTCAGCCGACCCGGACCTGGATCTGCTGCTGGGCGATCAGAGCTACGCGAGCGGCCTGGCGAAGCTGGCGGCGATCGGCGATGTGGAGGAGACGGCGCGGCTGGCCAACCTGATCTCGCGCGTCGCCCAGCTCCACGCCCACGGCGAAAGTGCTGCCGCCAGGGAGCTTCTCGCGGGCGCCGAGCGACGCCTCGCCGACCCGCCGGCGGGGAGCGGCGCGCCGCTTTGAAAATGCCGTTAGGCTTACGGGCCGATTGTCGAAGAAACCTGTAAGCCAGTGAGCACGATGCCAGAGGATCCTCACAGCAAGTCGTCCAAGTACACAGCTGATCGCGGCATGCCCGGTGCCTTCGAGGGCGAGACCGTCACGCGGCGGCGCTTCATGAGCGCGGTCACGCACGGCGCGGGTGGCATCGCCGCCGCCTCCTTCGGACTGCCCGCGCTCGGCTTCGCGATCGGCCCGGTGTTCAAGCGCACGCAGTGGCCGTGGCAGATCATCGGCCGGCCCGAGGACTTCGTCGAGACCGTCTACTCGACCAAGATCGTGACGATGGTTCAGGGGATCGGTGACGCCGGCAAGACGGTCGCCTACGTGCGCAAGCGCGACCCGGCGATCGACACCGAGCCCCACGATCAGTACAACAACTACATCGCGCTGTGGAACCGGTGCATGCACCTCGGCTGCCCGGTGCGCTACGTGCAGGCCGCGGAACGCTTCATCTGCCCGTGTCACGGCGGCATCTACAACTTCCGCGGCCAGGTCGCGGGCGGCCCGCCGGTGCGCCCCCTGGACCGCTTCTACACCTACTCGCCGCCACCCGGGGAGCGCGGGCACGGCTACGTCTACCTCGGGCCGCCGTACGCCGTGAACTCCGAGCTGCAGCGTCTGTCCCTACGCGACCCGGCGCAGCCGCTCGACGGCATCGGCCAGTACTTCTACCCGCCGCAGTTCGACACCGCCAAGGTGCCGTCGCTGCAGCACCTGCCGCTGCCCCCGACCGTCCCCGGTACCTGATGGCGATCATCGGCTCACGCGGGCGCACAACGGCACCGCTACCACCAGCCCAGAGCGACGAGCTGACGCGTCCGGAGGCGGCCGCCGAGGCCGGTCTGACCGTCGTCAACTGGATCGACGAGCGTGCCCAGCTCTCCCAGGGGCTGCGCTGGATGATGTTCCGCAAGGTGCCCAAGGGCATCAACTGGGCCTACACGCTCGGCTCGGCGACGATGTTCGCGTTCCTCAACCAGGCCGTCACCGGCGTGTTCCTGGCGATGTACTACCGGCCGAGCGTGACCGGCGGCGCCTACCAGTCGACCCGCAACATCATCGACAACGTCTTCCTCGGGCAGTTCGTGCTTTCGATGCACCTCTACGGCGCCTACCTGATGATCGTGCTGATCTTCCTGCACATGGCCCGCGTGTTCTTCTTCGGCGCCTACAAGTACCCGCGCGAGCTCAGCTGGATCATCGGCGTCGTGCTGCTGATCCTGACGTTGGCGATGGGCTTCACCGGCTATCTGCTGCCGTTTGACCAGCGCTCCTACTGGGCGACGATCGTGGGCGTCAACATCAACGGCACGGCCCCGTTCCTGGGCCCCTACATCAGCGACTTCCTGCGCGGCGGCCCGGAGTTCGGGGCCACGACGCTTTCGCGCTTCTACGCCATCCACATGATGCTGATACCTGGCCTGATGGCGGCCCTGATCGGTTTCCACCTCTACCTGGTGATGAAGCTCGGGATCTCCGCGCCGCCGTGGCTGAAGGCGCAGGAGCCTGAGGTCGCGATCGAGAAGGTCGAGGTCTGATCGGCCATGAACCAGGCCGAGAAGGAGCAGTACCTGCGCGAGTACGCGCTGCTCAAGAACGAGGGCAAGCCGTTCTTCCCGTACGCGGTCGCCAAGGACGCGATCATGGCGGTGATCGTGATGGCGGTGATCATGCTGCTGTCGCTGCTGTTCGGTGCCGAGCTCGGCCCGGCCGTCAACCCGACGACCACGACCTACGTGCCGCGGCCCGACTGGTACTTCTTCTTCCTGTTCGAGCTGCTGCGCGTGATGCGCAACGCCCCCAAGCTGACCGACATGGCAACGATCGGCCTGCCGACGCTTATGATGATCGGGCTGTTCCTGCTGCCGCTTTACGACCGCAGCCCGGAGCGGCTGATCACCCGCCGGCCGGTGGCGCTGGCGGCGGGCATCGCCACCATCCTCTGCATGGCCTACCTGACCTACACGGGCGCCGAGGTCGGGTCGCCCAACCAGCTGGTGCTGCCGATCCCTGCGGGTCTCACCAAGGCTCAGAAGGCGACCTTCCTGGCGGGCGAGATCATCGTCGGTGAGTCCGGCTGCGAGGGCTGTCACGAGATCGGCACCTACGGCAACAACGGGCCCGGCCCGCTGCTGACGCACATCGGCTCGATCCTGCGCCCGGGCGGGATCGCCTCGACGCTGAAGAACCCCACGGCGCCGATGCCGTCCTTCGCCGGCCTGGCCAAGAGCTCCCCCAAGAAGTTCGAGGAGCTCGTGCAGTTCCTCTCGATGCTGCACTACAAGTCGTCGTCCTGGACGGGCTAGGCGGCGCCAGGTCCGGGGCCGGGGCAGCGACGGTCCTTTAGGTTCGGCTCAGGCGTCGGTACCCTCTCGCTCATGACCGATCCACGCTCAGAGGACCCGGCCTCGGGTACGCTGGCCGAGCCGCAGGTGAGGGCGATGTTCGACCGCATCGCCGGCGTCTATGACCGCCTGAACTCGGTGATGACCGCGGGCCTGCACCATCGCTGGCGCGAGCGTGCCGTGGCCCTGGCGCAGGTCCAGCCCGGGGACACGGTGCTGGACGTGGCGACGGGCACCGGCGATCTGGCTTTCGAGCTTGCGCGGGCCGTGGGTCCCGAGGGGTCGGTCGTGGCGGCGGACTTCTCCGAGCCGATGCTCAGCATCGCCCGGCGCAAGGCTGAAGCCGGCGCGGCCGGACCGGGCGCGGGCACCGTCCGCTTCGAGCAGGCCAACGCGCTGCTGCTGCCCCACGCGGCAGACGCCTTCGACGCGGCGACCGTCGGCTTCGGAGTGCGTAACTTCTCGGACCTGGACCAGGGGCTGCGCGAGCTGGTGCGGGTGGTGCGGCCCGCAGGCCGGGTCGTGATCCTCGAGATGACGACGCCACGCCGCCCGCCCCTCTCCACCTTCTTCGGGCTCTGGTTCGACCGGGCCGTGCCGGTGCTGGGCCGGCTCGCCGGTGACGCCGATGCCTACACCTACCTGCCAAGCTCGGTGCGCCGCTTCCCGGGCCCGGAGGAGCTCGCCGCGCGGATGTCCGCGGTCGGCTTCGAGGATATCCGCTATGTGCTTACCGCCGGGGGCATCATCGCGCTTCATGTCGGTACCGTGAAGGTGTGAGCACTTCCAGCGCCGCTTCAGTCGAGGCTGTGGTCGAGTCTGGGGGCGTCGGTGCCGCGCGCGTCATGGGCCGGGTCGAGCAGCGCATGGTGCACCTCGTCTCCGGCTACGGGGAGCTGCTCGCGCGCCACGGGGGCGAGACGATCGCCGCCGGCGGCAAGCGCCTGCGGCCGCTGCTCGTCTGCATCGCCGCCGGTGTGCCGGTGGCCGAGAGCGACGCGCTGGTCCGCGCGGCCGTGGCGGTCGAGCTGGTGCATTCCGCGACCCTCGTGCACGACGATGTGATCGACGGGGCGGACCTGCGCCGCGGCCGCCCGACCGTCGTCGCCACCGGTGGCCGGCTGATGGCGGTGGCCACCGGTGACCTGCTGTTTTCGCGCGCCTTCGCGGAGCTGGCTGCCGGGGGTGAGATCGAACCGATCCGCATCCTCTCCTCCGCGGCGACGGCGCTCGCCGCCGGCGAGCTCATGCAGCGCGACGACTGCTGGAAGGACTCCGTCAGCCAGGAGCGCTACCTCGAGCGCTGCCGGCTCAAGACCGGCGTGCTGTTCCGTGCCGCCTGCGAGCTGGGGGCGCTTGCCGGTGGGGTCCCGGTCGCTCCGCTGGGTCGCTTCGGCGAGGCGATCGGCGTGGCCTTCCAGCTGCTCGACGACGTCCTGGACGTCACGGGGCCGGCCGAGCGAACGGGCAAGCCACGCGGGACGGACCTGCTCGACGGCACCGTCACGCTGCCGCTGATCGAGGCGCGCCAGCGTGACCCCGGCCTGGCCGCCGTCGACCTGCGCGCACTCACCGGCCCCATTGAGGCGGCTGCCGTCTGTGACCTGATCGAGGCGACGGGCGCGCTCGACTTCGCCCGGGAGCAGGCTCTGGGTCTAGTCAACGCCGCCAAGGCGGCACTGCCGGACGGGCTCGCTCCGGCCCAGCGACGCGCGCTGGAACTCGTCGCTGAGAGCGTGGTGGAGCGCTACAGCTGACGGCGCCGCGGGCGCTCAGAAATCCTCTGGGAGGATCTGGTCAGCCTCCAGTGCGCGCACGAAGCGTTCCACCGCCGCGACGAGGTTTGCCTGCGTGAGCTGCTGCAGTTCGGTGATCATCGCCGTCAGCCCGTCATCCAGGTGGTCCTCCAGGCGCTCGACCTGCGTGCGCGTGAACGTCCCTGCTTCCGATCTCCTGCAGTTGGGGCATTCGAGCAGCAGGTTCCAGCGGCCGTCGGCCGTCTGTGACCAGGCGAGCGGCTGGACCAGGTCCGAGCCGCAGGCCGGGCAGTCGCACAGCACACGGTCATCGGCCTGCGCGTCGCTGAAGTGGACAACCTCGATCGTGCGCCCGCTCGGCAACACGACACGGCGGACTGCCTGCGGTTGCACTGAGGCCCTGGGTTGCTCTGATTGGTCCCGGTTCATGTCCATGGCTCCTGCGACAGGACCCCTATCGGCGCCCGTCTGGGCCGTCTTTAATCGTCGCCGCCGTGCCTGGCCGCCCGGGCGGTGATCTGCCTGGGCGCGCTCAGCGTAAGGCTTGGGTACGGCGAATCCGCTACTTCCAACCCGCTGTGATCGGCGGCGCCAGCTGCGCCTCGGCTCCGCGCGGGTGTGGAGCTGGACGGGGGCGCTAATCTACACAGACCAGCAATCGCGAGGAAGTTAGCCATGTTCGCAAGTCCCTGGAAGGACACCCTGATCATCCTGGTGATCGTGCTGCTGTTCGTCGGCCCGAAGCGCCTGCCGGCGCTGAGCCGCTCGATCGGCGAGAGCATCAAGGAGTTCAAGGGCGGTATAGCCGAGATCACGGAGTCGCACGGTGGCTCTGAGCTCAAGCCAGGCGCGGCTGCCGGAAGTGGTGCGGTCAGCGTGCCGGTGGCCGAGGAGTCTCACGCCGCGAGCGCGCCGACGGAGCAGACCGGCGCCTGAGGCCCGCACCCACAACGGCTGGCGGCCATGCGCCTTAGGCCCATAGCTCACGGTGATGAGCTCAGCATCATCGATCACCTCGATGAGTTCCGCTCGCGGCTGATCTTCTGCCTGGCAGCGCTGCTGGTCGCGTTCGTGTTCTGCTTCTGGCAGAACCACGCGCTGCTGAATCTGCTCAACAACGCCCTGCCCGCGGCGGCCAAGAACGGGCTGGGCAGCCAGCCGCGACTCAACGCGACGCTGGGCCAGAGGCTCCAGCAGGTGTCGGTGGACATGTCCAAGTTCGCCGGCGACCTCGCGCACGTCAAGGGCATGTCCGCAGGCGCCGTGGCCGAGGCCCGGGCGGTCAGCCGCGACCTGCACGCCGTCAGCGTCGCCTACCCCAAGAGCGCCGGCAACCAGGAGAAGCCGATCGTCGTCGGGGTCGGTGAGGGCTTCACCACGACGATGCTTGTCGCCGCGTACTTCGCTGTCCTGTTCACGTTGCCGGTGATCCTCTACCAGGCCTACGCGTTCGTGCTGCCCGCACTGAATCGCACCGAGCGGCGCGTTGCGACGCCCACGGTCGTCACTGCCCCGTTCCTGTTCGTCGCCGGAGCTGCGTTCACCTACTTTGGCGTGCTGCCGCCGGCCGTCCACTTCCTGCAGGGCTACAACAGCAGCGAGTTCCAGGTGCTGATCGGCGCTGGTTCCTACTACAAGTTCGAGATCATGCTGATGATGGGGATCGGTCTGGCCTTCCAAGTGCCACTGCTGGCGCTGGGCCTGCAGCGCGTCGGCGCGATCAGCTCGCGCACGCTGACTCTGAACTGGCGCTACGCTTCGCTCCTGATCGCGGTTATAGTCGCGATCCTCCCGGGCGTGGATCCCGTCACCATGACGATGGAGACACTGCCCCTCGTCTTCCTCTACGGACTGAGCATCGGACTGCTGAAATGGGTCGAATTCCGCCAATGGCGCCACAACCGTGCCGAAGCACTCGCGTCAGCGCGTGCCGCCGACCGGGCGGCCGATCCAGATGGTCCCGGAGACCCCACGGGCGCGCTCTGAACCTCCGTCCCGCTCGGATCCTCGCCAGCCATGCTCTTTGATCTCCGCAGCCGACGGCGCAGGGGCGCCGTCAAGGTCATCTACGCTTCGCTCGCACTCGTCATGGTGGTGGGCCTCGTCGGGCTGGGGATCGGCACGGGCAACAGCGGCGGGCTGCTGAACGCGGGCGGCAACGGCGGCTCGGGCACCGGCAGCTCCACCAACGATGCGCAGGTCAAGGCAGCGATCAAGGCTGTTGACGCACACCCGACCCCAGCCAACTGGGCCAACCTGCTGACGGTGCGCTACAGCGCTGCCGGCTCCACCAGCAACTTCAACAGTACGACCGGCGTATACACGGCTGCCGGCAAGGCGCAGCTGCGCGGGACCGTGAGCGCCTGGCAGGGTTACCTGCATGCCAGCGCCGACCGGCCGACGCTTGACAACGCGATCATCGCGGCGCGCGCCTACCAGGCGCTCGGCCAGTGGGCCGATGAGAGCGTCGCCTGGAACTACGCGGCCCAGGCCGCGCCCGCCTCTGAGCGTCTGAATCCCGATTACTGCCTGGCGCTCTCCTCCTATGCCGCCAAGGAGACGACCAAGGGCGAGCTGGCCGCAGCGGCTGCACTCGCGCTCACGGCCAAGGCGCAGCGCCTGACCCAGAAGTCGACTCTCAAGAGCGCGCAGGCCTCGCCGACCACCGCCCAGACCGACCTCGCCACCTACTGCTGATCCGCCGCACGTCGCTAACATGACGTGCCCGCGGGCCGTTAGCTCAATTGGCAGAGCAGGGGACTCTTAATCCCAAGGTTGCAGGTTCGATTCCTGCACGGCCCACTCGACAAAGCTCTGCTAAATCGGTCATTTTCGTCTTACGGCGGGCCGCTTTGCCAAGGGTTTGAGCCGTTTGGGTACCACGTGTGGGTACCAAACCAGCGGGGTGTCGCGCACGCGTTCTATGGGTCCTGGGGGCGCGTTGTACGCTCCGCGGCGGCTTCGTGCTCGGAGCCTGTGGGGATCGGCGCGTCCGAGATCCTGCTGGCTGCCTCGATCTTATTGGGAGACGGTGTAGCGCCGGGCGGCGGTTGGGCCGCGCATGGTGGTCGTGCGCGTGGTGCTGAACACGGTTTCTTCTTGGATCTTGACCGTGGGATTGCCGGTTCTGGCTTGGTGTGAGCTGGCGGGGGTGCCTGAGGTCTGCGGGCTTGCTGGCAGATGCATGGTGTTGACGGACACTCAGGATGGTGATGATCGCGTCATCGGGGGTGATGATCTGGGTTATGAACGACCGAACGACCAAAGCCCCTTGCAGTGTGCTCCTGTGGCCCTGGGAACGGCGGCAGGGAGG
>DAIDME010000111.1 GCA_027449125.1 Solirubrobacterales bacterium | reverse complement strand
GTCGAAGGCGGGGACCTGCGCACGGTCGGTCACGAACGCCGCGCGTGCGGTCCAGTAGAGCCGGCCGCGGCTGATCGGCCGCACCAGGCTGAGCGCCCGCGCGAACGCGGCGCAGCGGTCGACGCCGACCGGCAGCCCCGCCTGCTCGAGCCGCGCCCCGAACTGCACCGCCAGCCGCGGCAGGTCGATGCCGACGTTCTGGACGGCGAACGCGCTCACGCCGTGCTCCCGACCAGCTGCTCGAGCCCTGCCTCACGCAGCAGCTCCTGGTCCTCGGAGTACTTCACGACCGTCCCGATCGTGCGGCCCACCGCCTCCACGTCCAGCTGCTCGACGCCGAGCAGCGCGAGCGCCGCCACCCAGTCGATCGCCTCCGCCACACCCGGCGGCTTCTGGATGTCGGCTGCGCGCATCCGTGCGATCGCGTCGACGACCTGCACGACCAGGGACTCCGCGACGCCGCGCACGCGCCGGCGGACGATCTCGACCTCCCGGTCGCGAGTCGGGTAGTCGATCCACTGGTACAGGCAGCGGCGCTTGACCGCGTCGTGGAGGTCGCGTGTGCGGTTCGAGGTCAGCACGATCACCGGCGGGTGGGTGGCGCGGATCTGGCCGAGCTCCGGGATCGTGACGGCCGCCTCCCCCAGCAGCTCCAGCAGGAACGCCTCAAAGTCGTCGTCGGCGCGGTCCACCTCGTCGATCAGCAGCACCGCGGGCCGCGGGCCGGGATGCACCAGCGCCCGCAGCAGCGGCCGCTGGATCAGGTACTCACGGCCGAACAGGTCGTGCTCCGAGAGCGTGCCGCCGGTGCTCTCCGCGAGCCTGATGCTGAGCAGCTGGCGCGGATAGTTCCACTCGTACAGCGCCTCGGCGGCGTCGATCCCCTCATAGCACTGCAGGCGCACCAGGGGTGTGTCAAGCGCGCTGGCTACCGCCTTGGCGGCCTCGGTCTTGCCGACGCCGGCCTCGCCCTCGAGCAGCAGCGGCTGCGGCAGCCGCAGGCCGAGGAAGATCGATGTGGCCAGGCCCTCGTCGACGAGGTAGTCGACGGCGCCGAGCCGGCGCGCGAGCGTCTCTACGTCCGGGACGAGCTGCGCCAGCTCCTCGCGTGCGTCGCCGGTCGCGCCCCGTCCCATCACCCACCCGCCCGCCTACGCCACCTGAGCTGCCATGAACGTGCGCTGGCAGCCGTCGCAGCAGAAGTAGAACGTCTCGCCGTCGCGCTGCGCCTGAGGCGTGCCGGCCATCACGACCACCTCCATGCCGCAGATCGGGTCGAGCGCGGTGTGGGGAGCGTCCTGCCCGGCAGCCGTGGCCGCGGCGGCGCGGGCGGCGCTGCGCACCTGGATCGCCCGGGCGAGGATGGAGACCGCGATCGCGCCCGGCGTCTGCGCGCCGATCTCCAGCCCGGCCGGCGTCTCGACGCGGTCGGCCAGCTCGCGGGCGATGCCGCCCTGGCGCAGCTCATCCAGCACCGTCCGGCCGCGCCGCCGGCTCGCGACCAGCGCCACGTAGGGCAGCTCCAGCAGCACGCCGGCGCGCAGGATCTCAAGCTCATCGCGCCCATGGGCGGCGACGACCACCCCGAAGTCTGCGGCCGCCGGGACCAGCGGGTCCCGGCGGCCGGCGGATGTCACGACGTCAAAGCCGGCCACCGGGCCGATCTGGGCGAGCGCCGGAACGATCGGGGAGTCGCCCACAGCCAGCAGCCGTGGCGCCGGCAGGCTCGGCTCGAGAAACACCTCCACGGCACCTCCGGATATGCAGGGGTTGCGGACCGTCACGGCGCCGTCCTCGCGCGAGAGCTCCTGGCCGGCGTCGATCGGGGCCGACGCGGGATGCTCCTGGTCGGGGTCGGGCACGATCCGCAGCAGCAGCGGCTCGCCCGAGGCGATCGCCTTCAGCGCGTAGAGCCGCACGCTGTGCTGCGCGCAGACGCCGCCGATGAAGCCGTCGAGCGTGCCGTCGGCGCGGATCAGCGCCGACGCTCCGGCACTGACGCTGGTGGGGCGGGTGACCCGCACGACGGTCGCTGTCACGAACGGCTCGCGCCGCTCCCGCAACGCGGCAGCGGCTCCCGCCAGCTGCTCGGAGATCACGGCGAGCACTCGGCGCGGCCTGGCTGGCGGCGTGTCATTGTGGCGGCTCGGGGCGGCCCTGCATCGCGGCCCACACGCGGTCAGGGGTGCAGGGCATGTCGATGTGGGTGATGCTCGGGTCGGCCTGCCGGAGCGCGTCGATGACCGCGTTGACGATCGCCGGCGGCGAGCCGACGCACGGCGACTCGCCGACGCCCTTGGCGCCCAGCGGGTGGTGCGGGCAGGGCGTGACCGTCTCTCCCAGCTCGAAGTCCGGGCACTCCATCGCGGTCGGGATCAGGTAGTCCATGAACGAGCTGTTGCGGCAGTTGCCCTCCTCGTCGAAGGAGATCAGCTCCATCAGCGCGATCCCGACGCCCTCGGCGAGCCCGCCGTGGATCTGGCCGTCGACGATCATCGGGTTGATCCGCACGCCGCAGTCGTCGACCGCGATGAAGCGGCGCACCGTCACCTGGGCGGTCTCCGGATCGATGTCGACCACCGCGATGTAGGCGCCGTAGGGGTAGGTCAGATTCGGCGGGTCGTAGATCACCTGCGCGTCCAGTCCGCCCTCATAGCCCTCCGGCAGCGGCTCGCCGCTGTAGGCGCGCCTGGCGATGTCCTCGATCAGCGCGCCCTTCTCCGGGTCGCCCTTCACGTACCAGCGGCCCTTCTCCCAGGCCAGGTCGTCCGGGCTGCTCTCGAGCATCAGCGCCGCGATCTGCCGCGCCCGGTCGCGAACCTTGCGCGAGACGATCGCGACGGCGGCGCCCGACACCGGCGTCGAGCGTGAGCCGTAGGTGCCCAGGCCGTACGGGGAGCGGTCGGTGTCGCCGTGGCGGACCTGGACGTCCTCGGGTGGGATCCCGAGCTCCTCGGAGACGATCTGCGCGAACGTCGTCTCGTGGCCCTGCCCCTGCGTCTGCGCGGAGATCGAAACCACCGCCTTGCCGGACGGATGCACGCGCAGGTCGGCGCCGTCGTTCATCGACATGCCGAGGATGTCCATGTGCTTGCGCGGGCCGGCGCCAACGCCCTCGGTGAAGAAGGCGACGCCGATGCCCATCAGCTCGCCGCGCGCGCGCTTCTCGGCCTGCTCGCGGCGCAGCTCGTCGTAGCCGGCGATGTCCATCGCCACCTTCATCGTCTCGGCGTAGTTGCCGGAGTCGTAGGTCCAGCCGGTGGTGGTCTCGTAAGGGAACTGCTCGGGCCCGATGAAGCTGCGCATGCGCAGCTCGATCGGGTCCACGTTCATCTCCATGGCGAGCGCGTCGACCATGCGCTCGACCATGTAGACGGCCTCGGTGATCCGGAACGAGCAGCGGTAGGCTACGCCGCCCGCCGCCTTGTTGGTGTAGACCGCTGTCACCTTCACGTGGGAGGCCTCGAGGTCGTAGGAGCCACAGCAGATGTGGAAGAACCCGGCCGGGAACTTCGTCGGCTGCGCGGTCGCGTCCCAGGCGCCGTGGTCGGCGATCACGTCGACCTTGAGGCCGGTGATCCTGCCGTCCTTGGCGCAGATCGAGCTGTGCATGATGTAGTCGCGCGCGAAGCCCGTGGAGGTCAGGTGCTCGGTGCGGTCCTCGACCCACTTGACGGGCACGCCGGCGACGATCGACCCGGCGATCGCGCAGACGTACCCGGGGTAGATCGGCACCTTGTTGCCGAACCCGCCACCGATGTCGGGCGAGACGACCCGGATCTTGTGCTCCGGGAGACCGGCCACCAGGGCGTACAAGGTGCGGTGGGCGTGGGGCGCCTGCGACGTCGTCCACAAGGTCAGCTTCCCGCTCACCCGGTCGTAGTCCGCCACGCAGCCGCACGTCTCCATCGGGGCCGGGTGCACGCGTGGGTAGACGATGTCCTGGCTCACCACCACCTCGGCCCGGTCGAACACCGCCTGGGTCGCGGCCGCGTCCCCCGTCTCCCAGTCGAAGCAGTGGTTGTCGGCCTTGCCCTCCAAGTCGTCCCTGATCACCGGGGCATCGGGGTCCAGCGCGTGGCGCACGTCGACCACCGGCGGCAGCGGGTCGTACCGGACGTCGATCAGCTCGAGGGCGTCGCGAGCCGCGTAGCGGTCCTCGGCGACGACGAAGGCGACCTCTTGGCCCTGGAAGCGGACCTTGTCGGTGGCGAGGACCGCCTGCACGTCGTTCGAGAGCGTCGGC
>DAIDME010000110.1 GCA_027449125.1 Solirubrobacterales bacterium | reverse complement strand
AACGCGCGTGCGCGAGCGTTCTACGAGTCACTTGGGTGGTCAGACATGGAGCAGACCAACGAGATCCAACTCGGCGACGAGCTTCATATCGCACACCGCTACGAACGAGCGCTCAACTGACCGCTCCTGCGTTTCTTCCGGTGCGCGAATCTGAATCGCTTGGATGAGCGCCCTGCGTTGCGCGGTGAGGAGCGCTGAGGGCTTGACCAGCCTGGTCGTCTGCGCCACAATTGTGGCATGACTTCTGAGCCTCTGCGTGCTGCCCGTGACCACCTATCCGAGATCGTCGACCGGGTCGAGCGAGAACACGACCGTGTTCTGATCACGCGCAACGGCCGCGAGGCGGCTGTTCTCATCAGCGCCGAGGACCTGGCCGAACTCGAGGAGACGCTGTCGGTCCTGGCTGACCCGGAAGCGCTGGCAGACATCCGCGAAGCGGACGCTGCTTACTCCCGTGGCGAGGTCATCCGCGGCAGCGACGCGGTCCGCGCGCTGCGTCGGTGAGTCAACCGCCGCAGTACGAACTCGTCGTAGCGCCACCCGCAGCCAGAGCGATAGCCGAGCAACGACCCGAACCCGTGGCCGCAGCCGTCATCGAGTTCCTGACCGGCAGCCTGATCGAGCAACCCCGCCGCGTCGGCAAACCACTGCGACGCGAGCTGGCCGGCGTCTGGTCCGCCAGACGAGGCACCTACCGGGTGCTCTACCGCATCCGCGAAGACCCGCACGAGGTGATCGTGCTGCGCGTCGAGCACCGCAGCGACGCATACCGCCCGCGCTAACCAGCCGATCCCCCCTTTGCTGCGCCGGCACGCATCTCGCCTCCGCAGATCAAACACCTCGTATGCGCGGAAGGGGCGTGTGCGGCGTCGCTCAGTGGTTGCTGTGTTACCGGTGTCGCGCGACGTACTGATCGAGCGCTTCGCGGCTGACGTCGGCGAGCCGGCGCCCCTGTTTCTGCGCGATCTCCTCAAGCGCCGAGCGGACCCCGGGTGGCACGCGGACTGTGAGCGGTGGGGTATGGGCCTTGCCGCCGATCAGTGACGGGCGGCCGGCGCGGCGCTGCTCGAGAACCCGCTCAGCGATCTGCTCGGCTGCGTCTTCGGTCAGGCGAGAGCCGTCCGCTAGCCGGATCTCTTCCTCATCAAGGTCGATGTCAGGCCCAATGGGACCGATGCGTGGCGTCATTGCTTGTGTCCCTTCTTGCGGAGATCGGTGGGCATCACGTGGATGACCAGGAAGCAGTCCGGCGTTTCGATCGCGACGATCTCCAGCTCGCGCTGACGGCTGTCCTTGGCGATCCAGGTCAGTGTCGGCTGATGGGTTTGCGCGTCGGTCACGATTGTCGGCTTAGAGCTCGAGATGACGTGGTGGGCGTGGGCTTTGCCGATCTTGTGTCGCCGTGCACTGCGACTGAATCGAATCGACTTCCTCCCCGACTATTGTGGCATACACAATCAGGCTGCGCAAGACCCGTGTCGCCGCTTCGACAGGTGTTCGCGCATGTGAGACGGCACCCCCGGATTGGGCGGACTCGCGCAGATGTGTTGAGCGGCGCTCAACAGCTGTGCGGGCAGGAGGGATTCCGGTTAGACCTTGATCACCTGCAGTGATGGGTGGGCGGCCGACATCTGGTCGTAATCGCTGTCCTGGGTCACGACCGGCAGGCCGTGTTCGACTGCAGTTGCCGCGATCAGCGCGTCGATGAGTTTGACCGTTCGCTGGATCCCCGCGGTGCGGCAGTCGGTGACGAGGCGGGCCCAACTGCCCATCACCGCCTCGCTGATGGGGATTGGGTCGGCTGACCGCGCGAGCGCGAGCGTATCTGCGCGTCGAGCACGGGTCGTCTCGTCGCTTGCGCTGAGCACCCCGAGTTGGAGCTCCCCGATCGTCACGACCGATACCGCGACGTGCTCTGGCAGCTCGCCGAGCAGGCGGCCGCTCTCGCGCGCGATGAAGACAGAGGTGTCGAGGAGACCCGAGCGGGTCACAGCTGGTCGAGTGTCTGGCTGGCCAGCTCGTCTAGTTCGACGGCTAGCTCGGGATCCGCGGAGCGTTCACGCAACTGCTCGCGCAGGTGTTCTCCCGACAGCCACCGGGCGCGGTGACCGTGCGGAACGATATCGGCGACGGGTTCGCCGTGGACGGTGAGGGTGACGCGCTCGCCAGCCTGGACCGCATCGATCACCTGGCCCGTTCGGTTCCTGAGGTCACGCACCCCGATCTCCATGTGCGACAGCGTAGCACCGCGGTGTGAGGGCCTTATTGCTTCCCTCCCGACATGGATATCGGGCCCCGATCTGCCTTCGTGTTCCGGCGTGTCTATGACCGCGGCGCGTGGGAGCCTTGCCTCGCGTGGAAGGTATGCGTCAGCGCACCTGGTTAGTCGAGGTCGAACGCGGCGTGAATTGCCTCGGTCAGGCCCGACTCTTGGTCGTCGAGCAGGCGTCCGATCTGCTCGCCGAGCGCGTCGACGGGGATTGTGGTGATGTGGTCGCAGGCCACGACGGATTCCTGACTCAGCCCGTTGCGGGGTCCGACGCGAACCTCGGTGGATAGCCCTCTGATGGTGCTGGTGATCGGTGCGACCGTCACGGAGCCCAAATGAGGCCGAACGAGCTCGCGGGTGAGGACGAGCACGGGTCTGGCCTTATCGAGTGTCGCCGTGTGGATCGGTCGCATCAATCCTCGACGCGGACTCCGGCGGCGTAGCCCGCGAGCCCTTCAAGCTCGGGATCTGGTCCGGTGGCCGCGAGGATCTCCGCGTCCCGCATCGCAACCATCCGGCGACGCTCACGCTCAAGCGCGCGGGTCACGACAGCGGCACGGCTTCCTTGTTGTCCGCTACCGACGACCTCGTCGACGAACTCGACCAGGTCATCTGGCAAGCGAACCGCGATCTGCTTGCTCATACCAGAATGGTACCAGTTCGGGATGCGTCTCGGGCTGGCTCGGTTCCGCTTTCGTTCGGCGACGAGCATCCAGAGCGACGCCGCGATGCGCCCAGGCCGATCCGAGGAAGGGAGAAGCCGGGGAACAGCGACCGCGCGATGAGATAACAGCAGCAACGCTGCTAAAATGCAGGCCATGGGAGTGGCGATAACAGTCCGCGATGTGCCCGACGAAGTCCGTGACGAACTTGCCGCCAGAGCTGCACGGTCCGGCAGGTCGCTGCAGGAGTATCTGCGAGCGATGCTGGTCGACGCCACCGCGCGCCCCTCGGTCAGTGATGTGATCGCCCGTGCACGGGCCAGGGTCAGCGCGACTGGCGCCCGAGTCGACGCCGAGGCGATTCTCGCGGCCCGTGACGCCGACCGGCGGTGAGCGGCCGAGTCGTCTGCGACGCCTCGGCGATTGTCGCCCTGCTGCTCGACAGCGGGCCGGATGGTCGCTGGGTGACAAGCGAACTGAGCGATGCCGAGCTGCTGGCCCCAAGCTTGATCAGCTTCGAAGCTGCCAACATCATGCGCCGCCACGAGCTGGCCGGCCTGATCAGCGCCGACCAAGCGGCCCAAGCGCACGCTGACCTGCTCGATCTCACTGTCGAGCAATGGCCCTACGAGCTGCTCTCCGGACGCGCTTGGGAACTGCGGCAGAACCTGTCGATCTACGACGCGAGCTACGTCGCGCTCGCCGAACTCACCAGCACTGCCTTGGTCACGCTCGACAAGCGCATCGCCGGCGCTCCGGGACTGCGGTGCGTCGTCACCACCCCGTAAGCACGCTGCGGCGGCACCGACCCGGCCGCACCGCGATTCGCGCGTCGGAGGGCGCTTGGCTCCGCTGAGGATCTCGCTGCGCCCGATAGAGGTCACGCGGCGTGAGTCGCCCGCGTCGACGGGTCGAGCACTCATCGTCTACGGTCGCTCAGGCAAGTCCATTCGAGGCATACACTGCGCGCACCCTCCACGAGTGCTGAAGTTGTCATTACCTGTCGACACTCGCAGCAATTTTCCTGCTATTGAGATGCTGTTGAGCCAAAGCGCCCCGGTTCGAGCCCGGGCGGCGGCACTGGAAGCCACAGCGCCTCATCCAGGGCTCGGCCGTCGAGTCCGGGAGATCCCCGAAGCGACCGGGAAAGCTCGGATTGTCAGCGGCGTGGTGTTCGGGCAGGATGTCTGAGCTGTGGAGAGCGTCCCGAGGAGATCCGAGTCAGGCGGCGTGATCGACTTCCGCTCGGCGTGCGGGTGGAACGTTTCCTACCGCTCGGTCTCGCACGGTCCGGCACCGCTCCTCTCAGCCTCCGCGCTCGCGCTGTGGGCGGCTGCGGAGACCGTGGGCCCCGCCCACAGCCGGCGGCCGGGCGCTTCGCCGTCCCAGCCGGCGTTCGTGGCCCTGCGCTCGGGTGAGCAGGAGGCCAGCGTGATCACGGCGCTCGGGCCGGCGCCGGATTCGGGCGATGCGACCCGGCTCGATAGGGTGACGTCGTCGCCGTGCCTGCCCTACCCGCTGTCGACCATGGTCGGCCGCTTCAGAAACTCCCGCCATGCGCTGAGACATCAGCCCGCATGACCGCCTTGACCGCAGCCGGAGAGCAGTCGCCTGCCACGCGGAGCGACTGGGTGGTGGCCGGGGTGGCGAGCGAGCTTGCGGCGCGCCTGCACGCCAATCCGACCTTCATCCGCCTGCTCATCGCGATCGCCGCCGTGATCCAGCTCTGGCCCGTGTGCGCGCTGTACGGTGCCGCGGCGCTGGTGCTGCCGCACGAGGGCGGCAGGCGTCCCGGCTGGTCGAACCTGACAGGAGTGCTGAGCCTGCTCTCGCTGGTTGGCGTCGCCGCGATCGGGCTCGGGCAGGTTGGCCTGCACAGCGGATTCTTCAATCAGCCGCCTCCGCTTTGGATAGCCGAGGGCGGTGCCGAGCTGCTCCTGTGGCTGGCCGTCCTGGATGCTCGCCGTCCCGCGCACGGGGCCCAGGCTCGTGACGACCGTCGCTTGGCGCTGTCAGCCGTACTGCCTCTCACCGCGGCGCTCGCGCTCGCGGCGGTCGCAGAGCTGGCGCCGCATGCGCCCATAGCGGTGCTGCTCGACGTGGCGCTGATCGGTCTGGGAGGCGTGAGCTTGGTGGGCGGGTCGCGATTGAACAGGCGGGCCTTCATGGGCGCATGCCTGCCGCTCGGGTTGCTGGCGCTGGCCTGCGCCGGCTCAGGGACCGAGCTGAACGGCGGCTTTGGAAACCTGACCGCGTCGCCGACGACCGCGCGCGCGGCGCACGGCTACACGCGGACAGCCGGCCTCGTGCGGCTCGACCTGAGCGGGCTGCGACCGCTGCCGGGCGGCGCCTCGTCGCGGTGGTCGGCAAGCGTCGGGGCCGGGACCGTTCAAATCGATGTGCCATCGGATGCGCTGAGCACCGTGCACGTGAAGATCGGCTCGGGCAGCCTCAATTGGGCGTACCTGCGCTTCGGTAACGAGCATGGCTTCATGGTGAGCCGGACGGTGCGGATCACCCCTCGCCAGGCGAGTGGCGGCACGACGCTGCGTGTGCGGCAGCGGCTCACCATCTACGCCACGGTCGGCAGGGGCTGTGTCGAGATCGAGTCTGAGTCGAGTCAGAGCTTCTGTTGAGACGAGCACGAGCACAACTGAGATCCAACCCGGGCGCCCTTGCGGTGGTCGCGCTCGGGTGTGGCTGCCTGGCGCTCAGCACGCGCAGCGCGGGTGCCCGTTCGAGCGTCTATTGGCCGCTGGCCCTGGGCTGCGTGCTGATGGGAGCGACGCTGATCACGTGGGCCGGTGAGGCGGCCGGAGCGGCCGGCTGGTTCGGGGGTGTCATCAGCCGGTCTGTCAACTCGGCGCCGCGGCGCTTGCTGCTGCGTGCGCTGGTGCTCGTGACGGCGCCGGTTGCCGGTGTTGGGGTGCTCGCCTACGCTGCTGCTGCGCTGTGGGATACGGCGCGCGCCACCGACGCAGTGCCCGCGGTGGATTGGCGCCGCGCGGCCGGCACCGGCATGCTGGGGCTGGCGGTTGTGCTCGTGGCTGGCGCCTCGCAGCTCACCTACTCACCCACGGTCTACCTGTGGCCGGTGCTGCTGGTCGCCTCTGGCCTGGCGCTGTTTTGGGGTGCGTCCGGCAACCGTCCCGCGAAGCACACGGCGGCGGCCTTTGACCATGCGACCGTCCGCGCCGGCATCGGCGCGTTGCTCGCCTGCGCCGGCGCGGCGCTGTTTGTCGAGCACGTTCTACACCTACGTGACGCGGGACACGTGGCGCTGGCCAGCGCCACCGTGATCGTCGTGCTGGTGTTCGTGTGGGAGCCTTGGGCGCTACGCAACCGCAAGGTGCTCGAACGCGAGCGGATCGAGCGAGCGCTGGCGGTGGAGCGCGCCGAGCTGGCCGACCAGCTGCACGACTCGGTGTTGCAGACGCTCGCGCTCATCCAGCGGCGGGTGGATGAGCCCGCCACCGTCGAGGCGCTCGCGCGCAAGCAGGAGCGTGAGCTGCGCGACTGGCTGCTCGGCCGTGTTGTGGACCGGGAGGCGAGCAGCCTGGAGTCGGCGCTGCGGGCGCTGGTCGCCGAGGCAGAAGACAACCTGCGGATGCAGGTCGACCTCGTCACCGTCGGCGATGCGCCGCTTGACCAGCGCGCAGAGGCGATGCTCGCGGCGGCGCGTGAGGCGCTGGTCAACGCCGCGCGCCATGCTCCGGGCGCGGCAGTCGGGATGTTCCTGCGTGCCGGGGAGGAGGTGGTCCAGATCTACATCCATGACCGTGGGCCCGGATTTGACCCCACCGCGATCCCGGCCGACCGTCACGGGATCTCCGACTCGATCATCGCGCGCATGGAGCGCAACGGCGGCCACGCCGAGGTCTCGAGTAGGCCCGGCGAGGGCTGCGAAGTCACAATGACGATGCCTCGCCGATGAGCGACCCGTGCCGGCCCACCGTTGTGATCGTGGATGACCACGCGCTGTTCAGGGCCGGTGTGACCGCCGAGATCGCCGCCCAGGCGAACATCGTCGGCCAGGCTGGCACGGTGGGTGAGGCAATCACGCTGATCCGCAACAACCGCCCGGACGTGGTGCTGCTGGATGTGCACATGCCGGACGGCGGTGGGCTCGAGATCATCCGCGCGACGAGCGCTGAGTCCAGCGACACACGCTTCCTGGCACTGTCCGTCTCGGACGCGCCCGAGGATGTGATCGAACTGGTGCGCGCCGGCGCCCGCGGTTACGTCACCAAGACGATCTCCGCCGCGGATCTCGTCGACGCGATCCGGCGCGTGGCCGCCGGTCAGGTGGTGCTCTCGGCGCAGCTTGCCGGATTCGTGCTCGACGCTTTCAGCGGGGTTGAGCCCAGCTCCAGCCGCAGGCGTGAGCTCGAGGGTCTCTCCCACCGCGAGGTGGAGGTGCTCGAGCTGATCGCCCGCGGCTACCTCTACAAGGAGGTTGCGCTCAGGCTCGGTATCTCGGCAAAGACCGTGGAGTCGCACGTCTCCTCGGTGCTGCGCAAGCTGAACCTCTCAAACCGGCATCAGCTCGCGCGCTGGGCGGCTCAGCGCAAGCTCGTCGAGTGACCGCCGCGTCTCGACGGGGGCCGCTGCGCCGGTGGCGGGGACACTGTCGGTCCCCGCCACCGCAGCCATCAGCTGCACCCTCAGGACAGTGAGCGGTAGTGGTTGCGCCAGATCACGCGGTAGAGCGGGATCCGCCGCGGGATGTCGCGGATCCCGGGGATGAACGGGATCAGGACCAGGCCGAGGCTGAGGACCGTCATGATCGCCATCACGTCGATGTCGGCGTTGGTCGATGTCGAGAACGGGCGGATCTGGTACCAGAAGGTGTACAGCCACAGCCACACCTGTCCGGGGTAGCTGCCGGTCTCGTTCATCATCCCCCACTGGTTGCCGAGCAGGTGCTCCGCTTGAGCCCTGGCCGCCAGCGCGTTGCCGTCGGCGAGGAACATCAGCGCCTTCGTGTAGTCGGTCTGGTAGAGCTGGCTGCTGTTCAGGATCGCGCCGTCGAGCCCGCCAGCCCGCGCGAAGGTGAGCAGCTCGCCCAGCATCTCGGAGACCGGACCGTAGGACCCTGACGGCAGCGACACGGCGCCCGAAGCGGTCAGCTGGGCCTTGTTGAGCGCGCTCGTGTAGGCGACGGTCCACGCCTGCTGCTGGCGAGCCGGGGCGGCCTGGTAGCGGTCGATCGCAGCCTGCAGCGCGGGCTGCTGCGGCATCGTGCGCAGTGGGTTGATCACGAAGTCCTGGGCGGTGTTGATCGGGTGGGCGACGCCGAGCCAAGCTTGCAGGTGGATGAACCACAGATGCTGGGTGTAGTCGTCCAGGCCGTCATAGGCGCCACTGTCCTTGCTGACGTCGTTGGGGTAGTTGTTGTACGGGGGGCCGTAGATGGCCGTCTCGGTGGTGCCGTCGAGCTCGCCCGCGGCGGTCTGCAGGAAGTTGACGGGCATCGTGCGCGCCCACTGCTTGACCGTTACGGCGCGCTCGTCGGGAGAGGAGAAGAACACCGCGAGCACCACCACGAGGATCGCGATCACCGTGATTGCGATCGTGCCCTCCTTGATGATGTCGTAGGGCCGGTAGGGCCCCTTCCAGGTGCGGTAGCGCTCGTCCTCGGCGGCGCGCTGGGCTCGCGTCATCATGCGCTCTGCTCCCCGTCGGTGTGGACGGCGGGCGAAGCGGCGGCGGTGCCGTCGGCGTCCGCGGACCCGGCCGCGACCGCCGCGAGCAGGTCACGCTCGAACGGCGGCACGACGCCGTGCTTGCGCACGAGCAACAGGTGAACGCCCACGATGCCGACCACCGCCAGCGGCAGCAGGAACACGTGATAGCTGTACATCTGGCCGAAGTTCATGAGGTTGAAGAAGGCGCCGATGCCGACTGAGTTCATCGCGTCCTTGGCCTGCGTGGAGATCCACTGCGAGTCAAAGTTCTGCTGCGAGACGTAGCCGGTGAGCGCACAGGGGATCGCGATCAGGAAGGTGACCGCGCCGGTCATCCAGACGCGCCTGCGTCCGCCGCGCCAGGCGGCCGTCCAGAAGCTGCCCCACAGGTGCACGACCATGAAGAAGAAGAACAGCTCCACAGCCCAGAGGTGCATGCTGTTGAAGAAGTGCCCGAGGCCGGTGTCGTGCCACCAGTTCGGCCCTTTCAGCGCCAGGATCGTGCCGGTGGCGATGATCACGACCAGCGAGCTCAGGCTGAGCACGCCGAGGACGTAGATCCACGAGGAGACATAGGAGGGCTGGCCGTCAGGCAGCAGCTTCTCGGGTGGCAGTTCCTCGAGCCAGCGCTCGCGCAGGCGCGTCGTCCAGGCGCGCGGCGCGGGTCGCGGCGGCTCTGTGGTGGCGCTCATTGGTCTTCCTTTGCTGAATTCGAGTGGCCGTGCGGGAAGGGCAGCAGGATCGCCGCCGCGAACACGGCGAACATCACCACGACCACCAGCACATTCGAGACGGAGACATCGATGAACAGCCAGTGGATGTAGGAAGCGGGGTGGTTGAGGTTGAAGATGGCAGCCATAGCCACACAGTAAGCCCGGTGACGGATGTGAGGGATCGCGTCAGCGCCGTGCGAAGCGTGCGGAAAACTACGGTCTGGCGGCTGGGCGCCGGCGTTAGCGGCGAGCTCAGCTGGAGGGCTGCGCGAGCGGCAGTCCGAGCGTGACCCAGTCATGCACGCCGCCGCGGTAGTAGAGCAGCGTGGCGGCGGGGTGGCCGAGTCCGAGCAGCAGCCTGATGGCGTTCGGTGTGGCGGCGCACTGCGGCCCGTTGCAGAAGAGGATCGCCGGCAGCGCTGGGTCGAGTTCGGTGTGGCGCTGGGCAACCTCGGTGTGGGGCAGCGAGCGCGCGCCCGGGATCGTGCCGGCGGCGAAGGACTCGGGCCGGCGCGTGTCGACCAGCGGCAGCCCCGCCTCGAGGTGGGCGATCAATTCGAGCTCCCCCACCGTGTCCACACCCGGGTGCAGGCGGATCGGCTGGATGGTGCCCCAGGTAGTGTCCACGATCGCCCGGTCCGGGGTGCCGGGCAACAGCGCCGCGGTGCGCATCGGCTCGCCGCGGGAGGGCGTGCGCCGCATCGTCGCGGCGAGGCGGCGGTCTGGATTCTGGTCCTGCGCTTGGCTCAGCATGGGCGGGCGTGTCAAGCCGGGCTGCGCGCCGGCAGTGCATCGCTGGTCAGTGCGCGGTCGTGGATCTTGTCGAGGTGAGCGCTCAAGAGACGCGCGTTTATCTTGCCGGCCGGCTCCCAGAGCGGCGCCCAGCCCGCGCGCGAGCCGGATCCGTGGGTGCCGGTCGCGCGCGCCCTCATGTACAGCGTCCGCTCGCCGTCCCAAAGCGCCCCGTAGAGCACCGGGACGAGGCCCCTGGGTTTGATCTGGGCCCCGGCCAGGGCTGCGATCGACTCGGCTGCGGCGTCTGCCTGCTGGGCGGCAAGGCCGCCCTGCTTGATCGGAAAGTCGACGGAGTCGCCGGCGGCGTAGACGCGCTCGAGCCCGACCACGCGACCGTAGCGGTCGACCCGCAGGAAGCCGTGGTCGCCGTGGTGCGGGACACCTGGGATCGCCGGGCCGGCGAGCTCCGGCATCGTCACGATCCGCTGCGCCTGCAGCTCCGCGCCGCTCGGGTGCAGCGTGATCGTGCCCGAGCGGCGGACGGCACAGTGGCTCGAGGTGATCACGGTGACCCGGTGCTGGTCGAGCAACTCGCCCACCACGTCGCTCGCGGCCTGGCCGAACATGGCGAGCGGGCTCTCCTCGGGCGTGATCAGCGTCACGGTTGCGTCTGCGTAGGACTCGTAGGCGCGGCTCGCGCTCATCAGCGCGAGCTCGTACAGCGGTAGCGGCCAGGCCGCGCCCGCGGGGGCGATGAAGGCCAGGCTCCTGACCCAGCCACCCTCCAGGTCCTGGACGATCCCGTGCAGCTGCTCGTCCATCAGCTCGGGGTGCAGGGTCAGCGCATGCTCGGTCCAGGCATGCTGCCGGGCGCCGAGCGCCAGCAGCAGCGCGTCGTAATCCAGGCGGGCACCGCCCTCGGCGTGGACCTGCCGGGCGTCGGTGTCCACCCAGCTCAGGCGGTCGGCGACGTGATCCACCGCCAGTCCGTCCAGCACGGCAGCCAGCGGAAAGTTCTGCGCACGCGCGTGGCCGAACGGCTCTCCGACCGACGCCGGCCTGTATGTGAAGGTGTTGTCGGGCGCGAGCAGCGACACCTGAACGCGCCCCTTTGCGTAGTCGCGCAACGCGAGCACGGCCTCGAGCGCAGCCACGCCGGCGCCGACTATCACCACTCGGGTTGGGTCGAAGCTCGACATGTGCCGAGCTTAGGGAGCCGCGGCCGCCGAGTCAGCAGGGTCTAGCCGCGGGCGGCTCCGTGATCTTCCGCAGGACGGCCGGCGGGCAGGCCGCGCTCGCGCTCGTGACAGGCCGCGTGCAGCAGCTTCGCGCCGGTGCGGTCGGCGCGCTCGACCAGCCCGGGATCCGCCGCCAGGGACGTGCGCACCTCGTGCTGGCCGCTCGTGTAGTAGATCGGTTCGTAGACGCCCAGCCGCTCGCCGCAGCGAGCGCAGCGACGCCCATCAGCGCCGCTGCGGGACCCTGCGGGCATGATCGTCAGCATGAGTGGCGATGGTGGCGGCTCCAGCGCGCGGCCGGATCGGCAGCTTCCCGCGCGGCGGCTGCGCGAAACTACGGAGGCAGCCTCAAGAGCGCCCGGTAGCGGCCGATCTATTTAGCGGTGAGTTTCACGTCCGCGGTCGACCAGGTGCAGCAGATCCTCCAGTGGGAGCAACAGCTCGCCGACCCCGCCAGCGCCACGCAGGCGAGCGCCACGCAGGCGAGCGCCGGGGGTGCGTTGGGCAGCGCCGCAGCGCCCGGCTCGGGCGCCGGGGCGAGCACGGCGTCGGGCGGCGCGTCGTTTGCCAGCACGCTGGCCCAGGCGCAGGCCGTTGAAAGCCAGGCGACGCAATCCCTGCTGACCGCGACGGCGAGCGGCAGCGCCGCGAGCGGCCTGAGCTCAGCCGCCACGACCGGCAGCCAGAGCTCTGCGCTCACGGCAGGTGCGGCCGGCGGCCTGCTGAGCGGTGGTGACAGCCAGCTACTGGCGGCTCTGGCAGGCGTGCCCTCCACAACCGGGCTCGCCACAACCGGGCTCACCACAACCACGACGCCGCCAACGGTGGCTTCGTCCACCGTCGCTCCGGCGCCGGTGGCCACCGTCACCCCGGCGGCCACCTCCGGCCCGGCGGGCGGCCGGGCCAGCGGCCCCACCGACCCGCGCATCGAGGCCATGACCCAGGCGGCGAACAGCCTCGTCGGCAAGCCCTACGTATGGGGCGGCGGCCACGCCGGCTGGGGTCCCCAGAGCGGTTACGACTGCTCCGGCTTCGTCTCGGCCGTGCTGCACGCCGGCGGCTACCTCAGCGCCCCGCAGGACACTGTCACGCTGCCCTCGGCGGCCGGCATCGTCGCCGGGCCGGGCCGCTACGTCACCATCTACGACCGCAGTCAGCCCGGCCAGCTGGGGCACGTCATCATCCAGATCAACGGCCAGTTCTACGAGTCCGGCGGCGAGCACGGCAGCTGGGGCGGTGGCGGCGGCGTCGAGAAGATCGCGACACCCTCGGCCGCCTACCTGGCGACGTTCAACGACGTGCTCCACCCGGCGGGTCTCTGAGCCCACTGCGCGCGCGTGATGCGCCAGCGCAGCTCGACGCCGAGCTCCGCCGCCGTCTGTGGCTCGCGTACGACCTGCTCCACGAGCGTGTAGCCCAAGCGCCTCGGCACGCCGCCGCTCGCCTCGTTGGCGGCGTCGTGGTGGATCTCGACCAGCTCGACCTCGGGCAGCGTGAAGGCGGCGTCGGTCAGCAGCATCACCGCCCTGGTCATCACGCCGCGGCCGGTGAAATCGACGTGCAGCCAGTAGCCGATCTCCAGCCCGTCCGGCCCCAGCCGGCGGTGCAGCCCGCACCCGCCCGCGACCCTTCCCGCCACGAAGATCCCGTAGATCGCGTCGCCGCCCGCGCGCCAGCCGTCGTTCCATTCCTCTATACGGCCTCGCCGCTGCTCGGCCGTATCCTGAACGCCGCTCGCCCACGGCATCCAGGGACGCAGGTGCTCGCGGCTCGCGGCCACCGCCGCGACGAGCGCGGCCGCGTCATCCGCCACCCAGCGCCTGACGGTCACCTCACCCAGGCTCATCGCCTCTCCGGGCAGCAGGAGGGGGGCCTCGGGCATCGCCCGAAGATACCCCACAGGGACGGCCGACCTCAATATTCTCGGCCCGGTGGCCGATCAACCAGCTGTGGCCATACAGATGACGCAGGCGGCGATCAGCGCCGGCGACCTGATCGACCAGGTCGGTGATGCTGTGCTGGCCTTCGATCGCGATGGGCGCATAGCGGCCTTCAACCGCGCCGCCGAGGAGCTCTACGGCTACACCGCCCAGGAGGTTCTGGGCGAGCCCTACTTGATGCTGGCTCCGCCGGCCATCGCCAAGACCGCGGCGCAGGAGTTGCAGAGGGTTCTGGCCGGCGAGACCATAAGAGTCGACGGGCACTTCGTGACACGCTCGGGCGAGGTTCGCGGCGCGGCGCTGACGCTCTCGCCCCTGCGCGGCACGTCAGGCGAGGTCGGTGGGGTCGTCTGCACGGTACGGGACGTGGCGAGCAGCCGGCTGCGCGCGCGCCAGCACGAGCTGATCGCGCAGCTGGCCAGCGAGACCGAGACGGTGGCGGTGATCGGCACCGACCGTGAGGGTGTGATCACGGTATTCAACCGCGGCGCCGAGGAGCTGCTCGGTTACAGCGCCGCGGAGACCGTCGGCATCGTCAACGGCCTGGTGCTGTTCGACCCACGGGAGCTCGAGCGCCGCTCGCAGGCCTATGGCGGCGCCAGCGCCTTCCTGCCCGCGCACAACGGCGAGCGCCACGAGGACGTCTGGACGTTCGTGCGCAAGGGCGGCTCGCGGCTGGAGGTGCTGCTGACCGTCAGGGCGGTTTTCAACGGGATCGGTGAGATCGACGGGTTCGTCGCCTTCGCGCGGGACCTGTCGGCGTTGCGCAGCGCCGAGCTCGCTCGTATGCACGCGGAGGAGCGCTTCCGGATCGCGTTCGAGCACGCCCCGATCGGTCTGGCCATAACCTCGCTCGAGGGCGCAACGGCGGGGCGCTGGACGCAGACCAACCCGGCGCTGGCCCGCATGCTCGGCTACGCGCCCGGCGAGCTCGACGGCGCCGCGATCAACGACATGACCCACCCGGACGATCGCGCCCGGACCCCGGGGTTCATCGCGAGCCTCCGTCGCCAGGAGGCGATCGCGGCTGAGAAGCGGTTCATCCGGCGGGACGGCAGCGAGCTGTGGGCGTGGATCAGCTCGACGCCCGTTCCCGACCCGGGCGGCGGGGCACCGAGCTACTCGGTGACCCAGTTGGTCGACATCGGCGAGCGGCGGCGGCTCGAGGAGAAGCTGCGTTTCCTCGCCGAGCACGATCCGCTGAGCGGGCTCTACAACCGGCGCCGCTTCGAGGATGAGCTCGACGCGGTGGTCACGGAGCTGCTTGCCGGTGACACTTGCGCGGCGCTGCTGGTGCTCGACCTGGACGGCTTCAAGACCGTCAACGACCGCTTCGGCCACGCCGTGGGTGACGACCTGGTCACCCACATAGGCGGCCTGCTGCGTCAGTGCGTGAGGCGCTCCGACTTCGTGGCGCGGCTGGGCGGCGACGAGTTCGCGGTGATCCTGCGGGACTGCCAGCCGCAGGACGCGGTCAGCGCCGCTGAGAAGGTTCTCCAGACGGTTCGCGAGTGCGGTCGGGTCGTGACCCCCAAGGGCACCGCTCGGGTCACCACATCCGTAGGGGTTGCGCTCTACGGGGAGGGCTGCAGCCTCAGCGCCGCAGAGTGGACGCTGGCCGCCGACAGCGCCATGTACCGCGCCAAGGACGAGGGGCGCAACTGCTACACCGTCTACGGCACGGGCGGTCAGCGGGCGATGCTCGGGGTCGAGCGGGACTCGTGGTACGCGCGGCTGCGCCGCGCGCTTGACGACGACCGGCTGGTCCTGCACGCGCAGCCGATCGTGCCACTGTTCAGCGGCTCGCCCCCGCACTACGAGCTGCTCGTGCGGATGGTCGGCGAGGACGGCCAGCTGGTGCCGCCCGGCGCGTTCCTGCACAACGCCGAGCGCTTCGAGCTGATCGGTGAGATCGACCGCTGGGTGCTGCGCGGCGCGATCGCGCTGCTCGGCGAGCACGCCGCCTGCGGCAACGACATCAGCCTCTCGGTGAACCTCTCGGGCAAGACGATGAGCGACCTCGCGCTGGTCGCGGACCTCGGCAGGCTGCTCGAGTCCACGCCGATCCCGGCCGGCCGCCTCGTGGTCGAGGTCACCGAGACGGCGGCGATCGTCAGCCTCGAGCGCGCGCGCGAGCTGGCCGGGCAGCTGCGCGCGATGGGGTGCCTGTTCGCGCTGGACGACTTCGGTTCGGGCTTCTCATCCTTCCACTACCTCAAGCACCTGCGCTTCGACTATCTGAAGATCGACGGCGAGTTCGTCACCGGCCTGGTGGACAGCTCGAGCGACCAGCTGCTGGTGAGGGCCCTGGTCGGCATCGCGCAGGGGCTCGGCACGCGGACCGTGGCCGAGTTCGTCGGCGACGAGCAGACCGTCGCGTTGCTGCGCGAGCTGGGCGTCGACTACGGCCAGGGCTTCCACCTCGGGCGGCCGGCGCCGGTGGCCGAGGTGCTGCCGCCACTGCCCGGCGGCCGAAAATAGGAAGCTCTTACAAGCGCCCGCTAATTTCGCACTGATTTGGTTTCAGCGGTGAGGACACGGGTGGTGGGCTCGATGGCGGCGAGCGCCGCGGCGCTCGCCGTGCTCGCCGGCCCGGCCTGGGCTTCCCAGCGGTTCGTGCGGATCGGGACGGCACCGCTGCCGCCTGCGGGCACGACCCTGCTCGCCGGCGCCGCGTCGGTGCACAGCATGCAGCTGACCGTCGCCCTGGAGCCACGCGACCCCGCCGCGCTCACGGCCTACGCGACCGGTGTCAGCACCGCCAGCTCGCCGGACTACCGGCACTACCTGACGCCCAGCGAGTTTCGCGCACGCTTCGCGCCGCGCCGGACCACCCTGGTCAAGGTCGAGGCGCAGCTACGCCACCAGGGCCTGCGCACGACCGGCGTGACCGCAAACGGCCTGGCCATCCACCTCCGTGGGTCCAGCGCCGCCGTCGAGCGTGGCCTGCGTCTCTCACTCGTGCGTGTACGGCTGCCGGATGGCCGCGACGCCGTGTACAACTCACGGGCCCCGGCGGTGCCGGCCAGTGTGGCCCCGGACATCCAGGCGGTGATCGGCCTGAGCAGCCTGGCGGTGATGCAGCGTCTGGACGTGACCCACAGCCAGGCGCTCGGGGCCGGCCGCGCCGGCGTCACGCTCACCCCCCGGGTCACGCTCACCCACCGGGTGCCACTCACGCGGGGGCGGGCGGCGCAGGTGGCCACCAGCGGACCGCAGCCGTGCACCAAGGCGGCGGAGATCGCCCCCGGCCAGGGCGCGTACACCGCCAACGAGATCGCCAGCGCGTACGGCTTCTCCGGCGTCTACGCGACCGGTGACCTCGGCCAGGGGGTGACGATCGGGGTGTATGAGCTCGAGCCGAACGCCCCCAGCGACATCGCCGCCTACCAGAGCTGTTACGGCACCCACACCCAGGTCAGCTACGTGAAGGTCGATGGCGGCGCCGGCAAGGGGGTCGGGCAGGGGGAGGCGGCGCTCGACATCGAGCAGCTGATCGGGCTGGCTCCCGACGCCAAGCTGCTCGTCTACCAGGGGCCCAACAACAACTCCGACAACCCCGGCACGGGGCCCTACGACACGCTTGCGGCGATGGTCACCCAGGACAAGGTGCAGGTGATCTCCAACAGCTGGGGCGAGTGTGAGTCGCTGGAAGGGGCGAGCGATGCGCAGGCCGAGAACACCCTGCTGCAGGAGGCGGCGGTGCAGGGCCAGACGTTCGTCTCGGCCGCCGGCGACTCCGGCTCGGAGGACTGCTGGACCACGCCGCCGGGTGGAAACCCCAACAACTCGCTGGCGGTTGACGACCCCGCAAGCCAGCCGTTCGCGGTCGCGGTCGGCGGCACGACGCTCAGCCAGATCGGCCCGCCGCCGGTGGAGACCGTCTGGAACGACGACAACCCGAACGTCAACTACTCGGCCTTTGGCGTGCAGCAGGGCGCTGGCGGCGGCGGCATCTCGTCGCTGTGGCCGATGCCGGCCTTCCAGTCCGGCGCCCCTGCGGCGCTGGGTGTGATCAACTCGGCCTCCTCCGGCCAGCCGTGCGGCCTGGCGACCGGGAGCTACTGCCGCGAGGTCCCGGACGTCTCCGCCAACGCCGACCCGATGACCGCCTACCTGGACTACTGGAACGGGAACGGCAGTGCCCACGGCGAGTCCGGCTGGCAGGGCACGGGCGGCACCAGCGGGGCGGCGCCCTTGTGGGCCGCCCTGTTCGCGCTGGCCGATGCGAGCCGCGCCTGCCGCGGCACGCAGGTCGGCTTTGCCGACCCGTCGCTGTACGCGCTCGCCGGTCAGTCGCAGGCGACGTACTTCAACGACATCACCATCGGCAACAACGACTTCACGCCGAGCGGCAACACGTCGGGCCTGTACTCGGCCGGGCCGGGTTACAGCATGGCGGCCGGCCTCGGCACGCCGAAGGCGGCCGCGCTGGTTCCGGCCCTCTGCCAGCAGGCCGTGAGCGTGAGCGATCCCGGCGCCGTCTACACCTTCGACCATCAGCACGTCCGCCTGAGCCTGCACGCCACGCTCGCCGCTGGCCAGACCGGCACGCTGAGCTTCCATTCGGCACGGCTGCCGGCCGGGCTGCATCTGGACCGGGCCACGGGCGTGATCAGCGGTCGCGTGCGCCGGCCCGGCGTGCGCTCGGTCACGATCACCGCCTCGAGCTCGAGCGGAGTGTCCGGCACGATCCGCTTCCAGTGGGCGGTCGCGCGCCTGCCGCAGGTCTCGGCGGTACTCGCCGGCAACGGCGTCGCCCCGGCACTGACGATCCACGCCCGCGCCGGCGCCTACGAGCCGGGTCTGCGCGAGCTCGTCATCGCCCTGCCGCGCGCGCTGCGCCTGGTCGGCGCGCGCACGGTGCGGGTGCTCACGCCCGGCGGCCGCCGGCTCGCACACCGCGCACACCTGACCGGCCAGATCCTCACGATCAAGCTGGACGTCGTCCACTCCCCGCTCGAGGTGCTCTTCCCGGCCGGGTCGCTGCGGCTGGCCAGCAGCGCACACGGGCGCGTCAGGGTTGCCGTCCGGACGATCGACCGTGTCGGCGGCCACGTGACGCTGCGGCGCAGCTTCGTCGCCTGACGGCAGACGCCGGCTTTCTGCTTTCATCGGGCACGTGGCGGCCCCCTACAGCTCACCCCTGGCGCAGGCGCTGTCCGAGGATCTGCTCGCGCGCTTCCTGCGTTACGTGCAGGTGCAGACGCAGTCAAAGCCCGACCGCGAGCGCTCGCCCAGCACGCCCGGGCAGCTCGAGCTCGGTCGGCTGCTTGCCGCCGAGCTCGAGGCGATCGGCCTGGCCGACGCCGAGCTGGATGAGCACGGCTACGTGTACGCGACGCTGCCTGCGACCGTTGCGGACGCGCCCGTCATCGGCCTGATCGCACACCTGGACACGAGCCCCGACGCGCCCGGCGCGGGTGTCGCGCCGATCGTCCACCGCGACTATCAGGCCGGTGTGATCGAGCTCCCCAGGGCGGGCACACGGCTTGACCCGGAGACCATGCCGCGCCTGCGCGGAATGGTCGGGCACGACATCGTGACCGCGAGCGGCGACACGCTGCTCGGCGCCGACGACAAGGCGGGCGTGGCGGCGATCATGGCGGCGGTGGCCCACCTGGCGGCGCACCCGGAGCTGCCGCGCCCGACGCTGCGGATCGCTTTCACGCCGGACGAGGAGATCGGGCACGGCGCCACCCTGTTCGACATCCCGCGCTTCGGCGCGCGCTGCGCCTACACGCTCGACGGCTCGCGCCGCGGCGAGCTCCAGGACGAGTCCTTCAGCGCCATCGAGGTCCGCATCGACGTGGCCGGCGTGGGTGTGCACCCCGGTACCGCCAAGGGCAAGCTGGTGAGCGCGCTGATGGTGGCCGCCGAGATCGTCGCGGGGCTGCCCAAGGACCGGCTGACGCCTGCCACCACCTCCGGGCGCGAGGGCTTCATCCACCCGACCATGCTCGAAGGCGGTACCGAGCGCGCGCACCTGCGGCTGATCGTGCGCGACTTTGACGAGCAGCTGCTCGCCGGGCACGTCGCGCTGCTGCGCGAGATCACAGACCGGGTGAGCGCCGCCAACCCGGCCGCGCGCGTCGAGCTTCAGGAGATCCGCCAGTACCGCAACATGCGCGCCTACATCGAGCACGACCAGGATGTCATCGCCGCCGCGGTTGAGGCCTATGCCGCGGAGGGTCTCGAGCCGATCCGCGAGCCGATCCGCGGCGGCACCGACGGCTCCAGGCTCTCAGAGATGGGGCTGCCGACCCCGAACATCTTCGACGGTGGCCACGAGTACCACTCGCTGCGTGAGTTCGCCTCGCTGCAGGACATGGCCTGCGCGGCGGCCGTGGTGGTGCGCCTGGCGGAGGCCTGGACACGGCGCTGAAGGTCCTGACCGTCGTCGGCAACCGGCCGCAGTTCATCAAGGCGGCCGCCGTCTCGCCGCTTCTGCGCAGGCACGGTGAGGAGCTGCTGGTGCACACCGGCCAGCACCACGACGACACGCTCTCGGCGATCTTCTTCCGCGAGCTGGGTCTGCCGGCACCCGACGTGGAGCTCGGCATCGCGGGCGGCTCCAACACGTCGCAGGCCGCGCGCATGCTGGGCGCGCTCGAGCCGGTGATCGCTCGGGCGGCGCCGGATTGGGTGCTCGTCTACGGGGACACCAACACGACTCTGGCGGGGGCGCTGGCGGCCGCCGGCCAGGGCGTGCCGGTCGCGCACGCGGAGGCCGGGATGCGCTCGTATGACCGCTCCATGCCGGAGGAGCGAAACCGTGTGCTCACCGACCATCTGAGCACGCTGCTGCTCTGCCCGTCACCGGCGGCGGCCGGGAATCTCGCCAGGGAGGGCGTCGGCCAGCGGGCCGACGCCGGCGTCACGGTGGCGGTGGTCGGCGACGTCATGGTGGACGTGGCGCTGCGCGCCCAGCCGCTCGCCCGGGCCCGCCAGGATCTGGTGGGCGCGCACGGGGTTGCGCCCGGCGGCTATCTGCTGGCGACCGCGCACCGCGCCGGCAACGTCGATGACCCCGCGCGGTTGCGCGCTCTGGTCGCGCTGCTGGCCGGCGTGGATGGCCCGGTGGTGCTGGCGCTGCACCCGCGCACGCGGGTGCGGCTCGAGGCGGCGGGGCTGCTCGACGTGCTGGTGGGGGCCGGTGTGCGGGTGAGCGAGCCGCTCGGCTACCTCGAACTCACGGCGCTTCTGTGTAACGCCCGCGCGGTGCTCACCGACTCCGGCGGGCTGCAGAAGGAGGCTTACCTGGCGGGCGTGCCGTGTGTGACCATGCGGCCGGTGACGGAGTGGACCGAGACCGTGGAGGCGGGCTGGAACACGCTTGTCGATCTGGATCTGGAGGCCGCGCGGGCGGCGCTCGCGAAGCCTGTGCCGACGGTCCGCCCCGCGCTCTACGGCGACGGCAGGGCGGGCGAGCGGGTGCTCGAAGCCCTGGAGGCGGCCGGCTGAGCGGGCCGGCGGGCGGGGGGCTGCTTGCGGCCGGGGGCTGCTTGCGGCCAGGGGCGGCTGGCGGGCGGCTTGCGGCTGGCGGCCGGACCCACCGCCCGCAGCCCCCAAAGCTGTGCCGGACGCATGAGCTTTGGGGATCCGGGGCTGTGGAGACGCCCCGATCTCCCAAAGCTCGGTGTCGGCCGGTGGTTTGGGGCTGGAGGGCGGTGCGATGCCGTTCGAGCCCGGCGCCACCGGCGGCCTTGGCCTAGACTGGCCCGTCGCATGGCGCAGCAGCAGATCACGGTAGGCGTGGCGGGTTTGGGCTACTGGGGGCCGAACCTCGCGCGCAACTTCGCCGCGCTGCCCGGGTGCGAGCTGCGCTGGGTCGCGGACCGCTCGGCGCAGGCGCGCGAGCGTGCCGCGCGACAGTTCCCGGGGGTGCGCGTCGCGGCGGAGCTCGACGAGCTCCTGGCTGACCCGGAGCTTGACGCGGTGGTGCTCGCCACGCCGGTGCCCGACCACGCCAGCCACGCGGTGGCGGTGCTGGAGGCCGGCAAGCACTGTTTCGTGGAGAAGCCGCTGGCGCAGTCGGTCGCGGACGCGCAGCGGGCGCTGGCCGCCGCGCGTCGGTCGGGCCGGCAGCTGATGGTCGGCCACCTGCTCGAGTATCACCCCGGCGTGCGCAAGCTCAAGGAGCTCGCGGACGGCGGCGAGCTGGGCCGGATCTACTACATCTACGGCAACCGCCTGAACCTCGGCAAGCTGCGCGCCGACGAGAACGCGCTCTGGTCGCTGGGCGCGCACGACGTCTCGGTGCTGCTGGCCCTGGCCGGCGAGGAGCCGGCCGAGGCCGTGGCCCACGGGGAAGCCTACGTGCGCGCGGGTGTCGAGGATGTCGTCTTCTGCTACCTGCGCTTCCCCTCAGGGCTAGCGGCGCATCTGCATCTGAGCTGGCTCGATCCGCACAAGGAGCGCCGTTTTACGGTGGTCGGGGCGCAGCGCATGGCTACCTTCGACGACATGGCGCTCGAGGGCAAGATCACCGTCTACGACAAGGGCTTTGACGAGGCGCCGGACGGCTACGGCGAATGGGTGACCCGCAGCGGCGGCGCCTACTCGCCGCGTCTGGACAGCGTCGAGCCGCTGCGTCTGGAGTGCCAGGAGTTCATCGACAGCATCCGTGAGGGGCGGGCGGCTCGCTCTGACGGTGAGAGCGGCCTGCGGGTGGTGCGCGTGCTGGAGCAGTTGCAGGACTCGCTGAGATCGTCCGCGCGCGCCGATGCCTGAGATCTCGCCGGCGGCACACATCCACCCGAGCGCTTCGCTTGGCGCGGAGGTGTCGGTCGCCGCGGGTGCGCTGATCGGCCCTGGAGTGGTGCTCGGCGACGGCGCGAGCGTCGGTGCGGGCAGCGTCGTGCACGCGGGCGTGGTGCTCGGCGCCGGCTGCCTGGTGGAGGAGCTGGTGGTGCTCGGCAAGCGCCCGCGGCTGCGGCACGGCTCCAGTGCGGCGGCGGTGGAGCCGGCGGCGCTCCAGCTTGGGGCCGAGGTGACGGTCTGCTGCGGCGCGGTCGTGTACGCGGGCGCGGTGGTCGGCGCCGGGTCGATCATCGGTGACCAGGCGCAGGTGCGTGAGGGCTCGCGGGTGGGTGAGCGCTCGGTCGTCGGCCGCGGGTCGTGCGTGGATTTCAACGCGGTGGTCGGCGACCGCGTGTCGATCCAGACGGGCGTCTACGTGACGAGCTGGGCCGTGGTGGAGGACGACGTCTTCCTCGGCCCGGGGGTGCTCATGACCAACGACGACACGATGGGCCGGCACCCGCGCGGTGAACGGCTTGACGCGCCCGTCGTGCGGCGCGCGGCGCGGGTTGGCGGTGGTGTGGTGCTGGTACCGGGCGTGGAGGTCGGGGAGGAGGCGTTCGTGGGAGCCGGTGCGGTTGTGAGCCGTGACGTGGCCGCCCGCGAGGTCGTGCTCGGTGTGCCCGCGCGGGTCAGGCGTCGCGTTGACGACGCGGAGCTGATCGAGCACTGGCGCCGCTGAATCGGGCGCGCCGGGAACCGGATCTGGCCGGTCGGCGTTTAAGGTGGTGTGAGCGAAGCACGCGCGGGGACCCGGCGCCGACGCCGGGAGCGACATCTCGCCCAGGATGATGAGTTCAGGCGGTTCACGGCGGCGTTTTTGCCGAGCCTGCTGAAGGGCGCCGTCCTGCTGCTCGGGGACGTCGACCTTGCCGAGGACGCGGTCCAGGCGACCCTGCTGCGGGTCTTCAGGCGCTGGGATCAGGCGCGCGATGCGCCCGAAGCCTACAGCCGTGCGACGCTCGTCAACGTCTGCCGCGACCACTGGCGTCGCCAGCGCCGCCGGCCCCGTGAGGTCCTGACCGACGGCGCCGTGGTCAGTGGGCAGGACGCCGGGTTCAGCGAGACGACCGCCGAGCGTGAGGCCCTGGGGCAGGCGCTCGCGGCGCTGCCGCAGGTGCAGCGCGAGGTGCTGGTGCTGCGCTTCTTCCTTGACCTGTCGGTTGCCGAGACCGCACGTTTGCTGGGGCTGCCAGAGGGGACCGTGAAGTCATCCGCGTCGCGCGGCCTCGAGCAGCTGCGCAGCCTACTCAGCCCGCCATCCAGGGAGGTGCCCGCATGCTGAGCGAAGACGAGCTAACCCAGGCGCTCGCTACGGCGCTGGAAGAGCTGGTCGCCGGGGTCCAGCCGAGCCTGAAGCTGGTCGTGGCCGCCCAGCGCGTACCGGCCACGAGCCGGATGCGACGTGAGCGCAGGCGGCGTGCGCTTCGCCGGCTGCTCCTGTCTGCGTCGCTGCCGGTCGCCGGCGCGCTTTCCGCCATGGGCCTGCTGCTCGCCGTGGCTGCCGGGCCCCCATCGTTCGTGGTCAGACGGACCGCGGACGGGACGATCTCCGTCACGCTGCGCCAGATCGCGGGGGTCAGCGGCGCCAACCGGCGGCTGCGCGCGCTGAACGCCCGGGTCGTCGTCATCCCGATCACACAGGGCTGCACGAGCCACGTATCGTTGAGCTACATGGCCGTCGGCAGCCCGCTCTCCAGCACGGTTCAGATCTCGCCGGCGGGGATCCAGGCGCCGTGGACCGTCATCCTGGCCGCCAAGCAGATCCCCGGCAACGGCATCGAGTTCGCGGTCGGACGCGTGAGCGGCCCGCCGCCGGCATGCGCGGCGCCTGGAACGACGGGGCCGGGAATCACGCCTGTCGGGCCCACTGCGAGCCGCCGTGGGTGACCGGGAGCCGGCCGGCGCCACCATCGCACCAGCCGGGTTGATACGCCAGTTAGGGCTGGCTACGGTTCTGGTTGGGGTCGCCGCCCTACTGATACCGGCGGTGGGAGTCGCCAAGGTGATCCTCGAGTCAATGGGCCACGGGCGCCCGTTTGACCTGAGCGTCTACCGGGGTGGGGCGCTCGCGGTCGCCAACGGCCGGGCTCTCTACCAATTCGAGTGGCACCGCTTCTATCGGTTCACCTATCCGCCGTTCGCGGCGCTGATCTTCCTGCCGCTGGCGGCCGGCAGCCTGTCGCTGGACGCGGTGGTGGCGACAGCGCTGAGCTGCGGTGCGCTCGCCTGTGCCCTGTGGCGGGCAGGCGTGCTCGCGGACCGGGGCGACAGCGCTCGCTTACTGGTGTTGCTCGTGCCGTTGATGGTGGTGACCGGTCCCGTCGCCTATACGTTCAGCTTCGGTCAGATAAATCTGGTGATCGCAGCCATGGTCATAACCGACCTGTCGCTGCCGGATGCAAACCGCCAAAAGGGGTTGCTGGTCGGCCTCGCGGCGGGGTTGGTGCTGACGCCGCTGATCTTCATCGCCTACCTGCTGCTGAGCGGCAGGCGGCGCCCGGCGATGGTGGCGGTAGCAGCCTTCGCGGCGACGGTCGCGGTCGGCTTCCTCGTGGTGCCGGGCGACGCGTCGGCGTTCTGGCTGCACGGCCTGTTCCTCGATCCACACCGGCTGGGCGGCATCGCGTCGGTGACGAACCAGTCGCTGACCGGGGCGCTGCTGCGGCTTTCGTCGCGGCTGCGCGGTATCGCCCTGCCTGTCTGCGCCTGCGTAGCCGCCGTCGGCCTGCTGGCCGCCTGCCGCGCGAGCGCCAGCGGCGAAGAGCTGCTCGGCTTCGTGCTCGCGGCGCTCACGGGACTGCTGTTCTCGCCGGTCTCCTGGGTTCACCAGTGGGCGCTCGTATTGCCGGCGCTGCCCTACCTGGCGTTGCGTAGGAGCTGGGCCAGGGTGCCGGCATTGGCCATGTACGCCGCGACCGACTGCTACTGGGCACTTCCCGCCTACCACCACTACAGCCACCGATGGCTGACGACGCTGGAGGGGCAGCTGCTGGCCAGCCTCTACCTGTGGCCCGCGCTGCTGATCCTGGCGCTGGCCGCGTGGCATGGCGCCCGAGCCCTCCGCGGCCGGGGTGCTGATGACCGGGACACCGGGCCGGCACCGCCGGTCACCAGCCCCCCGCGCGGCCAGATGCAACAAGCCTGAGCTGCGCTCTGCCAGCCTCAGGGGGCGGGGCGGTGGGCTTCTACCATCCAAAGCGATGCCCAAGGCCGAGCCCGTCACCGACGTTGCCGACCCGCGCTGGCTGCGCGCGATCTCACACCCGGTCCGGGTGCGGCTGCTGGCGATGCTGGAGGAGGAGGCGGCGAGCCCGGTGGTCCTGGCGGCCAAGCTGGAGCAGCCGCTCGGGACGATCGCCTACCACGTGCGCACGCTGTACGAGCTCGGGCTGCTGAAACTGGTGAGCACCCGCCAGCGTCGTGGCGCCACCGAGCACTACTACAGGACGGTGGCCCGCCCGGTGCCGTCGCCGGCGACCTGGCAGGGACTCGGATCGGTATCCAAGCAGCGCGTGCTGACGGCACTGATCGACCGGGCGACCGAGCATGCGAACCGGTCGGCGGCCGCGGGCGGCTTTGACGCCGGTGAAGCGCAGCTCTCGACACAGACGCTGAAGCTCGACCGCGAGGGTTACGAGCAGCTGGCGGCGGAGGCGCGGGGCTGGCTCGAGCGCGCCCGGGAGATCGCTGCCGAGGCGCAGCGGCGCCTGGATGAGGGCGGTGCTGCGACGGTCGACGTCGGGCTCACGCTGATGCTGTTCGAGTCGCTCGCGTTCAGCGCCGAGCTGCCGGCGGACGATCCCGGCGGGGCCGCCTGAACCAGCCGGCCGTGCCGCTCGGCCCGGACCGCCCGGCGGCGCCCGACGTTAACCGTTCGTCAACGCCCAGGCCCGTTTTGTTCACGCCTCGTTTATCTCCGGAGGCGTAGGCTCGACCGCAGAGGAGAATCGGACGGGGCCGCCAGGCAACGTCGAGAGCATCCGTCGACGGTCGCGGCGCGCGCCGCGGGTGCCGCGGACAGGAGGGGACAGATGCGGTTGCGCTTATGGATGCG
Source organism: Solirubrobacterales bacterium (assembly GCA_027449125.1). Classification (GTDB taxonomy): domain Bacteria; phylum Actinomycetota; class Thermoleophilia; order Solirubrobacterales; family Solirubrobacteraceae; genus Palsa-465. Next base: position 32,254 of record DAIDME010000110.1, on the reverse strand, counting down.
TGTGGTTGCCACATGCGGGCTCGTGGTATCCGTGCTGCTCGGCTGTGGCCTTGCAGGCTGGCCGGGCTCGGCGCTCGCCTCCGGCTCGACGGCGACACCGCTGACGGCCGCGTTCGACAACGTAGGCGTCAGCACTCCCGGTGGCCCGGCCGTCAACTTCGATGGCAACGGTGACGGCTACACCGCCGCCGGCCTGGCGGCAGACGGCCTGGTCCCGGGACGCGGGCTGCTGCACGACGGGCTCAGGATCACGTGGCCTCAGGCGGGCGCCTCGGGCGCTGACAACGTGGTCGCCGACGGCCAGACGATCGCCCTGTCAGGCAGCGGCAACACGCTGGGCGTGGTCGCCTCCGCCTCCTATGCCGGTGCGGGCAGCGCCGGCGGCGCCTTCATCGTCACCTACACCGACGGCACCACCACGACCGGGACGCTCAACTTCGGCGATTGGGCCGACAACAGCCCCGCCGCCGGCACCGACCTGCTCGCCACCTCGGCGGGCGTGGGCGGCGGCCTGAGCGCCCCCGTCGCGCTCTACTACGGGTCAATCGCGCTCGACCCCGGCAAGACGGTGGCATCCGTGACGCTGCCGAGCGTCGGCAGCAGCGCCGCACGCAACGTCCCGGCCCTGCACATCTTCGATCTCACCGTCGGCACCGTTGGCAGTGCGGCGGCGGGCGCACCAGGCGCGCTGTCCTACTACGACCTGGGCCGTAAGGACTGCGTGGGCACCGCTGCCGACACCGAGTCGAAGGTCTGGTACACGGTGGCAGACGGGACCCTGTCGGATGTCTACGGCCCGACGATCGACAACACCAACGTCAAGAGCCTCGACCCGATCGTGACCGGGAGCGCCGGTGGCAGCGCCTTCACGGATCTGCAGCCGAGGGACATGACCTACACCGTGAGCCAGCTCGGCAGCACCGGGATGGCGTGCCGCATCGTCGCCATGCCCAAGGCCTCCGACCAGCGCTTCGCGATCGTCACGGACTTCGTCACGAGTCCGGTCAACGACGCCGTGGTGATGCACGTGAGCCTCGTACGGCTGCCGGGCGCGGCCAGCGACCTGCACGTCTACCTGCGGTTCAATCCGCTGCTGAACGGTCACGCCGGCGGCGGCAGCCAGAACGTCGGCGGCGAGTCCGCCACGATCGTGAACGGCGGTCGCTTCGGCCAGGTCCCGCTTGCCTACTCGACCAACTCGTTCACCGACGCGCTGAACCGCACGTACGCCACGCCGATCTACTCGGCGCTGGTCGCCAGTTCGCCGTTCACGGCGGTTGAGAACGGCTACGTCGGCTCTCAGACCGACGGTCTGACCGAGCTCGACAACGGCCAGCAGCTGACGAGCACGGGTACCGACGCCAACAACGGCAACGTGGTGCAGACGGTAGAGCTGAGCTTCGCCGCGGGCTCCGGTGGCCGCGGCCCGCGCTCGGGGCTCGGCATCCAGCCGAGCCCAGCGGGGCTGGGGAGCTATCAGGCCGGCGGGTCCCGGCACGGGCACGGCGCGACGATGGCGGCCGGGTACTCCCAGGTGACGCCCGCCGGCATTGCCGCCGCGGTGGCCGGCGAGTCAGGCGACGCGGTCACGGCGGCGGATGTGGCGAGCGCCACCGTGGCGCTCGGCTTCGGTACCAGTGAGGGCGGAGCTCTGCAGGCTGGTGAGCGCAGCGCCGCCACGCCGTTCCCGGCCACGTTCACCCGCTACCAGCGCCAGTGGCTGGCATACGACTCCGGGCTCGCGAGCCCGCCGGCCAACGTCGCCGGTGACACCGGCAGCGAGACCTCGGCAACGCTCGCGCATGCCTATTGGCTCAGCGCGAACGTGATCAAGGCCAGTGAGGACAAGACGTTCATCGGCGACACCGCCGCGTCGCTCGCGAGCCCCTGGGGGCAGGCGGTACCGGCCGGCAACGGCAACGGCAGCGACCATCTCGCCACCTACTTCGGCTCCTACCGGGAGGTCTTCCCGCGCGACGCGTACGAGACCTTCACGGGCTTCCTGGCTGACGGCGACCTTCGCACCGCCCGTGCCATGGTCAGGTTCTGGTTCAACCACCTGCAGCTGGCCAACGGCGCGTTTCCACGCAACGGCCTGGTCAACGGCAAGGCCGCGCCCGACACCGGCGGGCTGCAGCTGGACGAGACCGCTGACCCGATCCTCGCCGCCTGGCAGGCCGGCCTCGCCTCAGACCGTTCGCTGTATCTGAACCACATCCGACCGGCGGCGGACTTCCTGGTCGCCAACGGCCCGGAGACGACCGGCAGCGTCGAGCGGTGGGAGGAGCAGACCGGGTACTCCCCGTCGACCATGGCCGACGAGGTGGCGGGCCTGGTGGCAGCGTCGAAGATCGCCGCCGTGCAGGGCGATCTGGCGTCCGCACGGGTCTTCGCGGCCACCGCCGACAACTTCCGCAACCTGGTGATGGCGACGACGATCACGAGCGGCGGACAGAGCGTCACCGGCCAGCCACTGGCCGGGCCGTACTTCATCCGCGTCAGCAAGAACGGCAACCCCAACAGCGCCTACAGCTACACGCTCGGCAACGGCAACGGCCAGAGCTATGACCAGCGCAGCGTGATCGACCAGGGGTTCCTGGAGCTCGTGCGTCAGGGCGAGCTGGGCGCCTCCTCGCCGGCCGTGCAGAACACGCTCGCGATCGCCGCCCAACCGGCGAACGGGGCCGGGATCGACGTGGCGCTGCCGTCCGTTGGGATCGGTGTGCTGCGCTACACCGGTGACGGCTACGGAGACTGCTACCCGTCGAGCAACGACGTCAACGGCCTGGCGCCCGACCTGTCGCCGGCCAACCAGAACTGCCCGGGAACGGGCGTGCCGTGGGCCTTCCAGAACACCGGCACGGGCCACCCCTGGCCGGTCCTGTCGGGCGAGAACGGCGAATACCAGATTGCGGCGGGTAACACCCCGGCGGCCGTCGCCGACCTCAACTTCATGCTGAAGACGGCGTCAGGGGTCGGCCTGGTTCCCGAGCAGGTCTGGGATGATCCGAGCGTCGCGCCGGGCGCCTACCCGGTGGATACCGGCGCGGCCGTGATGGCCAACGGCGCCGGCAGCGACCCGGCCTCGCTCGCCAACCCGCAGAGCGCGTCGATCGGGTTCCTCACCGGCCAGGCCGACGGCTCCGCGGCGCCGCTCACATGGGCGCAGGCGCAGGAGCTGCGGCTGATCGTCGACCTCGGCAAGGGATCACTCGCAGACCAGCCCTCGATCGTCGCCCAGCGCTACGCCGGCGCCGGCGACGCGTCGACCTCCAAGACGGCGCTCACGCTGACGGCGCCGCTGGCGCTCAGCGGCGGCAACGTCCCGGCAAACATGGTGCGGCCGTCAGCCCCGGTCGACGGCACGAGCACGACGATCACCGGCACCACCACCCCCGGCGCGACCGTCGACGTGGCGCTCACGCCGGACCCCGACGGCTCGGGCACCACCACCGCGAGCAGCGTCGGCGCGACGGTGATCACGACGGTCACGGCCGACTCCGTCACCGGCGCCTTCTCCGCACCGGTGACGCTGGCACCGGGCGCCAACTCCGTCGCGGTCACCACGACCGCGAGCGACTCGCCCGCGGGAACCAACGAGGCGCTGTTCACGCTGGTTGACGTCCTGCCTCCCGGGACCGTCGTGCTGAACGCCGCCGCCGGGGTCGGCGGCGGCAGCGGCCCCGGCACCTACGCCTACCCCACCAGCACGCCGTTCCCGCCGGACACCTTCAAGCTCGACGGCATGCTGGTGGTCAACGGCCCCGACGCAACCACCACCATCCAGGTAGGGATGGCGAACATGCAGTCGATCTACGGCTCGCTGCTGGGCGGCCAGGTGCTGGACCTCTACATCCATGCGCCCGGCTCAGCGGTCCCGGCCGGACAGCTGCAGTCAACGGCCGGCGCCACCGCGGGCAACACCGCCGGCGGGCCGTTCGACAATTACGGGATCGCGCCGGCGGCAGCCTGGAACCAGCTGGTGCAGGTCGACGGATTCGGCAACGACACCTGGGTGACCCCAGCGTCGAGCACCGGCGGGATCGCGGGAGCGACGAGTCTGGGCGAGCCGCAGGTCAGCTTCACCCAGCTGGCGCCAGGCGCCAACGGCGAGACGCCGGGACTGGTTGACATCACGCTGCCCGACTCGGTGCTCGGTACCCCCGGGCCCGGTTGGACGTTCACGCTCACCGTGGCCGGGCAGAACGGCTTCTCAGCCACGGATCTCAGGGGCTTCACCGCCACGCCGGGCGCCTACACGTTCGGCGTGTGCTCGGTGCAGACAGCTGCTGAGCCCAGCCCACCGTCGATCTGTGCCGAGAATCCAAACAACGTGCCAAACGTGCTGGACACCATCCCGCCGCTGCCGACCGACTCGGTGCAGGCGGAGCTCTCACCCGGCCCCGGCGGCAGCGATCCGGTGCTGTCCGGGCCGACGATCGGCTCGGCTGGCTGAGCTGCGGGCCGGCGCTGCGGGCCAGCGCCGCGGGCCGGGCCGCCAGTCGGCTCCACGAACCGCTTGTGGAGCCGGCTCAGGCGGCGGCGCGGGCGCCGTGACCCTGCATGCCGCGGCCGGCCTGCGTCCAGATCACCTGCTCGCGACCGGGCCCGACACTGACCAGGGCGACAGGCACGCGCACGAACTCGGAGATGTAGCGCAGGTAGTCGCGCGCGGCTGCCGGCAGGTCCTGCTCGTCGCGGGCGCCGCTGATGTCCTCGGTCCAGCCGGGGAGCTCCTCGTACTCGCCGACAGAATGGTGCAGCACGGTCTGGTGGTAGGGGAAGTGGTCGGTTTCGAGGCCCTCGTCAGCCCGGTAGCGGGTGGCGACACGCAGCGTTGGCTGGCCGGACAGCACGTCCAGCTTGGTGATGACCAGGGCGCTCAGGGAATTCAGGCGGGCCGCGTAGCGCAGCGCCACCAGGTCGAGCCAGCCGACCCGGCGCGGGCGGCCGGTGGTGGTGCCGAACTCGGCGCCGCGTTCGCGCAGATCCTCGCCCAGCGCCCCGTCGAGCTCGGTCGGGAAGGGACCTGAGCCGACGCGCGTGCTGTAAGCCTTGGTGACGCCCCAGACCTCGCTGATGTCGCGCGGCCCGACGCCGGCACCGATCGTGGCCGAGCCGGCGATCGGGTTCGAGGACGTGACGAACGGGTAGGTCCCGTGGTCGATGTCAAGCAGCGTTCCCTGGGCACCCTCGAAGACGACCAGCTCGCCGGCGTCCAGACGCTCGAGCACCAGCCTGCTCGTGTCGGCGATGTACTGCTTGATGCGGTGCCCGTAGGTCAGGTACTCCTCGGTCATGGCCTGCAGGTCGAGCCTCGGGTCACGCGCGAACTCGCGCAGTGAGAGCCGCTTGGGCTCCATCGCCGCGACGATCTTCTTCTTGAGGATCTTCTCGTCCAGCAGATCCTGCACGCGGATGCCCAGCCGCGCCGCCTTGTCGGAGTAGCAGGGGCCGATGCCCCGGCGGGTGGTGCCGATCTGCAGCTTGCCGAGCTTGATCTCACCGGCGTGGTCCAGCAGCATGTGGTAGGGCATGATCAGGTGCGCGTTGGCGGAGATCCGCAGGGCGCCGGTGTCGATCTCGCGCCGCCGCAGGTCGTCCAGCTCGTCGGTGAGGATCTTCGGGTCGATCACCACCCCGTTGCCGATCACGCAGAGCTTGCCCGGGTGCAGGATGCCCGACGGCATCAGGTGAAGCTTGTAGGTGACGCCGTCGTGGACGATCGTGTGACCGGCGTTGTTGCCGCCCTGGAACCGCACAACCGCATCAGCCCGCTCAGCGAGCAGGTCGGTGATCTTGCCCTTACCTTCGTCCCCCCACTGGGCGCCGACGACCACGATTCCAGGCATTTCTTCTCCAGTGTACGCGCTGGGCGCCGCGTCAGGCGATGCGCAGGTCCAGACGGTGGTCGTGGCCCAGCAGCGGCAGCTCGTCGCACATCTCGGTCAGGCGGGAGACGGTGCGCTCGGTGATCTGCTGGCAGAGCGTGTCACGGTCCATGATGTTGGTGGTGATGACCACTGCGCGCTGCTCCTCGTAGCGGGCGTTGATGATCGAGTAGAGCTCCTCCAGCACCCAGGGTGTCGTCTGCTCGGCGCCGATGTCGTCGATGTGCAGCAGGTCGACGGCGACCAGGCGCTCCAGCAGGTCGTTGTGGGAGCCGGTGTCGAAGGTCTTGCGTATCTGGCTGAGCAGCCCCGGTAGCGAAAAGCGCGCCGCGGAGCGTCCGGCGTCAAGCGCCGCCTTGGTGACAAGCATCGCCAGCGTCGTCTTGCCTGTGCCGACCGGGCCCATGAACCACAGGCCACGGCCTGCGTCGAGGTTGGCGTCGATGCGGCTCACGTAGCGCTGCGTGGCGGCAACCACCTTGGGCTCGATCTCCGTCACCGGGAAGCGGTCGAAGCCGACATCGCGGTAGCGCTCGGGGATCACTGCCGAGAGGCCGCGGGCGCGGTTGCGGGCGATCATCTGCGGCCTGCAGGCGCAGTCGCGGGCGGTGTTGGTGTCCTCGTCGTAGAGAAAGCCCGAGCCGTCGCAGATGCCGAGGATGCAGCTTGCCATCGCCTGATCAACCAGCGAAGTGTGGTGGCGCATAATTCGAGAACTTCGGGTACTGGCTCTGGAAGGTGAGCGTGACATCCCCGACGGGGCCATTGCGGTGCTTGGCGACGATGATGTCGGCCTCACCGGGCCGGGTCGACTCGCGGTTGTAGTACTCCTCGCGGTAGATGAACATCACCAGGTCGGCATCCTGCTCCACCTGCCCCGACTCGCGCAGATCCGAGAGGATCGGCTTCTTGTCGCCGGCGCGCTGCTCCACGTTGCGGCTCAGCTGTGAGAGCGCGATCACCGGCACCCGGAGCTCGCGCGCGAGGCTCTTGAGGCCACGGCTGACCTGGCCGACCTGCTCGACGCGGCTTTCCACGCGGCCCTCGTGGCGCAGCAGCTGCAGATAGTCGATCACGATCAGGCCCAGCCCGCCGCGGGATTCGAGCTGGTGGTGCAGGCGCCGGGATTTGGCCCGGATCTCCAGCACGCTCGTGTCGCTCGAGTCATCGACGAACAGCGGCGCCTCGGAGAGCCGGCCCGAGGCCTCGAGGATCTTTGGCCAGCGTGTCTCGGCCACGCGGCCGCGGCGCAGGTCCTCGCCCGGCACCTTCGCCTGTGAGGCGACGAAGCGCTGGGCCAGCTCTGACTCCGACATCTCCAGCGAGAACAGCGCCACCGGGAAGCCCGCCAGGGCGGCGTTCTCCGCCATGTTGCAGACCAGCGCCGACTTTCCCATCGAGGGGCGTGCGGCGAGCACGATCAGGTTGCCGGCCTGAAAGCCGCCGGTCAGGTCGTCAATGTCGCGGAATCCGGAGGGCGTGCCGGTCAGCGGGCTCTTCTGGCTCGAGCGGTGGTGCAGCCGGTCGGTCTCCTCGTGCAGCAGCTCCGAGATCGGCCGGATCGCGCGCCGACGTTCGTCGTGGGCGACCTCGAGCATTGCGCGCTCGGCCCGCTCGACCAGCTCGCGCGGCGACGCGGCCCGGCCGATCACGTCGGCCTGGATCTCCCGCGTGGCGTCCAGCAGCGCCCGCATCTGTGCCTGCTCGCGCACGATCCGGCCGTAGTCGCGGGCGTGGCCCGAAGCCGGCACCCAGGCGACCAGCTCCTCCACCACGTCCGCCCCGCCGATCTCCTCGAGCCGGTTGTTCTGTCGCAGCTGCTCGGCGACCGTCAGATGGTCGATCTTCTGGTCGGCGTTGTAGAGCTCCAGCATCGCCTCAAAGACGGCCGCGTGCGCGCGCCCGTAGAAGTGCTCGGGCCGCAGCTGCTCATCCACCAGCAGGGCGTGCAGGTGCTGCTCGTCGAGCAGCACGGCGCCCAGCACCGACTTCTCGGCGGTGGGGCTGTGGAGGACTTGGCTGGGTGCGGTTGCGCTCATGTGGCGGTCGTGGGGCTCAGGGGCCGGTGGTCAGAGGCTGGCGGTGACCGAGCGTGTCCGTCGGACGCGCGGCCGGACCTGGGGCTTCACCGCCGGACAACAACGATAGGCCGCCGGCAGGCGTCGCGCCCGCGTGTAATCCGCATTCAGCGGCTGATTCGCAGACCCGCCCGCTAGCCCGTCGTCTGGCCCCGCTAGCCCGTCGCCTGGCCCACGAGCGGCCGCTCGCACGCGCCGGCCGCTGGCCCGCCTTCGCCTCGGGCCGCTGCTGCCGGTCGGCTGAGCGACGGCAGCAGAGCGCCTACGCCGGCACTGCCCTCAGGCGGCTACGACCATCGTCTTGATGGTCGCGGTGACGCCGTCAGCCACCTCGACGGTGACCATGTGCGTGCCAACGGTCTTGATCGGATCGTCGAGCTGGACCTTGCGCTTGTCGATGCGGATCCCGCGCGCGTCACGGATCGCGTCGGCGATGTCCTGGCTCGTGACCGAACCGAACAGGCGACCGTCATCACCGGCCTGTTGCGGGATCGTGAGCACGGTCCTGCCGAGCAGGTCGGCGTTCTCCCGGGCGCGGTCAACCGCCTCGCGTGCTGCGCGCGCGGCCGCCTCGTGTCGCTGCCGAGCAGCCTCCAGAGACCCCTGGGTAGCGGTCTCAGCGAGCTTGCGCGGAACCAGATAGTTGCGCAGGTAGCCGCTCGAGACCTCTACGACCTCGCCCTTCTCGCCCAGCGACTCGACGTCGGTGAGCAGAATCGCCTGTGGCATCAGTACCTCCGAAAGGTTTGCTCGATCGGCGCGCGTTCAGCGCTCACGGTCACGGTCACGGTCACGACCACCGCGACCCTCGCGATGATCACTACCGCCCTCCGCCACGTAAGGCAGCAGGGCTACTTCGCGCGCGCGTTTGACCGCGCGCGCTACTTGGCTCTGGTGCCTGCGGCAGGCGCCTGTGATCCTGCGTGAGCGGATCTTGCCCCGGTCGGAGATGAAGCGCCTCAGCAGCGAGACATCCTTGTAGTCAACCTGTTCGACCTTGTCGCGGCAGTACGGGCAGGGCTTACGCCGGCCCGATGAGGGGCCGCCCTTCCTGTCACGCCGGCGAACCGGCCGTCTACGTTGCTTTGCCACTGATCATCACCTATCGAAGTCTCTGTTACTGATCGGTCGCCGGCGATCAGAACGGGATATCGTCCTCGGCGACACCGCCGCCCACCGGTGCGGTGACGAAGTCCGCGGTATCCACGGGAATATCGCTCGCCGCAGCGCTGACGCTGCTGGCAAAGCCGTTCCCGTTACCGTTCGGAGCTTCGCTGCCGCCGCCGAGGAACTGCACGGTCTCAGCGATGATATCGACAGCTTGGCGCTTTTGTCCTTCGGTCTCCCACTCGCGCCAGCGCAGGCGCCCGTCGATCGCCACGCCGCGCCCCTTGGAAAGGTAGCGCTTGCAGTTCTCGCCCTGCTGGCCCCACACCGAGACGTTGAAGTAATTCGGGTCGTCTTCCCAGTTGCCTTCGGCAGTGCGCCTGCGGCCGTTGCAGGCTACGCGCAGCTCGCAGACGCTCGTGCCGCTCGGCAGCGTGCGGAGCTCGGGGTCCCTCGTGAGGTTGCCGGTGATGATCACCCTGTTGATGTTGCCCGCCATGTCGGGCCTCCTTTCGGCAGTTTCGCTGGGTCTTGAGGCGAGTCTAAGCAGGGGCCGGACGGCGTTTGCCCGCAACCCGCAAACTGGCACAGATTCGTAACACTCCCACGACCGACGGTGCTCGTGTGGCCGGCGCGAGCCTCAACACCGGCCCGCCGGGAGTGCCGGTGTTCAGGCCGCTTCGTCGTCGCTCGCCGCGACCGCTGTCGCTCCGGCGAGGATCGGCGGCGCGCTCTCCGGCGCGGCCGGGGTGCCCGGCAGGACCTTGATGATGCGGAAGCGCAGCACCTGGTCGGCGATTCGCAGCGTGTGTGAGAGCGCCTCGAGCAGAGCGGGCGGACCGCTGAACTGAATCAGGTGATAGTCAGCTTCGCTCTGGTGGTCGATGCGGTAGGTGGTCGGGCGCTGGCCCCAGCTCTGCTTGAGTGAGACGGCGCCGCCGCCCGAGGCGATCATCGCCTCGACCTCGCCGACAAGCGCGGCGCGGGCCTCCTCGTCGGAACTTGCTGAGAGCAGCAGAACGAGGTCGTAAATGATGGGATCTTTGGACATGGTGAGAGGCCCGGACCAGCCGTGAGATCAGCTCCGGCCACCGGGCGAGCTGCGAATATAGCAACGCGCCGCCAACGGGAGCGTCCGGCCGGTGGCTTCAGGAGAGGAACCCGAGGTGTTTTCAGAGCGCTCGTGGAGAGCTTGCCCGGCACGCCGGCGTGCCGGGCGCCGGGGAGTCGTCGTGCTGGGCCTGGCGGCTGTACTCGCGTCGGTGACGTCCGGCTGCGCCGCAACCGCGGGCGGCACCCTGGGCGGCGATGGTGTGCTGACGATCGGAACCCTCTATGCCGGCAGCGGACCGTTTGCGTCATCTTCGCTGCCGGAGCTGGCGGGCCTGCGGCTCTGGGTGCGCCGGACAGACGCAGAGGGAGGCGTCTGGGTCCGGGCGCTCGACCGGCGCGAGCCCGTGCGGCTGATCGCATATGACGACCGCAGCTCCGCCGTCCGCGCGGGCCGGCTCTACGCGCGGCTCGTCACCCGCGACCACGTCGGCATCCTCGTCTCGGACTTCGGCTCGGTGCTGACCGCGCCCGCGATCAGCGTCGCGCGGCACAACGGAGTGCTGCTGTTCGATCAGTCGGGCACGGGCGCAAGCTTCTTCACGGCTGGGAACCCATACATCGTGCTCTGCGACCTGCCGACGTCCACCGTCTGGCCCGACGGCCTGGCACGGCTGCTGGTGTCCCGCCACGTCCGCCGTGTCGCGCTGGTGTACGGCCGCAACTACTTTGACGCCTCCCAGGATCAGACGATCGCCGCAGCGCTCACGCTGCACGGCGACGAGCCGGTGATCAGCCAGGGCGTCGCGACGACCAACGGCGACTACAGGGCGTTCCTAGGGCAGGCCGCCGCGCGCCACGCCAGCGCGATCATCGAGCTCGGTTACACGAGCAATGACATCGCCTTCCTGAGGCAGCTGAGGGCGTCCGGGCATCGCTTCAGGTTCGTCTTCACAGTGTTTGCCGGCCAGCTTCCCGGCGTGCTCCGGCACGCCGTGGGTACCGGCGCGCTGGCCGGGACCTACAGCTACGGATTCCCGCCCTTCGTGCAGCGGCCGCAGCCCAGCACGGGGCTCACCGACACCGGGCTGGAACGGGCGCTCTACCCGCAGGCGACCGTGGACGGCCCCGGCCGCGCACCCGCAAGCCCGCTCAACTTCCTCAACGTCGCCGGTTACAACACGGGGCTCGTGATCGGTGCGGCGCTCGGGCAGGCGACCACGGCCACGCAGCTCGGCCTGCGGGCCGCGCTCTCACGGCTCTCCGGTCGCCTGCGCACGCTCGACGGCACCTTCAGGCTGGACGCGGACGGCGCGCAGGTTGGTGAGATCCCGGCCGTCGCGCGGTTGCTCCTCGGTCGCCGCGGCGCGCTCGTGTTCCGGGAGGTGGAGCACGCCAGTGGCCACTGAGCCGCACCGGCCGCCCCCTCAACCCCCCAGCTCGAAGTCGCGAAAGGCCTTGTGCACCAGCAGCTCGCCCGGCGGCCCGGCGGCGACTACGCGGCCACGATCGAGCGCGTAGACACGGTCGGCGACCGAGAGCGCCCGGCCCACATCCTGCTCGACGAACAGCACCGCCATGCCGGTCGAGACGAGCTCCGGCAGCAGTGAGAACAGCCGGCTGGCGGCCGCCGGTGCGAGGCCGAGCGAGATCTCGTCGATCAGCAGCACCGCGGGGTTGGCCGCCAGCGCGCGCCCGACCGCGCAGAGCTGTGCCTCTGCCGTGCTCAGGCTGCCGGCCGGCTGCTCCAGCAACGACTGAAGCTCAGGCAGCCAGCCGAGCACGCGCCCCAGATCGCGGTCACCGTGGCACCAGCAGCCGAGCTCGAGATTCTCGGCAACGCTCAGCGCCCCGAACAGCCGCCGTCCCTCGGGCACGTGCACCAGCCCGCGCTTGACCCGCTCCTCGGGCGCCAGGTGGGTGATGTCGGTGCCGAGCAGGGTGATGCTGCCCTGCTGGGGCGCGATCAGGCCCGAGAGCGTGCGCAGCAGCGTCGTCTTGCCGGCGCCGTTGGGTCCGACGAGCGCAACCAGCTCAGCTCCATCGATCTGCAGCTCGAGGCGGTCGATGGCCGCGCTCTGCCGCCGCATGACGGTCAGCTGGTCAACCCGCAGCCGCACCGCCACCGCCGTTCAGCCGGCGATGGCGCCCAGGGGGACGCCGAGATACATGGCGACGACGCGCCTGTCAGCCAGGATGTCTGCCGGCGGCCCACTGCGCAGCACGCTCCCCTGGTGCAGGAAGTAGACGACGTCAGCCATCGCCAGGACCGCCTGCATGACGTGCTCGACGGCGAGGATCGCGATGCCCTGCGCCCGCAGCTCGGCCAGCAGCCCCACCGTGTCGTCGATCTCCGCCGCGCTGAGGCCGGCCATCGGCTCGTCCAGGAGCAGCAGGCGCGGCGCGAGCGCGAGCGCCCGCGCGAGCTCGAGCTTGCGCAGCTCCGCGAGTGAGAGGCAGTCCGGCCGCGAGTCGCGGCGGTGCAGCAACCCCACCCTCGCCAAAGCCTGCTCGGCTCGACCCCGGGCGGAGGCGTGGTGATGTTCATTGGGCTCACGCACACGACTCGCGGCACCGTGGACGTTCTCCCAGACGGTGCAGCTGCGCAGCGGTCTTGGTACCTGGAAGGTGCGGGCGACGCCGTGGCACACCAGCCGCCAGCCGGGGCTGTGGGTCAGGTCGCGGCCGCCGATCAGCACCCGGCCGGCGCTGGCCTGCAGCTCTCCGCAGACAACATCCACGAACACGGACTTGCCCGCGCCGTTGGGTCCCAGAAGCACGGCGATCTGCCCGTCGGCGACGCGCACCGAGACGTCGCTCAGGGCGTGTACCCCGCCGAACCGGCAGCTCAGCCCGATGGCCTCCAGCCGTGGCGGGGCGGTGGGTGACGAGGCCTCGCTCATCGCAGCAGCGGCCGCTGCCGCGGCCGGCGCAGCTCCGTGAGCGGCGCGAAGAGCCGGACCATGTGGCCGCTGCGACCGAGTCCGCGGGGAACGAACACGACCGCGGCGAGGATCACCAGTGCCAGCACCAGGTCCCGTGAGGACGGCAGCACGGCGTCCACGGCGGTGGTCAGCGCGGTCAGTGCCACCGCTCCGATCACGGGGCCGAACACGGTGCCGGCGCCGCCGAGGACGACCATCGCGATCGTCAGCACTGTGATCGTCGGATCGAACATCTGGCCGGGTGTGACGGTGACGAGCCTGAAGGCGCTGGCTCCGCCCGCCAGCCCGGCGAGCGCGGCCGAAACCGCAAAGGCGGTCAGCTTCGTCCAGCCGGCGCGCACGCCGACGGCGCGTGCCAGCCGCTCGTCGTCGCGGATCACGCGCAGCGCGTAGCCGAGCCGGGTGTGCGTGAGCACCGCGACCACGCCGACGGAGAAGGCGGCGAGACCGGCGAACAGCAGCGTGAAGCCGCCCGCCCCCAGGTACGGGGTCGTCTGGTGGGTGCCGACGGTGGTGATCGTCAGTCCCGCCCCCTGGCTCGTGAACGCCGGCTGCCAGGCGGCCAGTGCCTGGGTGGCAGCTGCCGCTACGAGCGTCGCGACGGCGAAGTACTCCCCGCGCAGGCGCAGCAGCGGCAGGCCGAGCAACAGGCCGTAGGCGCCCGCCACCAAGGCGGCTAGCGGCAGCGCCACCCAGAAGCTGAGCGAGGCGTCGAGCATCAGCAGCGCGACGGCGTAGCCGCCGACACCGTAGAAGGCGACCTGACCGAAGCTCGCGTAGCCCGCCAGCCCGCCGATCAGGTTCCACGACTGAGCGACCACTACGTACAGACAGAGCGTCGTCAGCGTGCTCTCCACAAACGTGCTCACGACAGGCCCCCGAGCCCGCCGACGCCGGTCCGGCCGAGGGCGTCACGCGCTCGCGGCGCCAGCGCCAGCGCCGCGAGCAGGATCACGATCGCCAACGCGTCGGTGAGCGCCGCCGGGGCGAGGTAGCCCACGGTTCCCTCGATCGCGCCCAGCAGGACACCGGCGGCGAATGCCCGCCAGAGCCTGCCGGCGCCGCCGATCATCGCGGCGGCGGCGATCAGCACCAGCAGCTGGTTTCCGTCGGTTGCCGTGAAGGGGCCTGTCAGCGACAGCAGTCCGCCCGCGAAGGTGGCCGCGGCCGCGCTCAGCGCCGCGGCCACGCCGAACAGCGCCGGCACCGGCAGCCCGGTCAGCCGCCCGGCGTCGCGATCGATGCTCGCGGCGCGCAGCGCGAGCCCAAAGTGGGTGTGCCGGAGCAGGTGGCCGAGCGCGCCCGTGGCAAGCGCCGCGCAGCAGAAGGCCACCAGTCCGGCGGCGACCAGGTGCAGGGGGCCGAGCGTGATCACGGTTGTGGTGATCACGGAGGGCACCACCCGGTAGTCATTCGAGAACAGCAGTGTGGCCAGCGAGTCGAGCGCCAGGCCGACGCTGAAGGTGCCCGCCAGCGCGAGGTAGCCGGGCTGGCCCAGGAGCAGGTTCAGCAGGCCGCGCTGGAGCGCGTACCCGATGAGGCCGCCGACGAGCAGCGCGACCAGCAGGCCGGCTGGGGCGTCGAGCGCCGCCGCCACCGCCCAGGTCGCGTAGGCGCCGGCGATCATCAACGCGCCCTGCGCCAGGTTGAGCACGCCCGTCAGCCGCCAGAGCGCGGTGAACCCGGCGGCAGCAAGGCCGATCAGGCCGCCGCCCAGTGCACCGTTGGCCAGGGCGCTGCTCACGGCGCTCCGTGCTACCCGGGCCGCCTCGCGCGCGCCCGGGTCATCGCTTGAGGTCGACGAGCATCGCGGCCAGCGGATCCTCGTCGGCGGGCTGGTCCTGGATCAGTCCGGTGAGCCGCGTGCGCGAAGCTTCGATCATCGCCGCCGCGCGTTCACGCGTGGCGTCGCGATCGCCTGCCTCGATCGCATCGAGGAGCATCGTGTGGTCGCAGCGGCTGCGCATCCCGTCCGATGCCAGCGAGGCATCGACCCGCGCATAGGGCTCCATCAGGTTTATCACCTGCATCACGAGCCGCAGCGAGTGGCGCCGTCCTGCGAGCTCGAGCAGGCGGCGGTGGAAGGCGTAGTGCTCCGAGCACCAGCTGTCGACGTCGCCCTCGACCGCCAGCTCGTCGAGTCGCCGCGCGTGCGCGCGCAGCTCGGCGAGCTGCTCCGCGCTGACCTTGCCGACGACCGAGGTGAGCAGCTGCGGCTCGAGCGCCATCCGCAGATCCAGGAGCTCCTCCAGCTCGTCCGGTCGCAGCTCGGCGACGACGGCGCCGATGCCGGGGCGCATCACGATCAGGCCCTCGCCCGCGAGCGTGCGCAGGGCCTCGCGCAGCGGTATGCGGCTCACCCCGAAGCGCGACGCGAGCTCGTCCTGGTTGAGCGTCTGGCCGGGCAGCAGAAGGCGCTCCCGCACCGCTCGTCGCAGCAGGCTCGCGAGCTGATCGGGGCGCAGGGTGGAAGCCACCGGGCGAGTGTAGCCGAGTGTAGACACGCTCTTGCTTGCACACTCAGTATCGTGGCGCTACGCTGTATACACACGCCAGAACGGTGGCCACCGCGCGTTGGCGTTCGCGCGCGCTGCAAGCGCGCGCAACGAGCAGTAAAGTAAACCTAAGGAGAGAGGAACATGAAGGTACACAGAAGGCTTTTGGGCCTCGCGGGTGTCTGCGCCGCAACAGGTGGCGTGGTTGCCATCGCCGCAACCCAGGCACAGGCCGGCCACACGCGCGCGTCCGCGGCGAGTGCACCCAAGCAGATCGTGGTCGGAACGCTGTATGCGTCATCCGGGGCGTACGCCGCCGACTCGATCCCGCAGTACGACGGCGTCAAGTTCTGGGTCAACCAGATGAACAAGCAGGGCGGCGTCTACGTCGCGGCCTACAAGAAGAAGATCCACGTCAAGCTGGTCGCCTACAACGACCAGAGCTCACCGACCACGGCGGCGACCCTCTACAGCCAGCTGATCACCCAGAACCACGTCAACATCATGATCCCCGACTTCGGCTCGGTGCTGACCGCACCGGCCGTGTCGATCGCGCAGGACCACCACCAGCTGCTGTTCGACGCGACCGCCAGCGGCACGGTGTTCTTCACGCCGAACAACCCCTACATCGTCGGCGCCGGGATCCGCAACTCCGCCTTCTGGCCGGACCCGCTGGTGCAGTTCCTGGTCGCAAAGCACATCAAGAAGATCGCCATCCTCTATGACGCCAACGACTTTGACGCGGCGCAGGCGGCGACCCTCGACCACGGGCTGATCGCGCACGGCGTCAAGCCGGTCTACTACCAGTCCACCGCGACCACGACCACCACCTACGGCACGCTGATCGACTCGATCGCCGCGACCAACCCGCAGGCCGTGATCGAGCTTGGCTACAACACCAACGACATCCCGTTCCTGAACACCCTGCCGTCGGCCGGCCACAAGTTCAACATGGTGTTCACCGTGTTCCCGGGACAGCTGCCGCAGCTCTTCCAGCAGCAGGTGGGCACCAAGAACCTGGGCTACACCTACACCTACGCGACGCCGCCGCTGGTCCCCTACCCCAAGGTGAACCTCGGGCTCAACACCGCCCAGTTCTCCAGGGCGTTCAAGGCGGCCTTCCCGTCGCAGGCGGTCGACTACCCGGCGATGGCCGGCTACGGCACGGCGCTGATCGCCCAGGAGGCCCTGAACAAGGCCACCAGCTTCTCGCAGCTGGCGATGCGTCGGGCGGTCGGCAACGCGTCCGGCAAGCTGACCACGGCGATCGGCCAGTTCAAGATCACCAAGGACGGCGAGGAGGAGGGTGAGTTCCTGCCGGTCGGCCAGGTGTTCCCGAGCCACGGCGGCACCGCGATCAAGGTCGTCTACCCGACGAACCTGGCGACGACCAAGGCCAAGTACCCGGCCCCGAAGGGCTGATCCGGAGCGCGCCGCGGAGCCGTCTCGAATGGTCCTATACGCACTCATCGCAGGCGTCCTGATCGGACTGTTCTACGGCTTCGCGGCGCTCGGCCTGAGCCTCGCCTTCGGCGTGCTCCGGGTCGTGAACATCGCTCACGGCGACGTCATCGTGCTCGGCTCGTACCTCGCGTACGAGCTGAGCACGCAGGCGCACATCAACCCGCTGTTCGCGATCCCGATCGCGGTTCCGCTGGCGGTCGCGCTGGGGATGGCGTTCTACCGCTTCGTCGCCCCCAGCCTGGGTCGCTCCAGCGACCCGGAGATGGTTTCGCTGATCCTCTTCTTCGGCGTCTCCCAGGTGATCGAGGCGCTGGCGACGATCGGCTTCAGCGTCAACCAGGACACGCTGCTCACCGGCCCGATCGGCAACGGCGCGGTCCGGATCCTCGGGCAGAGCTTTCCCAACTACTACCCGGCCGCGGCGGCGGTCGCCGTGCCCGGGGCGCTGCTCGTGATGTTCTACCTCTACCGCAGCCGCCTGGGGCTCGCGACGCGCGCGCTGATGAGCAGCCGCGCCGACGCGATGCTCTCGGGCATCGACGTGGATCGCACCTCGGCGCTCTCCTTCGGCATCGCCCTCGCCCTCGCCGCGTCCGCCGGCGCGCTCAGCGTCTACGTCAACGGGGGGGTCGCGCCGACCGATGGCCCGGGCCTCACGACGACAGCCTTTGCCGTGGTGGTGATCGGCGGCCTGGGCAACCCCGGCGGCGCGCTCGTGGGCGGCCTGGTCTTCGGTTTGGCGGAGCAGTTCGCGCAGAGCTATGAGCCCAACTGGGCCGGGCTCGTGCCCTACGTGCTGCTGCTTGCGGTGATGCTCGTCAAGCCCGAGGGCCTGCTCGGCAGGCGTGTGCGCTATGCCTGAGGGCGTCGCCGGCGCGAGTGGCCAGCGGGCCACTCGCGCGCAGACCTGGCGCAGGCGCGGTGCCGACGTGGCCGCCGTGCTCGTGCCGACCGTCCTGTTTGCGCTCGCGCGGACGGTCGACTCGAACCTGCTGCTGCTCGTGACCATCATGGTCTACGTGGTGCTGGCGCAGGGCGTGAACGTGATCTACGGCTTCACCGGCTATCTCCCGTTCGGCTACGTCGGCTTTTTCGGGGCCGGCGCCTACGGCACCTACATCGCGGTCGCTCATCTCGGCGCGGGCGCCGTGGAGGCGACGGTGCTCGGCGGCGTCTGCGCGGTGCTCGTCGCGATCGTGCTGATCCCGCTGCTGCGCCTGCGCGGGGCCTACTTCGCGATCGCCAGCCTGGCGGCCGCGCTGGCACTCTCCTCGCTGGTCTCCAACCCGTCCCTTCAGTCCGTTACGAACGGACCCTATGGGGCCGATCTATCGCAGGTCTTCAGCTCCGGCGGCAGCTACTGGACCGCGGTCGTGATCGTCGCCTTCGCGATGCTCGTCGTCGTCGTCCTGCGCCGCTCACGGCTGGGTCTGCAGCTGCGGGCGGTGCGCGCCGACCAGGTGAGCGCCAGCTATGCCGGGGTCAACGTGGTAGCCGCCCGCACCGGAGCGTGGCTGCTCAGCGCGCTGCTCGCCGGGCTCGCCGGCGGCGTCTACGCCTGGGCGATCTCCACCTTCTACCCGACCGCGGTGTTCGACACGACGATCTCGCTGTTCGCGATCGTCTTTGCCCTGTTCGGCGGCGTTGGGACGGTGCTCGGCCCCGTGGTGGGCGCCGTCGTGCTGTACTACGTCTACAACGCCATAGGCGTCAACGACCCTCAGTACTTCCAGCTCATCTTCGGCGTCGTGATCGTGGTCATCGCGCTGTTCCTGCCGGGCGGTCTGGCCGCTGTGCTGCTCGGCGCGCGGCGACGCCTGGCGACACGGGGTGCCGATGCCGGCTGAGTCGGCTTCGGCTGCACCGATCGGCGAGGCACCGCCAGCAAGCGCGCTGCTGGCGGTCGCCGCCGTCACCAAGCTGTTCGGGCCGCTGCGGGCGCTCGACGAGGTCAGCCTGCGCGTCGACCGGGGCGAGGTGCTCGGGCTGGTTGGCCCCAACGGCTCGGGCAAGACGACCGTCATCAACGTGATCTCCGGCCTGCTCGCCCCCACCAGTGGCCGCGTCCTGCTGGAGGGGCAGGATGTCTCCGGCAAGGCCCCGTTCCGGCTCGCGCGGCGCGGGATCAACCGGACCTTTCAGATCCCCAAGCCCTTCCCGGCGCTCACCGCGCGTGAGAACCTCGCGGTCGCCTTCCACGGCAGCAGGCTCACAGACGCGGAGATCCTCGAGCTCGTCGGGCTGGGCGGGCGCGAGGAGCGGCTCGCCTCCGAGCTCACGGCGTCAGACCAGAAGCGCCTCGACCTCGCCCGCGCCCTGGTCACCGGGCCGCGTCTGCTGCTGGTGGACGAGCTCGGCGCGGGCCTGTCCAAGACCGAGCTGGACGAGCTCGCCGGGATCCTGCGCCGGCTCGTGGCCGAGCTTGGCATGACGATGGTCGTCGTCGAGCACCTGATGGGCTTTCTGGAGCAGGTGGCAGACAGCGTCACGGTGCTGAACGCCGGCGCGGTGATCTTCTCCGGGGGGCTGTCGGAGGCGCTCTCCGACCCGGCCGTGGTCAAGGTGTTCATCGGTGGCTGAGCCGTCAAGCCCGGCGCACCCGCAGGACGGGCCGCCGCCCGCTTCGGAGGCGCTGCTCGAGTTGCGCGCGGTCGCCGCCGGCTACGGGTCGATGCAGGTCCTGTGGGACATCAATCTGTCGGTTGGGGCGGGCGAGCGGGTCGTCATCCTCGGCGCCAACGGGGCGGGCAAGAGCACGCTGCTGCGCGTGGCCCTCGGCCTGCTGCCGCTGATGCACGGCACGGTCTGGCTGCGCGGCGAGGACGTCAGCGGCCTGCGGACCGACCGCCGCGTGGCCCGGGGCATCGGCTTCATGACGGAGGTCGGCGTCTTCCCGGAGCTGAGCGTGCGCGAGAACCTGCTGCTCGGCGCCTACAGGCTCGGCCGCAGGCAGGCGCAGAACAACCTCGAGCGCACCTACGACGGCTTCCCGCTGCTCGCCAAGTTCAGGTCACGCCCGGCGGGCAGCCTCTCCGGCGGCCAGCGCAAGCTGGTCGGGGTCGCAAAGGTGCTGATGGGCGACCCCAGCCTGATCGTGATGGACGAGCCCTCCTCCGGCCTCTCGCCGGTCGCGGTGCAGGAGGTCGTGGAGGTCCTGCGGCAGGTGCAGCGCAGCGAGGTGGCACTGCTGATCGCCGAGCAGAACACCGTCTTCCTCGATCTGGCGCAGCGCGCGGTCGTGATCGAGGGCGGGCGGCGGCGCTTCGACGGCACGGTCGTGGAGCTACGCGACGACGCCGCCCTGAAGCGCGCGTACTTCGGGATCGAGTGACCATTTTTTATGCCGCGCGTATAAAAACGTCCGTGGTAGCTCCTCATCGCTGGACAAGATCTGCTGTCAAAGGTATGTAATGCTGATGCCCATGAGCACTACCGCGCCACAGCCAGCCAGGTCCCGCAAGGCACCGTCCCGGTCCGCCGAGGACTTCACCCCGCCACCGATCACGCGCCGCGAGCGCCTCGCCAACCTCGCCGGCGTGGTCGTCCCGTTCGCCGGTGTGCTGGCGGCGATCGTGCTGCTCTGGGACAACTGGGTCAACTGGACGGTCGTGGGGATCATGGTCGCGATGTACCTGCTCACGGCGGTGGGCGTGACGGTCGGCTTCCACCGCCTGCTCACGCACCGCGCCTTCCAGACCTACCCGTGGCTCGAGCGCACCTTCGCCGTGCTGGGCTCGCTGTCGGTCGAGGGCTCGGTGCTCGACTGGGTGGCAGACCACCGCAAGCACCACGCGTTCACCGATGTCGAGGGCGACCCGCACAGCCCTCACGTCGGCCACGGCCAGGGCCTCGCCGGCTTCTGGCACGCCCACGCCGGCTGGCTGATGGAGACTCAGGGCCAGTCAGACTGGAAGAAGTACGCCGCCGACCTCTACGAGGACGGGGCGATGCGCCGCATCGGGCGGATGTTCCCGGCGATGGTGGCGCTGACGCTGCTGATCCCGACGCTGGCCGGCTTCGCCCTGGAGGGCTTCACCGCCAAGGGCGCCCTGGAGGGCCTCATCTGGGGCGGGCTCGTGCGCGTCTTCTTCGTGCACCACGTCACCTGGTCGGTCAACTCGGTCTGCCACATCTTCGGCCGCCGCCGCTTCGATATCGAGGACCACTCCACCAACGTCTGGTGGCTCGCGCCCTTCTCGCTGGGCGAGTCCTGGCACCACAACCACCACGCCTTCCCGCGCTCGGCCGTGCACGGCCTGAAGTGGTGGGAGCTCGACATCTCGGCCGCGATCATCGCCGTGCTGGAGAAGCTCGGCCTGGCCTGGAACGTGATCCGGATCGCGCCCGAGCGCCAGCGCGCGAAGCTCGCCTCTCGCTGAGCGCTGGGCGCGGGCTGTGACGCCGGCGCGGGCCCGCTGGCCCGCGCCCTCCCTACTCGCCCGACGCGCCGCGCTCCTTGGCCCGGATGTCGCGCAGCTGCTCGTCGATCCAGTCCCCCGGGTTGCGGGCCGTGATCCGCTCCCTGAGCCCCGCGATCCGGCGCTGGCGCTCCGCCACCGGCATCGTCAGCGCCGCGTGGATCGAGTCGGCCAGCTCCTGCACGTCAAACGGGTTGACCGACAGCGCGTAGTCACCGAGCTCCTCGTGCGCGCCGGTGTTCTCCGACAGGATCGAGACGCCGGCGCGCTCGTTGACCATCGGCCCCTCCTTGGCGACCAGGTTCATGCCGTCGAACATGGCGTTGACCATCAGCACGTCGTAGTGCCTGTAGGCGGCGACGGCCTCCTCCAGGTCGTCGCGAACCTTCAGCTGGATCGGCATCCAGTCCGGCGAGCCGTGGCGGTGGTTGACGAGCGCCACGACCGCCTCGATGCGCTCCAGGTACTCGGCGTACTCCGCTACATCGGTTCGGGAGGGCATCAGCTGGGCGATGAAGGTGACGCGCTCACGGAACTCGGGGTGCTGTTCCAGGAACAGGTCAAAGCCCGTGAAGCCGCGCAGCACGTTCTTCGACAGGTCGGCACGGTCCACGCGCAGGATCACGTGGTCGCGCCGGCGGCGCAGCAGCTCCTGCTCGAACTCGCGCACGCGCGGGCGCGCCGCGACGCGGCGTACGGCCTCCGAGTCGATCGGCAGCGGGTAGGCGCGCACCCAGACGCTGCGTCCGTCCAGCGTGACCAGGCCGGCGCGGTGGTCGACCTCCAGCCCGAGCAGATCCTCGCAGCACTGCAGGAAGTTGCGCCGGTAGGAGGTGGTGTGAAAGCCGACGATGTCATTGGCGAGGATGCCGTGGTAGAGCTCCTCGCGGATCACGGACGGCAGCACCCGCCAGGAGTCCGACTGGCTCCAGGGGATGTGCACGAAGTGGGTCATGAACGCGTCGGGGCGGGCGCGGCGGATGAGCGCCGGCAGCGTGTAGAGGTGGTAGTCGTGGATCATCACGACCGGTCTCGCGAGCCCGTCGATCTCCTCGAGCACGGCGCGGGCGAGGTCCTCGTTGACGATGTTGTAACCGAACTCGAAGGCCTCGGTCTCGTTGCGGCGGATGTCCGGAGCGTTCGACTGGTCCCAGAGGTAGTGCTGGATGAACCACAGCATCGGGTTGGCGATGATGTTGTAGAAGCGGTCGTAGGCCTCGGGGTCGGAGGCGACCAGCTTGACGCGGTACTGGGTGCCCTCGGTGCCGGTCACCGGGAACGCGCGGCCCCCGTGGCGGGCCGCCATGGCGATGTCACCCTCGCTCATCGCCGAGGCGACCCAGGTCACCTCGCGGTGGCGGGCGAGACCCATCAGCGCGGTGACCAGGCCGCCGGTGCCCCGCTTCGAGCGCCCGTCGGCCTGGAAGGTGACCGGGCCGCGGTTTGAGACGAGGATCAGCGGGTCTTCCATCTGAGCGCTCACCGCGCCAGCGCCCGCAGGCGACCGATCCCGTCGTCAACCGCCTCCACCAGCTGCGCGTGCAGGGCCGGGTTGGCGGCGCAGATCGAGGAGATCTGGAAGTCGTGGCCGGTGCCGAGCAGCAGCCGGCCATCCAGCGGCCGTCCCCAGCCGTCGCTCGCCACGCCGCCCGCTTCCACCAGGCACAGCCACGGGGCCGCCAGGTCGTAGGGCGAGTTGTTGAGGATCTGCCCGTGGCCGACGCGCAGGAACTCCTGCGCCATGCCGGGGACCTCGTCGATCATGCGGGAGCCGACCTCGATCACGGCGTCGAGCTGGCCGGTGACCAGGCGTGTCATCGCGAACGCCTGCGAGCCCAGCTCGAAGCTGCCGCCGGTCACCGAGGAGGCGTCGATCAGCTCCGCCAGCACCTCGGTGGTGGCGCGCGCGGGGCGGCCGCGGAAGCCGTAGGCCCAGAACATCGTGTCGGTCCCGGTGTTGGCCGAGAGGCTGACCGCGCGTGGCGAGAGCACCCCCTCACCGCGGCGGGCCAGGAACCAGTCGCCGCTCTTGATCTCGAGCACGCAGGCGCACTCGATGTCGGACATGCGCGGGTCGCGGTCGAGCGGCGCGAGCGCCACCGCGACGCAGGCCGATTCGAGGCCGGCCATCGCCGGGCGGGTGCCGTCGATCGGGTCCACCACGAGCACGTGCGTCTCGCCACCGTCGGGCGCCACCAGCCCGCGGTCCTCGGAGTAGAACGCTGCCCAGGGCGCGTGATCTGCGACGAACTGGGCGAGCGCCGCCTCGGCGGTCGCGTCGATCGCGAAGGTCACATCGCCGCCGGCGCCCTCGCCGATCGCCGCCCTCCCGGCCTGCGAGCCGAGCTGCGGCGCCACCGCCTCGCGCAGGCGGCGGGCCAGCGCCAGCACAAGCTCGGGGTGTGTGGGCTCGTCGGTCATGGTCGTGCTGCTACCCGTCCGCCTCACAGATTGTCATGGCCGTGGCGGGCCGGTGCTGCGATGATCGCGCCATGAACACACCGAACGCTTTTGACGCCGACTTCTCAGGCGCCTACGACGAAGGTGACCCCGACGGCTACCGCTGCGCCCAGGTGCCGTTCGGCAAGGCGGCGGGCGGCAGGGAGCTGTCGGTGCGGCTGTTCGAGCTGCCGCCCGGCCAGACGCTCTGCCCCTACCACTACGAGTACGTCGAGGAGTGGCTCCTGGTGATGGTGGGTGAGGTGCAGGTGCGCACGCCCGCGGGGGTCTCGCCGGCGCGTGCCGGTGAGGTGCTCTGCTTCCCATCTGGCCCTGACGGCGCCCACAACGTCTTCAACGCCGGCGCGCAGGCGGCCCGCATCGTGATGTTCTCCTCCGCCGCGGAGCCGGCGGTGGCCGTCTACCCCGACAGCGGCAAGGTGGGGGTCTGGAGCGGCAACGAGCAGGACCAGTGGATGTTCCGCGCGGCCGAGGCCAAGGTCGCCTACTACGACGGCGAGGTCCCGCCCAGGCACTGAAAGCCGCCCGGCCAGCGGGCCGGGCGGCCGGCCCCGCGGGGGGTTCAAGTGCCGAGAAACGCGTCCAGCCGGCGGCGGATGCCGGCCGGGTCCAGGCCGTATGCGCGATCGTGGTCCTCGGGGGTCCCGTAGCGGCGCAGCTCGGTCCGGGGGACGCCGAGGCAGAGCAGGCGGTGGGGGCGGCCCGTGAGCGCGTCCGTCACGCAGCGGGCCGATGTGCCTTCGAGGTACGGCTCGACGAGGATGACGTCGGGCTCCGTGAGGGCAGCGAGCAGGGTCGCGGTGTCGAACGGGCGCACCGTTGCCGCGTAGAGGACCGTCACCTCCAGGTCGGCGGTCGCGGCGAGCACCGGGTCGAGCATCGGGCCGACGGCCACCACGGTCGCGCGCGAGCCGCGGCGCACGAGCGCCATGCGGCCGCGCGCAGCGAGCGGTCGCGGATCGGCGTTCTGGCGCGTGGAGGTGCGGATGTACGCGGGCCGGTCGCTGACGGTGGCGGCGCGAAGCAGCGCGTCGAGCTCCGCCGGGTGGCCGGGGACGTGGATCGACCAGTCCGGCAGCGTGTCGACCAGCGCCACGTCCCCCGGGGCGTGGTGGGTGCGCCCGGCCGGCGCCATGTCGTAGGAGGCGCCGGCACTCACGAGCACGCCTGAGACGCCCTGGTGGCCGAAGTCGAGCTTGACCTGCTCGAAGGCGCGCTCGACCAGGAAGCTCGCGAAGGTGTGGAGGATCGGGCGCATGCCGGAGAGCGCGAGGCCGGCGCCGACGGACACCAGCAGCTGCTCGCGGATGCCGACGTTGATCGCCCGCTCCGGGTGCGCACGGATGGCGTCGCCGAACAGTCCCACGGAGATGTCGGCCAGCGCGACCGCCGCGCCGGGGCTCTCGTCCAGCAGCGCCGTGGCGGTCTCGGCAAACTGCTCACGCATCGTCGTGGCGCTCATCGCTTCGACTCCACCACGGCCACCACGAGCTGCGGGGCGGTTGCTGTGGGGCGCGACCGCAGCGCGCGGGCCAGCGCCGCGTGGTCGCGGCCATCGACGCGGGCGGTGTCCCAGCCGGCGGGCGCAAAGCGGGTCTCGACACCGCCGCGCCACGGCCAGCTCGCAGACGCGTTGTCCACCACGATCACGGTCAGCGCCGCGAGTGCGGCGGCGCCCGCGAGCTCGATCGCCTCTGCGTTTGAGCCCTCGTCGAGCTCGGCGTCGCCGATCAGCACCACCACGCGCGCGACGTTGTGCTGGGCGCGCAGCCCGAGCGCGGTTCCGACGGCGAGCGGCAGCCCGTGCCCGAGCGAGCCCGAGGAGATCTCCACGCCCGGGATCAGGTTGCGGTCGGGGTGGTAGCCGAGCGGCGAGTCAAAGCCGCCGAAGCCGGGCAGCCAGCCGACCGGGATGAAGCCCTTGGCGACGAGCACCGCGTAGTAGGCGCTTGGCCCATGGCCCTTGCTGAGGTAGAAGCGGTCGCGTGCCGGGTCATCGGCACGTGCGGGGGCGGACCTCCAGGATCTGGTCGTAGAGCACCCACAGAACGTCGAGGGTGGAGGTGGAGGCGCCGTCGTGCTTCTCATCGCCGGTCTGGAGCGCCATCAGGCGGTGCAGGTCCTGGTAGCCGTACTGCGCGGTGCGGGTCGTTGTGATGGTCATGCGACGATGCTAAAACTTCAAGTTAGGTTGAAGTCAAGGGCCCAGGAGGAACATTGTCCAAGCTCCCCGCGACGCTGACTGTCGGCGAGCTCTCCGCCCGCTCCGGTGTGGCCGCCTCGGCGCTGCGCTTCTATGAGGAGCGCCGGCTGATCGCGGCCGAGCGCACAACCGGCAACCAGCGCCGCTACCCGCGCCACACGCTGCGGCGCGTGGCGTTCATCCGTGCTGCGCAGCGGGTGGGTCTGAGCCTCGAGGAGATCTCACAGGCGCTCGCGAACCTGCCCGAGAACCGCACGCCGACCAAGGCAGACTGGACCAGGGTTTCGCGGGCGTGGACCGAGCGGATCGACCGGCAGATCGCCGACCTCGAGCAGCTCAAGCGCAAGCTGACTGGCTGTGTGGGCTGCGGCTGCCTGTCGCTGCGTACCTGCGCGCTCAGCAACCCCGACGACGAGCAGGGAGCGTACGGCTCTGGCCCAGCCTGGCTGCCAACCCCGGAAGGCGACAGGCGCACGGGGCTCGTTGCCGTAGCGGCCGGTCGGGCGGCTGGGTAAGCTGGGACGGCATGGTCGATCCCCGCATCTACCGCGCGTGCATGGTCGTCGTCGCCTTCGCCGTGATCGTCTTCGGTTTCTCGCTGCAGCGGCGGCCGGCGCCGCTCAGCGCCCGGCTGGCGCCGGGTCAGTTCTTCGCCAGCCTGCAGTCGACCGAGAGCACGATGGCGGCACGCTACCCGCGGCGCTCGCCCGGCTCCCCCGGCGATCAGGGCCTCGCCGGCTACATGGCCCGCCAGCTCGCCGGTGAGAACGCCTCCGGGATCAGCGGCTTCAGCGTGCAGACGGACCGGTTCAAGGCGGCGACACCGTCTGGGCCCGCAACGCTTGAGAACGTGATCGCGACCAAGCCGGGGCTCGGCAGCGGCACGATCGTCGTCGTCAGCGACCGCAACGCGCCGGCCGTGCCGGGCCGAGCCGAGCTCTACAGCAGCGCCCTGATGCTGGGGCTCGCACAGGCACTGTCGGCGGAGACCCTCAGCCGTTCGGTGACGCTGGTCTCCACCAGCGGCCAGGTTGGCGTCGCGGGCGCCACGCAGCTGGCGCGGTCACTCGCCGGTCAGCCCGTGGACGCGGTGATCGTGCTCGGCAACCTCGCCGGCGCGGTCGTGCACGGACCCGTCGTGGTGCCGTGGTCGGGAACCGACCAGCTGGCGCCGCCGCTGCTTGTGGGCACGCTTGCCAACGCTGTCGGCTCGCAGGCCGGCGTCGCCAACGTGGCGACCGGCCTGGCTGGTCAGGTGGCGCGCATGGCTTTTCCGCTCGCGATCACCGAGCAGGCGCCGTTCGCGGGCCAGGGGCTGCCGGCGGCGTTGGTCTCGCTGTCGGGCGACCGGCCCGCGGCGGGGCGGGTCGCGCTCGGGCCGGCCGGCCGTCCGGCGGCGCTCGGCACGGCGCTGCTCGACGCCGTCAACGCCCTGGACCGCGGGCCGGCTGTGGGCCCCCCCGGGTCCTACCTGACATTGAGCGGCCAGCTGGTGCCGCTGTGGGCGGTGCGCCTGCTGGTGCTGGCGCTGATCCTGCCGGTGCTGGCGGTCACGGTTGACGCGGCGGCGCGTGTGCGTCGCCGCGGGCACATGCTCACGCGCTGGCTGGCCTGGGTGCTGGCCGGCGTCGCGCCGTTCGTCATCGGCGTGCTGGTGCTGCTCGCGGCCCGCGCGTCAGGCGCGCTGTCGTTCACGCCTGCCGGTGCCGTGGCTGCCCCCACGCTGAGCGGCGGTGAGCTCACGACCCTGATCCTGGTGGCGGCGGCCGTCGCCGTCTCGTTCCTGATCCTGCGGCCACTTTTCCTACGCCTGCTGGCGCGGAGTCTGCCCGAGGGCCGGCGCCGCCCTGAGTCGCCGGCGGCGGACGCCGCGGCGGTGGCGCTCAGCACGGTCCTGTGCGCGCTGAGCGTCGTCGTCTGGAGCGCAAACCCGTTTGCGGCCCTGCTGCTCGTGCCGGCGCTGCATCTGTGGGTCTGGCTGGCACAGCCTGAGGTGCGCAGCCGCCGCTGGCCGGTGGCCCTGCTGCTTTTGATCGGCAGCCTGCCGGCGCTCCTGATCCTGTTCTACTACGCCAACGCCTATGGCCTGTCGCCGCTCGCGCTCGTCGGGAGCCTGCTGCTGCTCCCGGGTGGGGCGATGTCGGCCGGGGCGGCGCTCTACTGGGCGGTGGCCGTCGGCTGCCTGGCCAGCGCGACGATCCTGTCGCTGCGGGCGCTGCGGGCCGGCGCCGTCACCGCCGCGACGCCAATCAGCGTGCGCGGGCCCGCCACGTATGCGGGCCCCGGGTCGCTCGGCGGGACCGGCTCGGCGCTGCGACGCTGAGCGCCCGGGCCCGACCGTGACGCTTCAGCGGCTGGCCGGTCCAGCGGGACCGGCCAGCAAGGCAAGCCGGTCATGGGCCTTACGTCGATCCGCGCTCGCGCCGGTTAAAGGCGGGACCGGACAGCTGCCGATCAGGCTTTCAGGATGACCACGGATGCGGAGTCCAGACTAATGACGCTGAAGGATCGGCTTGAGCAGGGCGAGTACCGGGTGGACGCGACCAAGGTTGCGGACGCGATCGTGCGCAGACCGCTGATGTGGCTGCTGCTTGCCGGCGGCCACGGCCCTCGTGATCAGAAGCTGTGCTCGTAGCCTGCCAGGCGCGCTGAGCGCCCGTCCGCGTCGCGCAAGCGGGCCTCTGGGCGGTCGCCTGCGACGACCTCGCCGATCCAGGTGACGCCTGGGGAGGCGGGGTCGCCGTTGGCGAGTGCCGCTTCGATCGCGGCTCGGCTCGAGCGCCCGGCGGTGAAACAGAGCTCGTAGTCCTCGCCGCCACAGGCGGCGAAGCGGGCCGGGTCCTGGCCGAGCGCCTGCGCGACCTCGGCGACGCCGGTGGCGAGCGGCAGGCGGGCGAGCTCGAGCTCGAGCGTCACACCGCTCGCGCGGGCGAGTGTGGCGGCGTCGCTCGCGATCCCGTCGGAGAGGTCGAGCATGGCGCTCACGCCCGCTCCCGCCAGCGCGCGACCGGCCGCGAGCAGGGGGCGCGGCAGGGCGTGGCGCTCGCGCAGAGCGGCGGCCGTCTCCGCTTCGATCGCGCGCTCCGGCACGCGGCCGTCGTAGAGCGCGAGCCCGGCGGCGGCGCCGCCGAGCGTGCCGGTCACCCCGACCAGGTCACCGGGCTCGGCCCCGTCGCGCCGTGCCAGCGCACCGGGGTCCTCGGTCCAGCCGACGACGGTGAAGCTCACGGTGAGCGCCGGGCCGCTGGTCAGGTCGCCGCCGGCGATCGTCACGCCGCAGAGCTCCGCGAGCCCGGCGGCGCCGGCGATCAGGGCACGGGCGAGGCTGCCTGCCCCCGCGGGCAGCGTGAGCGCGAGGTAGGCCTGGATGTCGCCCGGGTCGCTCGCCCCGACGCCCATCGCCGCCAGGTCGGAGAGCGCACCCGCCAGGGCCCGGTGGCCGATCTGCTCGCCGGTGAGCTGCGTCGAGCGGAAGTGGACGCCCTCGACCATCGTGTCCACCGAGGTGACCGCGTAGCCGCGGCCGCGCACGACCGCGGCGTCGTCCCCGATCCCCACGCTCAGGCGCGGGTCGGGACGGTGAAGCAGCGCGCGCAACTCGCCGATCAGCTCGAGCTCGGCCATCCCGCGGTTTGCCCTCTCAGCCGCAGGCCCGGCGCTAGCGGTGGCGGTAGACGATCCGCGCGCGGTCCAGGTCGTAGGGCGAGAGCTCGACGCGCACGCGGTCGCCCGGCAGGATCCTGATGCGGAAGCGCCGCATCTTGCCGGCCACGTGGCCGAGGACCACCCGATCCATGTTGTCGAGCTTCACCCGGAACATCGCGTTGGGCAGCGCCTCCACGACCTCGCCTTCGAACTCGACCTTCTCTTCCTTTGGCATCGCCTGACGATTCTATGTCAGAAGCCGCTCGCGCCGCCGGTCGCGGGCGAGCTGGCGGCTCTGGAGGCGGGCGCGCCGGGCTGGCTCGGCGGGCCGGGCGGGCCCGCTGTGGGCGGCGCGCCGGTCGTCGAGGTGGTGGGGCTGGGGGTCGTGCTGGTCGGAACGATCAGCGTCGAGCCGCCGGTGGTGCTGGTGCCGGTGCCGCTCGCGCCGCCGGTGCCGGTGGTGCTCGTCCCGGTGGTCGCGGTGGTGGTCGGTGGCGGCGGCACGTAGGGCCTGACGGCGTGTGGGCCGAGGTACTCGACGCCGTGCCAGTACTGGCTGGGCGGCGTGAAGTCGCCGCAGTAGCCATTGGACGCCGCCTGCATGAACTGCTTCCAGATCGGCGCGGCGAGCGTTGCGCCGTAGCCGGGGCCGAGGCCGTTGACGTCGTTCATGTAGACGTCTGAGTTCGGGTAGCCGACCCACACGGCCGTTGACAGGCGTGGGGTGTAGCCGACGAACCAGGCGTCTGTGTAGTTGTTGGTCGTGCCGGTCTTGCCGGCCGCCGGACAGCCGTAGTTGGCGTCGGTGCCGGTGCCGTACTGGAGCACCGTCTCCAGTGTCTGCGTGCCGGCGTAAGCCTGGCCGGGGCTGAAGACCTGCGTCCTGTGCGGGTTGCCGAGGTAGACGGTCCTGCCGCTGGGCAGCACGACCTTGGAGATGATCGTCGGCGCGATGTGGCTGCCGCCGTTGGCGATCGTCGCGTAGGCGTCTGACATCTGCAGCGGCGAGACGCCGACCCGCAGCCCGCCGAGCACCTCCGACGGGTTGTCATACAGCGGCGCGGTGATCCCCATCGCGTGGGCCGTGGCGTTGATGTTCTGGATGCCGAGGTCCACTCCCAGTTGGGCGTAGACGGTGTTGTCGGAGACGGCGGTGGCCTGGGTGACGCTGATCGTGCCCGCGTAGGTCTTCTCGGCGGTCTGGACCGAGTAGCCGGGGTAGCCGGGAAGCCAGCCGGGCGCCAGGTACTTGGAGACGTAGTAGGTGCTGTTGGGGTCGCCGTTGTCGTCGTGGATCAGCGTCATCAGCGCGAAGGCCTTGAATGACGATCCCGTCTGGCGTTCGGCCTCGGTGGCGTAGTCGAAGGTTGTCTGGCCCTTGCCGACGCCGTATGTCGTGGAGTTCTGCAGCGCGACGATGTTGCCGTTTGAGGGGTTGATCGAGACCAGCGCGGCGGCTGGGTCGCCGGGCTGGCCCTCGTGCTGCTTGATCGCGAGCGCCGCGGCGCGCTGGTCGGCGAGGTTGATCGTCGTGTAGATCTTCAGGCCACCCTGGTCGACGACCTTCTGGCCCAGGTCCTGCACGAGCTGCTGCTCGGCGTAGTTGACCACATAGGGCTGGCGCATGCCCTGGTATGAGTCGTTCGCCTTGACCTGCAGCGGCTGCGCCTGGGTGGCGTCTGCTGTGGCCTGTGAGATGTAGTGGGAGCGGACCATCGCCTGCAGCACCAGGCCACGGCGCCAGCGCGCGAGGCTCGGGTCGACGAACGGGTTGTACTGGCTGGGGGCCTGCGGCAGGCCGGCCAGCAGCGCGAGCTGCGCGAGGTCGAGCTTGCCGACGGGCTTGTCAAAGAACATCTGCGAGCCGGCGGCCACGCCGATCGCGGTCTCCCCGTACATCGATCCGTAGGGAACGTCGTTGAGGTACTGGGTGAGGATCTGCGCGTGGCCCTCGCGGTTTGCGAGCTCGGTGGCGAGCTTCAGCTGGATCACCTTGTAGCGGAGGTTGTGCACGTCCTTGATGCGGTCTGGCAGGTAGACGTTCGTGACCAGCTGCATCGTCAGCGTCGAGCCGCCCTGCAGGCCGCCGCCCACGAACACGTCCTTGAGCGCGGCCCGCAGCAGCCCCAGGTAGTCAACGCCGCCGTGCTGGTAGAAGCGGCGGTCCTCAATCGCGACCGTCGCCTCTCGCAGCAGCTGCGGCTCCTGGGCCTGGGTGAGCGCCGTGCGCAGCACGTCCGAGGCGACGTAGCCGAGCGGCTGGCCGTTCGCCGCGAAGAACTCGGACGTCTGGCCGGGCACGCGCGGGTGCAGCTGGCTGATGTTGGGGGCGCCGTCAGCGGTCGTGACGACCCAGGCGGCAAAGGCCGCCGTGGCGGCAAAGCCCGCGGTGACGATCACCGCGGCCGCGATCAGGAACGCCCGGCGTGCCGGGTGGGCTTGTTTGCGGGCGCGCCGCTTGCGTTCGCGTCGGGTCATCGGGCTGGGGGTGGGGTGGG
>DAIDME010000109.1 GCA_027449125.1 Solirubrobacterales bacterium | reverse complement strand
CTTTGACCGCGTTCTGCTCGACCCGCCGTGCAGTGGCCTTGGCACGCTGCAGTCACGGCCGGATCTGCGCTGGCAGCCGCGCCGGGGCGAGCTTGCGACGCTTGCCACGACGCAGCGCGAGCTGCTCGATCACGCCAGCCGCCTGCTGCGGCCCGGCGGCACGCTCGTCTACTCGGTCTGCACGATCTCGAGTCCTGAGGCCGATCAGCTGATCGCGGGCTTCCTTGGGGCCAACGCCGAGTTCGAGCTCGACCGGGCGTGGCAGATCCTGCCTCACGCAGAGCACACCGACGGTTTCTACGTCGCGCGCCTGAGACGCCGCGGGAGCGCACGTTAGAGTTCTAGGAGGTGCGTGATGAGCAGGCGATTCTCGGTCCCAACTGTCCCAGCTGCGGCGAGCCGTGGCTGCGTCCCGGCACGCTTCCCGGGCGCTACCGCTGTCTGCACTGCATGAGCCGTTACGAGCTGCAGTCCGTCTGTCCAAACTGCGGCGAGCACTCGACCATCGTGCGCATGTCAACGACCGCCATCGTGCAGTGCAACCACTGTCACGCGACCATGCTCAAACCGCTGTGAGCGACGCCGCCGCGAGCCTGCTGCCGGACGCGCAGAGGCGCTCACGCATGGGCGGGCGTGAGGTCGCGCCATCGATCCTGGCCGCGGATCTGACGCGGCTCGGAAGCCAGCTGCGCGAGGTTCTGGCGGCGGGCGCGCGCGTGATCCACGTTGACGTCATGGACGGGCACTTCGTGCCCCCGATCACGTTCGGGGCCAACGTCGTCGACGCGATCGCCGGCATCGTGCATGGCGCCGGCGCGGTGATTGACGTGCACCTGATGATCGAGCGGCCCGAACGCCGGGTGGCCGACTTCGCCAGCGCGGGCGCCGACAGCATCACGGTGCACGTGGAGGCGACCCCGCACCTGCACTACACGCTGCAGGCGATCCGCGAGCTCGGCTGCGGCGCGGGCGCGGCGATCTGTCCCGCCACCCCGGTCGCGGCTCTGAGCGACGTCGCCGCCGACGGCGTGCTCGATCTCGCGCTCTGCATGAGCGTCAACCCCGGTTGGGGCAACCAGCGGCTGATCCCGCACTCGCTCGCAAAGCTCGCGGCGCTGCGCGAGCTGCTCGGGGAGCGGGTGGCCCTCGAGGTGGACGGCGGTGTCAACGCGTCGACCGCCGCGGGCGTGGCGGGCGCCGGCGCCAACCTGCTGGTGGCCGGCAGCGCCGTGTTCGCCGAGTCCGACCCGGGCGGCGCTTACGCCCTGCTCGCGCGCGCGGCCTGGCCGGCCGGCTGAGCCGTCCGTCCGCTTCAGCGGCAGCGCGGCCCGGCGCGCGCACGTATGCTTGAGGCCGTGCCGGTGAGAAGCGAAGCCGACCTGCCTCACCTGCGGCGCGCCGTCGAGCTGGCGGCGCTCGGCGGCAGCTCGGTCAGCCCGAACCCGCGGGTCGGCGCGGTGCTGGTGGCTGGCGGCGAGGTCGTGGGCGAGGGCTACCACCGTGCGCCCGGCGAGCCGCACGCCGAGGTCGAGGCGATCCGCGCCGCCGGCGGGCGCTCGCTGGCGGGCGCGACGCTGTACGTGTCACTCGAGCCCTGCGCGCACCAGGGCCGCACGCCGCCGTGCACCGACGCGATCCTCGCCGCCGGGATCACGCGCGTCGTCGTAGCTTCAGATGACCCCTCGCCGCACGCCAGCGGCCGCGGGCTCGGGATCCTGCGCGACGAGGGGATCGCCGTGGAGCTCGCCGGCGGCGAGCTCGAGCACCGGGCAAAGCTGCTGAACCAGCCGTTTCGCAAGCACGCCCGCACGGGCCGCCCCTGGGTCATGTTCAAGGCGGCCATGTCGCTCGACGGCAAGGTCGCCACGCGCAGCGGCGACTCGCGCTGGATCTCCGGCGAGGCGAGCCGTGAGCTGGTGCACCGCTGGCGCGCCGACAGCGACGCCGTCGCTGTGGGGATCGGCACGGTCACCTCCGACGACCCGCGGCTGAGCGCCCGTGTGGGCGGATCCGACGCCGGTCTGCTGGCGGTGCGCCAGCCGCGGCGGGTGGTGTTCGACTCGCTGGCGCGGCTCGCCTCCGGCGCCCGCCTGATGGAGGACGTCGCGTCCCTGCCGCTCACGGTCATAACCTCGCGCGCGGCGCCACGGGCCGCCGTCGAGGCGCTGCAGGCCCGCGGCGTGCAGGTCATCTGCGCGACCGGCGAGAACGAGCAGGCGCGGGTGCGCTCGGCGCTCGACCAGCTCGGGTCAGACGGCGTCACGTCGCTGATGCTGGAGGGCGGGCCGCGGCTCGCGGGCGTGTTCCTGGACGTGCGGGAGATCGACGAGCTGCGGCTGTTCATCGCGCCCGTGCTGATCGGCGGGCGCGGCGCCCGCGAGCTGCTCGAGAGCGACGGCGCGGAGGCGGTCGCGGAGGCCATGCGCGCCCAGACGCTCGAGTGCGACCACATCGGCGAGGATCTGCTGCTGCGCGCCCGGCTGCGGGAGTGGTGAGCTGTTCACCGGGCTGATTGCCGACCTGGGACGGATCGCCGCGCTGACGCGCGGCGCCGACGGTGCGCGTCTGGAGGTCGCCACCAGCCTGGCCGGCGAGCTCGCTGTGGGCGACTCGGTGGCCGTGGACGGCGTCTGCCTGACCGCCACGGCCACCTCGGCGAGCGGATTCGAGGCAGAGGTGATGAATGAGACGCTGAGGCTGAGCTCGCTGGCCGAGGCGAGCGTGGGCCAGGCCGTCAACCTGGAGCTCGCGATGCGTGTGGACCAGCGCCTGGGCGGCCACATCGTGCAGGGCCACGTCGACGGTGTCGGCACGGTCAGCGCGGTGCTCGCCGACGGCTTCGCCCGCAGGGTGACGGTGCGGACGCCCGCAGCGCTGTTGCGCTACGTCGCGCTGAAGGGGTCGCTGACCGTCAATGGCGTGTCGCTGACCGTGGCCGGGGTCGACGAGCGATCGTTTAACGTTTCGTTGATACCGGAGACGCTCGAGCGCACCAACCTGGGCACGCTCGAGCCCGGCACGGTCGTCAACCTGGAGGTCGATGTGCTGGCGAGATATGTGGAGCGGCTGATGAGCGCAGATGCGGGCTTGGAACGGCGCACGGGCGCGGGGGAGGGACGGTGAGCGCCGTGAAGAGCCCGTTTGCGACCGTCGAGGAGGCGATCGAGGACATCCGCCAGGGCAAGATGGTGGTCGTCTGCGACGACGAGGATCGTGAGAACGAGGGCGACCTGACCATGGCCGCCCAGTTCGTCACGCCGGAAGCGGTCAACTTCATGGCGCGCGAGGGGCGCGGACTGATCTGCCTGGCGCTCACGCCGGAGCGCTGTGACGAGCTGGGGCTGAACCTGATGGCGGCCAAGAACGAATCGTCCTTTCAGACGCCGTTCACGGTGTCCATTGAGGCGCGAACCGGCGTCAGCACCGGGATCTCCGCGGCCGACCGCGCCCGCACGATCCAGGTGGCGATCGACCCTGGCTCCAGCCCGCGCGAGCTGGTCCAACCCGGTCACGTCTTTCCGCTGAAGGCGAAGGCCGGTGGCACGCTGGAGCGGGTCGGGCAGACCGAGGCCGCCGTCGACCTCGCGCGGCTGGCGGGATTGATCCCGGCCGGGGTGATCTGCGAGGTCATGAACGACGACGGCACGATGGCGCGGGTGCCCGACCTGATCGGCTACTGCGAGCGCCACGGCCTGAAGATGATCACCGTGGCCGACCTCGTGGCCTACAGGCGCCGGACCGAGAAGCTCATCGAGCGTGTCGTCTCGACGCAGCTGCCGACCGCCTTCGGTGACTTCGTCGCCGTCGGCTACCGCTCGCTGCTGGACGGCAAGCACCACGTGGCCCTGGTCAAGGGCGCGGTGGAGGGGGCCGGGGACGTGCTCGTGCGCGTGCACTCTGAGTGCCTGACCGGTGATGTGTTCCACTCGCTGCGCTGCGACTGCGGCGAGCAGCTGGAGTCGGCGCTCGAGATGATCGAGGCCGAGGGCACGGGCGTGCTGCTCTACCTGAGCCAGGAGGGGCGCGGCATCGGGCTCCTCAACAAGCTGAGGGCCTACCGCCTGCAGGAGGAGGGCCTGGACACCGTCGAGGCGAACCTGCGGCTCGGGCTGCCGGCCGACCTCCGCGACTACGGCATCGGCGCCCAGATCCTGCGCGACCTCGGCCTGACGAGCATCCGGATCCTGACCAACAACCCCAAGAAGATCTCGGGGCTGGCTGGCCACGGGCTCTCCGTCACCGCCCAGCTGCCGATCGTGCATCCGGCCAACGAGCACAACCGCGCCTACCTGCGAGCCAAGCGCGACCGCATGGACCACATCCTGCACCACCAGTCACTCGGGCTGGACGACGAGATGCTCCACGACGAGCAGGCCGGTGACCGTGAGCGCGGCCGGCAGCCCGGCGGGCTTGATGGCCGCTGAGACCCGCGTGGCGCTGTGCGTCGCGCGCTTCTACGAAGAGCTGGCCGACGCCCTGGAGCAGAGCGCGCGGGAGGCGCTGGCGGCGGCCGGCGTGGACGCCGTGGACGCCTTTGCGGTTCCCGGCGCCTTTGAGCTGCCGGCGATCGCGGGCTACGCCGCGCGCAGCGGGCGCTACGACGCCGTGGTCGCGCTCGGCGCCGTGATCCGCGGCGAGACCGACCACTACCGCTACGTCTGCGGCGAAGCCGCGCGCGGGCTGCAGGATGTGCAGTGCCAGACCGGCGTCCCGGTCGGCTTCGGCGTGCTCACCGTCGACAGCTTGGACCAGGCGCGCGAGCGGATCCGTGGCGGGGCCAAGCGCGACACCGGCACGCAGGCCGCGCAGGCCGCCCTGGCGGCGCTTGCGGTCAGGCGCCAGCTCGCCTAGCGGGCGGAGCCCCTATACTGCGTCGCCGTATGTCAAAAGTCTGTCACGTCTGTGCCAAGGGACCATCCTTCGGCCACTCACGCAGCCACTCGATGGTTGCCACCAACCGCCGGTTCGATCCCAACCTGCAGCGCGTCAGGATCGACGATGGCGGCACGCCGCGCCGCGTTTACGTCTGCACGCGCTGCCTGAAGGCCGGCAAGGTCACCAAGGCCCGCTGACCGGAGCCTCGCGGTGAGCGATGCTGCGATCCTGCGCTTCCACGCGCTCGTGGAGGCGGGTCTCGCGGCGCTCGAAGAGCGCCGCGAGGAGATCAACGACCTGAACGTCTTTCCGGTCGCCGATGGCGACACCGGCGACAACATGGTGCTCACGCTGCGCGCCGTGCGCGACGAGCTGGACCGCATCCTGCGCGAGTCGGGGCCCAGCACGCTGGACGAGATCGGCCGGGAGGAGATTGTCACCTCGGTTGCGCGTGCGGCCCTGCTCGGCGCCCGCGGCAACTCGGGTGTGATCCTCTCGCAGCTCATCCGCGGCGCCGCCGAGGAGCTGATCAGCCGGCCGGGGGAGCTGATCGACCCGGTGCTGATCGGCGCGGCGCTCGCGGGAGCCGCCGATCAGGCCTACGGCTCCGTGCGCAACCCCACCGAGGGCACGATCCTCACCGTCGTACGTGAGATGGCTTCGCGTGTGGCGACCGAGTTGCCGCGGATGGAGCAGCCGCGGCTTCCGGGGGACGCGACCGCGGCGGCCCAGGACGCGCTGGCAGCCGCCGTGATGGCGCAGGCTCTGGATGCCGGCGAGCGGTCGGTCAAGCGCGGACCGGACCTGCTGCCCGTATTGCGTGAGGCCGGTGTCGTGGACGCCGGTGGCTATGGGCTGACGGTGGTGCTGGCGGGCATGGTGCAGGCCCTGCGAGGCGGCGGCCCGCTGGCGCTCGAGCACTACGCGCCGGCGCGGGTCACGCACCCGGAGCACGCCTCCAGCACCTTCCGCTACTGCACCAACTTCGCGGTCACCGGCACCGGCCTGGAGCAGCGCCCCTACGTGGAGGCGCTGGAGCAGATCGGTGACTCGGTTCTGGTCGTGGGCGACCGCGGCACGCTGAAGGTGCACGTCCACACCGATTCGCCCGAGCAGGCGATGGCACTCTTCGAGCCGCACGTGTTGTCGCACATCGATGTCGCCGACATGCGCGAGCAGGTGTCCAGGCGCGACTCCAGGCTGGCCATCCCAGGCTCGGTGTACGCGCCCGCCGGCGTGGAGGACGCGGTCTGCGGCGCGCTCGCGGTTGCCACCGGCGAGGGCTTCCGCACGCTGTTCCTGAGCCTCGGTGCGACGGTGCTGGACGGCGGCGCGACGCTCAACCCGTCAACCAGCGAGCTGCTGGCCGCGATCCACGCGGTGAGCGCCGAGGATGTGGTGCTGCTGCCCAACAGCGCCAACGTGCAGATGGCGGCAGAGCGCGCCGCCGAGCTCTCGGAGAAGCGGGTCGAGGTTGTGCCGTCACGCTCGCTGCAGGCGGGCCTGGCGGCCGCGGTCGCGCTCGACCCCGGGCGCGACGCGCCGACCAACGCGCAGGCGATGCGGGCGGCGATAGCCGCGGTGCGGACGGGCGCTGTGGCACCCGCGGCCCGCGACGATCCCGGTGGACGCTTCGTCGAGGGAGACGCGCTCGGCTTCGTGGAGGACGAGCTGGTGATCTGGGGCCAGCCGGCGACGGCGCTGAGGGCGGTGCTGGATCACCTCGGCCAGCGGGCCGAGGTGATCACGTGCCTGCGTGGCGTAGGGGCGCCGCTGGAGGACCGCGAGGTGCTGGAGCTCGCCGGTGGGCCGGCGGAGCTCGAGCTCGCCCCCGGAGGGCAGGGCAGCTACTGGTGGCTGCTGTCGGCGGAGTAGCGTACGCTTAGGCACGTCAAGCGGCCGATGCCCTCCAACACAGTCAACCTCTCATCACTAGTGGGCGGTCCGTTGACCGACTCCTCCGGGGGACGGCTGGGGCAGATTCAGGACGTCATCGTCCGGCTCGACTCGTCCGATGCGCTGCCGCCGGTGGTCGGGCTCAAGGCGCGGATCGGCGGCCGTGAGCTGTTCTTGCCGGTGGCCGCGCTCGATCAGCTCGGCCCGGACGGCGCGCGGACGGCGACCACCAAGCTGAACCTCGCGCAGTTCGAGAGCCGGCCGGGTGAGGTCCTGCTGCGCCGAGACCTGCTCGACCGCCGGGTGATCGACATGAGCACCGCACGGCTGGTCACGGCTCGCGACGTCAGGCTCGCCAACGAGGCCGGCGCCTGGCGGCTGGCCGGGATCGACTCGGGCTTCAGGCTGCGCCTGCGGCGGCTGCTGCCGCGCGGGCTGCGGGGCGACGTGTCGGCGCAGGAGCAGTTCGTCGGCTGGCGCGAGCTGGAGCCTTTCGTCTCACACGTGCCGACATCCCGCCTGAAGCTCGGGTCCCGCCGGCTGGCGCACCTGCATCCGGCGCAGATCGCCGATCTGGTCGAGGCCGCCTCGCACGAGGAGGGGGAGGAGATCATGGCGGCCGTCGGGCACGACAAGGAGCTCGAAGCGGACGTCTTCGAGGAGCTCGACGACGAGCACCAGGTGGAGTTCCTGCGCGAGCGCTCCGACGAGGAGATCGCGGCGGTGCTCGCGCGCATGGCCTCAGATGACGCCGCCGACCTGCTGCTGGAGATCGAGCAGGACAGGCGCCTGCCGGTCCTGAACCTGCTGCCCCCGGCCAAGCAGCTGAAGCTGCGTAGGCTGCTCGGCCACAACCCGTCCACGGCCGGCGGCATCATGAACCCGGACTTCGTCGCGGTCGCCGCCGAGGACACGGTCGCGGCGGCGCTTGCCCGGGTTCGTCAGAGCACGCTGCGCGGGCAGCTGCTCGCCACGGTCTGCCTGCTCGACGCCGACGGCAGCTTCGCCGGCGCCCTGGCGCTCACCGACCTGGTCTGCGCCGCCCCGGAGGCACGGTTGTCGAGCTTGATCGAGGAGGAGGCACAGGCGCCGACCGTCTCGCCCGAGGAGGATCTGCCGGAGGTCGCCCGGCTGATGACCGACTACAACCTCGTGGCGATGCCGGTGGTCGACGCTGACGCGCGGCCGGTCGGGCTGATCGCCGTAGACGACGTGCTCGAGCTGCTGCTGCCCGAGGAGTGGCGGCGGCGCTCGGCGAGCGCGCGGCAGTAACGTCAAAAGGTTGTGAACGCGCTTTCCGCGCGTTTGCCCGCGGGGCTACACTGGTGGCCCATGGGTGACCAACTGACACACCAGGACCTGGATCCACCGCGAAGTCCGTGTGCGGCGGTCGTCGGGCCGGTCACCCTCGTCTCGCGGCGCTGAGCACGGGGCGGGATCGACCCCCGGCGACGCGTCGCTGCGGCGCGCCGAACACGAGAAGGGGGCGAGCCCGATGACCAGCAGACAGCCACAGCAGCCGGCAGCGTCTGCTCCGCGCGAGCGCGCCGTGCTCGACTCCGCCCACGTTGGGGACATTCGCGGGGCCTTCGGGACGATCAAGCAGCACGAGGGCGGCCGGCCGCGCAACCGCCGTGCACAGTTGCTGGCGCTGCTCGCGATCGTCGGCCCGGGACTGATCGTGATGGTCGGTGACAACGACGCGGGCGGAGTTGCGACGTACGCGCAGGCGGGACAGAACTACGGCACGAGCCTGCTCTGGGTGCTCCTGCTGCTGATCCCGGTGCTGATCGTCAACCAGGAGATGGTGGTGAGGCTCGGCGCCGTCACAGGCGTCGGGCACGCCCGGCTGATCAATGAGCGCTTCGGACGCTTCTGGGGGTTCTTCTCGGTGGGTGACCTGTTCATCCTCAACTTCCTCACGATCGTCACCGAGTTCATCGGCGTCAGCCTGGCGCTTGGATACTTTGGCGTATCCAAGTACGTAGCCGTACCCATTGCCGCGGTGGCGCTGATCGGAATCACCGCGAGCGGCAGCTTCCGCGCCTGGGAGCGGGCGATGTTCGTGTTCGTGTTCACCAGTCTGCTGGTGGTTCCGCTGTTCTTCCTGGCACACCCGCACTTTGGCCCGATGGCCCGCGACCTGGTGATTCCGGGCATCAGCGGAGGGGCGAGCTCCACCTCCGTGCTCCTGATCATCGGGATCGTCGGCACCACGGTCGCTCCCTGGCAGCTGTTCTTCCAGCAGTCCAACGTGATTGACAAGCGGATCACGCCCCGCTGGATCAACTACGAGCGAGCCGACACCTGGATCGGCGCCTTCGTCGTCGTGGTGGGTGCGGTGGCGATCGTCTCGATGAGCGCCTTCGCGCTGCGGGGAACGCGGTACGCGGGCCAGTTCCAGAACGCGGGCGCGACCGCCGTAGCCCTGAGCCACGTGCTCGGTTCGCTGCCGGGGGCCATCTTCGCGATCATCCTGCTGAACGCCTCGCTGATCGGCGCCGGCGCTCTGACGCTGTCAACCAGCTATGCGTTCGGCGACGTGTTCGGCACGAAGAGCTCGCTGCATCGCAGCTTCGCCGACGCCAAGGGGTTCTACGCGACCTTCGCCGTGCTGATCGTGGGCGCTGCGGCGATCGTCCTGATTCCCGGCGCGCCGCTGGGTGTGATCACCCTCGCCGTCCAGGCGCTGGCCGGGGTGCTGCTGCCCAGCGCAAGCGCCTTTCTCCTGCTGCTCTGCAACGACCGCGAGGTGCTCGGGCCGTGGTGCAACCCGTTCTGGCTCAACGCGATCGCGAGCGTGATCGTCGCGGTGCTGATCCTGCTGTCGCTGATCCTGATGGCAACGGTGCTCTTTCCGAACATCGACGTGACGACCGTGTCGGTGGTCGGGGGCGGTGCGCTGGCCGCGGGCCTGCTGGTGTTCGCAGCGGTCGTGTTCAGGTCGCGCCGCGCCGCGGCCGGTGTGACGATGGTGGAGGCCGGTTCGGAGATTCCCAAGGAGGAGTGGACGATGCCGTCACTCGCGCTGCTCGGCAGGCCGGAGTGGTCGAGTGGCCGCAAGGTCGCGATGCTCACGCTGAGGCTCTACCTCGTGGCCTCGGTGGTGCTGCTGATCCTCAAGGCTGTCAGGCTCAGCGGCGGTTAGCGAACCGTTCCGGCCGCCGGCTGGTGCAAAGTGTTGGTGTGAGCGCCGACCAGAGTCGCCCCCGCCGCTTCGCCGGCGCCGAGCAGTTCAGCACCGCGCAGCTGCGATCCGCGCCGGTGCACTATCCCCGCCCGCTCGAGCTCGCACGGCCGCTGCGTGTCAGTGGCGGAGCGAAGGCGGCCCAGGCAGCGGCCAACCTCGGCCTTCACACGGTCGCGGACCTGCTCGAACACACGCCGCGTGACCGCCTCGAAGCTCGCGCGGTCGCCGATCTGGCGCAGGGCGAACCGGCGACGATCCTCGTGGAGGTCAGTCAGGTCAGCCTGCGGCCCGTCCGCAGGCGGGGCATGCGACCGCTCGTGGAGGCGGATGTCGCGGATGGCAGCGGCAGTGTCCGGGCGACCTTCTTCAACCAGCCGTGGCTGGCCGATCGCTACCGGCCGGGCACGACGCTGCTGCTGCACGGCAAGCTCGGCGCTCACGGCCGCTTCGCGGTGCAGGCGCACGTGCCCACCGACCGGCCGCCTGCGCCGGTCGCGGCTGGGGCTGCGCCGGCAGGCGTCGGGCAATATCCCGCCAGCGAAGGGATCAGTTCGACCCAGATCCTCGCCGCCGTACGCGAGCACGAGGCTTGTTTCGCGCACGTCGTCGACCCGCTGCCGGCGAGGTTGCGGGTGGCTGAGCGCCTGCTCGACCGGGCCGGCGCCCTGCTCAGCATGCACTTTCCGCTTGGCGACGACGCCGTCGAGCAGGGGCGCCGTCGCCTCGCCTTCGATGAGCTGCTGCACGCGTCGCTCGCGCTCGAGCGCCTCCGCCGGGGGCGGCGCCTCGGCGGAGGCGCGCCACGGCTCGACGCGGCGAGCGAGCTGACCACACGCTGGCTCGACAGGCAGCTGCCGTTCACGCTGACCGGCGGGCAGCGCGCTGCGCTCCAGGCGATCGACGCGGACCTGGCGTCGGGCGCGCCGATGCGGCGCCTGCTTCTGGGGGAGGTCGGCTCCGGCAAGACGGTGGTCGCGCTCTACGCGCTGCTCAGGGCGGTTGAGCACGGCTACCAGGCGGCGCTCATGGCTCCGACCGAGACGCTGGCCGAACAGCACTTCCGCACGATCACCGCGCTGCTCGGGTCGGAGGCGGTGGCGACCGGCCTGCTGACCGGCTCGACGCCTGCCGCGAGGCGGGCGGACCTGCTCGGCAAGCTCTCGAGCGGCCAGCTGTCGCTGGTCGTTGGCACCCACGCGCTGATCCAGGAGGGCGTGGGCTTCAGGTGCTTGGCGATGGTCGCGGTCGACGAGCAGCATCGCTTCGGGGTGGAGCAGCGCGCGGCGCTGGCCGCCGCGGCGCGTGGTGGCGGCGCGGCGCACGAGCTGCATATGACCGCCACTCCGATTCCGCGCACACTGGCGCTGAGCCGTTACAGCGACCTGGACGTGACCGAGCTGCGGGAGCTGCCGGGCGGACGGCTGCCGGTGCGCACCCACCTCTGCTCGACCGAGGCCGAGCGCAGCCGCGCCTACGCGAGGATGCGCGAGGAGATCGCCCAGGGCCGCCAGGCGTTCATCGTCTGCCCGCTGGTCGATGTATCCGACGAGCTGCAGGCGCGGGCGGCGACGGCAGAGTACGAGCGCCTCAGGGCCGGACCGCTGGCCGGCCTGGAGCTCGTGCTGATGCACGGTCAGATGCGCTCGGCACAGAAGCAGGAGGCGATGGCGAGCTTCTCAAGCGGCCGCGCCTCGGTGCTGGTGGCGACCACGGTTGTGGAGGTGGGCGTGGATGTGCCCAACGCGACCGTGATGCTGATCGAGGACGCAGATCGCTACGGGATCTCGCAGCTGCATCAACTCCGGGGCCGGGTGGGCCGTGGCCGGCACCCAGGCTTGTGTCTGCTCTTCGGGCGCG
The DNA here is from genome assembly GCA_027449125.1 of Solirubrobacterales bacterium. GTDB lineage: Bacteria > Actinomycetota > Thermoleophilia > Solirubrobacterales > Solirubrobacteraceae > Palsa-465. Next base: position 10,365 of record DAIDME010000109.1, on the reverse strand, counting down.
CTGACTCGCCTCGGCTGCGGGCTCTCGTGCGAGAGTCGGATGGCTTCCGCCTGGCCGAGATCGATCTGGCGCTGCGGGGGCACGGTGAGCTCGCGGGCACGCGGCAGTCGGGCCACGAGCCTGTGTATCGCTTCGCCGACTTGACGCGCGACCGTGAGTTGCAGGAGCGGGCCCTGATCCACAGCCGGCGCATCCTGGACGATGACCCGGAGCTCGCAGCGCCCGAGCACGCGCTCATGGGCGCCGCGCTGGTGCCGGTGGCGGCGTGAGGGTGATTGCGGGAAAGCTGCGTGGCCGCCGGCTCGAGGCGCCACGCGGCGCGGGCACGCGACCGACCTCGGACCGCGTGCGTGAGGCGCTGTTCTCGACCCTCGGCGACGTCGCCGGCAACGACGTGTTGGACCTGTTCGCGGGCTCCGGGGCGCTCGGTATCGAGGCGCTCTCGCGCGGCGCCGGCCACGCCGTGTTCGTCGAACGCGGCGCCCAGGCTCTGGCTGCGATCGGCGCGAACCTGGAGCGGCTCGGCCTGCGCGATGTCTGCGACGTGGTGCGGATGCCCGCGCTGCGGGCGCTGGCTTGCGCGCCCGTCCGCGAGCGGCTATACGATCTTGTCTTTCTCGACCCCCCATACCGTGAGGCTGGCTCGCTCGGCCCCGCGCTCTCGCTGGCGCTGCCGCCGCTCCTGGCAAAGCGGGCCACGGTCGTGGCCGAGAGCGACCGGCGCGAGCCGCTCGAGCTGGCCCTGCCGGTGCGCAGCGAGCGTCGCTACGGAGACACCCTGCTCAGATTCCATGTCCTTGGATAACCGCATAGCAGTCTGTCCAGGTTCCTACGACCCGGTCACCAACGGCCACCTGGATGTGATCTCACGAGCGTCCGAGATGTTCGACCGGGTGATAGTGGCTGTCGTAAACCTGCCGTCGCGCAAGGGCTCGACGCTGTTCACGGCGGCCGAGCGCGTGGACTTCGTGGCGCACGCCACGGCTCATCTCCGCAACGTCGAGGTCGAGCCGTTCAGCGTGCTGACCGTGCAGTTCGCCCGCGAGCGGGGAGCCAAGGCGATCGTCCGTGGCCTGCGGGCGATCTCAGACTTCGAATACGAGCTCGAGCTGAACCAGCTCAATCGCGGGCAGGCGCCTGAGATCGAGTCCGTTTACTTGATGGCCTCACCCAAGTACAGTTTCATCAGGTCAAGCGGCGTCAAGGAGCTAGCCACCTTTGGCGGCCGCATCGACGGCTTGGTACCGGACGAGGTCGCCGAGGCTTTGCAGGAACGCATCAGCAGCCGACGAATCTAGAGAATCTGAGATGGACGTACTAGTACTGATCGACAAGCTCGACGACCTCGTGCACAACGCGAAGCCGATGCCACTCACCGATCAGGTGCGTGTGGACAAGGAGGAGATCTACGACCTCCTCGATCAGATGCGAGCAACCATCCCCGAGGAGATCAAGCAGGCTCGCTGGATCGTCAAGGAGCGTCAGGAGATGCTGGCCGAGGCCAGGCGCGAGGCCGAGAGGATCGTCAAGGAGGCGCGCGACCGCCAGGACCGACTCGTCTCCGAGGAGGAGATCACCAAGCAGGCGGAGCGTGCCGCCGAAGAGATCCTCGACGAGGCGCGCGCCCGCGAGCGGGAGATCCGCCTCGGTGCCGAGGACTACGCCGACGAGATTCTGAACACGCTCGAGGTCAACCTCTCGAAGTTCATCGCCGCCGTGCAGCGCGGCCGGGACCGGCTGGCCGGCAAGGACGAGCCGGCCGAAGTGGCGTAGCCCACCCAGCGTCGCGAACGCACGTTCGCCTTCCGTCTGGGCGTCGCGTCATGCTTGCGGCATGACTGCAATGTATTTCGTCGCCGGCTTCCTGGCCGGCGGGGCGCTCGTGCTGCTGGTCATGCGCGAGCGTGTGAGCTCGGCGCGCATGGCGCTCGACGCCGTGCAGACGACCCTGCGCGCGCATACCGGCGAGACGCTGCACAGCGCCGTGCAGGCGGGGCTCGCGCAGCTCGGCGAGCAGAACCGTCTGCAGTTCCAGGCCAGCCAGGCACAGGCCAGCGGCGAACTCGAGCGGCGGCGGCTGCAGGTTGAGAGCCTGGTTGCGCCGCTGACCGACGCGCTGGGGCGCGTGGACCGCCAGATCGCACAGTTGGCGAGAGATCAGAGTACGGCGCGGGGTCAGATGGCGGAGCAGATGCGTGCTCTGGCGCAGCTGCGACAGGAGACCGGCGCACTTGCCAGCGCCATGGCGCGGCCCAACAGCCGCGGTCAGTGGGGCCAGCTGCAGCTGCGCCGTGTGGTGGAGCTGGCCGGCATGGTGGAGCACGTCGACTTCGAGGAGCAGGTTTCGCTCCCCGGCCAGGACGGGGCCACCCTGAGACCCGACATGATCATCGAGCTGCCCGGGCACAAGCAGATCCCCGTTGACGCCAAGGCGCCGCCGCTGCCCGATCTCGGAGTCGGCGCGTCCGTCGACCCCGCGGCGAGGCTCGCCCTGCTGCAGGCGCACGCGCGCGGGCTGCGAAGTCATGTGAGCAAGCTGGCCGCCAAGGAATACTGGGCGCGTCTGGACAGCGCGCCGGACTTCGTCGTGATGTTCCTGCCTGGCGAGCACGTCTACAGCGCGGCGCTCGAGGGGGACCCGGGGCTGATGGAGTACGCGATGGGCGCGCGGGTCCTGATCGCCACGCCGACGACTCTGCTGGCGCTGCTTCACTCGGCCGCCTACGGCTGGCAGCAGCAGCGTGTGTCAGATTCGGCCCGGGCGATCGCTGAGGTCGGACGCGAACTGCACATGCGCCTGGCGGCGTTCACGACCAGGCTCGCGAGGGTTGGCCGTGGTCTGGCCTCGGCGGTGAACGCCTACAACGAGGCGGTCGGGTCCTACGAGACGCGGCTCCTGGTCACCGCTCGGCGGTTCGGCGAGCTGGGAGCCGTCGCCGAGGGCCAGGAGCTGCCGGCGGTCGAGCGTGTCGATGTTGGCCCTCGGCCGCTGCACGGCCGGAGCGGCGGTGAGCCGCAGGCCGCGCTCGATCCGGGCGGTCTCTCAGCTCCGCAGGCGTGATGCCAGCCAACGCTCCAGGTCGTCGCACTGGTGCGGCAGCGGATCGGCGGTGGGTTTCAGTGACCGCACGCGCTCCAGCGCGGTCGGGATGTCGGTCCGGTCACGAACGGCGATCGTGCCGGCGGCGACGGCTGCGGAGCGCTGCCAGCCGGCGCGGCAGTGCAGGTAGACGATGACGTCGTCATCGAGCCAGGCGTTGACGATCCCGGTTGCCTGCTCGAGCAGCGCCGGGCTGAGCGCGCCGTAATCCTCGGTGCTCAGACGCCGCTCCTCGATGCCGGCTGCGGCGAGCGCCTGTTCGACCTTGCGCCTGGCCCCCGGCGCGTACTCGCTGTCCTCGGTCAGGTTGAGCACGCCGCGGACCCCGAACCCGGAAAGCAGGCGCACATCCACTTCGTCGAGTGGCATCGCACCGACGATCAGACCCCTGTAGACGCTCGCGTAGCCAAACGTGCGAAACCAGGCGGACATCTCTGGATCGTCGCAAATCGGGGCTCGCGGATGCGGCAGGCGCGGGGCGTGCCGGGCCGTGAGCGGTCTTGGTTGGGGCCGCCGGTCAGGCGGGCGTGCTGGTGGTGGTCGCCTGCGCCTTTGGGAAGAGCTCGTTCATCGTGCGCACGCTGTCACGCAGGTCGCGACCGCGGCACCACTCACGTCCCGCATGCTCCATGCGGGCCAGCAGAACCTGGTCGGTGGCCAGCTCCCTGACCACCGCCGCCAATTCCTGGGAGTCGTGCGCCACGAGCGCCAGGTCGCGGCGCATCATCTCATCCGTGGACGCCTTGCCGTGGCCGGCCAGCGGCCTGAAGGCGATGCACGGCCTGGGAGTGCGAAGCGCTTCGAGCACGGTCACGCCGGCGCCGTTGGTGACGACCACGTCGGCGGCGGCCATGATCTCGTGCATGTTCTTCACGTAGCCGTAGGGCCGCAGGCGCTCTTCGGGCAGACCCATCGCCTTCAGATGCTCGAGCAGCTTTGCGCTCTTGCCACAGACGGCCAGGATCTGCAGGCGCTCGATGTCTGCGTCGGCGAGGGATTGGACAGCGTCGTCAATCCCGCCCAGGCCCCAGGCGCCGCCGGTGACCAGGAGGATGAAGCGGCCCTGATCGAGGCCGAGCCGCTCGCGCGCCTCGCGCTTGGACACCGTGCCGAAGCCGTCGCGCACCGGGGGCGCGCCCACCCGCATGGTTCGCTCGAATCCCGCCGTCTGGGCGTGCTCGGGGGCGGTGTCGTACATCACGAAGTGCTGGTCGATGCCCGCGTAGGCCCAGACCGGGTGCACGTGGAAGGCGGGGATGTAGGTGACCGCGGGCACCTTGTATGCCTGCTGATGCGTGCGCAGCCAGTGCAGCGCGGCGGAGCCGAACGGGTAGGTCGAGATCACCAGGTCCGCATCGTGGTTACGCAGGAAATCCTCGAGCCGTCTGCCGAAGAAGCTGCCGATCGCGGCCTTGCTCACGGCCGCGAACGTGCGCGACTTGCAAAGCGCGTCGTAGAAGACCTCGTAGGTGAGCGGGAGCAAGCGGATCTGGATCTCGTACCCCCAGCTCATGAAGCGCGAGAACGGCCGTCCCCAGAGCTCCAGCGTGTCGAACCGCTCGACCTTGCAGCCCGGCCACACGTCCGCGATCGCTTCGGTGAGCGCAGCCGCGGCAGCGTTGTGACCCTCACCCATCTCGCCGGAGAGGATCAGCACCTTTCTCGGACTGTTGGGCCGTGACGGCTCTGGGGGCGATACGATCGCTTCCGTCGCTGCCAGTTTCGGATGCCCGTCTTGCACTTAATGCTCCTGTAATCGATGTTCTTTTTGGGGAGCGCGCTTGCGCTCATCTGTGGGCTTGCGAACTCTGCCGCCGCCGCCCTGGAAAAGCGAGAGATGATGCAGGTTGGCGTCGGCGCGAGCGGCTTGGCGCTACTTGCCGTCTTGATCCGGCGACCAGTCTGGCTAGTTGCGATGGCGCTGAGCTTACTCGCGTGGACCGCGGAAGCGGGTTCATTGGGTCTCGTCCCGGTGCCGGTGGTGACGAGCCTGCGGAGTCTCGGGCGCGGTGGGCTGGTCGTGATCGGGCATCGGTGGCTGGGAGAACGCTTCGCGCGGATCGAGCTCGCAGGGGTGATCCTACTCGCTGTGGGTGGCGTGTTGGTGGCCTCCACCGTGATCAGCTCGGGGGCGGCGCAGGCACCGCTTACGGATGGCACCGAGCTCCTGGTGGCCCTGGCGCTTGTGCTGCCCGCGGCATTGCTAGCCCGCCTGCGTGGCGGTGTCTTCAAGGGTGCGGCGGTCGGGACCCTGTTCGTGGCGACCGGGGTCTTCACGAAGGAGATCGCCGATCGCTTCGTGAGGGAAGGCCCCGTGGGGCTGCTGCACGTTGCGCTGACGCCCGGCCCGTGGCTCATGGTGCTGCTCAGCATCTGGTCGCTCTCACTGCTCCAGCACGCGTTCGCGCGGTCCAACGCCGCCAGTGTGTCCGCGGCCAGCACCGCGGTCTCCGCCAACGGGCTGATCGTCGCCGGCGTCGTGCTGTATCACGAGCCGCTCGCGCACGGAGCTGCGCTCGTGCCGCTGCTGGCGGGCATCGTCCTGGCTGGTGTGGGCGCGGTCGCGCTGGCAGGCAGCGAGCTCTATGCGCTGCGCGCGTCCTAGCGCCGCGCGTCCTAGCGCCAGACGGAGAGCTCTCCTGCAGGATCACAGCGGCATAAGCTTCTCTGGCGAGCAGATGAGCAGTGCCCACGACAGCTTCGACCTGAACAGCCTGCGGCTCGCGGCCGGCGAGGGGCGCCGGCTCGAGCTTGGGGTCAGCGTGGAACCGCTGAGCTTGAGCGACGAGCTCTACGTCGTCGGACCGGCTCCGGTGCCGGCGCGGGTCCGCGTCGCGCGCACGAACGATCGGGGTTACGCGCTGCAGCTCTCCTTCGAGGCGACGCTGACGGGACCGTGCATGCGGTGCTGCTCGCCCGCGTCCAGGAGCTACGCGGTGGAGGCGCGGGAGTTCTCGCAGCCGGGAGGCGGCGAAGAGCTCGAGTCGCCGTACGTGCAAGCCGGTCTGCTGGACACGTCCGCCTGGGTGCGCGACGCGCTGATGCTGGCCCTGCCGGCCGCGATCCTCTGCACCGACAGCTGTGCCGGGCTTTGCGCGGTGTGCGGGGCCGATCTCAACAGCTCGCCCGGGCACGGCCACGAGCGGGCCGGTGGCGACCCGCGCTGGGCAAGGCTGGCGGAGCTCCGGATCAACGACGCGTCCGGGCCGGCCGCGGCAGAGCGCCACGCCCCGGATGGCGATGGCTGAGCTCACGGGCGCGTGCCGCTGACGCCTGCTAGGCTGCGCGGTCATGGCCGTTCCAAAGCAAAAGCAGTCACACTCACGCACGACCAAGCGGCGCGCCACCCACCGGGCTGCGGCGTCCGCCACCAACGCGTGCCCGCAGTGCCACAGCCCACGGCTGCCGCACCGGGTCTGCCCGGTCTGCGGGAGCTACCGGGGGCGCACCGTGGTCGAGACCGATACCACGCTGCGCTGAGGCCAGCCGTCGATGGTGACCGTCGCCGTAGACGGTAACGGTGCCGACCTGGGTCCCGAGGAGGTCGCTCGCGGAGCTGCGCTGGCCGCTCAGCGGGGCGTCCGGGTGGTCCTCTACGCCGATGCCGCGCGTGTCGCGGCAGTGGCCGCTGGCGTCGAGCTGATTGACGCGCCGATCTCGGTCGCAAAGGCGGCCGATCCCGCGTACGCCGTCAGGTCCAACCCCGACGCGTCGATCGTGCAGGCGACGCTGGCCGTCGCCGAAGGGCGCGCGCAGGCCCTCGTCTCCGGCGGCTCGACGGGCTCGGCGCTGGCAGCCGGGTTGTTTCACCTCAAGCGTGACCACGGCATCTACCGTCCGGCGCTGGCGCTGCCGCTGCCCCGGCCGGGGTTGCGACCGCTTTTGCTGCTCGACGTGGGTGCCAACGTGACCTGCCGGCCGGACCACCTCGTGCAGTTCGCCTACATGGGCTCGGCGTTTGCGCAGGCGGTCATGGGGGTCCAGTCGCCGCGCGTGGCCCTGCTGTCAAACGGCGAGGAGGCGGCGAAGGGGACGCCGGACCTCAAGGAGGTGCACGAGCGGCTGACCTCGGCCTCGGGTCTCGGCCTGAACTTCATCGGCAACGTCGAGGGCACGCACGCCTTGAGCGCCACGGTGGACGTGTTGGTCTCGGACGGTTTCACCGGCAACATCGCGCTCAAGCTGATCGAGGGCGTCTCCGCCCAGACGCTCTCGCTGCTGCGTGATGCCGCCCACCGCTCTGTGCGCGCGCGGCTCGGTGGCTTCCTGCTGAAGCCTTCGATCGATGGCCTGAGGGCCGAGATCGACCCTGAGCTGACCGGCGGCGCCTACATGCTCGGGCTGCGTCACGTCGGCATCGTCTGCCACGGCCGGTTCACCCGTCGCGGCTTCGCGCGAGCGATCGAGGTCGCCGCCCGCGGCGTGCAGGAGGATGTGGTCGGCCGTACACGAGCCGCGCTCGAGCAGGGTGGGGCGCTGCGGCAGCCGAGCATGAGTTGAGGGCGTCCGCGCTTCAGGCTACGGTTTCGATCCATGACTCGTGAACAGGTCCTAGACGCGATCCGCGCCCATCTGAGCGACGAGCTGCAGGCCGACCCTGCCTCGATCACGGAGTTCACACGGTTTCGCGAGGACCTCGAGGCTGACTCGCTGGACCTCTACACGCTCGTACAGGCGCTCGAGGACAGCTACGGCGTGCGGATCTCCGACGAAGAGGCGACCGGCATCACGACTGTCGGCCAAGCGGTCGACTTCGTGTTCGCGAGTCACGCCGGGACCGCGAGCAGAGCCGCCGGTGACGCATAACGGCAGCCACCGCGCGGATTCGGTCGCGAGCCTGCGCGAGCTGATGGACGCGCTCCCCGAGCAGGCCGCCACGACCGTCTTCACGCACGCGTCGTGGGCGCCCAAGGGCGGCGAGTCGTACGAGCGCCTCGCCTTTCTCGGTGACAGCGTGCTTTCACTCGCCATCACCTCGCACATCTTCCCGCTGCTGGGGCAGTTCGGGCCGGGAGAGTTGACGAAGATCCGCGCACAGACTGTCTCCGGGCGCTCCTGCCGGGTGGTGGCTGAGCGCCTTGGCGTGCCCGAGCGGCTCGCGGCGGCCGCGCCCGCGCCGGCGGCGGCCGGCATCCCCAGCCTGCTCGCGGCCGAGCGGGTGCTCGCTTCGATAACAGAGGCCGTGATCGGTGCCTGCTACCTGGAGTTCGGGTACGAGCGGGTGGCAGCTGCGGTCGTTGAGGCATTCCGCGACGAGCTCGAGGAGGCGATGGAGCGGCCCGTGGACTTCAAGTCCGCGCTGCAGGAGCGGCTCGCCCGTCGCGGCTCGCTTGTCAGATACCTCGTCGTGGACGAGGTCGGGCCGCCGCACGAACGCACCTTCACGATCGTGGCGATGATCGGGGAAGAGGAGATCGGGCGTGGTGTCGGGCGCAGCAAGAAGGATGCCGAGCAGGCTGCGGCCCAGGCGGCGCTGGCCAGCACGGACGCTGTGGGCGCAGGACGCTAGGCGAGGCGCGATGTACCTGAAGAGCGTCACCATGAAGGGCTTCAAGTCATTCCCCGACCGCACGCGGCTGGAGTTCAGCCCGGGTACGAGCGTGATCGTCGGGCCGAACGGCTCGGGTAAGTCCAATGTGACCGACGCGGTGCTGTGGGCGCTTGGCGAACAGTCGCCGGCCGCGATCCGCGGACACTCGATGCAGGACGTGATCTTCGGCGGTGCGCCCGGGCGCCAGGCGGCCGGCGCCGCGACGGTCGAGCTCATCCTGGACGACAGCGACGGGGTCCTCGGGCTTGGCCCGGAGGTTTCGATTCTGCGTCATCTGGAGCGCAGCGGCGAGGGGGAATACCGGATAAACGGCGCTCGCTGTCGGCTCATCGACGTGCTGGAGGTGCTCTCCGACACCGGGCTTGGCAAGGAGATGCACTCCGTCATCTCGCAGGGGCGGGTTGAGGCGATCGTCACCTCCAGACCGCGGGAGCGCCGCCTGCTGATCGAGGAGGCGGCAGGGCTCGGCAAACACCGCAAGCGCCGGCGCCGCACCCAGCTCAAACTCCAGCACACCCAGGACAACCTCGACCGCGCACTCGACATCGAGCGCGAAGCCCGCTCGCGGCTCAAGCCGCTCAAACGTCAGGCGGAGGCGGCGGAGCTGCATGCGCGGATTCACCGACAGATGCTCGAGGTTCGTTGGGAGCTCGCGCGCGACGAGTTGCGGGATCGTCAGGCGGGCCTCGAGCGGGCCACGACCGGCGCCGCGCAGTTGCGCGAGCGCCGCCGGCAGATCGAGGCCGAGATCGAGGTGGCCGCGCGCGGACGCCGCCAGGCGGAGGAGGCGCTGGCCTCACGATCCAGTCGCCGCGAGGAGCTCTCTCGCCGCAGCTTTGCCGCGCAGGCTGCAGCGGACAAGGTCAGCTACCGGGCGGACGCCATCAGGTCGGCGCTGGAGCTCGTCTCAGACCGTAGCCGCAGAGCGCGCGCGCAGCTTGACCAGCAGCGGCAGCAGGCGGCTACAGACCGCCCCGACGACGGCGCCCGCGAGCGCGTGGAGTCACTGAAGGCCGAGCTGGCCGCGCTCGAGCGCGACCGGGAGGCCGAGCTCGCGCGCCAGCTGGCCGAGCTTGAGCGCCAGCTGGGGGAGGCCGCCGCTACCGAGGCGCGACGCGCCGAGGCCGTTGCGACCGCCAAGGCGCTGAGAGACACAGCCGAGGCCACGGTGACGCAGGCACGCGCAGAGCTGCGCGAAGCCGAGCAAGCGGTCGAAGCCGCACGGCGCGAGAGTGCGCGGGTCGGCGGCGAGCTGGCTGCGGTGAACCAGTTCCTCAGAGCCCACCAGAGCGCGCCGGGAGGGGCGCGTTCGCTGGCCGACGAACTGACCGTGGCTCCGGGCTATGAGCTTGCTGTGGCGGCGGCGCTCGACGGACGGCTGGGAGCTGCGCTGGCGGAGGATCGCGGCCAGGCTGGAGCGCTGCTTGAACGGGCTGGTCGCGACGGCGGTCGCGTGCTGATCATGGGCGAGCGCGACGACCGAGGCCGCGTCCGCAGCGCGTCGCCGCTGCCGGGAGCCGTGCCGCTGAGCGAGCAGGTGAACGGGACAACCGCGGCGGCGGCGCTCGCGCGGGCGCTGCTTCAGGACGCCTGGGTGGTCGATGAGTTGGATGCCGTCGTAGACGGTTTCGCGGGGGTGGCTGTGACCAGGAGTGGGCGAGTCTACGCGGGCTACAGCGGCGAGCTGCGGCAGGCGCCGAAGGTCGGGGAGGAG
>DAIDME010000108.1 GCA_027449125.1 Solirubrobacterales bacterium | reverse complement strand
GGCTTTCCGGGGAGCGCTCCTACGAGCGGCTGGCCCTCGGCGTGCTCGAGCGCCACGCGGCACTCGCACAGCACCATCCGCTCGCCTTCGGCCAGCTGCTCGAGGCGCTGGATTTCCACCTTGCGACCCCGCGCGAGGTCGCGATCGTCGGCGCCGGCCCGCTGGCCGGCGCCCTACGCACCCGCTACCGACCCCACATGGTGATCGCGGGCACGGACTCCAACAGCACCGACGCAAGCGCCGTGGCGCTGCTGCGCGGCCGCGAGCTCGTCGACGGCCGCCAGGCGGCGTATGTCTGTGAGCGCTTCGCCTGCCGCCTGCCTGTCACGGAACTCGAGGCGCTGGAAGCGCTGCTCTAGAGCACGGGCAGGTAGCGCTCGAGCTCCCAGGGCGTGACCTGAACGCGGTAGTCGTCCCACTCCTGGCGCTTGATCTCGATGTAGCGGTTGAACGTGTGCTCACCCAGCGCGCGCAGCACGAGCTCTGACTGGGCGGTCAGCTCGATCGCCTCCCCGAGCGTGGCGGGCAGCTGCTCGACCCCGAGCCGGCGCCGGTCCTCAGGCGAGAGCCGGTAGAGGTTCTTCTCCATCGGCGCGGGCAGCTCGTAACCGTGCTCGATCCCCTCAAGCCCAGCCTGTAAAAGGACCGCGAAGGTGAGGTACGGGTTGCAGGCCGGGTCCGGGCAGCGCAGCTCGATGCGCGTGGCACGCTCACGTCCAGGGTGGTACATCGGCACGCGCACCAGCGCCGAGCGGTTGCGCCGCGACCAGGCCACATAGACCGGCGCCTCGTAGCCGGGCACCAGCCGCTTGTAGGAGTTGACCCACTGGGCGAAGATCGAGCTCAACTCCCGCGCGTGGCGCAGCTGGCCCGCCATGAACGCCTTGCCGACGGCGGAGAGGTTGTGCTCGTCGTCGGGGTCGAAGAAGGCGTTGCGGCCATCTCGAAACAGCGACTGGTGGGTGTGCATGCCGGAGCCGTTCTTGCCAAACAGCGGTTTGGGCATGAAGGTGGCGTGGCAGCCGTACTTGAGCGCGTACTCCTTGACCGTGATCCGGTAGGTCATGGTGTGGTCGGCCATCGTCTGCGCGTCCGCATAGCGCATGTCTATCTCGTGCTGCGAGGGACCGACCTCGTGGTGGGAGTATTCGGTGTGGATGCCCAGCTGCTCGAGCCCGAGCACCGTGTCGCGGCGCAGGTCCGACCCCGCGTCGAGCGCCGTCAGGTCGAAGTAGCCGCCGTCGTCCAGCACCTCGGTGCCACGCGCGTCGCGGAAGTAGTAGTACTCGAGCTCCGGGCCGACCATCAGGTCGTCAAAGCCCATGTCGCGGGCGCGCTGCACGGCGCGCCGCAGGATGTGGCGGGGATCGCCCTCATAGGGGCGACCCTCGGGCGTGCGGATGTCACAGAACATGCGCGCCACCGCGTGCTCGCCGCCGCGCCAGGGCAGCACGGCGAAGGTGCTCGCGTCGGGCACGGCGATCATGTCCGACTCCTCCACGGCGTTGAAGCCCGTGATCGATGAGCCGTCGAAGCCCATGCCGCCGCCGAAGGCACCGGCCAGCTCGGTTGAGTTGATGCTGAACGCCTTGAGGTTGCCGAGGATGTCGGTGAACCACAGGCGGATGAAGCGGATGCCCTCCTGCTCGACGCGCCTCAGCACCTCCTCGGCGGTCGCATCGGCCTGGTCACTCATCGCGCCCGAACGTTACTTGGTCCCCGACGCTTAGGAAAGCCGCTGGGCGGGAAGCAGGCTACCCATCCGAACTGCAGTGGGGCCGCGGCACCGTGACATGGGACCGCGAATGAAGCAATCAGCCACAAGTCATACCATTCGCCCGTGGTCGCGGTAGAAGCGCACCTCGTCGAGTCCCACGCCGCCGTGCCGGAGGCCGTCGCGCGCCTGCGCCACGCGGTCGCCGCGTATGCCCGAGCGGCGGGTCTCGCCGGCGAGCGTCTGGACGCGGTGCGCCTGGCCGTGTCCGAGACGGTCACCAACGTGGTCCTGCACGCCTACCAGGACGGGCCGGGGGAGGTGCACGTGAGCGCACGCGTGACCGGCGACGAGCTCTGGGTCGTCGTCTCCGACGACGGTCGCGGCCCGGGCCTGCCCTCACCGCGGCCGGGACTCGGCTGGGGGCTCGCCTTCGTCACGGACGCGTGTGACCACTTCACGCTGGCGGAGCGCGCCGGTGGCGGCACCGAGGCGCAGATGGTGTTCCGCCTGCCGGCCAGGCGACCGCCGGCCGCCTCGTAGGTCTGCGGCCAGCCGCCTGGCGCCGCGCGCGTCAGCTGCGCGCGGTCAGGATCGCGCGGGGCGCCCGAGCCAGCGCTGCGCCCACTGCTGCAGCTCGGTCAGCGCCGGGCCCAGCTCGCGGCCCATCTCGGACAGCGCGTATTCAACCCGGACCGGGGGGCCGGCGTGCACGGTGCGCCTGACCATCCCGCGCGCCTCCAGCTCCTTGATGCGGGCCGACAGCAGGCGGTCTGAGAGCTCGGGAATCGCCTGGCCGATCTCGGAGAAGCGCATCGGCCGCTCCATCAGCACTCGCAGGATCGCGCCCGTCCAGCGCCTGCCGACAAGCTCGATGGCTTCGTGGTAGAGCGGGCAGCAACAGCCGTCCGCGGACGGCTCGCCGAGACCCCCGGGGAACTCGCCACCACTTGCCCTTTGCACTGCTGCCATAACACCTGCACTCTACGCCGCCTGCGACGGTGCTGGTCCCCCGCGCGTGAGGCTCCGGCCGCGGGTTTGACGCGCTAGCACCGTGTGCTGCCGCATGTGTCGCACCTGGACGTATGTCCGATGGACGAACGTTGCTTTGCCCGGAAGCGTCGGCTGCCGATAACGTCAGCCAGGTGGCCCACACCCATGCGGGTTGCCGCCGGAGAATGACCTTGGCACCGAAGCGCACATCAGATCCGGATCGCGGTGAGAGCGGCCAGTCACTGGTCGTGGTCGTGCTGGCACTGGTGGTGATCGTGGGCCTCTCGGCCCTGGCGATCGACGTGTCCGGCTGGTTCGCGACCCACCACCGCGCCCAGGTGGCCGCCGACGCGGCCGCGCTGGCAGCCGCCAACTACATGGCGACCAGCGATGGGCAGGGCAGCACGAGCACGGCCACGGGCATCAGCCAGAAGTACGTCAGCCGGAACGGATTCGACGGCAGCAAGGCCCAGATCAGCTTCGACACGGCAGCGGCCACGGTGACGGTCACGGTGCCGACCACCGGCTCGGTGTTCTTCGCCAGCTCCGTCGGCATCGGTCCGCCGCGCATCTCAGCCACGGCGGTGGCCAGCTGGGAGACAGGGACCACACCGTACGCCCTGTTCGCCGACGCTCCGTGCACCGGCGCCAACACCGGCATCACGCTCGACCTGAACGGACACACGAACCTGAGCGGCGTGCACTCAAACGGCGACCTGGCGGGCCAGTTCGGCAACAACACGACGGTCAACCTGAACACCCTCAGCTACGGCGCTACATGCAGCGACACGCTGGTCAACGGCAACAACGCGGGCGCCCCGGTCGTCTCCGCGGTGGGCGTGGCAAACCCGCTGCCCTACCCGGTCCCGTACAACTCGCCCAGCTGCACGCTGAGCAGCGGTGTCGACTGCTACTTCAACCCGCCGAGCCCGCCCTGCACATACAGCGCGAGCACGCTGCCCGTACCGCCGGCGCTGGCCAGCGTGATCTCCTCCGACGGGACCAACATCACCATCACCGGCTCGGTCGGCAGCGCCGCAAACCCGGTGATCCTCTGCGCGCCGAACGGCAGCATCACCGTCGCGACCAACAACACGACCTTCTACGGGACGATGTACGCCTCGAGCGTCGACCTCAACGGCGAGGGCATCACGCTCAACCCGCCGGCCAACCAGCTGGGTATCTACATGACCGGCTCGGGCACGCTCGACCTGAACCCGGGCCAGGGGAACGGCAAGGGCAGCAACAACGACACCCTCAACAACGCCTACATCTTCGCCCCCAACGCCACCGTCCAGCTCGGCGGCAACAACGGCTCGGGCTTCATCGAGGCGGCGAACATCACCGTCAGCGGCAACAACTGGTCGTTTGCCGCCACGGGCCCGACCGACCCCTACCTGTTTGCCGACGCACTGGTCGGCTGAGTCGCGAGCGGGCTGCGACAGGCCGACGGGGCCTCAGTGCGCTACCGCGCCGACCACCAGCGCGACACCCAGGAGCACCGCCCACAAGCCCGCGCGGTCTGGCCGCAGGCCCGCACGCTCGTGGAACCGGAGTCCCTCGGCGCGTCGCCGTGTGGCGGGCACGTAGCGGCCCTCGCCACGACCGTCGCTCACGGCAGCCCGGCGCGAGCCTGCCGCGACGGCCTCGGCGCCGGGGTCGGAGAGGTCGAAGATGCGACTCGAGTGGGTACGGCGCCGGCGGCGGCGGTCGAAGCGCTCCTCGTACTCCGTCCACTCGTCGCGAGCGAGCGGCTGCGGCTCCTCGGCGACCGGCTCGTCGGCAGGAGCAGACGCGTACCCGCCGCCGGCGGCCAGAGGCTCGTCCCAGGCAGAACGCGTGCCCGACAGCCGGCGGGCACGGATCGGCTCATCGCTCACCAGCCGGCGCCGACGCCTTGGTGGCTCCGACCAGCTGAAGTCATCGTCGATTCTCAGCGGGCTGTGCCCCTGAAACTGCTGCCAGTCCATGAATGTCGACCCCGTCTGCGGCACTTGAGATCGCGTCCTCTTTCTCGCATTTTTCGCTTGCGGGGTTAGCTGACGGGCTCGCGCCGAAAGAGCGGCGCTACGTGCTCACCTGAGCACGATTCGCCCCATGAACCTGGGCCCCCCGCTCCCCTCCGCCCTCACGGGGCGGACCAGGCGGGAATTCAGCATTTGACCTGCGTGAGCCTAACAAGGCTTCCGGACGGATGCAGTTTGCGTGCATTTGCGACGCTCGCAGTTTGCGAGATCGACCGCCCGCGCGTCAACTCCGTAGCACAAACGCAGTTAATATCTGCGTTTGTGCTACGGTAAAGCGCAGACAATGACTGCGTTTCACGTGAGGTGACAGATGACCGCTGATGTACAGAGCCTGAGCGCCGAGGCTCACGCACGCCGCTGGTGGGTGCTCGTGGTGCTGGCGCTCGCTCAGCTGATGGTTGTGCTCGACGCGACGGTGGTGAACATCGCGCTGCCGCACGCTCAGCACGCACTGGGCTTCTCCAACGACGCCCGGCAGTGGGTCGTGACCGCCTACTCGCTGGCGTTCGGCTCGCTGCTGCTGCTCGGCGGCCGCCTGGCCGACGTCTTCGGACGCAAGCGCCTGTTCCTGGTCGGCGTGATCGGCTTCGCCACGGCGTCCGCCGTCGGCGGTGCGTCCGTGGACTTCCCGATGCTGGTGGCCGCGCGCACGATCCAGGGCGCGTTCGGAGCGCTGCTGGCCCCGGCGGCCCTGTCGCTTCTTTCAACCAGCTTCACCCACGCCGGTGAGCGTGGCAAGGCGTTCGGGATCTACGGCGGCATCGCCGCGGCAGGCAGCTCGGTGGGGCTGCTGCTCGGCGGCGTGCTGACGCAGTACCTCAGCTGGCGCTACACGATGTACGTCAACGACGTGATCGCGGTCGCGGCCGTCGTGGGAGGGCTCGTCCTGCTGCCGGCGCACTCCTCCGAGGACCGCGAGCCGATCGACCGGCGCGGGACGCTGATCGCGTGCCTCAGCCTGTTCGCGATCGTCTACGGATTCGCCCACGCGGCGACCAAGGCCGGCAGCGCCGGCTGGAGCGACCCGCAGACGATCGGCTTCCTGACGGCTGGCATCCTGCTGCTGGGGGTGTTCTTTGCGGTCGAGCGCCGCGCCACCCACCCGCTGCTGCCGGCACGGGTGATCCTCGACCGCAACCGCGGCGGCGCCTACGCGGCGATGTTCCTGGCCTCGGTCGGCCTGTTCGGGGTCTTCCTGTTCCTCACCTACTACATGGAGACCGTCCTTGGCTACAGCCCCGTGACGACCGGCTTTGCCTTCCTGCCCATGACCGCCATGGTGATGGTGACCGCCGGCCTGGCCAGCTCGGTGCTGATGTACCGGGTCAGCCCGAGATTGCTGGTACCCGCCGGCCTGCTGGTGGCGGCCGCCGGCCTGCTGTACCTGCGCGGCATCGGCCTGCACTCCGCCTACGCCACGGCCGTGCTGCCGGCGCTCTTGATGGTGGCCGTCGGGCTCGGGCTCGTATTCGCGCCCTGCTTCAGCCTCGGGACGCTCGGCGTAGCGGGCGGCGATTCCGGGGTTGCCTCGGCGACCGTCAACGTCTCGCAGCAGATCGGCGGCTCGATCGGGACCGCACTCCTCAACTCGATCGCCACCGGTGCGGCGGCTGCCTACGCGGGCGCCCACGCGCACAGCCTGCACTCGGCGAGCCAGCTCACGGCGCTGTCCGCGATCCACTCCTACGTGGTCGCGTTCACGGTGTCAGCGGGGATCTTCGTGGGGGCCGCGGCGCTGATCGCGATCATGCTGCGCCCCGGCGTCGTCGACCTCGGCGCCAACGCCGAGCTCGAAGCCGCCATGATCCATGCATGAGCAGCGATACACCGAGGCGCATGCGGGCGGACGCGCAGCGTAACCGTCAGGCGCTGCTCGGGGCAGCGGAGCGGCTGCTCGCGACCCGCGGCCTCACCATCACGCTCGACGACGTCGCCGCGGAGGCGGGCCTCAACGTGGCAACCGCCTACCGCCACTTCGCCAACAAGCAGGAGCTGTTCGAGGCTGTGGTGCGTGAGGAGATCGACCGCGCCGCGAGCATCGTGGCGGATGCGGCCGCCAACCCGGACGCCGAGGCGGGGATGCGGGACTTCCTCGCACAGACGCTGGCGCTGATAACCACCAAGCGCTCACTGCACGACATTCTCACCCCGGGGGTGGCCGACCGCTGGTTGAGCGAGCTCGACGCGCGCCTGGAGCCGCTGCTCGGCGAGCTGATCGAGCGCGGCCAGCGGACCGGGGTGGTCCGCGCCGGGGTCCAGCCCGGCGACCTGGGCGTGGTCCTGCAGATGCTCTGCGCCGTCACCGACATCCCGAGCAGCGACCCGGAGGCGCTGCGCATCCGCTATCTGGAGCTGCTGCTCGACGGGCTGCGGGCCACCGGCGGCAGCGGCAGCCTGCCCGGGCGCGCTCCGTCGTCGCGAGTCGCGCGCCAGAGCCTCGAGCAGGAGATGAAGTCCCGCACGCACCGCGGCGCCGGACACGCCGTCAGGGCGGACCCCGCCCGCGGCTGAGCTACCGGTGGCCGGCCACAGCCGCCACGAACTCGGCGATGTCCTTGGCCTGCGTGCCCTCGACGATGTCGGCCTGCATGGTGCCGTAGCCCAGGCAGGTCTCGCCGGAGTTGGCATATACCGGCTTCTGCAGGCAGCCGTAGGTGATCGCGCGCATCACCGTGGCCTCGGACGGCTTGAGGATGTCGAGGTTCGGGCCGATCTGGCCCACGGCGTTGTCCGCCGCGAGCGTGTGACAGATCGCGCAGTGCTCGGCGAACAGCTCGCGCCCGGCCTGCATCGCCGCGGTCAGCTTGACACCGGCAGCCGAGGCTGTGGAGCCGTTGCGGTTGCCGAGCGTGAAGATCACCGGCACGAAGATGCCTACACCGACGTACACGACGATGAGCGTCGTCGTCAGCAGCCGCGAGTTGGCGCGATCGTTGCGCCCCAACGCCCTGCCGATGAACTTGAAGCTGCCCTTCGACGCGCCGTAGAGGATCGCCGTGGCGACCAGCAGGAAGACAACGACGAGGATGATTTCGCCAGCCATGTTCCCGGGACCTTACCGTGCGCGCCAGCGCGATGTCGCGCCAGCCTCGGCACCCGCGGGCACACGCCCGGGGAGCAGCGCCGATCGCGCCATCGGCTCAGCGCCTGCGCCCCGACGCGAAGCTCATCACCGCGGGCGCGACCGCGCGGAATCCATCGAGGTCGGCTTCCTGACCGCGCTCCCGGGCATCGAGCGCCCAGATCCTGTCGGCCAGCACGTTGGTCGCGCCGCCCCCCCTGGCGTAGCGCTCGAGCCGGCCCGCAACGGCCAGCAGCGGCTCGGTGCGTGCCACCAGGCGGTGGCGCTCGTAGACAGCGGGCGGCACGACCAGGTTGATCACGCCGAACTCGTCCTCGAGCAGCACGAACACCACCCCGGCGGCCGTACCGGGCCGCTGGCGCGCCACCACCAGCCCGCCCACGCGCACGCGTGTGCCGTGAGCGAGCTCGAGCAGGGCGCGGCTGTCCGCGAAGCCCTCGAGCAGCCGTGGACGCAGCAGGGCCAGCGGGTGAGCGGCGGCGCTCATGCCCAGCGTCCCGTAATCGGCCAGCAGCGCCTCCCAGCCCTCGAGCGGCGCAAGCGCCGGCGCCGGCGGGAGCTCGAGCGGTAGCGCAAGCTGCCTCGAGCCACCGGTGACGCCGCGTGCCTTGGCCGCTATGCCCAGCTGCCAGAGCGCGAGACGGCGCGGTGACACCGCGGTCGGCCGACCGGCGGCGATCCCGTCACACGCGCCCGACCAGGCCAGCAGGTCGAGCGCGGGCGCGCCGGCACCGGCGCGCGAGGCGAGCTGCGCCAGATCAGTGAACGGTCCGCTGCGCTCACGCTCTGACACCAGCGCCTCGACCTCCCCGCGGCGCACGCCACGGATGTAGCCGAGGCCGATCAGCACCCGCCCCTCGCTGTCCAGCGAGCACTCGACACCCGAGCGGTTCACGTCGGGGGCGATCACCTCGATCCCGCGTCGCTGTGCCTCGTGCACGAGCGCGTCGGGCGGGTAGAAGCCCATCGGCTGCTCGTTGAGCAGCGCGCAGAGGAACTCCGGCCCGTAGTGCACGCGCAACCAGGCCGATTGGTAGGCCAGCAGGCCGAATGCGGCCGCGTGCGACTTGGGGAAGCCGAAGCCGGAGAAGCCCCTGACCTTGGCAAAGACGCGCTCGGCCAGCTCGGCGTCGACGCCGTGCAGGCGCATCGCACCATCGATGAAGCGCCGGTGGTGGGATTCGATCGCCGCCTGCGAGCGCTTGCGGCTCATCGCCCGGCGCAGGTCCTCGGCCTCCCCGGGCCGGAAGCCGGCAAAGGCGGCCGCCACCTCCAGCACCTGGTCCTGGAAGATGATCGCCCCGAGCGTCTCGCGCAGCGCCGGCTCGAGCGACGGGTGCTCGTAGGGGATCTGGTGGCCGGGGTCCGAGCGCAGCCGCTGGCGCCGCTCGATGTAGGGGTTGACGGCCCCGCCCTGGATCGGCCCGGGCCGCACGATCGCGACCTGGATCGCGATGTCGGTGAGGCTCTCCGGGCGGGTGCGCAGAAGCGACTGCATCTGCGCGCGGCTCTCGATCTGGAAGACACCGGTGGTCTGCGCGCTCTGGATCGCCTCATATGTGGCGGGGTCATCGTGCGGGATGCGGCTCAGGTCGACGCGCTCGCCGCGCGTGTGGGCGATCAGCTCGACGCAGCGCTCCACGGCCGAGAGCATCCCCAGCCCCAGCAGGTCGATCTTCAGGAAGCCCGCGTCCGCGCACGAGTCCTTGTCCCACTGCGCGATGTAGCGGCCCGGCATCGCCGACGGCACGACGGGGCAGCAGTCGATGAGCGGCCGTGTGGCGATGATCATCCCACCGGAGTGCTGGCTCAGGTGCCTGGGCAGCCCGTGCGCCTGCGCCGCCAGCCGCGCCAGCCAGGCCCAGCGACCCGTGAGCGGCGCGCCGCCGCTGGCGGTCTCGATGTCGCGGGCCACCTCACGCGCGTCCCAACCCTCGCTGCCGCGAGCCACCCGCTCGATCTCCGCCGCCGGCAGCCCCAGCACCTTGCCCAGCTCGCGGATAGCGCCGCGCGCGCGGTAGGTCGGGAAGGCCGCCACCAGCGCCGCGCGGTCGGAGCCGAAGCGCTCTGAGACGCGCGGGATCAGCACCTCACGGATGTCGCGCGGGAAATCCAGGTCGATGTCGGGCAGCGCCTTCAGGTCCTCGCTCAGGAAGCGCCCGATCGCCAGCCTGTTGGCGATCGGGTCCACGTGTGAGAGCCCGGTCAGGTAGCAGACGATCGAGGAGACGCTCGAACCGCGCCCACGTCCGGGTGGCAGCACCGAGCGCGGAGAGTCCTGAGACGCGCCGCCCCGTCCGCGGACCTCCACGGCAACTTCGCGCGCGAGTTCCAGCAGTTCGTGGTGCAGCACGAAGAAGCCCGCCAGGCCCAGCCCGTCGATCAGCCGAAGCTCCGTCTCGAGGCGCGCGGCGGCCACCTCGCGCAGCGCCTGCGGCCCACTGTCGTAGCGCTCGCGCAGGCGGGCGTCACAGAGCGCTCGCAGCTCGCGCAGCTTGCCCTGATCCTCGGCGCCCGGATAGCTGTAGCGCAGCTCACTGGTGAGGTCGAACTGAAGCGTCTCGGCCAGCCGGGCGCTCTCTGAAACCGCCTGCGGGTACTCGTCAAAGCGCCTTGCCATCGCCGCCGGCGGGGCCAGCACGTGGCTCCAGTTGCCCCTCCGGTCGGGCTCTGTGGCGTCGAGCGTGGAGCGCAGGCGCAACGCCACGAGCGCGTCCTGCAGGGGCGCCCGTGCCCGCGCGTGGGCGTGCACGTCACCGGTGGCCACGCAGCGAAGCTCAAGCCGCCGGGCGAGGCTCGTGAGCCGGCGGTTGCGGGCACGGTCGCCCTCCAGGTAGGGGCGCTGCAGCTCGACCCGCAGCCGATCGGTGCCGAAGCCATCGCGCAGGCGCACAAGCGTCGCCTCGTCCTGCACACCGTGCGCGTGGCAGCCGCTGAGGCAGACGAGACCCTCTGCGTGAGCGAGCACGTCGTCAACCGTCACCTGCGGCCGGCCGAGCTCGCCTGGGCGCTCGCGGGTGTCGCGGTGTGCGCGCGTGAGCAGCCGGCAGAGGTTCGACCAGCCACGCGCGTCGCGCACCAGAAGCGTCAGGTGACGGCCATCCGCGAGATCGACCTCAGCCCCGTGCAACGCCCGCAAGCCAAGCGCGGCGGCGCTCTGAGCAAACTCCATCGAGCCCGAGACCGTGTTGTGGTCGGTCAGCGCGAGGGCCTCATGGCCCAGCTCGTGCGCAGCGATCACGAGCTCCTCGGGCAGCGAGGCACCGTCCAGGAACGAGTAGGCCGAGTGGGCGTGCAGCTCCACGTACATACGAACACATGTTCGCATCGGTGACCCGCGCTGGCAAGCCGCCGGCTGCCCCACGGCGTAGGATCGGGGTGTGAGCACCACCTCCTCCAGGCAATCTCGCCGGCGCGTCCCGGCGGCGCAGCGCCGGGACGCGCTGATCGCGGCCGCGATCGAGGAGTTCGCCCTGGGTGGGCTGCACGGCACGCCGGTCGAGCGCATCGCGAGCCGCGTCGGCGTTGCGCAGCCATACGTCTTCAGCCTGTTTTCGACCAAGCGGGACCTGTTCATCGCCGCGGTCGAGCAGGGCTTCCAGCTGGTCATGGACCTCTTCGCCGAGCGTGCCGCTGAGTTCACACGCATCGGCGGCGGCTCGCGCGAGGAGCTGATGCGCTCACTCGGCGAGCGCTACATCGAGACACTGGCCACCAGCCGTCCCAAGCTGATGTTCCAGCTGCAGGCCTACGCCGCCTGCGACGACGAGACGATCCGCGCGCACGTCCGCGCAATGTACGAGCGGCTCGCGGCGCAGATCGGCGAGCTCACCGGCTCGAGCGCGGACGAGGTCAGCGAGTTTCTCAGTCATGGCATGTGGCTGAGCGTGCAGGCCGCGATCGGCAATCCCGACCTGGAGGCCGCCTGCCAGTGGATACGCGGACGGCAAGCTGGTGACGTGCAGGCCGGGTAGCGCCGTGCATGCGTAGCCGACAGGCGCTCGCTGCGGCCCTGCTGATCGCGGCGCTGAACCTGCGCCTCGCGATCGCGGCGGTACCGCCGGTGCTCGGCCAGATCCGCGCGGGAACCGGGCTGGGCTCGACGGGTGCCGGGCTTCTGACCGGCGTGCCCGTGCTCTGCTTCGGGCTGGCGGCGTTTGCCGCACCGCGGCTGATCCGGCGCTTGAGCATGGGCCCGGCGCTGACCCTCGTGCTCGCGCTGGTTACGGCCGGCTGCCTGGTCCGCCTGGCGCCGACGCTGACAGCTCTGTTCGCCGGAACGGTGCTGCTCGGCTGCGCGATCGCGGTGGGCAACGTCCTGGTTCCAGCGCTGATCAAGCGCGACTTCCACAGCCACCGGGTGCTGATGACGGCGCTCTACTCGGTGGCCATCTCGGGAGGCGCGGCGATCTCGGGCGGACTGACCGTGCCGCTCGAGCACCTGACAGGCTTGCGCTGGCGGAGCGCGATAGCGCTGTGGGCGCTGCCGGCCGTGATCGCCCTGCTGCTGTGGGCACCGCGCGTGCGGGCGGAGTCCGGTGCCACCGCCAGCGACCACGGCGCCCCGATCCGCGCGCTGTGGCGCAGCCCTCTGGCGTGGTGCGTGACCATCTTCATGGGCGCGCAGTCCTTCGGCTTCTACGGGACCCTGAGCTGGCTGCCGACGATCGCCCGGTCGCATGGTCTGTCCGCCACACACGCCGGGCTGCTGCTGTCGCTGGCGAGCTTCGCCGGCATGTTCGGGGCACTCGCGGCGCCATGGTTCGAGCGGCGGGTCGCGCGCGGGGCGACGGCGGTGGGTCTCACGGTCACGGCCTGCGCGGTCGGCTACGGCGGCCTGCTGCTCTACCCCGGACCGCTGCTCGACCTCTGGTGTCTGCTGTTCGGCGTCGGGCAGGGAGCGCAGCTGGCGCTCGCGCTCGGTTACATCGTCGCCCGCGCGCCGGACAGCCACCACGCCGCCCAGCTCTCGACCATGGCGCAGAGCGTCGGCTACCTGATCGCCTCCGCCGGCCCATTCGCGATGGGCGCCCTGCACGCCGCCACCGGCAGCTGGACGCTGCCGGTGGCGCTGCTGCTGCTGTCGCTGGTGGCGGTGCTCGGCGCCGGCCTGATCGCCTCGCAGGACCGCCACGTGCTGGAGCCCCGCCCCGGCGCGACCACGGCGACGTGAGCGCTCCAGCCGCTGGGCCGGCCAGCGGGCCGGCCCAGGCGGATCAGGCCTTCACCAGGTCCCGCGCCGGCTCGATCGACCAGCGCTGGGCGACCTGCTCGAGGCGGTCGTAGAGCGGCCAGCTGTCGGCGCGCTCATCGCCCTGGTGGTCGGGAGTGGCCCCTTTGAGGGCCATGCAGCCGGAGTTGTCGCCGAGCCGGCGGATCGTCTCGGTGTCCTGGGCACTGAGGCGCTGCTCGGCCGGCAGGGCGGCCAGCTCGGCGCGCTTCTCCTCGACCGGGCGGGCGCTCGGGCCGGACTCCTGCACGAGCGTCGGGGCGACCGTGCGCACAGCCGGGTGGGAGAGGTTCCACTGGCAGGCCAGCTGCAGCATCGTCAGGCCGGCGCGCTGGGCGATCGGGCGCATGCGCTCCATGCGCTCGCGCCCGGACTCGATCCAGCCGGCCGGGCGGAAGCTGCGGTGGTCGTGGCGGCCGAGCTCGACCTCGGGGGTGAGGTCGTCGTAGAAGAGGCCGCCGTAGTCGACGACGCGGGTGATCACGCTGATCTCACGAGCCGCAGCGGCCTGGAGACACAGCTCCCCCGGCCACGGCTCGAGCGGGTTGAGGATCACCATCGCCCAGTCGATGCGGTCGCCGAAGCGCTCGAAGCAGTCGATCAGGTCCAGGGTGAAGCCGTTGGCGGGCCCGGGGGCGACGCCGATCAGGCGCGTGAGACCTGCCTCCTTGAGCGCCTGCATGCCGTCCCAGACGGCCTGCGAGGTGTAGCCGGTGCGATCCGGGTTGTGCAGCAGCAGCAGGTCGAAGCTGTCGGTCCCGCAGCGCTCGAGGCTGCGCTCGGCCGCCATCCGCAGGTAGCTCGCGTACTGCTCGGGGCCGCGCAGGCGCGGGTCGGTGAAGCGCGGGAAGCCCTTGGCGCCGTCGCGCTCGCCGGTGTAGAAGTCGTGGCCGACGGCGCCCACGACGCAGATCTCGTCGCGCTCGAGCTCCGTGTTCGCAAGCGCCCTGGCGACCCAGCCATCGGCCTCGCCGGCGCCGTACACGTCGGCGGTCAGGACGGTCGGAATCTGTGCGTCGGGGGTCAGCAGCGCCAGGAAGCGCGCGTCGTCCAGGGGCTCACCGAAGTGCATGAAGCGCCCGCCGCTCCAGGTGCCGATCGCGGTGCGTGTGGGGTCGGTTGGCATCGCGAATGGATGTTAGGTAGTCGGCGGCGCTCGCGACTCACACGACGGTCAGGCACGGGCGGCGAGCGGACAGCCGGCGTCGCAGCGGCCGGATGCGGAGCCGGCCCGATACCGGCGAATCTGCCGGGTTTGGGCCATAGCTTCGCCGGCTGCCGGCGAACGGGCCAACGGCTCACCGCTGCAGCCACCAGCCACCCTCGATCAGATCGTGGAAAACGACCCGGTTGACGCCGCCGGTTCCCACAACCTCCCAGTAGCGACGCCGCAGCGGCTCATCGGTCCACCAGCGGTCCTCCAGCAGCCAGGTCTCGCGGATGGCGTCAACCGCGCGCCCCTGGACCGTCTGGGGCTGGCCGTCGGCATCAGCCTCTACCTGTGCGCGCCGCGGCAGCGCAAGCCTGCGCGACCCCGCCATCACTCAAACGGTGAGAGGATCGCGCGTCGCTCGGGATAGCGCGACAGCGGATCTACGTAGAGGACGCGCAGCACCGACTCGGGGCCGGCTCCGGCGCGAGTCTGACGGACCGCCTCGCGCAGGCGCGCCGCACGCGCCCTGGCCGGCTCATCGAGCAACGCCCGCTGCTCGCCGGTGGGCGGCCCAAAGTGCTCCACCGCCAGCGAGAGCGCCTGGGCCGGTGCCGGCAGCCGCCGCAGATGGGGCGTGAGCGCCAGCCGCATCCGCGCCGGGTCACTGAGCGACTCGCGGAACGTCACCCGCTGGCGCCAGCTGCCACCGTGCTCCACCAACGCCGCGGAGAGCACGACGCCACGCAGCGTGCGACCCCGTCGCTCGGGTCGCGCCAGCAGCCTGTCAACCAACAGGCCAAGTGCGCGCTCGAGCTGCTGGCCGCCCGAACTCTCCGGCAACTCCAGCGACTCGCACACGATCTCCGACGCCCGCCGCGCGCGGAGCGGCGTGTCGCCGCCTAGCGCAAGCTCGCGAGCGTCCAGGCCGGCCTTACCGAAGCGATCGGCCACAGAGGCTCGTGGCAACGCCGCGAGCTGGCCGAGCGTGCCGATTCCGAGCCGCCGCAGCGTTCGCGCCACTGGCTCCAGATCCCCTCCGCGTGCCGCATCCCCTCCGCGTGCCGCCTGGCTGAGCGATTCGACCGGGAGCGGCGCCAGAAACTCGCGTGCCTGGCGCCGGCCGCCGGTGAGGATCAACGGCTGGCGTGGCCGCGCCCTCACGGCGGCCATCACGGCCACGAAGCGCGTTGGGCCGACACCACAGTGCACGGGCATCCCGACGGCTCTACAGGCGACGCTCAGCACCGCTTCGACGCCGCCGGCAGCTTGGGATCCACGATCCGTCTCGCGACCGTGCCTGCCGGCATAGAGCCTCAACAGACCGCTGGCATCGAAGCAGGCAACCCCCGGGCGCGCGGCCTCCACCTCCGCCCCCACCGACTCCAGCGCGCCGAGAACCTGCTCCCAGCGTTGCTGCACCCCAGCCGGATCGGGCGCGAGCAGGATCAGCTGCCGGCAACGTGCAAGCGCCTCCCCGAGCCGCATACCGCGGTCCAGGCCAAAGCTCTCGGCAGCCGTTGAGACCTCGCCGATCAACTGAGCACCGGGCTCGGGCGCAATCGCGACCGGCGCGCTCAGCAGCTCTGATCGCCGGCCGGCCGTGACCACCAGCTCAAAGCGCGGAATGAGGACACAGATGATCAGCCCCGCAGCAGACAAGACGAACGTATGTTCGCACACCGGCACGTCAACGCCGCCTCCACCACAGCACCAGCGGGACTCGAACGAACGTCCAGAGCAGCGTGACCGGCTCAAAGCCAGCACGCGGGAAGACGATGCTGGTCGCACTCTCATGTCGCGGTGGACAATCATCTCGCTGCGCGCCTGGCGCGAGGAAGCCGGTCAGTCGCTGGTGATCATCCTCCTGTCAATGACGGTCATCCTCGGCATGGCCGCCGTCAGCATCAACACCGCCACCTGGATGGCCAAGAGCCACCACGACCAGGTGGTCGCCGACGCCGCCGCCCTGGCGGCCGCCAACTGCCTGGCCCACCCCAGCACGACAGCCACGAGCGTCGTCATCAACGGCTCACAGACGAGCGTCCCCGCCTGCACCTCCAGCAGCGACAGCACCGACGCGCAGACGGTCGCAGTCGACTACGCCGCCGCGAACGGCCTCGCGATCACGGCCAGTCAGGTGAGCGTCGACACCACCACCGACCGGGTCAGCGTCTCCGCACCCACGACCTCACCCGGCCTCTTCGCGCAGCTCTTCGGGATCGACCGCGCAACCCAGGCCGCCGCCGCCAAGGCCGCGTGGCGAACCGGCCCCGGCCCCTGCGTCAGCCCCGGCTCAGGCGGCACGGCCTGTGGCTTTCTGTTCGCCGACGACACCAACTGCTCGACACCATCGGACGGGATTGGGCTCAGCGTCTCTGGAAATACCAGTGTGAGCGGCACGATCGTCAGCAACTCGAACATCGGCGGCAACTCGAACGGAAACATCTCACTCGGGAACGCAACCTACGGTCCGGCCGGCAACTGCGCCAACTCGGTCACCTACAGCGGCCACAACCCCTGGTCGAGCCCGCCGACCCAGGCCCCCACCGACTACCAGTATCCGATCAACTACGCCACTGACTTTCCCGCCTGCGGCATCACAGGCGAGGCCGCCTGCCAGCCGAGTAGCGCCGGCCCGCTCGCCGGCTACCCGAGCTTCTGCACCAACGCCGGCGCCGACATCACGCTGACCGGCAGCACGAACGGCGACAGCACCATCACCGACAACATCTACTGCGCCAGCGGTACCGGCAATCCGTCGGATCCGAGCACCTGGAACGGCTCGATCACGATCGACCTGAGCGGCAGCGACGCGCTCTACGACACGTTCGTGGGTGGCACGATCAGCTTCACCGGTAGCGGCAAAGACATACTCTCAGCCTGCGGCTACGCGACCGCAGGGTTCACCGCCGCGAACTGCGCCGCCTCCGTGCCCCCGCCGGTAACCGCCAACTACCCGATCTTCTACGCGACCGGAAGCGGCTCCTCGGCGCTCGACGTCTCGGTCTCCGGCAAGCAGATCCTGAACGGTGACATGTTCGTCCCCAACGGCGGCACGTCGCTGTCGATGAGCGGCACCAAGACGCTGACGACGTTCGTCGAGGGATACGACATCAGCGCCGCGGTCAGCGGCAACTTCTACGGCGACGGACCGACGAGCGCCACGGGTGTCGGGTCGACCGGCGGCTCGGACTCGCTGGTGAACTGAAGCCGGGCTCGCGCTCTGCCGCCGCCCCTCAGACCGCGCTCGTCGGCGAGTTGGCGAGCAATGTGTCGAGCCGGACCGCGTCCAGGTGGCGCCGGCGCAGGTCGCGTTCCAGCGCAACCACCTCGCGCCATGCCGCCTGCGGGTTCCTGATCCGGATCTGGACGATCTCGCCGCGGTGAACGGTGCGCGGCAGGACGCCCGGCCGGGTCAGCTTCACCTTCCCCTCGACGAAGGTCCCACCCGCACTCGCGCCGAGCAGCACCTGGATCACGCTCGGCCCGCTAGAGGTGTAGAGGAAGTGCCGCCCCCAGCCGAGCCGGCGCTCCAGCCCGCGCAGGCCGAGCTCGCGCACCAGTCGGTGCAACTCCCCCCTGGTCTTGACCCAGCCGAGCAGCCCGCTGCCGCTCAGCTGCGGCAGCAGCTCGTCGCCGTAGTCGACCAGCCGGTCGGCCGACGCGAGCGACTCACTGCCCAGCGCAAACGTCACGTGGATGCCCTCACGCGAGAGATCGTGGGCCAGGGCCGGGGCGTTGCGAGCGCTGGTCTCGACGATCACGCCGACCTGAGGCTTGAGCGTGGGCACGTTGGTGACCGGCGGCACGCCGCCGAGCGAAGAGACCAGCCCGTAGGCGACGCTCGACAGAAACGCCGTCAGCACCACGGTGGCGGTGGCGGCCGTGGTGGTGAGCGTGCGCACGGCGCGCACCCGCCAGGCCGGCAACGGCTTGATGCGCCGGGTCGATCCGAGGATCAGTGCGGCCGTCGAAGGGCGCCGCGTGAACGAGGTGTCCGGTACCGCGCCGCCGGCCAGGGCGCGCTCGATCGCCGGCCCGAGCTCCGCTGTCGACTTCGCCACCTGCGCCAGCCGGTGGCGCTCCAGCGCCTCGTTCGAGACCCGCACGTGCCCGTATCCGAATCCGTATGAGATCACGGGACAGCCGCGGATCAGCGCCTCCAGCACCGTCAGACCGACGCTCGAGTGGATCAGCACATCCGCGGAGGCGAGCACGTCGCCCATGCGATTGGTGAAGCCCATCACGCGCACGCGCGCCTCACCCGCAAAGCGCGCGGCGACGCGCTCGCGCAGCTGCTGGTTACGCCCGCACAAACAGAGGATCTGGGCATCTGGCCTGGTCGCGAGCGCCACCTCAACCGCGCCGGCGACGTCGCCAACGCCCCAGCCCCCGCCGGAGACGGCGATCAGCTCGCAATCCCGCGAGAGGCCGAGCGCCGCGCGCGCCTGCGCGCGCGAGCGCGGCTCCAGCACCGCCTGTGCCGTCGGCGGCTTGGCCCAGCGAACGCTGCCCGGGCCGGCGATGCGCTCGACCTCCGCCTGCGACTCGGGGTGAGAGATGAAGTGCAGGTCGATGCCGGGATGCGCCCAGTAGCGCAGGCCGGCGATGTCGGTTATGGAGGAGTAACAGGGCACATCCAGCTCGCCGGTGCGCCGCAGCTCGCCGAGCACCTGCGTGGTGCCCGGGTAGGTCGAGACGACGATGTCGGGTTCATGCGCGCGGATCAGCCGCAAGAGCCCGCGCTTGCTGAAGCGCGTGAGCATCCGCGACGCCAGCCAACGGGTCGGCGGGAAGTCCATGAACAGGCGGTACTGGAGGTCGAACAGCCACGGCACCCAGCGGAACATGAACGCCGAGTTGTCGCGCAGCACGGCGGTCGCGACCGAGCCCATGGCCGGCAGGCCGTTGACCACGGCGATGAACGCGTGCGGATCCTCCTGCTTGAAGTCGCGCGCGATCGCGCGCGCGGGCAGATCGTGGCCCGCGCCGATGTCGGCCGAGATGATCAGGACCTTGCGCGGGCAGGCCTCGACCTCCTCTGGCGGGAAAGGCTCGACCTCCCCGGCCCCGGCCCCGACCCCGACCCCGGGCCCGGCCCCGGCCCGGGCCCAAGCCCGGGCCCCGGCCCCGGACTCACCCACGGGCACCGCGGGATCGGCCCGCCCCTCCCCCGCAGCTCTCGCCCAGGCCGCGCCCTGCGCACGGCGCCAATCCACATAGCGGCGCATGCCCTCGGCGATCGGTGTGGACGCCGCCCAGCCGAGCTCCGTGCGGGCACGGTCTGAGCGCACGGCCTTCGAGCACGGGGCGCCGGGGGGCGCCGGGCCGTCGACGATCTCCGCGCCGCCGACCGCCTCCGCCACCAGCTCGGCGATCCGCCGGATCGTCACGCCCTCGTCGCTTGCAAGGTTGTAGACGCGGTTTGCGGCGATGTCGCCCAGCCCGGCTACGACCCCCTCGGCGAGGTCCTCCACGTAGACGAGGCGGCACGGTTGCGATCCGTCGCCGGGCAGCCTCAGCGGCTCGCCGGCAAGCGCCGCCCTCACGAACGCCGGGATCGTCGCTGTCTCGCCTGCACGCGGGCCATAGGGAACGCCGAGGCGCAGGATCGTGTAACTCAGGCCGTGGCGCTCCTGGTAGGCCCGGCAGTAGAGCTCCCCCGCCAGGCCGGCCACGGAGCGCGGGCGGTCAGGCGACGGCAGCAGCGTGGTCTCCGAGACGGTCGTCTCCTCGGTGCCGGAGTAGACCCGGACCGTCGAGGCGTAGACCACCCGCCCGACCCCGGCGCGGCGTGCCGCTTCCAGCAGCGCCGCGGTGCCGCGGGCGTCGACCTGCCCGGAATCGTGGGTCTCGATGTGGACGTGGTTGAAGTCGGCGGCGGCTGCCAAGTGCACGACGGCATCGCAGCCGGCCAGCGCGCCGCTGAGCGCCCGCACATCGGCCACTTGGCCGATCACCGCCTCAACCTCCGCATGCTCCGGCCAGGGCGATGGTCGCGAGTCGTAGATGACCGGCTCGTGACCGTGCGCCCGCAGCTTGTCGACCACGTGCGAGCCGATGAACCCAGCGCCCCCCGTTACCAGGACTCTCATGGTGTGCTCACTCTGTCGCCCGTTTGCTCGCTGTCAAGCGCACGGTAGTACAGCGGCGGGCAGAAGTGTTGCTTTCGCGGCCTGAGCGTCGTTAGGAGGATTCTTCATCGCTACGTCACGGTCTTTGCCTGGAATCGCGCCGGTAAGCCGGCTCAGCCGCGCGCCGCGGCGGCGCCGCCGCCCGCCGCGGAGGCACAGATGCGCGCTCAGGCGACGTGCGCCCGCGGGAGCGTTTGCTTACGCGAATCCTACGGTAGCGAGTCGCGCGGACCGCAGGGCCTCGAGGATCTCGGGCAGGGCTGCCACCGTCCGTCGATGGGAGCGCCTGGCGCTGTAGAAGTCGGCGTCATGCAACAGGATCACATCGTCGGCACGCAGCGCGCCGAGCACCCGCGCGGCGATCTGCTCGGGCGTCGTGACCTTGCGCCAGTCCCTGCCCCAGCGCGACCACAGCAGCGGTTGCAGCCCCCGCTCGCGTGCGAGCCAGAGGCTCGCAGCGCTGTAGATCCCGTACGGCGGGCGGTGCAGGCGCGGCTCGACGCCGGTGGCGTCGGCGATCGCGGCGATCCCGCGCGCGAAGTCGTCCGCCAGCACGGGCGCCCGCCGCGTCGGGTGCGGCCGGTGCAGGTAGCCGTGAAGGGCGACCGTGTGCCCCTCCGCCATGATCCGCCGAGCCAGCTCCGGTCGCCGCGTCACCTGCTCGCCGACCAGAAAGAACGTCGCCTTGGCGTGGAACTGGGCGAGCACGTCCAGCACCTGCGGCGTGCCCTCCGGATGCGGGCCATCGTCGAAGGTGAGCGCGACGTGCCCCTCCGCCGCCGGCCCGCTGGCCGGCGGCCTCGCCGCGAGCTCGCCCCCGCCGCCGGCATCCACTCCCGCCGCCGCCAGGGTCAATGGCGACCCGGCCGTGAACCCCGGCCGGCGCAGGTCAGCCAGCGTCAGGGGCAGCCGCAGGCTGCGGCCGAACGCGGGCACGTGCATCGCAAAGACGTGACGGATCACTGTGCCATTTTCGTCACAAAACGGCCGCCTGCGCCTGTTCGAGCACTAATTTCATCCTCATGTCTGATCCCTTCGACCGTGAGGTGACGATCCACCGCCAGCGCTTCGCCAACGCCGACAACGGCTTCGCCGTGCTGGACGCCGAGTCAGAAGGCGGGCCGGTGGTGCTCGTCGGGCCGCTCAGCCATCTCGAAAGCGGCGAGCGCGTGCACATCACGGGGGTCTGGGTGACGGACCGGCGCTACGGCGAGCAGGTCAAGGTGACGCGGGCCGACCCGCTACCACCGGACGACCGGCCCGCGCTGATCTCATACCTGCGGCGGATCCGCAACATCGGTGAGGCGCGCGCGCAGCGCCTGATCGAGCGCTACGGGGCGGAGCACGTGCTGGAGGAGATCGACTCCGAGCCGGCCGCCGCCTTCCGCCGCGTCGGCCTGAACCCGTTTCGCGCGCAGGAGGCGGCCGCGTCCTGGAACGAGTTGCGCACCACACGCAGGCTGCACATGCTGCTCGCGCCCCACGGCCTCGCCTACCTGGCACGGCGGATCAGCGACCAGTACCCGAGCACCGCCCACCGCGTGATCACTGAGAACCCCTACGAGCTCACGCGCGTGTTCGGCGTCGGCTTCCGGGTCGCCGACCGCATCGCTCGCGCCGGCTCCACCTCGGTGGAGTCGATCCCCGGGCGCGTGAGCGCCGCCCTCGTCTACGCGCTCTCAGAGGCCGAGGGCCGCTCGGGCAGCACCTGCCTGCCGGTCGGCCAGCTGCTCGCCGCCGCCCGCGATCTGCTCGGCGAGCTCCCGGACGAGGCGCAGATCGAGACGCTCGTCGAAGACGGTCTGCTGGTACGCGACGGCGACTACATCTACCGCCTGCCCACCTGGGAGCTCGAACGGGAGCTGGCCGAGCGGGTGCTCGCGATGCTCGGCGAGGGTGGCGGCGGGCCGCTCGCTGACGGCGCCGAGCCGCCGGCCGCCGGCAGCGGCGAGCTCGAGCTCACCGCGGAGCAGCAGGCGGCGGTGCGCGCCGCTCTGCGCTTCCGCCTGTCGGTGATCACCGGGGGTCCGGGCACCGGTAAGACGGCGACCATCCGCGCGATCGCCGCACACGCACACGCCCGGCGCGCCGGCGTCCTGTTGGTGGCGCCGACCGGACGCGCGGCGCGCCGTATGACGGAGTCGAGCGGCGTGGAGGCGCGGACGATCCACTCTGCACTCGGCTGGATCCCCGGCGAAGCCCCCGAGCGCGATGAGGACGCCCCGCTCGCCTGCGACCTCTTGATCGTCGACGAGTCTTCGATGGCCAACCTCGAGCTGATGGTCACGCTGCTGCGCGCCGTGGCGGAGCAGACCCACGTTGTGCTGGTCGGCGACTGCGACCAGCTCGCCCCGGTCGGCGCCGGCAAGCCGTTTGCGGACCTGGTTGGCTCCGACGTCGTGCCGACCACGCGCCTGAGCCACATCTTCCGGCAGGCGGCCGGCAGCATGATCGTCCAGGGCGCGCACGCCATCCGCCGCGGCGAGACGCCGGAGTTCAGGCCGGAGGAGGGCATGCGCCAGGACCTCTTCCTGATGGAGCGCGCCCGCGCCCGCGACGCGCTGGAGCTGATCGTCGAGCTGGTCGGCGAGCGCCTGCCCAACCACTACGGCATCGACCCCGTCTCAGACATCCAGGTCTTCGCTCCGGTGTACCGCGGCGAACTCGGGATCGACGCGCTCAACAGCGCCCTGCGTGAAGCGCTCAACCCCCACGGCATACCCGTCGGCGGCGGCCGCCTGCGGATCGGCGACAAGCTGATCATGACCGGCCGCAACCTGCACGAGAAGGGGTTGATGAACGGCACGGTGCTCTACCTCGAGGACGAGCTCGGCGCCCCCGGTGGCGACGAGGCGGCGCTGCTTCTGCGCAGCGACGAGCAGCTGTTCCGGATGGCGCCCGAGGAGGCCGAGAGCCTGCATCTCGGCTACGCCTGCTCGGTGCACCGCGGGCAGGGGATCGAGCTGCCGGTGGCGGTGATCGTCGCGCACGAGCAGGCGGGCGCGTTCTTCCTGCGCCGCGAGATGCTCTACACCGCCGTCACGCGCGCGAAGCTCGCGACGGTGATCGTCGGCAGCCGCGCGGTGGTGGCGCGCGCGGCCCGCACGCCCGACACTGACAGGCGCCACTCGCGGCTGGGCGAGCTGCTCAGCGTCAGGCGCTGACGCGAAACTCCCACTCGCCCACCTCGACCACGTCACCGGCGTGCAGCTGGCGGCCGCGGCGGGTCTCGACCGCGCCGTTGACGCGGACCTCACCGGTCCCGAGCAGATCCTTGCCGGCGGCGCCGCTCTCGACCACGCCGCCCAGCTTGAGCAGCTGGCCGAGGCGGATCATCTCCCCGGAGATCCTGATCTCCTGCAAGTTGCTCTCCCGCGGCAGACCGGCCGGACTAGCGGGGCGCCATCCGGATCGCGCCGTCCAGGCGGATGACCTCGCCGTTGAGCATCGTGTTGGCCACTATGTGGCAGGCCAGCTGGGCGTACTCGTCCGGGCGCGCCAGGCGTGGCGGGAACGGGACCTGGGCGCCGAGCGAGTGGCGCAGCTCCTCCGGCATCGCCGCCAGCATCGGCGTGTCGAAGATGCCGGGCGCGATGGTCATCACACGGATGCCCCTGGCGGCCAGCTCGCGCGCAACCGGCAGCGTCAGGCCGACGACACCGCCCTTGGAGGCGGCGTAGGCGACCTGGCCGACCTGGCCCTCGAAGGCTGCCACCGACGCGGTGTTGATCAGCACACCGCGCTCGCCTTCGGCATCGGGTTCGTTGCCGCTCATCGCGGCGGCGGCGAGCCGCAGCACGTTGATCGTGCCGAGCAGATTGATGTTGATGACCTCGGCAAAGCGCTCGAGCGGTGTCGGCCCGTCGCGACCTACCAGTTTTCCCGGCCAGGCGACGCCCGCGCAGCAGACGCAGATCCGCAGGCCCTGCGCCGCAGCGGTCGCGGCCGCCTGCACGGCGGCCGCGACCGCCTCCGGGTCACGTACGTCAGCACTGCGGGCAAGCCCGCCGATCTGCGCCGCCACCTGTTCGGCACCGGCCGCGTTGAGGTCGGCGACGGTGACGGTCGCGCCCCCCGCCGCCAACGCCCGCGCGGTCGCCTCGCCGAGACCTGAAGCTCCGCCGAAGACGATCGCTGCCGTACCGCGGATCTCCATGCCGCCGGCGCCCCCTTCCGACCTCTAGGTGATCGACTCGACCCGGAGCCTGCGCGCGCCGGCCGGCGTCGCGATCTCCACGACGTCAGCCACCCGCGCACCGATCAGCGCCTGCGCGACCGGCGAGCTCGAGGAGATCAGGCCCTCACGCGGCCTGGCCTCGTTCGGTGAGACGATCGTGAATGTCTGGGTCTCGTCCTTGCCGAGGTCGGTCACCAGCACGCTCGCGCCGTGCCTGACCTCCTCGCTGTCCTCGACGCGCTCGACCACCACCGCCGCGCGCACCTGCTCGCGCAGGCGCAGGATGCGCGTCTCCAGGTGTGCCTGCGCCTCCTTGGCGGCGTGATACTCGCCGTTCTCGCTGAGGTCGCCCCACTCCCGCGCCGTCTTGATGCGCGCGGCGATCTGCGCGCGCCCACCGCTCTCCAATTCGTGCAGCTCGGCCTGCAGGCGCTCGAACTCAGCCGCGGTCATCGCGATCTCCTCCATGTCAAATGACATTAGCGAAGCCGCTACCTTGCCGTTAGACTGCCGCCCACGATGAGCGGGGGGCGCAACTTCGGGCGTGCCGCGGCAGCCTTGACCAGCTCGCTCGCGGTCGCCCTGCTCGCCATGCTGATCGCGACCACTTCCGCCGGCGGCAGCCTGGGCCTCGGCGCCACCGGCGCCTACTGGTCCGGGCTCAGGGCCACGCGCTCAGTCTCGTTCAAGCTGTACGTGTCGGCCGTGGACTGTGGGCACGTGCGCGGCGGCGCCTACGTCGGCCAGCGCAACGGCGCCGAGCTGTTCGACAGTGCGACCGCGGGCCGTGGGCGGCTTCGCCCCTTTGACTTCGTCGGCTACGACAGCTTCTGCCACGGCCGCAGACCCTCGTACAGGGCTGAGTTCGAGATCGGCAGCCCCGGCGCCCGCACGCTGAGCTTCAGGCCAGCCGGCTTCGGGGTCGCGCCCGGCGATCCGCTGGTCGTCACGATCACCGTGCGCGGTGCCCGCACGCTGCTCTCCATCCGCAACCTGAACACGCACCGCAGCGCCCACGCAAGCGGGCCGAGCCTGGGTCTGAGCACATCGTGGGCGGCCGGCGTCCTGCCGCTGTTCGCGGGCGCCACCGGCCGGCCACTGCTCACGGGCTCCGTGGCGCTGGTGCAGGAGTACTCGCTGACCGGCGCCCCCAACGCCGATCCGGGTCCGGCGCCGTTCGCGCCCGTGGTCTTCGGCGACTTCAGGGTCAGCGGTGGCAGGCTCACCTATGACCGCCGCACGATCGAGGCGGCGACCTGGCTCGGCAGCAGCGGCACCCGGGTGCACGTGACCCACCCGAGCGACGGCGCCTTCATCGCGATCGGGCGCGTCAAGCCACCCCGGCTCGGCAGGAGCGTTGATGCCACGCCGGTGAGTGGCACGAGCCTCTACGAAAGTCCCGGCGGGCACCACTTCCACAAGCTCTCGCGCGGCGACCAAATCCCCAATGGCTCGACGATCGACGCCACCCACGGCCAGGTCCAGCTGACGCTCGGCCTACCGAGGGGGCGCTCGGAGACCGGCGTGTTCTATGACGGCCGCTTCCAACTGCACCAGAACCGCACCACCGGCGCGACGACCGCCAAACTGACCGGCGCCGGCGACGCGCGCGTCTGTGCGCTGTCAGCGATCGGCAACGGTGGCGCCGTCACGATCGGCTCGGCGGCCAGGGCGGTTGCGTCTGCGGCCAAGGCCAAGACGAAGGGCAAGAGCAAGGGGAAGGGCAAGGCGAAACACCACGGCAAGAAGCTCGACAGCCTGTGGGCCAACGCGCACGGGAACTTCACTACCCAGGGCTCAGGCGGGGCCGCGGCCGTGCTGGGCACCAAGTGGTTCACCGAGAACACCTGCGCCGGCACCTACTTCAAGGTCGTGCGCGACACACTGAAGGTGACCGTCTACTACCCGTACGTGCACACCGTCGTTGTCAAGCAGGGCCACTCGTTGTTCGCCCCGAACCAGGCGCCGGAGATCTCGGTCTCACCTGTCTCGGCGACCGGCGGCCGCTACAACGTCCAGATCAGCGGCTACTACGAGCTGACGGTGGTCGGCACCCAGCAGCCCTATTACGAGGACGCGGCGGTCGCGCCGCAGCTGCCGCGCGGCGGCAACGACGCGCTCTACCCGGACGGTGAGGTGGGCGGCACGCCGCGCTGGCACATCATCTTCCACATCACGCCGAACCTGAGCCACTTCCAGGACTGGAACGTCGGCGTGAGTGACGGCGGTCTGCTCTACCTGGTCAAGCTGCGCGTCGCCTGATGGCGGCTCAGCGCAGCGCGCCGAACAGGAGCGCCGCCCCGAACAGGGCGATCATGTGCAGCGCCTGGTCGACCAGCGCGGCGACGACGTGGTTTGCGACCGGATCCATCCGCTTGACGCGGCGCATGTAGGCGCGCAGCGCCCGGCCGTCGTCCTGAGCCATGTGGGGGAGCACGACGGCCGCGGCGATCACCAGTGTGCTCCAGCCCAGCCGACCCGAAAGCCAAACCAAGGCGGGCACGAACGCCGTCCCGTAGCTGAGGCTGTGGCCCAGCAGCGCCCGCCGCGCAACGGGATCACGGCCGAGCCCGCCACGTTTGTGCGTCGCCTGCCAGTCGGTCTGCAGCAGATAATCCCCCAGCAGATGGCTGACGAAGAAGGCGATGAAGACCGCCGGCCAGCTCATGTCGTGGCTCCGCTCGGCCCCGCCCCGCTCGCGGCGGGCTCCTGCTCGCGGCCCCGCGCCCCTGCCGCCAGCGAGTAGACGCGCATCTTCGCCTGGCGGCCCCGCACCTCGAACTCGTCCACGTACACCAGATCGTCTGGAACATCGTGCATGGCCTGGCGCGTCGCGTCGGCCACGAACAGCATGTGGTCGCCGCCCTTGGTCATGCCCTCGAGGCGCGAGGCGGTGTTGGTCGTATCGCCTATGGCCGTGTACTCGACTCGCTGCTGGGCGCCGACGTTGCCGCACATCACCGGGCCCGTGTTGAGCCCGACCCCCATCCGGAAGCCCGACTCGTGCCCCTGGTCGGCAAGCCAGGCGTTGAACGCCTCGAGCCGCGGCCCGATCATCTCGCGCGCGGCGCGCAGCGCCCGGTCGGCGTGGTCGTCCTGCTCGAGCGGCGCCCCGAACACCGCCATGATCCCGTCCCCCATGTAGGCGATCAGCGTACCGCCCGCGTCGAGGATCGCCTCGGTCATCTCGTTCAGGTAGTGGTTGACGACCGCGATCACCCGCTCGACCGGCTGGGTCTCGGAGAACTTCGTGAAGCCGCGCAGGTCGCTGAACATGACCGTGCAGACGCGCTGCACGCCGGCCAGCCTGAGGTCGTCATCGGTGCTCGCGAGCACCTCGTCGACCACCCCCGGCGGCACGAAGCGCGCGAAGGTCGAGCGGGCGTGCTGTCGCTCGAAAGCTTCACTCAGGTAGGTCACCGCCAGCGTCCCGAAGCTCGCGATCAGCAGCGCCAGCTCCGGGTCCACGAGCGCGATGATCCGCCCGGAGTCGAAGACGAGCTGCGAGACGACGGCGTAGAGCGCACCCACCACCAAGCCGGCGCCGAGCGCCCGCAGCGCCCAGCCGCGCAGCCCGAGCGCCGGCACCAGCGAGCCCAGCGCCACGATCAGGAGCAGGTTCACCCAACCAGCGGCGTCGCGCAGCGGGATGCCGTGCAGGATGGTGGCGGCGGCGTTGGCGACGATCTCGGTGCCGGCCATGAGCCCGCCGCCCAGCGGCGTGGCGTGCCGGTCCTGCAGGATCGGCGCGGTGGCGCCGATGATCACCGTCTTGCCGCGCACCATCGATGCCGGGAAGCGACCGGTGAAGACGCGCGAGTAGCTGAGGTAGGGGGCCGTGCCCGGTGGCCCGGCGTAATCGATCGGCGCGCGGTTCGTGGCACCCCCGAACAGCCGCGGCGAGACCGGCCGCCCCAGCATTCGCGCGGCGATCGCGGCCGGGAAGGTCTCGAGCCCCTGATATGAGTACTGCGTCGTCGAGATGATCCCTGTGGCATCGGGCAGGACGCCGGCCTGGGCGGCCACGGCGTCGCCGAAGCGACGCAGGTTGGCGTTGCCGCCGAGGATGTCGGTCGAGCCGTGCGGGCCAACGCTCGTGGTCGCGAGCACCACGTGCTTGGCGTAGGCGAGTGACTCCGCGAGCGCGTAATCGTCGCGCGGGTCGGTCGGCTGCGAGAACTGCAGGTCGATCGCGATGTGTGCCGCGCCGGCTCTGACCAGATTGTCGACGACGCGCGCGTCGTAGCGGCGCGGGAACGGCCAGTTGGCGGTGTAGGTCTTGGAGGTCGCGAAGAAGCCCAGCGTGGAGTTGTCGATCCCGACCACGAGAAAGCGCTGCAGCAGCGACCGGTCGGTGCCCCGCACCTGGTAGCGGGCGTCGAGCGTCTGCAGCTCGGTCCGGTGCAGCGCCCCCGTCAGGTAGGACAGCACGCCTATTCCGGCGGCGGCGGCGGCGACCAGCGCCAGCAGCAACCGTCGGCGCCGGCGCCAGCGCAGCCGCTGCATCTAGCACCGGCCTATCGGTTCCAAGCAGGTCATCGGCCGGGCAATCCTATTGGACGCGGCCGCACGCTTGGCAACCGTGCGAGCATCATGGCCGCGATGCCCGCCCGCAACCTCGTCAACCTGAGCGCCGTGACCAAGCGCTACGGCGCCCGCACGATCCTCGACGCGGTCGCCCTCGGGGTCGCGGACGGCGAGCGGATCGGTGTGGTCGGCGCAAACGGCTCCGGCAAGTCGACGCTGGCGGCACTGATCGCGGGTCGCGAGCTGCCGGACGACGGCCAGGTGACGCGGCTGGGCGACCTGCGGACCGGCCTGCTGGAGCAGGGCAACACGCTGCCCGGCGGCGCGACCGTCGGCTCCGTCCTCACGGGCGGGCGGGCCGAGCACGAGTGGGCCGGCGACCGCCAGCTGCGTGCCGTCTGCGACGGGCTGCTCGGCGGTGTCGCGATGCGCGCCTTCAGCGCCGGGACACAGACGCTGATCGAGACGCTCTCAGGCGGCGAGCGGCGCCGCGTCGCGCTCGCTCGCACCCTGCTCGCGCGCCCGGACCTGCTGTTGCTGGACGAGCCGACCAACCACCTGGACATCGACGCGATCGCCTGGCTCGCGGGCCACCTCGCGGACCGCGCCGGCGCGATGGTGATCGTCACCCACGACCGCTGGTTCCTCGACGCGGTCTGCACCCAGACCTGGGAGCTCGCCGGCGCCGCGGTCCACCGCTATGAAGGCGGCTACTCCGCCTACGTGCTGGCGTCCGCTGAACGCGAGCGCCTCAGCGCCACCCGTGAGGAGCGGCGCCGGCAGCTGCTGCGCAAGGAGCTCGCCTGGCTGCGGCGAGGGCCGCCAGCCCGCACATCCAAGCCCCGCTTCCGGATCGAGGCCGCCAACGCGCTGATCGCCGACGAGCCACCGGCGCGCGAGCGCACCGAGCTTCTGCGCTTCAGCACCGCGCGGCTCGGCAGGACGGTGATCGAGGCGGAGGGCGTCTCCTACCACTACGGCGAGACGCCGGTGTTCAAACAGCTCACCTGGCGGCTCGCACCGGGCGAGCGCCTGGCCCTGGTGGGCGCAAACGGCTCGGGCAAGTCGACGCTCCTGCGGCTCCTGGCGGGCGAGACCGAGGCCACGAGCGGCCGCGTCGTGCGCGGTGAGACCGTGCGGATCGGCCACCTCTCGCAAGCGCCCGCCCCGATGCTCGAGGACCGCAGCGTGCTGGCCTGCGTCGAGGAGGTACGCGCGCGCGCGAAGCTCGCGGGCGGCGAGGAGCTGACCGCCGCCCGCCTGCTCGAGCGCTTCGGCTTCCGCGGCGAGCGGGCGCTCACGCGTGTGGCCGGCCTCTCCGGTGGCGAGCGCCGCCGGCTCGAGCTGATGCGCCTGCTGATGTCCGAGCCCGACGTGCTGCTGCTCGACGAGCCGACCAACGACCTGGACATCGAGACGCTGCGCGCACTCGAGGACCTGCTCGACCGTTGGCCGGGGACGCTGGTGGTGGTCAGCCACGACCGTTACTTCGTCGAGCGGGTGGCCGACGACGTGTACGCGATCGAGCCGGGCGCCGGCATCCGGCACCTGCCGGGCGGGATCGACCAGTACCTCGCGGAGCTCGCCGCCGCCGTACCCGCGCCGGCGTCGGCGCCGCGCCCGGGCACGCCCGGCACAGAGCCCGCCGCCAAGCCGGGTAGGGCGATCCGCGAGGCGCGCAGGGACCTCGCACGCCTCGAGCGCGAGCTCGACGCGCTCAGCGCCCGCGAGCGTGAGCTGCAGGCCGCGCTCGCCGGCAGCGCCACCGACCACCAGCGCCTGCTCGAGCTGAGCGCCGCGCTCGGCGAGCTGACCTCGGCCCGCGAGCGCACCGAGTCGCGCTGGCTCGAGACCGCGGCGCTCATCGAGGAGTGACCTTCGCCATTACAGTTGCCTGACCGATGGCAGTGGCAGAACGGCAGACCCCGGGAGCGCACGCGCGCCCGCCCGCAGGCTCCTGGTCGCGGGGTCTGCGTGCGCACTGGCTGATCGCCCTGCTCGTGGCCGCCGGCGTGGGCATCCGCGTGCTGGCGATGCTCGCCTACACCCCGGCGCTCTTCTTCCCCGACTCCTGGGGCTACATCGACGCGGGGCTGACCGGCGCCTTTGTCGGGCTGCCGAGCCTGCACCCGGTCGGCTACTCGCTGCTGATCCGCCTCTTGACGCTGCCTGAGCGCAGCCTCGTCCAGCTCGTCGCGATCCAGCACCTCGCGATCATCGGCGTGGGCGTCGCGATCTACCTGGCGCTGGTCCGCTCGCGGCTGCCCCGCTGGGCAGCCGCGGCAGCTGCGGCGCCGGTGCTGCTCGACGGCTACACGGTGACGCTCGAGCAGTACGTCATGTCCGACACGTTCTTCACCGTGCTCTTGGTCAGCGCCGCGCTGATCGTCGCCTGGCCGCGGCTGGCCGAGCCCGCTTCCGCCCCCGCGCGCTTCCGGCCGCGGCGGGCGCTGCTTGCTGGCCTGGTGCTGGCGGGGGCGGCGCTCGACCGCGAGGCGATGCCGTTCGTGTTCCCGATCTTCTTCGTCTACCTGATCTGGATCAGGGTCGGCTGGCGGGCGCTGGTCGCCTTCACGCTCGCCGCGGCGCTGCCGCTCCTGGCCTACAGCGCCATGATCGACGCGCGCTACCACGTCTTCGGCATGACCGCCACCTCCGGCTGGACGCTCTACGGGCGCGTGGCCGGCTTTGCCAGCTGCGGCGGCGTCACGCTCACTGCGCCCGAGCGGGCGCTGTGTGAGACCGCGGCCCAGCGCGCCAGCCACCCGGACGCGCCCGACTGGTACATCTGGGGCCCGTCGCCGGCCCGCCGGATCTTCCACCCCGACACTCAGAGCCTCGCCCAGGTAGCCGGCACCAACCGCGTGCTGGAGTCGTTTGCGAAGGCGATGATCCTGGCGCACCCGCTGGCTTTCGTGAACGTCACCCTCGATGACTTCGTGCACTACCTGACCCCGGGCGCGACCCCTTACGGCAACGCCGTGAGCGCAACCTCGCTGCCGCGCTCCGCGCGCGCCGAGGCGCGCGACCCGGCGGTGGCGCGAACCGACCTGCCCGGCCTCAGGGTCCGGGTGCACGCACCCGCCGGCTTGGTGCGCGCCTACCGGCGGCTCGTCCACGTCCCTCGCCTGCTGCTGGGGCTGCTCGCGCTGGCGATCGTCGCTGCACTGGCGGCACGGGTGCCCGGGCGCCGCGAGATCTTCCTGTTCGGTGGCGGCGGGCTGTTGCTTTTGCTCGGCACCGCAGCCACCGGCGGCTTCGGCATCCGTTACCTGCTGCCGGCGGTGCCGCTGCTGGCGGTCGGCGGGTCGCTCGCGCTCGCCGCGCTGGCAAGCCGCCTGAGCTCGCGCAGGGCCGCCTCGGCGTCGTCGTAGTGGACCATCTCGGTCACCAGCCCATCGCGGACAGTCGTGAGGTTCGCGGTCCGTGGCGGGTCGGGCTCTCCGGCGCTCGCCGCGGGCTGGAGCACCACCACGATGTGGTCGCCCGACTCGACGACGTCCACGATCTCCGGCAGTGGCCGGCCCGAGCGGCCCGCGCGCCGGATCCAGGCGATTGCCTGCTCGCGGTTCTGGCAGCCCGCCTGCGGGTCGCCGGCATGCCAGCGCACCGCGGGATCGAGCAGCTCTTCCAGAGTGGCGTGGTCGCCGCGCGCGAGCGCGGCGTGCACCTCCCGCACGCGCGCTGCCGCCGGTCGT
The DNA here is from genome assembly GCA_027449125.1 of Solirubrobacterales bacterium. Taxonomy (GTDB): domain Bacteria; phylum Actinomycetota; class Thermoleophilia; order Solirubrobacterales; family Solirubrobacteraceae; genus Palsa-465. The sequence continues at coordinate 3,115 of DAIDME010000108.1, read as the reverse complement.
TCGGGCTCCCGCCGCGTATGCGCCTGCTCGTCTGCTGACACCGACAGACGATGTTAGTGACAATTGCAGCATGCCGGGCGGTGAGCAGCGCTACGACGCGGTGATCGTGGGCGGCGGCCACAACGGACTGGTCGCGGCGACGCTCTTGGCGCGCGCCGGGCTGCAGGTGGTGGTGCTCGAGCGGCTCCCGCGCATGGGCGGCGCGGCGGTGTCGGAGGCGCCGTTCGCCGGCGTCGACGTGCGCCTGTCGCGCTACTCGTATCTGGTGAGTCTGTTCCCGCGCGCGCTGCTCGAGGCGCTCGGGGTCGGGCTCGAGCTGCGCCGCCGGCGGGTCGCGGCCCATCCGCCAAACCACGCCCCAGAGCTCTACGCGCTCTCCGGCCGCGTGGCGCGGGCGGCCTAGCCGACGCTGCTCGAGCCGCTGCGCTCGCGGGCGCAGATGCGGGCGCTGGTCGGCGACGAGCGCGCCTGGGAAGCGTTGGTCGAGCGGCCGCTGTCCGAGCTGCTCGAGGAACTGGTGCCGGACGATCTGACCCGCGGGGTGGTTGCCACCGACGCGCTGATCGGGACCTTCGCGGCGCTCGATGACCCGACGCTCGTGCAGAACCGCTGCTTTCTGTACCACGTGATCGGCGGCGGCACCGGCAACTGGGACCTGCCCGTGGGCGGGATGGGCGCGCTGAGCGCCGGCCTCGTCGCTGCGGCACGGCGGGCGGGCGCGCGGCTGCGCACCGGCGCGGAGGTGGTGGGCATCGACCCGGGCGGCGGCGGCGACGGCGGGCCGGTGCTGGTGAGCACAGCCGGCGGCGAGCGCTTCGTGGCGCAGCACCTGCTCGCCGGCGTGGCACCCGCGGTGCTGGCCGGGCTGCTCGGCGACCCGCCACCGGATCCGGCACCGGAGGGCTCGCAGCTGAAGCTCAACATGGTCCTCACCCGGCTGCCGCGGCTGCTTGACGCCTCGGTGACTGCGGCCGACGCCTTCACGGGCACCTTCCACGTCAACGAGTCCTACTCCCAGCTGCAGGCCGCCCACAGCCAGGCCGCCTCGGGCCAGATCCCTGAGGTCGTGCCGCTCGAGGCCTACTGCCACTCGCTCAGCGACCGCTCGATCCTCGGCCCCGAGCTGGCCGGCTCCGGGGCACAGACCCTGACCGTCTTTGCGCTGCACATGCCCGCCAGGCTGTTTGCGGGTGCCGACCACGACCGTGTCAAGCAGCGTGCGGTCGCCGCGGCCCTGGCGTCGCTTGATTCGGTGCTGGCCGAGCCGATCGAGGGCTGCCTGATGCGCGACGCACTGGGCCGGCCGTGCCTGGAGGCGCACACGCCGCTCGAGCTCCAGGCCGAGCTTGGCCTGCCGGGCGGCAACATCTTCCACCAGCCGCTGCGCTGGCCGTTTGCCGAGGCCCCCGGGGAGGTGGGCCGCTGGGGTGTCGAGACCGCACGCCCCAACGTCTTCGTCTGCGGCGCCGGCGCCCGCCGCGGCGGCGGGGTCAGCGGCATCCCGGGCCACAACGCCGCGATGGCGGTGCTCGCCGCCCGGCGCCCAGCTCTCTGACACCATGCTCGCGTGGCACCAGTCGCTCTGATCACCGGCGTGGGCCGCCGGCGCGGGATCGGCGCCGGCATCGCCGCCGGGCTTGCGGCCGACGGCTGGGACCTGGCGCTCTCATACTGGCTGCCCTACGACGAGCGCCTCGGGTATGAGCGTGGCGCCGCCGACCCCGAGGAGCTGGCGGAAGAGCTGCGCCGCACCGGTCGACGCGTCGCTCTCGTCCCCGCCGACCTCGAGGACCCGGATGCCGCCGCCCGGCTGCCGGGGTGCGCCGTGGAGTCGCTCGGGCCGTTGCAGGCCCTGGTCCTGTCGCACGCCGAGAGCGTTGACTCCGGCATCCTGGATACGACCGTCCAGAGCTTCGACCGACACTACGCCGTGAACGTCCGTGCGAGCTGGCTGCTGATAGCCGCCTTCGCCCGGCAGCTCACCGCGGCCGGCGGATCCGTGATCGCTCTGACAAGCGATCACACCGTCGGCAACCTGCCCTACGGCGCCTCCAAGGGTGCCCTGGACCGGCTCGTGCTCGCCGCGGCACACGAGCTGAGCCACTTGCGGCTGCGGGCCAACGTGATCAACCCGGGACCGGTCGACACCGGCTGGATGACCGGCCAGGTTCGAGCCGAGCTCGTCGCGATGCAGCCCACCGGCAGGCTCGGCACCGCGCAGGACACCGCGAACCTCGTCCGCTTCCTGCTGTCTGACCAAGGCGCGTGGATCAATGGCCAGCGGCTCCACTCGAACGGCGGCGCTCCGGCGGGCCAGCTCCCCGTCTGACGCCGACCCCGGCGCCGCGCGAAGGGCCTTTGCTGAGAGAGCGAAGGCATGCGTCGATCTCCAGCAAGAACCAGGTCACGATCCCGGTGGCGGCACACGAGGAGGCACGAGTGCGCGCGCCGGGTCGGGTCTCGATGGCGGCGCTCGGTGACGGTGAGTTGCGCATAACCCGCGGCGAGCCGACATCTGAGGACGCGTTGGGCGTCTTGACCGGGCTATCTCGCCCAGCCCCACCGCGAAGACGACTCCCGATGAGATTTGCACTGGATGCCGACGGCCCAATCGGCGCCTGGACGCGGAAGACACACCACCAGCAGTCGCGCCGGCCGCTCGCCGCCTGGCACGCTCGGCAGGACGCGTTGGTCATCGCTGTCGACGCCGCTCGCATTCGCGTCCGGTACCCGGTCAGCCTGCCCGACGCCCCCCTGCTCGCAACGGCCAGAGGCCTCACCGGCCGCGTCCCTTCCTACGACACCAGGGTGCTGCCAGCAGCCAAGGCCGAGGAGATCGCCGCCGGCGCTGGTCTCGGGTGCACGATCCACGCGGGTGAGTGGCAGGGTCCGGTGAGCGTCCGTGACGCGTTGCGGCTGCCCGTCAGCCGCCTGGATCACGGGGTCAGGGCCAGCGAGGACCCGGCCCTCGTGCGCGAGCTCGCGGCGCGTGGGATCACGCTGAACGTCTGTCCGACCAGCAACCTCGCGCTCGGGGTTTACCGCTCGCTCTCAGAGCATCCGCTGGCGCACCTGCACGCGGCCGGGGTGCGGGTGACGCTCGGCTCTGACGACC
>DAIDME010000107.1 GCA_027449125.1 Solirubrobacterales bacterium | reverse complement strand
GGCGCGTGGCGCCTTCGAGCAGCTCGAGCAGCGCGGCCTGCAGGTCGGGTGCGGCGAAGTCCAGGCGCTCGAGGACCCTGTGGATGAGCGTGCCGAGCTCCGGGCCGGCGGCCATCTGGGCGAGCGGCAGATCGGAGGGTGCGCGCTCCACGGCCGTCCACGGCTCATCGCTGATCGGCCCGTGCTCGAGCTCGGCGGCCACCGGCGCCGCGTGTGCGACGGACGTCAAGGCGCTGTAGGAGGTGCGCCGCCAGGTCTCGTCGAGCGCGCGCTCGAAACGGGCGCAGGCGAGCGCGTCAGGGTCGCGGTTCGCCGGCGGCCCCTGGTAGGTGCTGGCCGGCGGCGGCCACTGGTGGCGGGCCGCAACGACGCTGACGGCACCGGGCGCGCTTGCCGCCAGCTGCTCGAAGCGGGCGCGGGCGTCGTCCTCGCGGGGGCGGCGGGTGCCCTCGGGGGCGACGTTGCCGGCGCCGTCCCGGGCGAACAGCAGCCGTCCGAGCGGCGAGTCGCGCGCCTGCCAGACGCCCGCCCACCAGACGACCGCACGGTGGCGTGCGCGTGTCAGCGCCACGTATGCGAGCCGCAGCTCCTCGTCGCGCTCCTCCACGTTGTGGCGGCGCAGATGGGCCCGATATTCCGCCCCCTCAAGGCCCACGTCGAGCGCGCGTGTGCCATCGTCGGCGTGAAAGTAGACCGGTTCGCCGTCTGCCGCCAGGCGCCCCGGTTCCCACAGGAACGGGCAGTAGACCACCGGAAACTCGAGCCCCTTGCTGCGGTGGAAGGTGAGCACCTGGATCGCGTCCGCATCCGAGTCGAGCCGGCGCGTACGCTCGTCGCTCGCGCCCTCACGGTCGGCGGCGCCGATCCGCAGCCGCAGCCAGCCGGTGAGCGAAGCCAGCCCGGCGGGCTGCGTGCTCGAGACGGCCGAGAGCAGCTGTCCGATGTGCGCGAGGTCTGTCAGGCGCCGTTCGCCGCCGGCAACCGAGAGCAGCCGCGCGGTCGCGTCGCGGCGGTGCATCACCTCCTGCACCAGGGCCGCCACACCGTGCTCGCGCAGCGTACGCGCCCAGCCATGCAGGAGCACCTCCAGGCCTTCCAGCTCGCGCTCGTCGGCCAGCGCGAGGTCGGCGGCGCTCCAGCCGATCGGTGCGCACAGCGCCGCGGTCCGCGCGCGCCGGCGATCCGAGGGCGCCTCGAGCGCCTCGAGCAGCCACAGCCAATCCTGTGCGGCGGGCGTCCCGAACACGCTGCCCGAGCCGTTGATCACCGCCGGCAGGCCGACATGATCCAGGACCTCTTTGAGCATGCGGGCGTGGTGGTGCGTGCGGACCAGGATCGCCAGGTCACCCGGTTGCAGCGGCGCCACGGCGGTAACCTCGCCGGCGGCATCGCGCCGCTGCACGGTGGCACCGGCGCTCATCAGCCTGGACGCTTCGGCGGCGACGTCACGGGCGATGTGGGCACGGGCCGATCCGCTCTCGGGGAAACCGCCGCCTTTGGTGCGCCGCACCGCAGGCTCGCTGGCCTCCAGCAGCCGGATCAGCAGGGCGCCGTCCCCGGGCGCGCCGAGCAGCCTCGGCCGCGTGTTGGCGGCGGTGGCGCGAACACGGCGGTAGACGATCTCCGGATGGCCCAGGCGGGCGTCGCCGAACAGCGCGTCGAGACCGTCCAGCAGCTGCTGGTCGCTGCGATGGTTCACCGCGAGCGTCGCGCGGGTCGCGGCGCTGCGGGCGGCGGCCAGGTAGGCGTGGACGTCGGCTCCACGGAAGGCATAGATCGCCTGTTTGGGGTCGCCGATCAGCACGAGCGTCGTCTCCGCACCGAAAGCGCGCCGCACTATCTCCCACTGCGTCGGGTCGGTGTCCTGGAACTCGTCGATCAGGACCACGCGGAAGCGTGCTCGCAGGCTGGCCACGGCCCCCTCGCCGTGGGTGCCGCTGAGCGTCACCAGCAGCCGCGTGAGCTGGTCGTCATAGGTCATCAGCCCCTGTGCGCGCTTGCGGACCTCCAGCTCGGCTCGCGCAGCCTGCGCCAGCCGTCGGCGCATCGCCGGGGTCGAGTCCTCGTCCGCGGCCAGCGGATGCAGCGTCTCGAGCGGGTTCGCGATCGCGGCGGAGGCGACCACCCGCGCCTGGTCGTAGGTGATCCGCACGCCCTCGGCCTGGCGTGCGAAGCGCCTCAGGTAGAGGTCGTCAACCACCTCGCGTGCGAGCTCCTCGACGCTCTCCGTGAAGCGCGCCGCGGGGTCGCTGTCGGCGAGTGTGCCGAGTCCGTCCAGCACGTTCTGGCAGAACCCGTGGGTGGTCTCGATGGTGATCGCGTCGAAGTTCGCGAGCGCGCCGGCGAGCCGCTCGAGCCGCTCTGCGACGACCTCGGCAGGTGCCTGCGCCAGCATCTCGGCCACCGGGTCAGCGTCGGTGCGTGACGCGCCGCCGCTGCCCGCCAGGGTGAGGGCCCGTTCCGTGTGCACGAGGCGCTCGCGGACGCGCTCGCGCAGCTCGCTGGTCGCGGCGCGGGTGAAGGTGACGATCAGCAGCTCGTCGAGTGAAGCCGCGCCCTCGGCGATGAAGCGCGCGGCCAGCGCAGCCAGCGTGTAGGTCTTGCCGGTGCCGGCGCTGGCCTCGAGCACGGTCACGCCATCCGGCAGCGGGCCGGTCAGCTCGAACGGCAGAGGTTCGCCGGCGGGCGCTTCCCGGCTCGTCAACGCTCGTCGACCTCGTGCGCGAAGATCGGTCGCCAGAGGTCGGTCGCGAGCCCCGCGAGCCGGCCGATGTCGAGCTCGCCGGTCAGGGCGAGCCGGTGCTCGGGCTCGGCGTCCTCACCGGTCTGGTAGCTGCCCCGCGCCCAGCCGCTGCGCCACTGGGCCATCGCCGCGGCGACCGGGTCGTCGCCCACCTGCAGAGCCGCCTGCGCGTAGGCGTGGGCGGCTCTGCAGGGAAGTGGCAGCGGCTCGCGCAGGCCGAGCTCGCGCAGCGCGCACAGACGCTCCAGCTCGGCCGTGGCACGCTCGTGCCGGGAACGTGCCGTCGCCCCCAGCTGCGGCAGCCGGATCACCCTGACCGAATGCGCGTCGCCGCCACGACCGATCGTGACCGCCTCGAACGGGGTCTCGGGGTCGGCCGCGGTGAGCGCCAGGAGCTTGGTCCAGGACGCCAGGCGGTGGCGTGGACCGAGCCGCGCGTAACCGGCATCGATCAGCACGTGCCCGTGAATCGCGCCGACCGTGCCGGTCAGGCGACTCCCGTCCGTGAGCTTCAGGTTCGTCTGTTGCGAGCGCGCCGCGAGGCCCACGGCGTGGGCGCGCGCGGTATCCGCGATCAGCTTCGCGGTCGGCAGGATCTCATTGATCAGGGGCACGCCCAGCGCGCCAGGAGGCAGTGTCCCACGCGCGATCTCCGCGCGGTAGGCACCGCGCGGGTCCTGGCCGCTGACGATCGCCTCCACCAGCCGCTGGCCCACAGCCCAGCGTTTCAGCCCGTCCAGTTCGATCGGCAGCGCATCGTCCGGCTGCGCTTCGTCCTGGCCGAGCGTGATCCCGAGGCGCTGGACCAGGAAGGCGCGCACCGGGCGTTCCAGAAAGGCGATCAGCTCGACTAGCGTGAGCGAGCCGCTGCGCGGCGCCGGTGGCAGCGGCGCAGCCGCGAAGGCCGGCGCGGGCTGCCGCTCGCGGCTGATCGCCCTGGCGCCGGCCAGCGCAGCTGGGTCAAAGCTCCAGGGGCCGCCGGCCGCCCGCGCCGGAGAGGAGCCCGAGGCGATGAAGTTCTGCCGGTCGAACGGCTGCAGCGGATGTCTGACCACGACGACGTCTCGCACGCTGCCGGTGACGCCGTTGGCCGGGTCCAAGCGAGCGCTCGCCTCGCAAGCATCGAGCAGCTCGCCGACGACCACGGCCGGGGCCAGTGGCGCGTTGGTGCGCTCATCGTGTCCGTTGTAGGTGATGATCAGTGCGTCCTGCGCGGCCAGCAGCGCGTCGAGCAGCAGCTGCCGATCCTCGCTGCGATGGTCGCGGTCGCCGGGCAGCGGGGCGCCGAGCAGCAGGTTGTCGCCGTCGTGGGGGACGGGTCTGGGGAACTGTCCGTCGTCGAGGCCGAGCAGGCACACCACGCGGTGCGGCACCGAGCGCATCGGCGCCAGCGTGCAGAAGGTCAGTTGTCCGCTGCGGAAGCCCGCGCGCGTCGGCCGCGGCCGCAGACGCTCTGCGAGCAGCGCGGCGAACTCGGTACGAGCGAGCTCTATCTCGCCGTGCCCGTGCTCACCGGCATCGTCGATGATCCTGTCCAGGAGCCGGTCGAGCTGGTCGCGTTGCCAGGCATCCTCGGCGGTGAGCGCGGTCAACGCGTCCGCGGCCGCGGATAGCGCCGTGGTCCAGGCCGGCAGCGTCTGGGGTCCGGCCAGCGCAGTCAGGCTGACATCCAGCCGGTCCACGAGCTCACACAGGCGCCCGGCCAGCTCGATCTGGCTGCTCTGGACCGGCACCGGGGGCAGCGCACCCCCGAGCGGCTCGCCGGCGTCTGTGCCCAGCGCGACACCCAGCAGCAGGCGGTCGAGGCCTGCCCGCCACGTCCCGTCGGCCAGGTCGCCGAGGTGCTGGGCGGAGCGTCCCTCGGCGTCGAGGCCCCAGTGGATCTCGGCGGCCGCCACCCAGTCGCGGACCTGAGCGAGCTCGTCGTCGTCCCAGCCGAAGCGCCCGCGCACCGGGCTGCTGTCGGCGAGGTCGAGCACCGCCGAGGCCGTCACCCTGCCGCCCGCCAGCTCCAGCAACGCGGCGATGACGGCCAGCAGCGGTGTCGTGTGGCGAGGGGCCCGGTCGGCAAGGCGAGCCTCCAGCGCCGGGCGTGTCTGAGCTGGCGCCGCGCGGCGCTCGCCGTCGCCTGCACCCGCCGGCGAGGGTGCCGACGCCGCGGCGAACGATGCCTCGATCATCGGCGCGTACGCCTCGATGTCCGGGCACATCACGATCACGTCGCGAGGCTCGAGCGTGGGGTCCTCGGCGAGGCGGTGCAGGATCGCCTCGCGCAGCACCTCGACCTGCCGTGCGCGCCCGTGACAGGCGTGCACCTGGACGCTGCGGTCGTCGGCCGGCAGCACGAGCCGACCGTCGTGACCGTCCGCTGCGGGCGCCGCGCCGGAGGGCTCGCGATTGGCGACGATGTCAGCCTGCAGGGCGCGGAGCAGTGATTGCGCCGTCACCGCCGGCGCCATGCCGGGCGGCGGCGGAGGCGGCGTGGAGACCGCGACCCGGTGCTGGCTTTCACCCAGTCCCGCCATCAGCGGTGGCAGGCTCATCGCGTCTCGCCCCCAGGAGGCGAGCAGCCGGTTCTGGGCGGCTGCGGCCGACCAGGCGGCGGGCGACGGGTGCAGCAGCATCAGGTGCACCGTGCGGTGGCGGGCGAGCGCCCGCAGCACACGCAGCGCGACCGGTGTCATCCGTGTCAGGCCAAAGACGGTCAGCAGCTCGGGCAGGTCGACCAGTTCGGGGTTGGCGGTGATCGCCACGCAAGCCGTCTCGAGCCGCTCCGCCGGGCTGGCCACACCGATCGCCGCGCGTAGGCGCCGCCACAGCTCGGGTTGCCAGGCGAGCGCGGCGCGGGCGGCCGGCCCGGCGCCATCACCGCCGGCCGCATCCAGGCAGGCGGCGCCCGAGTCGCCTCGCGCCCAGGCCGCGACCAGCTCCGGTCGGTACTGGGAGTACTCGTCAAACAGCCTGACGACGCGGGCCAGGCGCGTGTAGCGCTGTTCCGGTCCGGTGCGCAGATGCTGCAGCAGCGGCTCCAGCCAAGGCTCTTCGCGGCTGCCCTCCACGACACCGATGAGCGCCCAGATCATGCGCGTCGGCTGCCACGGGTCGTGCTCCGGCGCCACGCCCGTGGCCGCCGCGATCGCGTCACGAACGAGCCGTGCCGGCGACGGGAACGCGATGTTGGCGCAGACCCCGTCTCGCGTCCCGGCGCGGCTGCCGAGCTGCGTTGACAGCGTCTGCACGAGCCAGCGCTCGACTCCACGCGTCGGCACGGCGACCACGTCGGTGACGAACGGGTCCGTGCGCGGCTGTGAGAGCAGCGTCGCGAGTGTCTGGGCCAGCGCGTCCGCGCGCTCTGATCGGTGTATGACAAGCATCGTTACCTGAGCTCCTCAGTCAAGCGCCTGGGGGGGTCGTAAGCTCCGCAGACGTGCGGCTCGAGGGCATCGAACGGGGGGACATCGTCGAGGTCGACCGGCTGGGTCGTCGCTTCCACGCGCTGGTCTGCGGCAGCGCGCCCGGCGGACTCTCGATCCAGCCGCTGGACCGGCGCGTGAGCTACCGCTCGTGCCGGGCGCGGGAGGTTGCGGGCCACTGGGCCAGGCGCGGCCGGCCGCGAGCTACGGAGGAGCCGCTCGGGCCGACCGTGCTGCAGCTGGAGCTGGACCTGACTCCGCGCGGCGAGTCCGCGCTTTGAGCCCTACCAGCCTGCAGTCCGAGCCAGCCGCCACAATGCGCGGTGTGCGGCCGGCGGCTCGAGACATGATGACTGCGCTGCGCGCGGCCCGGCCACCGCAGCGCCTGTGCGCGGGTGCCCTCCCGCAGGGACCGGACGGGCGTGACGGGCGAGAGCTGGGCCAGCGCCT
>DAIDME010000106.1 GCA_027449125.1 Solirubrobacterales bacterium | reverse complement strand
CCGAAGCTATGGCCGAAACCCGGCAGAAATGACGCTAAACGTCCGTAGCTTCCCGCTATCGCTCGGCCGCGCATCCGTAACTGGCCGGCACCCACTTCGGTGTTCGGACAGGCACCCTGGAGACTGTGCCACTGGCCCTGCCTTGCGCGGGTCAGGGGGGCCGGTGGCTTCGGTACGCTTCTCGTCTCGGTAGATGGATCGCGATTCATCAGCAGAGCCGGAGCGTCGTGGCGGCGCGTTCTATGACGATCCTGGGGTGTTTGAGCGGTACCGCTCACACCGGCGGTGGGCCGAGAACCCCAACGTGGTGATGGAGGAGCCGGCCGTGATCGAGGAGTTCGGGTCGGTATCCGGGCTACGGGTACTGGATCTCGGGTGTGGTGATGCCAGCACCGGACGCCTGCTGCTGGAAGCGGGTGTGGCCAGCTACCTCGGGGTTGATGGCTCGGAGCGTATGGTCGACGCGGCCGGCGCAGCGCTCACCGATCCCAGGGCGCAGGTAGTCAGATGCGATATCGAGGAGTTCGATGCTTCCGCGGCATCGTTTGATCTGGTGCTCTCGCGAATGGCGTTGCATTACGTGGCGGACATCAGTGTCGTGTTTGACCGCTGTCATGCCTGGCTGGCGCCGGGCGGCCGGATCGTGTTCAGCGTTGTGCACCCGGTCGTGAGCAGCAACGACCCCCGGGCCAGCACCGACCAGCCACGCGAGGACTGGGTTGTCGACAACTACTTCCTCACGGGGCCGCGCTATCAGCTTTGGCTGGGCGCGCAGAGCCGTTGGTACCACCGAACGACCGAGGATTACGTGCGAGCCCTCCAGGGCGCCGGGTTCTCGTTGCGCAACCTTCGAGAATGCCCCCCGGATCGAGCTCGCTTCGAGAACGAGACCGAGTTCCGCCGCCGGCAGCGGATCCCGCTGGTACTGCTCCTATCCGCCGGCCGGTAACACGCGCACATCCTGCCGCGCACTCGGGTCAGGGCATGCATGTCTCCTGCGTGTCACCCGATCCACTTCGCGTGGACCTTGGGAGGGTGCGTCGGGCGGTACGGCCTGGGCGATCGTTAGCACCCGCCGCCCGCGGCAAGCCGCTAGCGTGCTTGTCTTTCACGCGTGCATGAAACCGAGCCCGATCGCTGGGATCCGTGGTCTCCGGTCGAGGTGGCCGGCTGGCTGAACCACACTCGCGTTGCTTGGGCGGTTGCAGGCGGCTGGGCGCTTGAGCTCTTCGCCGGGGAGACATGGCGAAGCCACGAGGACCTCGAGATCGTCATCGACCGCGACACGTTTGAGACCGTTCGCGATGCACTCCCGCCGCTGGAGTGGTTTGTCGCAGGCGACGGCAAGCTGTGCCCGCTCGAGCACGCGGGCGCAACGATCGAGCAGCGGTGGCAGACATGGGGCAGGGACCCCGACACCCGCTGCTGGCGCATCGATCTGATGCGCCAGCACTGGCCGTCAGGCGAATGGACCTATCGGCGCGAACCGGCCATCCGTCGCTCACTCGCTGAGGCAATCGCCACCACGCAAGACAGCATTCCGTACCTCGCCCCGGAGATCGTGCTGCTGTTCAAGGCCAAGCACTGCCGAGCCAAGGACGAGGAGGACTTCACTCACGTGCTTCCGCGCCTGAACGACGACCAGCGCGGATGGCTGGCGGACACGCTCAAGCAGGAACAACCAGCCCACCCATGGCTCCCAGCTCTGCGCAGCACCCAAACACTCTCAACGCCTCGCTACCAGTCGCGCTTTGCTCACAAGACGAGCAACATCAAGAGCTAGGCGACGGACCCGCAATGCGCGGCGAGCTGGTAGCGGGATCTCGGACGGCGGTCAGCGCGATCGGTAGACGTCACGCCGGTGCCCGATCGCGATCACCCGAACGACGCGTTGTTGGTCCTCGAGCTCATAGATGATGCGATAAGGCCCCCTCCTGGCTGAGAAGCGTCCTTCGTGCTCGAACATCAGCGGCTTGCCCAACCGACGCGGGTTCTCGGCGATCGCCTCAAGCGTCTCCAACACCGCTGCAGCGACTGAGATCGGCAGTTTGTCGAACTGTCGGCGGGCTGGCGGCATCACCGCGATGCGCCAGATCTCGTTGCTCACTGCTCAGCGGAGCGCCGAGTCTGCAAATCAGCACGCAGCTTGTCCAAACCCACGCCGGCTTCGCCAGCGGCGAAAGCAGCCTCGCTCGCTGCTATCTGGGCAGCCAGGTCAGGATCGGACATGACGGCTAGTGTTTCCTCGAGGCTTTCGAGGTCATCGATGCTGATCACGACAGCGGCCGGTTTGCCGTTGCGCGTGACGATCACTCGGTCCTGTTGACGCTCGACGCGATCGACCAATTCAGAGAATCGGGCCTTCGCGCTAGCAAGAGACATCGTGTCGGTCATGACCAGAATTATAGTCAGTGAGCCCCAGCCCGCAACCCTACGGCCCTGGAATCACCGTCTGGCTGCAGGTGAACATGGCCTGCGCATCGCGACCAGCGGGGGAGTGCGTGAGAAGCAAAAATCGCCCGTTCGCCGATCCGGAGCCGGCTGGCAACCAGCGTGTCGTGCTGAAGTTCTCGCGTGCTCGCACCGTCGGGAGCATCGCTAGCTCGCCGACCACCGATCCCGAGGCTCGGTCCCTGATCGTGTCAACCACACGGTGGTTAGACAGTCTCACAGTCGTCGTCAAGAACGGCTTGTGGCTGAGGCACGCGTTGAACGTACTCACACCGGGACCGTGGCCATCGCTCGCCACAAATAGGCTGATCGCGACGGCAGCAACCAGAGTCGCGATCGCAAGCGCTGAGATGATCCTTCGACGCCACGCGCCCAGCATTGGCATGTTGGAAGCGCACTTGCCGAAATAAGCGCGGACACCGCCCACTGCAACGCGGCCCGTTGGCGAGAGGGCGGCAACAGTTTCAGGCACTCGCTACTTGACTAGCCCTGATTCGCGGCATCGCGCACCTGACGACCGCGCAGCCGCGATCTGGAGTGCGAGCCGACACCTGCATCGACCTCACGACGGGCACCTCAGACGCTCAACCCTGCCACCTCCTATGCGCGGAAGGCTTGCAACTCGGTGGCTATCGCTTCCGCAGTCGCCGGGGCCTTTCAACGCGATTGCATGGGCGACGAAGCATGTGTCGGCGGCGTCGGTGGTCGCGGTTCCCGGTGCGTGAGCACGCATCTCCCAATGCTCATCCGGACCGGGCTCTCAGGGCGCGGGCGACAGTCAGCCGGTGGGCGCTGCGGCTCCGACCAAGCCTGGACACGACACTACCAGTTGCTGCGCCGACTGCCTGAGCCCGCCGGGACGTAATGCACGAACTGCGCGGGGGCCGGGCGGTTCGTGCATCTGTGTTGCCTGTGGCGGCTTCGGTCCCGGCGGCCCGCGTTGATGACGCGGCGGCGCTGTCGCCCGGCGAAGCCGGGCCGGCGGCCGACTGCGAGCGCGGACGCGCGTTGGGCCGGGTCTCAGCAGGCCCAGTCGCTGTCAACCGGGCGGCTGAACCACTGGGTCAGCGTCACGGCGCCGCCGGTGAAGGCTGGCTGAGTGCAGTTGGCCTGGGCTCCGGAGAGGGTGCGTGCGCCGGGGAGCCACTCCGGAATCCCGTACAGGGACCCCGAGCTGGAGTTGGTCCCGCCGGTCACGCTGTCCCACTGCGAGGCCGTGGAGTAGGCGCCTACCTTGCCGGCCCCAGCGGCCTCGAGTCCGGCGACCATGCCCTGCAGATCCGCGACGTTCATGGCCGTGTCCGACTGCCAGGTGTTGGCGGTCTCGACATCGAGCCACCAGGGGTAGCTGCTGGCCGTCGCAGGCACCGTGGAGGATGAAAGCTGGCCGTTGATCGCCTGCGCGGCAGAGGCCAGCCAGGTCACGTCCTGGGTCGCCTTGTTGTAGCCGTACTGCCAGGCGCACGCGGTGCTATCGGTGCCGACCGTGTAGGTTGTGCCGCTCAGCGTGACCGTCGTGGTCGTGCACGCTCCGTAGAGGTCGGCTGACGACGAGGAAGTCGGCCAGTCACCGATCGCCGTGCCGTTGTAGACGTTGCCCGGGTCGGCGGTGTTGACGTAGAGCGACACCTTGGGCTGGGTGCTCGCGCCAGTCGCGGAAGCCACGGCCCAGTAGAGCTCGCTCTGCGTGTAGCTCGGGTACGTGGCGGACGGTCCGAAGCAGGGGTTGAGGTCGTTGGCAAGCCCGCCGGTCAGCCCGACGATCGCGAATGCGGGCGCCGACGGCAGGCTCGTTCCGCACTGAGGGTAGGAGACGTCGTTGCCGGTGGGCGTTGCTCCGCCACCGCCGCCGCCGCCACCACCGCCACCACGATTGGGGGGCTTGGCGACGGCGAGCGCCGGGGCGGTCACGACGCCGATGAGCGCCGCAATCGCGGCGGCCCGTCCGGCCAACCGCATCGTTCGTTTGGCAACACGCTGCGCGTTCATCTGCTCGCCCTCCCCTGGATCACCCGGTTGGATCGCCCCGACGGCTCGACGCGACGATCATAACGCGGCCAGCGGCCCCCGGTGTCGGGAATCTGAGCGAGCGTCTGATTGGCGCCGCGTGCCGCTCAGCTGAGCGTCGGCGCGGCCGCTGCGCCGCCGTCGCGGTCGCCGTGAGCGTGCCCCGGCGCCGAGCCATCGCGGGCTGTCGCGGGCTCCTCGCCTGCGCCGATCGCCATCAGCGAGATGAGGTCATAGGCTACGTGGCTCGCTGCGATCGCCGTCAGCTGGGCATTGTCGTAGGGCGGTGAGACCTCCACCACGTCCGCGCCCACGAGCGCTGTGCCGCGCAACGCCCGCAGCAGCTCGAGCAGCTCGCGGCTCGTCAGGCCACCCGCCTCCGGTGTGCCGGTTCCCGGCGCGTGCGCCGGATCCAGCACGTCTATATCCACCGACACGTAGAGCGGCCGGTTGCCGATCCGCGCCCGCAACTGCTCGGCGACCCGCTCTACTCCCAGCCTGTAGACGTCGCTGCTCGTGATGATCCCGAACCCGAAGCGGCGATCGTCGTCCAGGTCCTCGCGACCGTAGAGCGGACCGCGGGTGCCCACGTGGCAGAGCGCGTCAGTGTCGAGCAGCCCCTCTTCGAAGGCGCGCCTGAAGGGAGTGCCGTGGGTGTACGCGGCGCCGAAGTAGGTGTCCCAGGTGTCCAGGTGCGCATCGAAGTGCAGCAGCGCGAGCGCGCCGTGACGCTTTGCCAGGGCGCGCAGGAACGGCAGGGCGATCGTGTGGTCGCCGCCGACCGCCACCAGGCGGATGCCGCGCTCCAGGAAGCGTCCTGCCTCGCGCTCGATCGTGGCGATCGCCTCCGGGATGTCGAACGGGTTGACAGCGATGTCGCCCGCGTCGACGACCTGCGCCGAGGCGAACGGCGAGACATCCAGGGCGGGGTTGTAGGGGCGCAGCAACCGTGATGCTTCGCGCACGTGCGCGGGCCCGAAACGCGCGCCCGGCCGGTACGACACGCCGGCATCGAACGGTACGCCGACCACGGCGATGTCGGCTCGCCCGGCCTGCTCGAGCGTCGGGAGCAGGGCGAAGCTCGCAAAGCCCGCGAAGCGCGGCGTCTTGGACGTGTCGGCGGGGCCTATCGGTTCAGACATGGGATTACCTCTCTGTTACGCTCCAGGCCACGAGTATTGCTTATTAGTCATCGCACTGCGCGGGTCGATCGATGCCGGGCGATTGGAGGGGTGTTTGCATGGCTGCCGAGGTAGAGCTTGTCACGAGCGTGGTGCACGGCATCGTCGCGGACTTCGCGGCGCACCGGCGCGAGCAGTATTTCGCCGCCTTTGCGCCGGATGCGACGTTCGTCTTTCCCGGCCAGGCGGCCGTCCTGCGGTCGCGCGCCGCGTACGAGGCTGAGTGGGAGCGCTGGGAGCGCGAGCACGGCTTCCGCGTGCGCTCGTGCCGCTCGAGCGCACCCCATCTGCAGCTGCGAGGAACGCTCGCCGTCTTCACCCACGACGTGGACACCGAGCTCGAATGGGATGGAGAGCTCGTCCGCAACCCTGAGCGCGAGACGATCGTCCTGCTCGCGCGCGCGGGACAGTGGCTGTGCGTGCACGAGCACCTATCGGCTCGCCCCTGAGAGCGGTCGCGCGGCGCCGGGGCTCAGCCCTGGCGCGACACGTGAACCTATTGCACAATGAGCAACGCTCGTGTACTCTTGAGCATCGGAGATGGTTGTGGCGGCACCTGGGTGTGCCCGAACGCAAAGGGAGCAACGCCGATGAGCGTGGAGGAAGAGATTCCAGTCCGGGTGGCGGAGACGCCGCCGACGTGGGAGGTTGAGCGCCGGTCGATCGACTGGGTGCCGGACGACGAGCGCCACGCCAAGCTCTGGCATCAGGCGCCGCTCTGGTTCCTTGGCAACTTCCAGTACTTCACCATCCCGATCGGCTTCGTCGGCCCGGCGATGGGCCTCTCGCTCGGATGGACGATCCTCGCCGGCGCCCTCGGCATCGTCGTGGGCACCGTGTTTATGGCCTTCCACGCCACGCAGGGCCCGCTGCTCGGGCTGCCGCAGATGATCCAGTCACGCGCTCAGTTCGGCTACCGGGGTGTGCTCGTGCCGCTGTTCGCGACGCTCTTCACCTACCTCGCGTTCAACGTGACCGACCAGGTGCTGACCGCGCAGGGCTTCCAGACCAGTTTCGGGTTCAACCCAACGGTGGTGGCCGTGCTCTCGGCCGTGGTGGCGGCCGTGATCGCGATCTGGGGTCACGACTGGGTGCACCGTGCCTTCCGGGCGATCCTCGTGCTCGCGCTGCCGGTCGTGAGCATCCTCTCGATCGGGGTGCTGCTGGGAGATGCGGGCGGGCACGCGCCGCACCAGCACCTCGGCTTCGTCTTCGCCGCGTTCATGGCGCAGTTCTCGGTCGCGGCGGCATACAACATCACCTACGCGCCCTATGTCTCTGACTACTCGCGCTACCTACCCAAGTTGACGAAGGCCCGCAGGGTGATCGCCTCGGTCTTCCTCGGCGCCGCCAGCTCGCCGGTCTGGCTGATCGCGCTCGGCGCCTGGCTCGCGATCCGGCTCGGCGCGACAGACGGCTTGGACGGCACCAAGATCGCCGGCAACAACATCTTCGACCCGCTCGGCACCGTCGCCGCGATCCTGCTGGCGGCCGGCTTGATCGCGACGATGGGCATGAACGCCTATGGCGGCATGCTCAGCCTGCTGACGGCGATCGACTCGTTCAAGCGCATACGCCCGACGCGTGCCGCGCGCGTCAGCGGCATCCTGGTGCTGACGGTCATCTGGTTCGTGGTCGGAGAGACGATCTCCTCGAACGCGGCCACCACCGTATCCAACTCGCTGACGCTGATGCTCTATCTGCTGGTGCCGTGGACGGCCACCAACCTGGTGGACTTCTTCTTCGTCCGTCACGGCCACTACGCGATCACGGACCTCTTCAGGCCGGACGGTCTCTACGGAGCCTGGGCTTGGCGCGGGCTGGTCGCCTACTTCGTCGGCTTTGCGGCTGAGATCCCGTTCATGGTGCTACCAAGCCTGGCCGGCTTCAGCTTCACAGGCCCGATCGCCAAGCAGCTCTCCGACGTGGACATCTCCTGGCTTGTCGGGCTCGCCGTCTCAGGGCTCGTGTATTGGCTGCTGTCACGCACGGTCGATGTCGGCGCCGAGCAGCGGGCGGTAAGCGAGTCCGAACGCGAGCTTGCCGGCGCGTCCGCGTGAGCAGGTGCTACAAGCGGCAGTGATGCCGCTTGCAGCACGCAGCGCCCGCCGCCGATGATCGACCCCCGCTTCGCGATCGTCGGTGCCATCCTGCCCATACTCGGGAACCTCCGCTATGCGCAGGCGACGCTGCGTGGCCGTGCGCATCCCAACCGCGTCAGCTGGGCGCTGTGGGCGCTGGTCCCGCTGATCGCCTTTGCCGCGGAGGTCAGCGCGGGAGTGGGGCTCGCATCGCTGGTGACGCTCGCACTCGGGCTGGGACCGCTGCTCGTGCTGGCGGCGTCGGTTGGGAGCCGTCGCGCCTTCACGCGGCTCGAGCGCTGGGACATCGGCTCCGCGGCGTGCGCCGTCGCGGCGCTGGTGGTGTGGGCGGTGAGCGCGCGCGGGTACCTCGCGGTGGGCGCCAGTGTGTTCGCCGACGCCTTTGCGGCGCTGCCGACGATCCGCAAGGCATACCGCACGCCGCAGACCGAGAGTCCGAGCGCGTTCATCGCCAGCGCGCTCGGCTCGCTGCTGACGCTGTTCACGCTGCGGCGGCTGACCGTCGATGACGCCGCGTTCCCAGCGTGGGTCGTGCTCGGTGGTGGCTCGATCGGGTTGCTGGTGGCGCGGAAACGGTTGCGGACACTGATCAGCCGTGCCGCAGGGCGCCCATGAGCGGCGGGGCCGGGCCACGCGCGCCACGGCCGGCGGTCGCCCGCGGGCGTCGGGTACTGTGCCGTTGAGCGCGACCATGGCAGCTGCCAAGCACATCCGGATCGGCGCGCGCCTGCGACACGCGCGCGAGCACAGCCGTCTGTCATTGGGCGAGGTCGCCGAGCGCGCCGGTGTCACCAAGAGCTTCCTTTCGCGTGTGGAACGTGACATCACCAGCCCGTCCATCGCCAGCCTGGAGGCGCTCTGTGCCGCGCTCGGACTGCCGCTGGCGGACCTGTTCCGGGAGCCTGAGACGACCCTCGTACGCCGCTCCGACAGGCCGCGCCTGGCTGATCTCCCCAAGGCCTCTGACGTGGTAGACACGCTCATCACCCCTGCTGACGAACGCCACGTGACGGTGCTCGAGTCGGTGGTGCCGGCCGGAGGCTCCGGCGGCAGCGAACTCTACACGCTGCCCAGCGAGTGCGAGGTGTGCTTTGTGCTGCATGGAGAGGTCGAGGTGAGCTTTGCGCAGGAGACCTTCACGCTCGGTTCCGGCGACGCGCTCACGTTCGGCGCATCAGTCCCCCACACCTGGAGCGCGCGAGGCGAAGAGGGAGCAAGGATCCTCTGGATACTGGCCCCCGGCCTGCCGGACCCACAGGGAGCGGTCCGGTGAGCATCACGATCGCATGCTGTCAGGTCGAGCTCGAGGTGGGCAGCGCAGAGCACAACCGGCAGGCGTGCCTCGAGAGCGTCGAGCGGGCCGCCAGGGACGGCGCCGAGGTGATCGTCCTCCCCGAGCTTGCCAACAGCGGCTACGTGTTCTCCGAGCGCGCCGAGGTGCGGGCGCTCGCCGAGCCGCTCGACGGTCCCACGGTGACGGCGCTCGCCGCGCTCGCGGCGCACCACCGGATCGTCGTGGTTTCCGGGCTCTGCGAGGCCGATGCGGCCGCGCAGATGCCGCGCAACAGTGCGGTCGTGATCGACGAGGGCGGACTGCGGGCCGTGTACCGCAAGGCGCACCTGTGGGGTCGCGAGCCCGAGTTCTTCCTGCCAGGCGACCAGCCGCCCGCGGTGCTCGACACGCGCTTTGGCCGGATCGCGACGATGGTCTGTTACGACCTCGAGTTCCCCGAATGGGTTCGCACCGCGGCGCTGGAGGGTGCCCGGCTGCTCTGTGTCCCCACCAACTGGCCGGCCGAGAGCCGGCCCACGGGCGAGCGCTCGATGGAGGTCGTACGGGCGCAGGCGGCCGCGTCGGTGAACCGGATGTTCATCGCCTGCAGCGACCGCGCGAGGACCGAGCGGGGCCTCGTCTGGGTCAACGGGACAGTGATAGTCGGGCCCGACGGATACCCGCTCGTCGGGCCGGTCTACGACGACCGCACGGTCACGATCACGGCGCGCGTGGCGCTCGAGCAGGCCGAGGACAAGGCGATCGGACCTCACAACGACGTGTTTGCGGACCGTCGCTCGGAGCTCTACCGGAACCTGACATGCTGACCGCATGAAACTTGCGACCTTCATCACCGATCCCGGCTCCGAGCCGCTCGGCGGCGTCGTCAGCGGCGAGCGCGTGCGGGCGTTCGCGCGAGGTGCCGACGCTGTCCGTGACGTTCTCGCCGGCAGAATCGGCACGGATACCGACCTGGGCGAGTACGGGCTTGCGGACGTGAAGCTGCTGGCGCCGATCCCCAATCCAGGCACGATCTACGCGATCGGGCTCAACTACGCCGACCACATCGCGGAGATGGGCCACGACAGCCCCGCATGGCCGACGGTCTTCCTCAAGGTGGCGAGCTCGGCGACGGCTCCCGGCGGCCCGGTCGTCAAACCGGCGGTGGTGACCCAGCTCGACTACGAGGGCGAGCTGATGATCGCGATCGGCTCAGGCGGTAGCGCCGCCGCGTACTGCATCGCCGACGACGTCACCGGCCGCGATCTCCAGGGCCGCGAGCCGCAGTGGGTGCGAGGTAAGGGCGCCGACACGTTCTGCCCCTTCGGGCCGTGGCTGACGACGGCCGACGAGGTGCCTGACCCGGGCGGTCTCACGATCAAGACCTGGGTCAACGGCGAGCTGCGTCAGAGCTCGAACACCTCCAACCTCGTGTTCGGGGTCGAGACGCTGCTCGCCTTCATCTCGGAAACCTGCACGCTGCGCCCCGGGGATCTCGTCCTGACCGGCACACCGAGCGGCGTCGGGCATGGCATGAAGCCGCCCCGCTACCTGCAGTCAGGCGACACCGTAAGGATTGAGGTCGGGTCGCTGGGCCACATCGAGCACAGCGTCAGTTAGGCCCACCGCCCGTAATCAGCGCCCGCCCAGCGGGGCGGGCGCGTCACCAAAGCGGGTCGGCTAGTCCTCTTCTTCTTCCTCTTCGTCCTCATCGAACTCGAGGTCGTCGAAGGCTTCGGGGTCGTCGAATTCGGCGTCGCCATCGTCGTCGCCGTAGCCCAGCTCGTCGTCTTCTTCGAAGTCGTCTTCGTGGAGGTTGGTCATGGCCCGCAGGTTAGTAGATGCGAGCGGCCGTCAGTGCTTCTCGATGACACGGTCGACCAGACCGTAGGCCACCGCCTCGTCCGCCTTGAAGAAACGGTCGCGCTCCATGTCGGCATGCACCCTCTCGACCGTCTGGCCGGTGTGCTGCGCATAGATCTCGTCGATGCGCCGGCGGATGTTGAGCACCTCGCGAGCGTGGATTTCGATGTCGGTGGACTGGCCCTCGAAGCCCGAGGAGGGCTGGTGGATCAGGATACGGCTGTTGGGCAGCACGAAGCGCTTGCCCTTGGCGCCCGCCATCAGCAGCAGCGAGCCCATAGACATCGCGATGCCGACGCAGATCGTCTGCACCTGAGGCTTGATGAACTGCATCGTGTCGTAGATCGCGAGCCCCGAATAGATCGAACCGCCCGGGCAGTTGATGTAGATCGAGATGTCCTTGTCGGGGTCGGAGGACTCCAGGTGCAGCAGCTGGGCGACGACGAGATTGGCGACGATGTCGTCGATCGGAGTGCCCAGGAAGATGATGCGCTCGTTCAGGAGCCGGCTGTAGATGTCGAACTCGCGCTCGCCTCGGGCGGTGCGCTCGACGACCATGGGAACCAGTGGCATGGGCTTGACGCTAGCGGATGCGCGTGAGGCTCGCCTGCTCCGTTCAGGCGTCCCGGTCGAGCCACGCGCGGCGGCTGGTGTGGTGGCCCGCGTACGCTCCGCTCTCGAGCTCGGCTCTGATCTCGCCGAGCGTGCCGAAGCGCTCGGCGACCACGTTGTGCTGATGGATCGTCTCGAGGTTCTCCTGCCGCGCGCTGACGAAGGCCTCGTCCGGCAACTGCGGCAGCTGCTCCAGCACCCCGCGGATCATCTCCCGGACACAGTCCTCGACGAAGCGTGGCCGGCGGTGAGCCTTCTCAACCACGTGCGCCTCGTCGCTGCGCTTCATCAGCTCGTATATCTCGGAGGACATGGACTGCTCGACGACCTCCAGCAGCAGGCGGGCGTCGAGCTCGAGCCCGGTGTCTTCGGGCAGGCCGACGTACAGCGTTCCGAGGCCGCGCTGGTTGTGCGTGGCCACCGGAACCGCTGCGAGGATCCGCTCGATCTCATCGCCGTCGTAGCCACTCTCGCCCAGGCGCGCGCGCGCGCTCGACGCCACCAGCTCCTGCGCACACGGGCAGGCGGTCATCCCCTGCGCGGAGACCCCGATCAGGCGTCGTGTGCCCGCCGCGGTGCTGACCGCGCAGCCGTGGAGCGTGTACAGCTCCTGAGTCTCGATCCCCGACACCGGTGCGGGCTTGTGCTCCGGGAAGCGCGCTTCGACGGTGACCTCGGCGCGACGGGCGTGCTGGCGCTCGCGGACCAGCTGGGCGATGTGCTCGGCGAGCGTCTCGGCGTGGAACGGGGTCTCGCCGAGGACGACCTGGCCGATCGCCTCGTTTACCACCTCCTCGAACCGCGACATGTGTGCGCCCTTCTGGTCGGGGCCGAGTTCGACCACGCACTCGAAGCGCGCCCAGAACAGCTGGCTGCGCCCGCCGAGGTTCAGCCTGATGACCTTCTCTACGCCCGTGACGCCGACGCGCGTGAGGCTCATCCTCACCGGCGGAAGCTGCGCTTGGACGTCCACTAGCCGGCCGTTTGTGTTGGTGCTGGAGACGCTGGTCATGTTCAGGGAAGCGTAGAGCAGCGTCTGCGATCTCGCGGCAGCTTCGGGATGTTGTGCCGATTGCTACGAAGTTGGGCGAAGTGTGGTATCACTCGACGGTCCCTAGAGGGGGATCCAAGCCAGATGCGGACCACTGGTGTGCCGGTGGCCCGGGACTGCTGATCCGTGGTCCGGAAGGAGTCGGAGAATGAGTGACGAGCCAGCCGCATTACTCAGTGAGGAGCATCCGATCGCGGAGGCTGAAGAGTTTCGCGACCTGATCGCCGAAGCGCAGGAACGTGGGGTTCTGACGTTCGAGCAGATCGCCGCGTGCATCGAGGAATGCGAGGCGAGCAAGGAGCAGGTGCAGGCGCTGCACGAGTTCTTGGACGACCAGGGGATAGCGGTGATCGGCGCCGACGGCCGGGTAGCCCGCTCCGATCTCCAGAGCGTCGAGGCCCGTGCCGTGGATGCGGGTGGATCGGGCGCGGAGCGTGAGGGGGGCCGCGCTGCGCGCAGCGAGATCGATCTGACCGTCGAGCCGAGCCTCGACTCGCTGCGCCTGTACCTGAGATCGATCGGCAGGGCACATCTGCTCACCGCGCAGCAGGAGGTGGCGCTCGCACGGCGGATCGAGCGCGGCGACATGGACGCCAAGCAGCAGATGATCGAGGCCAACCTGCGTCTGGTCGTGTCGATCGCCAAGGCCTACCTCGGCCGCGGCCTGACCTTTCTGGACCTGATCCAGGAAGGCTCGATCGGGCTGATCCGGGCGGTGGAGAAGTTCGACTACCGGCGCGGCTACAAGTTCTCGACCTACGCGACCTGGTGGATCCGTCAGGCGGTGACGCGGGCCGTGGCGGACAAGGGCCGGACGATCCGTATCCCGGTGCACATGGTGGAGCGCCTCAACAAGGTGATGCATGCCGAGCGGGCTTTGCTCCAGCGGCTCGGCCGCGAGCCAACAGTAGCGGAGATCGCGGCCGAGCTGGGACTCACGGTCCAGGATGTGCGTGACGTGCAGCGGATGGCTCAGCAGCCAGTTTCACTCGAGAAGCCGGTGGGTGATGACGAGGATGCGGCGTTGGGCGATCTGGTCGAGGATCAGACCGCGGAGTCTCCGTTTGAGATCGCCGCCGACAGGCTGCGGTGTGAGAACCTGCGCAGGGCTCTGGCCGCGCTGCCGGAGCGCGAACGCGAGGTCATAGAGATGCGCTTTGGTCTCAGTGGCGACCGTCCCTACACACTCGAGGAGGTGGGCCGAGCGTTCAACGTCACGCGCGAGCGCATCCGCCAGATCGAGACGCACACGCTGAAGAAGCTCGAAGCGCTACCCGAGGCCCAGCGTCTGCGCGAGTTCGTCTGAGCGAGCCGGCTCCAGGGCCGCCGGAACGTATACACTCGGCGCTCGCTGGCGGGATTCCCGAGCGGTCAAAGGGGACTGACTGTAAATCAGTTGGCACTGCCTTCGGAGGTTCGAATCCTCCTCCCGCCACTCTGATCGAGCCCGCCGCGAGACCGAGACCGCCGCCAGCTCGGGCGGCCGGGATCGCCGGCTCAATCCTGGTTGAGGTCGATCACGACTTTGCCGACCGCGCCGCCTTCGACGGCGTCGTGGGCTGCGCCGGCCTCGTGCAGGCTGAAGCGTTGGATCGGCAGTGCGCTCAAGGCGCCCGCCGCCAGCGCCGCCGAGGTACGGGCGACCGCCGCCTGTAGGTCTGCTGCGGGTACCAGGTACAGGAGCATGAAGCGCAGGGCGATGTTGGCCGCCATCAGCCTGCGAACCGGCGCGTGGGCGACGCTCGTGCTGTCCGCGGCGTAGGCGACGATCACGGCGCCGGGTGCCGCCACACTCAGGTCCAGCTCGAGGTTCTCGGCTATGGCCACCTCCACGAACCGCTCAACGCCGGTGGGGGCTGCTTCGCGGATGCGATCCGCGGCGGTGCTGTCACGGTAGTTGACGACCGTGTCCGCCCCCGCCTCGGTGGCCAGCGCCGCCTTGGCCGGACCGCTGACCGTGGCGATGACGCTGGCCGCACCCTCAAACCGTGCGAGCTCGATGGCCGCGTGTCCGACGGCGCCTGCGCCGCCGGACACGAGCACCGTGCGGCCCGCAGGGGGACCGTCGGTCGTCAGGCAGTAGGCGGCAGTGAGCGCCGGCACGCCCAGCGATGCGCCCAGTTCAAAGGATGCATCGTCGGGCAGCGGTATCGCCTTCGCCGCCGGGACGACCGTGTACTCGGCGGCGGTCCCGTAGCTGCTTCCGTGCGCCGCGAGCAACAGCCAGACCCGCTGACCGATGCGCTCGGTGCTGACACCGTCGCCTACGGCGTCGATCGTGCCGGAGCCGTCCTGGTTGGGGATCTGGAAGCCGCCGGGCGGCGAAGCGCTGCGGCCGGTGAGTCCCTTCCGGGTCTTCCAGTCGGTCGGGTTGACACCTGAGATCGCGATCCTGACACGGACCTCGCCCGGCCCTGGAGACGGCGTCGGGATGTCGCGAATCTCCAGCTCGGGCGGGTCTCCGTCGGTGCTGTAGAGCGCGGCGAGCATCGCGCCAACCAGGATAGTTGGCCCTGGGCCCGGGAACACGACGACGGCCGACGCCGCGCCCGGTTACTGTGGGGCTGTGAACTCCGAGCGCAGCGTCCGCGCCTACCTGATCGACATGGACGGCGTGCTCGTGCGCGAGGAACACGCGATCCCGGGTGCGGATGCGTTCATCGCCCGTCTGCGTGAGCGCGGGATGCCGTTCCTCGTGCTCACCAACAACTCGATCTACACCGCGCGCGACCTTTCGGCGCGGCTTCGTACATCCGGCATCGACGTTGATGAGGAGAACATCTGGACCTCAGCGCTCGCCACAGCTCGCTTTCTGGAAGATCAGCGGCCCGGCGGGACTGCGTTCGTGATCGGCGAAGCGGGGCTCACCACCGCGCTGCACAACGCCGGTTACACGATGACCGAGACCGACCCCGAGTACGTCGTGCTCGGAGAGACGCGCACGCTCAGCTTCGAGCGCATCACGTTGGCAACGCGGCTGATCCAGCGCGGGGCCCGGTTCCTGGCCACCAACCCCGACGCGACCGGACCGTCGCTGCACGGTCCGATACCTGCGACCGGTTCAGTGGCGGCCCTGATCACCGCCGCCACCGGTGTGCGGCCCTACTACGTCGGCAAGCCGAACCCGCTGATGGTGCGCTCGGCGCTGAACGCGATCGGCGCGCACTCGGAGACCACGATCATGGTCGGGGACAGGATGGATACCGATGTGATCGCGGGCATCGAGTCGGGGCTGGGGACGGTGCTCGTGCTGACCGGCCTGACGACGCGGGAGGCCGCCGAGCGGGCGCCATACCGCGCCTCGCGCGTGGTCGATTCGATCGCCGCGCTCGTGCCGGACATCCCCTGAGGAGGAATCGGCTGAGGACGGCGGTCGCGTCAACGCCAGCTGACACAGGGGCATCAGCCCGGGTTTGCGGGCTGTAACCTGTGGGTATGAGCGTCGGCATGGATATGAGCTCTGGAGTCGTTCAAGATCCGCGCTCGCTCGGCGGGCGGGAAGTTCCGGTCGCGGAGCTGTTTCGCCGCTGGCAGGGCCACCGCGACCGGCAGGCACGCGAGGCGCTGGTTCGCAGATACCTACCGCTGGCGCGCAAGCTCGCGCGCCGTTACCGTGGTGCGCGCGAGCCGCTGGACGACCTCGAGCAGGTCGCCAGCCTCGGCTTGGTGAAGGCGATCGACCGCTACGACCCGGATCGCGGGATCGGTTTCCAGCACTTCGCGGTACCGACGATCGTCGGTGAGCTGAAGCGCTACTTCCGCGATTGTGGCTGGGCCGTCCACATGCCTCGGGGCATACAGGAGCTGGCCCTCCAAGTCGCTCAGGCCCAGCGCCAGCTCACCGCGCAGACGGGGCGCGAGCCGACCTACAACGAGGTCGCCGAGTTCCTCGAGCTCAGCGTCACGGAGGTCCTCGAGGCGGCCGAGGCCGCCGGTGCCCATCACGCGGTCTCGTTCGACACCCCGCACGACGACGGCGATGGCGAAGCCGCCACGCTCGGGGAATCGATTGGCCAGACCGACGAGCGCTTTGAGTTGGTGGACCTGACCGCGTCGCTTGCGCCGGCGGTCAGGCAGTTGTCAGAGCGTGATCGTCACGTGCTTGCGCTGCGCTTCGTGGAGGATCGCACGCAGAGCGAGATCGCCGACCAGGTCGGCGTGTCGCAGATGCAGGTCTCGCGCATCCTCGGCAAGACCTTGGAGCGGCTGTCGGCGTCGGTGGACGTGTAGTCCCGCGCGTCGGCGCCGGGGTTAGCGACCAGCACTGGTGGATCGCGTGAGTAGCTGACCGGTCCGGGCGGTCGCCCCTCCGCACCGGTGCTGGTGCGCTACCTTGGTCGAGTCCGTGACTTCAAAACCTGCTTGCGTCGGGCTCGAGCTCGAGAGCCGGCCCCAGAGCGTGGCGATCGTGCGCGCCGCCCTCACGGGCCTGCTCGAGTTCTCCGCCTGTGCGGAGGAGGTATCGACCGATGTCAGGACGGCGGTCAGTGAAGCGTGCAACAACGTGGTCATGCACGCCTACCCGGGGCGGCACGGGCCGATGCGCGTGGTCGCCATCAGTGGCCCCGATCTGTTCGAGGTGCAGGTGCGTGACGAGGGCGCCGGCATCCACCAGATCTCGCGCGATCGGCTCACGGGCGGGGCCGAGCACATGGGGCTTGGACTGGCGCTGATCAGCGCGCTCTGTGACCATGTCCAGGTGCGCAACCCAGCAGCTGGCGGCACCGAGGTGACGATGCGGTTTCGAACCGGTGAGCACGAGGCCGACGACGGTTTCTCACCTGCCCAATCATGGGCCGATGGCCCCGAACAGCCGCCCGGTGACGACATTCTCCTGTGGTGCCGGCCGGCTGCGATGCTCGGTCACCTGGTGGGTCGCGTGGCGCGCGCGACCGCTGCCGGGCTCGGCTTCACGATCGCCGGTGCGTCCGACCTGTATGCGATCAACGACGCCCTCGTAGGTCTCACCGATGTGACATCTGCCGGAGGGCTGACCGTTGGTGTGTCCGTCTCGGACCGGCGCATGATGCTCACGGTCGGGCCGGTGGCCGACGCCGCGCTGGGTGCGCGCGCCGGCGGGCTGGCGGGGCTGGTCGACGCGATCAGCACGACGCGCCACGCGCAGGGCGAGTTCGTGCGCGTGACGCTCGCAGACCACGGGCGTCAGCCGGTGGCTTAGCTCTCGCCGAGCAGCTGCTCGGGTGAGTCGGCCACGAGCAGCTCGTGCTCGAGTCCGGTCAGACTGAGCAGGCGGCTGGCCTGACCGTCGACCCGCACGAGCCCGAGGCGCCGTCCCTGCTCGCGTGCCTGCTGGTGCGCGCGCACCAGCACGCCGAGCGCGGTCGAGTCGATGAACGTGACCTGGCGCAGGTCGACGATCACCAGCGCGTCGGCATGCAGCTGGCCCAGCTCGCGCTCCAGTGTCTGGCTGGAGGCGATGTCCAGCTCCCCGGTGACGCACACGAGCGTCGCAGGCCCCTCACTTCTGATTGCTACCGAGAACTCACCATCCAAGATGGCATCAGATTATCGCGGCAACGGCCGCGAGGGGGACGTCCGCCCGGCTTCCCCTCCGCGTGCCGCCGCCAGATCTTGCCGAGGACCCCGAGCAGGTCGGCCTCGGCGCCGTGGCCAGATCAGAAACGGCCGTACCAGCGCCGTCGGGCACCTGCCTCCACACCGCCGATGAAGAAGCCGAGGACCCACAGCACAACGGCGGCCAGAAGCACGAACCACAGGAAGTGGGCAGCGAACCCGAGACCGCCGAACACGGCGAGGATCAGTAGCAGTACGACCAGTGCGAACATCGTGTCTCCTTTCTCGGCGGCGCCTGACCACCGGTCACGAGCGGTCGTGTACCCGGAACGCAGCGCTCCCAATCAATGTCGGCGCGCTGGCCAGCGGCTGACCGTCGGCACCGCACGCACGCGGTTGAGACCGCACGCAGACGGGAATCACAGGCTCTGTCGCAAGCATTCAACTGTCCATGAGAAGGAGACCGACATGGGACTAGGCGGCTCACTCATTCTGATCGCCATCGGGGCGATACTTCGCTGGGCGATCAGCGTTACCACGGCGGGAATCAACCTCCACATCGTGGGACTGATCCTGCTCATCGTCGGCGGGATCGGCTTTGTGATCTCGCTGCTGTGGATGGCCCTCTACGCCGAACGTGTGGCCCGACCGCCGTATCCGGATGGCGCCTCCGCGCCGGGCGGTGAGGGAGGCGTTCCGCAGCCTCGCGTGTGACCGCGCGGCACCGTCTGGGTGGCGAGGGCGGCGAGGCTCGGCCGTGCGCCGGATCGGCGAGCTCACGGCGAGTTTCGCCGCCTGAACCACGGGTAGCTGATAGGACAACTGACCGATCTGATCGCGAAGCGGAACATCAAGAGACACGCCCGATGCTCATCCACTCCTCACCGCACGGAGCGCTGCCGCAGCTGTGGGGCCTGCGGTGGCTCAGCGACGATCTGGGCGCCGCCGAGCCACCGCAGGGTGCTACGCGGGTGGTCAGGGGGCGGATCTGAGGTGCGGGGCCGTCCTGACAGGCGCTGTGAGCCCGGGGCCGGGGGCGAGCCTGGCGTACTGCGGCCGGGCGCCGCGAGCCGGCACGCCGGGCCGGAGCAGACCAAGCCCCACGCTTACCTCACGATCCGGCTCGAGCTGATCAGTCGGCCCGAGTCTGTGTCGCTGGTGCGAACGCTCTTACGCACCGTCGCGCAGGAGACCGGGCTTGAAAGCCGCCTGCTCGACGACATCTGTACGGCGGTGAGCGAGGCGTGCAACAACGTCGTGCTCCACGCCTACCCCACCGTATCCGGGCCGCTGATCTTCTCCTGCACCGTGCGCGCCGGCTCGGTGGACGCCGTCGTCAGCGACCGCGGTTGCGGGATCGTGGCAGGGGCGGGGAGCGATGGCGGTCTTGGCATGGGGCTGCCCGTGATCCGCGCGTTGGCCACGACGGTCGAGTTCGACGCCGGGAGCGGCGCCGGCACCGAGGTCAGGATGACCTTTGGCCG
This sequence comes from Solirubrobacterales bacterium, assembly GCA_027449125.1. GTDB lineage: Bacteria > Actinomycetota > Thermoleophilia > Solirubrobacterales > Solirubrobacteraceae > Palsa-465. The sequence goes on along the minus strand of DAIDME010000106.1, from coordinate 63,752 downwards.
GCCCGGGCAGCCAGTGCAGACGGGCGCGGCTGAACAGCTCAGCCCGTGGAGCCTGCCGAGCTCTTCGGCCCGGGAGCCTGGCCGGGGAGCACCAGGTGTGCGTCGAGTCCGGTGAGACTCAGAAGCCGCTGCGTCTGCGGGCCGGGGTTGCGCACTGCCAGCCGGATTCCCCGCTCGCTGGCGGCGCGCTGCGCGCGCACCAACACGCCCAGGCCGGTTGAGTCGATGAACACGAGGCTCGCGAGGTCGAGGACTATCAGCTCCTCGTCGGTTGCTGCCAGCAGCCCTGACAGGTGGCGGTCGAGCTTGTCTGCCTCGGCAAGCGAGAGCTCGCCGGCAACAACAACCAACCCCCGCTCCTGCTGGTCCACACTGAGTCCGCCTGTCATCTCTCGCCAGCCTCTGTCACGCCTCCGCGCGGGCGTACGCCACGCGCGGCAGCTTTCCGCCTGTACCGTCACCGTTTGAACGCGCGGGCGAGCGGAAAGTTCCGCCGTTGGCGGCAACCGCATCCAAGCGCCGCGTTCGCCAACAGGGCAAGCGGAGCGCGGCTGACCAGAGACGGGGGTTAGCAACATGAGATCACGCACAGAGGTGTCAGCCCGGCGGTCGGGTGACCCCGAGCAACTGGTGCTGATCGATGCCGACGAAGCGCAGGCGCAGGCGCTGGTCGGACGCCTCCGGGCCGTCTGGCCCCGCCTGCGCGTCGCGATCATGGCCAGCGCGGCTGACGCCGGCCCGGCGCTCGGCGAAGGGGCCGACTGCGTGCTGCTGGCTGCCGACGGGCCACATGCCTCCAGCATGGACACGTTGGCGCAGATCCGCTCGGGCAACCCGGACCTGCCTGTGGTGATGCTGGTGGCCGACGGAGATGAGAGCGCTGGTGTCGCGGCGCTCAGCGCGGGCGCGCAGGACTATGTGTGGCGGCAGACGAGCCCTGGGCATTCGCTCGCCCGTGCGATCCGGCACTCGGTCCAGCGCAAGCGGGCCGAGCGGTACGCCCGCGAGCTCGCGATGCTGCGCTACCAGAGCGCCGAGGCGAGTCGCGTGCAGCGTGGCCTGATGCCGCGGTTCCTGCTCGACGACCCGCGGGTCCAGGTGCGCTCCGGCTACCGCCCCGGTGACCGCAGGCAGGTGCTGGGCGGCGACTTCTTCGATGTCGTCCAGAGCTCGCCGGCGCGGCTCCAGGTGGTCCTGGGTGACGTGTGCGGCCACGGTCCGGACGAGGCCGCGCTCGGCGTACAGCTTCGCATCGCATGGCGGACCCTGATCTTCGCGGGGGTCGGGCAGCTGCAGCTGTTGGAGACGCTCGACCGTCTCACAAACCAGGAGCGCCACGCCGAGCACGTATACGCGACGCTCGCCAGTATCGAGCTGGACCTCAACCTGGGTACGGCCAGCCTCGCGCTCGCAGGGCACCCGCCGCCGCTGATCGCCACCGCGGAAGGTGTGAGCCCGCTGACCGAACACGGAGGGGGGCCACCGCTCGGCATCGGCCTGCCGCCGCGCTGGGACCTGCATGAGATCCGGCTCGGCGGGCAGTGGACGCTGCTGCTCTACTCCGACGGGATCTATGAGGGGCGCGTCGTGTCCCGCGGCGCGCGGCTCGGGATCGACGGGCTGATCGGCCTGCTCGCGGGAGCCGGCCCCGACGCGACCTGGGACCTGGTTCCAGACGGCCTGCTGGACCACGTGGAGGCGCTCAACGACGGGCCGCTCGAGGACGATGTCGCGTTGCTTGCGGTGCGCTGCCAGGGTGAATGCGGCTCGTCGTGAGCGTCGCCTCACGCACCCGGACATTGTCCGAGCCGGCCCGGGCGCCCACCCGTTGCGGCGGGCGCCTACGATAGGAGGCGTGACCTATTCGATCGTCGCCCGCGACCCGCAGACCGGAGAGCTCGGCGTTGCCGTGCAGTCGCACTGGTTCGCCGTCGGCCCGACGGTGCCGTGGGCGCGCCCGGGGGTGGGCGCGGTCGCCACCCAGGCGAATGTGCGCGTCGCCCACGGCCCCGACGCGCTCGAGCTGCTGGCCGCCGGGGCGAGTGCGCGTGAGGCGCTCGAGCAGCTGATCGCGGCCGACCCGGGCGCGGCGAGCCGCCAGCTGGCGATCGTCGACGCAAACGGAGGCGTGGCCGCGCACACCGGTGAGAGCTGCATGACCCATGCCGGGCACGTGACCGGCGAGCAGGTCTCCTGCCAGGCCAACATCATGGCCAGCTCCGAGGTGTGGCCGCGGATGCTGGAGGTCTTCACCACGGCGGCTGGCCCGCTGGCCAGCCGCCTGCTCGCGGCGCTCGACGCCGCCGAGGCCGCCGGTGGCGACGTCCGCGGTCGCCAGTCGGCGGCGCTCCTGGTGGTGCCGGCGACAGGCGAGCGCTGGCAGGCGGATGTCAGGCTGCACGTCGAGGATCACCCCGAGCCGCTCGTCGAGCTGCGCCGGCTCTACGAGCTGCATCAGGCCTACGAGCTCGCAAGCCGTGGCGACGAGCTCACCGGGGAAGGGCGCCACGATCAGGCGGCGGCGCTCTACGAGCGGGCGTTCGCGCTCGCTCCGGGTAACCACGAGCTGCTCTTCTGGGCCGGTCTCGGGGCCGTCCAGACCGGTGCGGTCGATCGTGGCCTGGAGCTCGTGCGGCAGGCGGTCGCCCTGCAGCCAGGGTGGGCGGTGCTCCTGCCGCAGCTCTCGGCAGAGGTGGCGCCGGCCGCGCCACTGGTCTGCGCGCGGCTGGGCCTCGCCTGATCGGTCGTGCCGGCGCTGGAGGCCAGAGCGAGTCATCGCGCGACCCTGCGCTTCTGCGCGGACGTCTCACGCCCGTACGCGCGGCTTTTGATCGGCGGCGCCGTCTGCATGGTGCTGGGCGTGCTGGTCGAGAGCGTGGCCACGCCACTGGTGTTCGCCGACGCGCTCGAGCGGATCATCGAGCTCACGCCGCACTCGCGGCTGTGGCCGACCTTCGGCCCGATCGTGCTCGCCTACGCTGGCCTCTTGCTGGTCGGCACGGTCTGCTTCCGGCTTGCCGGCTGGCTGGAGTGGGAGGGCTGCACCAAGGCGTTCTCCAACTCGGTGCGAGTCGCCTTCGACCGCCTGCTCGACCTGAGCTACGGCTGGCACGTCGACCATCCCTCCGGCGAGGTCTCATCGACCCTGTCCACCTTCTCCTGGGCGCTCATGCAGTCGATTGACGAGCTCACCTGGGGGATGCTGCGGATCGTCGTCGGCGTGTCTGCGGGGATCGTGGTGCTGCTGGTGGTCGCCTGGCCGGTCGGCCTCACGGTCGCCGTTTTCACGGCGCTGTTCGTGTGGCTGGTGGTGATCCGCTCAAAGCCGGTGACCGAAGCGTCGGCACGCTTCTCCGCCGCTCACAACGAGGCCGAGGGTGTGGCCTTTGACGTGATCCGCAACATCTCCACGGTCAAGGCGCAGAGCGGCGAAGGGCTCGAGCGCGCGACCCTCTCGGAGAAGCTGTGGCGCTCGGTCGCCGCCGACCTCGGCGCTCGCCGAGCGTTCACCGTCACCCGCACCTGGATGTCATCGATCATCAACTCGATGAGCTGGGGGGCGCTGTTCATCGGCGTCGTGCTCGCGCTGCACCACGACGTCTCCGCGGCGACCGTCTACCTGATCCTGTTCTACACCTCGCAGATCGCCGACTCCGTGATCCAGAGCTTCCAGACCGTCCGCTCGCTCTCACGCGCGCTCGGACGCGGCGCGAAGCTGGTGGCGCTGGTGGACTCTGAACCAGAGGTCGTGGACGCGTCCGGCGCGCGCGAGCTCGAGGTGAGCCGCGGTGAGATCGCCTTCCGCGCTGTCTCCTTCTCCTACATCAAGGAGCAGCCACTGATCGAGGGCCTCGATCTGGTGATCGCGCCGGGAGAGCGCGTCGGCGTCGTAGGGCCTTCGGGCGGTGGCAAGTCCACGCTCACGCGGCTGGTGCTGCGCTTCATGGACGTGACCGGCGGTGAGATCCAGATCGACGGACAGGCGATCCACACGGTCACTCAGCGTTCGCTGCGCAGCCGCGTCTCCTATGTCCCCCAGGACCCGCAGATGCTTCACCGCTCGATCGCCGAGAACATCTGGCTCGGTCAGGAGGGCGAGCCGGAGATGGACCGGATCGTCGAGGTCAGCCGCGCCGCCCACGTGCACGAGTTCGTCGCCGACCTGCCGGACGGCTACCGGACGGTCGTCGGCGAGCGCGGCCTGAAGCTGTCGGGCGGCCAGCGCCAGCGCGTGGCGATCGCACAGGCGATGCTCAAGCACGCCCCGATCCTGATCCTCGACGAGGCCACGAGCGCGCTCGACTCAGCCTCCGAGCAGCTGGTGCAGGAGGCGCTCTGGTCGCTGATGGCGAACTGCACCTCGCTGGTGGTCGCCCACCGCCTCGCCACCATCGCGCGGCTGGATCGCATCGTCGTGGTAGAGGCCGGTGCGATCACCGACTCCGGCACGCACCAAGAGCTGCTCGCCCACGGCGGCACCTACGCGCAGCTGTGGGCGCATCAGTCGGGCGGCTTCATCGACTAGCGCGGCCGGTCAGAGCGTGCCGATGCGGCCGAGCGGCCAGTAGGTGAAGAACGCGGTGCCGATGATCGAGGACTGCGGCACCGGGCCCCAGTAGCGGCTGTCATCGGAGACACCGCGGTTGTTGCCCATCATGTAGTAGTAGCCCTTGGGCACCGTGATCGTCTGCGGGAAGTTGCAGTACGAGGCCTCCGCGGGGCTGCAGGCCACGAACCCGTTGATGTGGGCGTCCGCCCTGGGGTGGTAGCCGAAGCTCTCACGCTTGCCGTTGAGGTAGACGTAGCCGTCGATGATCTTCAGGTGGTCGCCGGGCAGGCCGACGACCCGCTTGACATAGGTCTGTGACGACGGGCCGCCTGAGTCACGGTCGCAGGGCTGCCGGTGGCCGTAGCCCTGGTGGGCGTTGCCGCAGACGCCGTCAGCGCCGACCAGCGCACCCTTGGGCGGATGGAAGACCACCACCTCGCCGAGCGTCGGGTGGGTGGCAAGGCGGTCGACCAGGATCCGCTGACCGATCATCAGCGTCGGGATCATCGACCCGCTCGGGATCTTGTACGGCTTGACCAGAAAGGCCTGGATCAGCAGCGCGAAGATTCCCGCCACGGCGACCGTCACCACCAGCTCCGCGACCGCCCGTGCTTTGGCGGTCGTCTTGCGAGCGGGCGAGGGTGGTGCCGGTGGCGTGACGAGCGGGACAGCCTCGAAGCCATCGCGGTCGAGGTCGAGCGCGGGCGCGCCAGGCTCGATGAGACCCTGGTCAGGTTGCGGAGAGAGGTCTTGATCCATTGGTCTTCGGCACTGCGCGTATCGGCGTGAGCCGCCCCACGCCAAGCGGAATCGTGAGCCCGACGGGGTCGGCGCGACGGGCGCGTCCCCAGCGTACCCAGGTCGCGCGGTTCTTGCGCAGGCAACCGGGATCATCCGCGGGGCGTGGCTGTGTGCGGGCCGCGGCGAGCGTGGGCACGCGATCGGTGCTGGAGGCCGTAGCCGTCAAGGCTCAAGTAAATCTGCGTCGTGACGATCCAACCAACGATGAATCTGCGACGTTCCAGCCTCGTCGAGGTCGATCTCGCGGTCACGGAACCGGCGGCCACGGCGGGTCCGCTGGAGGAGGAGCCTGCGCGGCCACACTCCGAGCAGGCTCCGCATGCGGCGCTGGATGCCGTGGCCGCGATCCTGCGAGCGCTGCGGGATGCCGCGAGCGCCGACTCCGAGGCGGCAGGCGAGCTGGAAGCGTGGGCCCGACACGTCCTCGTCCTCGCGCCACCGCCGGGCGCACCGGAACTGCTCGTCCGGGACCGCGACTGGGACGGACTGTGCCGGCATGTGGTCGCACACGTGCGCGCGGACCGGGCCAGCACATCGCAGGCGATCGGCGAGCTCCAGGACGCTGTCTGGCTGGTCGTCGAGCGCTTCTCCCGGGCGCTCATCGGCGACAGCGCCGCCGATTCCGAGGCCGCCGGCCAGCTGGCGCGCCTGCGGGCTGCGGCCGACGCTCCGGCGGCGGAGCTCAAAGCGCTTGCGCTCGAGAGCGTGCAGCGGCTCACCGAGCTGATCAACGAGCGCAGCGCCCGCCAGCTGGAGCTCGCACGCGAGCTCGGTCAGCGCGTCGATCGGCTGACCGTTGAGCTGGAGGACACCCGCCGCGAGGCCGACATCGATCCGCTGACGAAGCTCTGCAACCGCGGTGTGTTCCAGCGCGAGCTGCCGCGGGTGCTGCAGGTCCACACGCTCGCGGGCGAGCCGGCGAGCCTCGTGCTGGTCGACATCGACGGTTTCAAGCAGATCAACGACGCGCAAGGGCATGCCTGCGGCGATCTGACGCTCGCGTCGGTTGCGGGTGCGCTCGCCCGCTGCTTTCCGCGGCGCGCCGATGTCGTCACACGACTTGGCGGCGACGAGTTCGCGGTCATCCTGCGCGACGCAGCGCTCGACGACGCGACCAGGCTCGCTGAGCGGTTCCTCGCCGCCGTGCGGTCGCTGGCAGGGGACGGGCAAAGCTGCGGAACGGCGGCCACGGTGAGCGCCGGGGTCGCGGAGGCGCTCGCCGGCGAGGCCGCCGACGCCTGGTTTGCGCGCGCCGACCGCGCTCTCTACGAGGCCAAGGCGACCGGGCGCGACCGGGTGGTCGTCAGCGCGGACCGCAGCCGCGCCGCCGCGGCCTGAGTTGCGGCGCTGAGTCCCTCGCGGGACGAAAAGCGGCTCGGGGGCGATGACCGTGCCTGCTCACGCGCGTAGCCTGCGCGCGGAAAAAGCTCTGTCGCTCGCCGTCGGGAGCCGTCTCGCTTGGCTTTCGCGGACATTGCTCCCTCCCGAACCGCTGCGTCAAATCTATGCGAGGCGGTGCTTCTAACGCAAGCGGGCACAGGGCCACTTCGCGCAATTTGAGCGAAAATCCGCCGGCTTTCAGGGTCGCTACGATCTGCCGCGTGGCGGCCGGCTCGCAGCTCAAGCTCCTGGTGCTCGGCGGGACGGCCTGGCTCGGGCGCGAGATCTCCAGTCAAGCACTGGCGCAGGGTCACTCCGTGACCTGCCTGGCCCGCGGCGTGAGCGGCCCGGCGGCGGCGGGCGCGCGGCTGGTCCGGGCCGACCGGTTTGAGCCGGACGCCTACGACGCGGTGCGCGAGGAGCACTGGGACGCGGTGGTGGAGCTCAGCTGGCAGCCCCGGATGGTACGCACCGCCCTCGCGGCGCTGCGTGATCGCGCCCGGCACTGGATCTACGTCTCCTCCGGCAGCGTCTACGCGTCACACGCCGCGATCGGGGCGGACGAGACCGCGGCTCTGCTCGCTCCGACCGATGAGGATCGGGCCGGGGCTGAGCTCTACGGCGAGGCCAAGGTCGCCTGTGAGCTCGCCTGTCGCGCCGCCGGTGAGGCTGGCCTGCTGATCGCGCGCTCGGGCCTGATAGCCGGCCCCGGTGACCCGAGCGACCGTGGTGGCTACTGGGTTGCCAGGGCGGCACGCGACGGCGGCGCCGCGATGCTCGTGCCTGACGACGGCGACCGCGCATCCGTGCAGGCGATCGACGTTCGCGACCTCGCGAGCTGGCTGCTCGTTTGCGCCGCCAGAGGTGAATGCGGTACCTACGACGTGGTCGGCGAACGGCTCACGCTCGCCGCCTGGGTCGAGCTCTCGCGCCGGATCGGCGGGCACTCGGGGCCGCTCGTGCGCGCCCCGCACGGCTGGCTCCTGCAGCACGGCGTCGGGGAGTTCATGGGGGAGGAGTCACTGGCGCTTTGGCTGGCCGACCCGCAGTGGCGAGGCTTCTGTGCTCGCGACGGCAGCCGCGCTCTCGGCGCGGGCCTGAAGCGCCGGCCGCCAGCGGAGACCATCACCGACACGCTGGCCTGGGAACGCCAGCTGGGGTTGACCCGGCCGCGCCGGGCCGGCCTGTCGGCCGCGCGCGAAGCGGAGCTGATCGCCGCGCTGGCGGCCCCTGGCGCCAGCCGGCCGCCGGCAGGCTGACCGCAGCTGTGCTCCGCTCGCTGTTGACGGGCCGCGACGGCGCCGCAACCATCCGCCCAGCGCTCGCCGCGCTGGCCGTGCTCCGCTACGCTGCTCCGCTACCAGGCGCCGCGTCCGGCGGCGCCCAGGGGATGACCGCTTATGTGGAAGCTGCCGCCGGCGCGCACACTTCTGGTGTTCACCCTCGCCGCGAGCGTGGCGGGCGCGGCGCTCAGCGCCACCGCCGGCGCGAGCGCGGTGGCCGTCCGTGAACGGGCGCTGCCACGGACGCTGACACCGCAGACAGTCCAGTTCACATCCTCGCCGCCGACCGATGCCGTTGTTGGCGGGCCGACCTACACGCCCACGGCGGCGGCGAACCCCTCGGGCGAGTCCGTGAGCTTCGCGGTCGACCCGGCCACCACCAACGGCGCCTGCGTGCTTGAGGCGGGCGTGGTCTCGTTCGTGAACGCGGGCAGCTGCGTGATCGACGCCGATGTGCCCGGCACCGGCGGCAGCACCGGGTACGGACCCGCTCAGGCCCAGCAGACGATCCCTGTCGCCCAGGCCGGCACGACCGCGGTGCTGACGGTCGGCCCCGCGAGCCTCGCCGCGCAGGTGACGGCGACCGCGCCGAGCGACGGTACGCCGTCCGGCGAGGTCGTGTTCTCGGTGGAGGGCAGGCTGCTTGGGTCGGTCGCGCTTTCGGCCGGTGTTGCCACGCTGGCCTACACCGTACCGGCGGATACGACGGAGACGATCACCGCCACCTACGCGGGCTCCGCGGGCTACGCCGGCTCGTCTGCCTCGCAGACGGTGACCGGCCCGACCGTCGAGGATGCGTTCGTCACCAAGCCGACGATCCGCGCTGTGCTAAGCAGCCGCGCCCACCGCAACCGCCGCGGCTGGTGGCACACCGTGCTCACGGTGAGATTCGTCTGCAACCGGGCCGGGTCGGTGATCGTCGGCGGCTGTCCCAAGCCTGTTGTGTTACGACACAGCGTGCGGGACGCCACGCTCACGCGGAGGATCCGCACCACGGCCGGCACCGGCGCGAGCGTCACCGTGCGCCACATCCGCATGGACCTGGGCGCACCGCGCGTGCGCGTCGCCGGCGTACGCAGAGGTGGTCACTACCGGGCGGTTGCGCGGGCGCGCTGCGTCGCCAGCGATCGCGTCTCCGGAATCGTGTCCTGTCGGCTGCGTGTGCACGTGCGGCGCGGCGCGGCGGTCGAGAAGATCACCTACACGGCGACGGCTGTCAGCGGCGCGGGTGTCGTGCGCTCGGCGTCCGTCACGGCCTACGTCGCCGGCTGATCGGCCCGCGGCCAGCGCTCAAGGCCGGGGTCCGAATTGCCGATGCGTTCCGCGTCGCGGAGTGATGACCGCCGTCGTGTAGAGCTGATGGACCCGGATGATGGACCGGAGTATGGATATGAATTCGGTTGCCGTAACCGCCAAGACCTCGTTGCCCAGGTTCCTGTCGCCAAAGACCTGGACGCTAGCGCTGGTGCAGGGCACCTTCGCGGTCAGCGTCGCCGTGATGGCGGCGCTGCCCCACTACGTCACCACGTCGCCCGTCGTGTGTGCGACGTGCGGCGGCTTGCTGGGGCTGGTCGCGGTCGTGCTGGTCCTGTTGGGGTCGAGGGTCGGCGACGGTGCGCTGCTGGCGCTGGCAACGGCCACCGTGCTGGTAGCGGGCCTCATAATGGCGGTCGGGCACGGCGAGCAGGCCGGCCTGCTCGCCGGCTTCGGTCTCGTGTGGGTCGGGATCTGGGCCACCGGGTTCTTTCGCTCGCGAGTGGTCACGCTGACCTACCTGCTGGAGCTCGGGGTGATCTGCGCCGCAACCGGGCTCAACCCACAGCACCTGCGCGTGCTGGCGGAGTCGCTGCCGGTGCTGGCTACGTCGGTGGTCCTCTCGGTGCTGCTCTCCCAGATGCTCGCGAACCTGCGCCACGAGGCTCGTCACGACCAGCTGACCGGACTGCTGAACCGCCGTGGCCTCGACCAGGCGGCAGCCGAGATCCTCGACGGGCGGCGTGGCGCGGGCGCTGCGAGCCTTGTGGTGATCGACGTCGACGGCCTCAAGCAGGTCAACGACCAGCGCGGCCACGTCGCCGGCGACCGGCTGCTCGCAGGCTTTGCGACCGAGCTACAGACCGCCGCGCGTGCGGTGGATCTCGTCGCCCGCGTCGGCGGCGACGAGTTCGTCGCGGTCCTGCCGGGGCTCACGGCCGCGGACGCCGAGGGGTGGGCGGCCGGCCTGCGGGGCCAGAGCGCCTCGGTATGGTCCTTCGGCGTCGCGGAGCGCCGCGAGGGAGAGCGGCTCGGGTCCTGGCTCGATCGCGCTGACAAGCGCATGTACGCGGCGAAGGCGCAGGCTCAGGCGGGGGCTGCGCAGCTGGTGCCCGTGCTGGCCGGCTGAGCGCGGCGGCGGCGCCGCTCAAGTCGAGGCGGTGTGCTCCGCGATCGCGTCGCAGAGCGCGGGCCACAACGGCCGTGGGCGGTCGTGGCCCATGTCCGCGAGCATCAACAACTTCGCTCCCGGGACCAGCTCGGCCGTGCGTTCGCCGCCGCTCGGGGCGATCAGCGTGTCATCCAGGCCGTGGATGACCAGGGTCGGCAAGCGCAGCCGCCGCAGCCCCTCGGCGCGCGGCCCGCTGGCCAGCATCGCCGCAAGCTGACGGCGCGTGCCCGCCGGGCAGAGGCCGCGGTCGTATGTCTCGGCTGCGATCGCGCGCGTCTGCTCCAGCTCCGGGTAGCGTCGAGAGTGCCAGGTCAGCCAGGTTGCAGCCGATTCGATGTACGCGTCACGGCCCTCGGGCTCCGGCGCGAGGAGTGCCGCACGCGCTTCGGGCGTTGACTGCCCGTAAGCGGGCTCGCCGGTGTGCGACATGATCGAGGTCAGGCTCAGCACCCGCTCGGGATGCTCGATCGCCATCGTCTGGGCGATCATGCCGCCCATCGAGACGCCGACCACGTGGGCGCGCTCCATGCCGAGCGCATCCAGGAGTCCGAAGCCGTCGTCGCTCATGTCGCTGAAGGTGTAGGGCGCCAGCGCACGGGCGCGCTGGAAGTCGCCCGCAGCCGCCGCGAGCCCGATCTGCTCGAGCGGCGGCTCGTTGCCGTCGAGCTTTGCGGACAGACCGCAGTCGCGGTTGTCAAAGGCGATCACGTTGCGTCCGGCGGCGGCCAGCTGCGCGCAGAACTCGCGCGGCCAGGAGACCAGCTGCGAGCCGAACCCCATCACCATCAGCACGGGTGGATCGACGCTGTTCCCGAACGTCTCGTACTCGAACGGCAGGCCGCTCGCGATCGTTATCTGCGCCATCGTCGCCAGACTAGCTGAACTGGGCCTGCTGTCCGCCGCGGCGGCGTCGCCGCTACCAGTACTGGGGCGCGAAGTGCACGAAGGTGTTGCCTCGTTGCAGCGTCCACAGCTTGAAAGCCTGCGTGTCGCTCATTCGGACGCGGTTCAGCGCCCCACAAGCGGGGCACTCGCTGGTCGCCATCCGCTCGCCCGGCGTGCCGGTCAGGGTGACCAGGTCCGGTGCGGTCAGGCAGCTGCGGCAGGCGAAGCTGGCCAGCACCACGGTCGCGCAGTCGTCCTGCCCGAACCTCGCCCGATCCTCGAGCGCCGCGCTCATCGCAGTCCTCCCACTGAACACCAGCTCCTCTCCGGTAGGTCTTTAACACTTTTGATGCTTGACAAGCATAACTCGAATTAGATATAGCTCGCAACATGCACAACCGGCCAACAGCCCGACCCTCCCGTGACGTCCACCTGGCGGTAGCCGAGGTCACCGACCGGATCGCTCGCCGCAGCCGTGAGAGCCGGCGGGCATACCTCGACCGCATTGACCGCCGCATCGAGCAGGACCGCCTCCACGGTCGCCCACGGGGACGCTCAGGCTGCGCGAACCTCGCGCACGGAGTTGCAGCCTGCGGCGCCGACGAAAAGGAGCTGCTCGCTCGGCGTGAGGTGCCCAACGTCGCGATCGTATCCGCCTACAACGACATGCTCTCGGCGCACCAGCCGCTTGACCGCTATCCGGCGCTGCTCAAGAAGGAGATCCTGCGCGCGGGCGGCGTCGCCCAGTTCGCGGGCGGCGTGCCGGCGATGTGTGATGGCATCACCCAGGGGCGCGAGGGCATGGAGCTGTCACTGTTCAGCCGGGATGTGGTGGCGATGGCGACCGCTGTGGCCCTGGCGCACGACATGTTCGACGCCGCGCTGCTGCTCGGCGTCTGCGACAAGATCGTCCCGGGCCTGGTGATCGGCGCGCTCAGCTTCGGGCACCTGCCGTGCATCTTCGTCCCGGGCGGGCCGATGCCGTCGGGGATGCCGAACGCCGAAAAGGCGAGCGCGCGCGAACGCCACGCACGGGGCGAGGTCGGCGCCGCGGCGTTGCTCGATACGGAGATGCGCTCCTATCACGCACCCGGAACCTGCACCTTCTACGGGACGGCCAACACCAACCAGCTGCTGATGGAGGCCCTGGGACTGCATCTGCCGGGCGCCAGCTTCGTCGCCTCCGGGACCGCGTTGCGGCGCTCGCTGACGCAGGCGGCGGGCCGCCGGATCGTCGCGCTCGCCGACCCCGAGGAACATGCGCCGGTTGGTCGGATCGTCGACGAGCGTGCGATCGTGAACGCAGTGGTGGCGCTGCTTGCGACCGGCGGCTCGACGAACCACACCATGCACCTGGTTGCCATGGCCGCCGCAGCCGGCATCGCCCTCACCTGGCAGGACTTCGCCGAGCTCTCCGGCCTGGTGCCGCTGCTCGCCCGCATCTACCCGAACGGCAAGGCGGACATCAACGACTTCCAGCGGGCCGGTGGAACCGCCAGCCTGATCTCGGCGCTGCTCGATGCCGGGTTGCTGCACGAGGACGTGCCCACCGTCGCCGGCCACGGTCTGAGCCGCTACACGCAGGCGCCGGAGCTGGTCGGCGGTGAGCTGCGCTGGCTGCCGGCGTCGCCTGCGGGTCAGGTCGACCCTGCGGTGCTGCGCGCCGCCGATGAGCCCTTCGCGCGTGACGGCGGCATCCGCGTGATCGAGGGCACGCTCGGGCGGGCCGTGATCAAAGTCTCGGCGGTGAGCGCGGAGCAGCGCGTGATCGAGGCGCCCGCCCGTGTGTTCGACGACCAGCAGGCCTTCCTGGACGCATTCGCCGCGGGCACGCTCGACGAGGACGCGGTCGTGGTCGTCCGCTTCCAGGGACCGCGCGCCAACGGCATGCCCGAGCTCCATCGCCTGACGCCGGCACTCGGCGTCATGCAGGGTCGCGGCCTGCGCGTGGCGCTCGTGACGGACGGTCGTATGTCAGGGGCCTCCGGGAAGGTGGCCGCGGCAATCCACTGCACTCCGGAGGCGGCCTGCGGCGGGCCCCTGGCGCGCCTGCGCGATGGTGACCGCATCCGGCTGGACGCGCGCTCGGGCCGGCTGGACGTTCTGGGTGTCGACCTCGCGTCGCGCGAGCCCGTGCCGGCGCCGCGCGCCGGTGAGGAGGGCCTCGGGCGTGAGCTGTTCAGCCTCTTCCGGATGTCCGTCTCCAGTGCGGACACGGGCGCGAGCGTCTTCACTACCCTGCAGGAACCCTATCCGGACGCGTCGGCCAGAGTGGACATCCGCGAGCTCGTGGAGGTCTGACCGGTGCGCCCGAACTGAAAGCGGAGCACCCTGTGAGCGAGAGTTTCGTGGAGTTGCTCGGTACGACCCGCGTCGTACCGGTGATCACCATCGCCGATGCAGGTAGCGCCGTGCCGTTGGCGCGTGCGCTGGTGGCAGGCGGCCTGCCTGTTCTGGAGGTGACGCTGCGGACCGAGGCGGGGATCGAGGCGATCAGGCGCATCGCGGCTGAGCTTCCGCAAGCCGTGGTTGGGGCGGGCACGGTCAACACGCCCGCGCAGCTGCGAGCGGCGCGCGCTGCGGGCGCGCGGTTCATCGTCTCGCCGGGCTGCACGGAGGCGCTGGCGGCGGCCGCCGCGGAAGCCGGCGGCGCCTTCCTGCCGGGGGCGGTGACCGCGAGCGAGGTCCTGCGGCTGCTGGAGCGCGGGATCACCACGATGAAGTTCTTCCCGGCGCAGGCGAGCGGCGGGGTCGAGGCGATCCGGGCGTTGGCCGGGCCGTTCCCGCAGGTCAGCTTCTGCCCGACCGGTGGCATCGATCGGGACCGCGCCGGCGCTTACCTCGCGCTGCCGAACGTCATCTGCATCGGTGGCTCCTGGATGGTCACGGCCGAGCTGATCGACGCCGGCGACTGGCCGAGGATCACCGCCCTGGCCGCACAGGCGGCGGCTGCCAACGGCTGACTGACGCCCCGCGGGCACCCTGACCGCCGCTCAGGCGGCCCGCAGACGGCGCTCGACGAGGGCGCCCACGCGCTCGGGCTCCAGCACGTGGTCGATCACCATGTGCGCCGCGCCGATCACGCCGGCCATGTGCCAGAGCTCGGTGAGCGCGATCTCCAGGTGGCGCGAGGCCACCGGCGTGGCGTGCCGGTAGATCGCCTCGCGCACGGCTGCAAAGACCTGCTCGTCAGCCTCGGCGAGCTTGCCGCCGATCACCACTGAGGTCGGGTTGAGCAGGTTCACGGCGTTGGCCACGGCGGCGCCCACCAGCCGGCCGCTGCGCCTCACCTCGGCCATCGCCTCCGGCTGGCCGTCGCGCGCCAGTCTCACCACGTCCGGCGGGGTCGGCGCCAGATCGCCCAGCCGCCGGGCTATCGCCCAGCCGCCGGCGACCGCGTCGAGGCACCCGACGTTGCCGCAGCGGCAGACTTCCGATGCCTCCGGGTCGACGACGATGTGGCCGATGTCTCCCGCCGCCCCGCGCTCGCCGCGCAGGACCTCGCCGTAGGAGATCAGCCCCGCCCCGATGCCGGAGCCGAGCTTCACGAAGATCATGTGACGGTCGCCGCGCCTCGCGGTGCGGTGCTCACCGAGCGCCATGATGCGCGCGTCGTTGTCAACCAGGACCGGCCGGTCGGTGACGTCGGCGAACATGGCGGGCACGTCGACCCCATCCCAGGCGGGCATCGCCGGTGGGCTGACCGGGCGGCCGGTGTCGAAGTCGACGGGGCCGGGCAGTCCGATCCCGACACCCAGCACGTCCTGCCAGCCACGTCCCAGCTCGGCAAGCAGCTCGGCGAAGCGCGCCTTGGCCCAGCTGATCACGACCTCAGGCCCCTGCTCGATCTGCAGCGGCGCGGTGTGTTCGGCAAGTGGCCGGGCGCCCAGGTCGCAGACCGCCAGGTGGCAGCCCGTCTGCCCCAGGTCGCCGACCACGACCAGGCCGGCCCCCTCGTTGAAGGCGAACACCGATGCCGGCCTGCCGCCGCTTGACTGCGCGTCGCCCGCCACCCGCACGAGTCGTGCCGCTGTCAGCACGGCCAGCCGCTGGACCACGGTCGAGCGAGCGACGCCCAGACGCTCGGCCAGGTCGTTGCGAGTGCTGGCCGCGCCGCTGCGGATGAGCGCTAGTACCGACCCGGGTGAAGCTGGCTCTGCGATTCAGGACAAGATAGAGCGCTGTCCGGGCGTGCGCGTTGCAGTGCGTACCGGGACAGGCCGCTGCCGGCCGCCTATTCCGCCCGTCGCCGGAGCGTGAGTCCGCGCCACCGGATCGGCTCGTGGCGACTGCGCCGCAGCAGCAGGAAGGCGATGGTTCCCCAGGTCGCCGGAACCCAGAGCGAGATCGCGTGGTAGACGATCGTCGCCGAGGCGGCGAGCGTGCCACGCACCCCGTAGAGCGCGAACAGCCCGACGAAGCTGCCGTCCAGGACGCCGATACCGCCGGGGATCGGGATCAGGTTCGAGAGGTATCCGATCTGGTAGGCGAGCACGACGGTCGGCAGCGGCGGCGTGTGGCCGAGCGCCTTGAAGGCGAGCCACAGGACGGCGATGTCGAACCACAGGTAGCCGAAGGCGCCCAGCAGCCGCCAGTCGGGCGTGAACAGGGTCCTGGCGGTCAGGCGGATCGTCTCCGAGCTGGCGTTCGCCCAGCTCGCGAAGCGTCCGCTGCGTCCGGCCATCAGGCGGTCGCTGACCGTCGGCAGTGCCAGGAAGGAGCAGAACACCACGACGCCCACGGCACCTGGCACCAGGCTGAGCAGCGGGTCGCGGTCGCCCGGCAGGATCCCGAACCACACGCCCAGGCCGGCCGCGGCCAGCGTGATCAGGTTGATCCCGCTGGTCAGCAGGAACAGCACCGCCGAACGCTCCGCGACCTCACCGGGCCGTTCGCCGCGCTCGATCAGCAGCCAGGCGCCGACGGCGATGCTGCTCGCACCGCCCAGCGCGACCGCCGCGCCGAAGGCCAGCTCGCTCAGTGCCACGCGCGCCCCGAAGCGCCGCGGCACCCGGTCGAAGACCAGCAGAAAGCAGACCACGTAGCTCGCGCACGAGAGCATCTCCAGGCCGATCGCGATCAGGATCAGGTGAACCGGCATGCGCAGGATCTCGTGCTCGACGCCATGCAGGCTCGGCACCGACAGCAGCAGGCCGGCGGCCAGCGCGACCAGCACGCCGAGCGAGATCAGGCCGTGCCTGAGGTTCCGCCTGGCCTTCTCGTCGGTGAGCCCGAGCTCGTCCGCGTTGGGCTGATGTTCGGTGTCCGCCACGCCCCCATCCTGTCATCCTGAGCCCATGTCAGCCCTGGAGCTGCCCGACCGGGACGCCATCGGCATCCGCGCCGACAACCCCGGCCCGCTCACGCTGACCGGCACCAACACCTGGATCTTTGGCCGCCGGCCGGCCTGGGTGATCGATCCCGGCCCGGCGCTCGAGGCGCACCTGGACGCGATCAGCGCCGAGGTGCAGGCACGCGGTGGCCTCGGCGCCGTGCTGCTCACCCACGACCACGCAGACCACGCGCAGGCGGCCCCCGAGCTTGTCGCCCGCTTCTCCCCGGTCCCGCTCGCCGCTGCGCGCGGGACCGTCACCAGGCTGCTCTGCGACGGCGACCAGATCGGGCCGTTCACGGTGGTCGCGACGCCCGGCCACGCCCCCGACCACCTGGTCTTCGTCGCAGACGGCGTGGCGTTCACGGGCGACGCGGTGCTCGGCGAGGGCAGCGTCTTCATCGGCTCGCAGCTGGCCGAGTACCTGCGGGCCCTGGCGCGCCTGCGTGCGTTGCGCCTGGAGCTGATCGCCCCCGGCCACGGCCCGCTCGTGCGCGACCCCGCGACCAAGCTCGACCAGTACATCGCGCACCGCCAGGCCCGCGAGCAGGCGCTGCTCGACGCCCTCGCGGCCGGCCTGCGCTCGCCCGAGGAGCTGCTCGACGCGGCCTGGCCGGAGGTCCCGCCGCCCCTGCGTCCGGTCGCCGAGCTGACGCTCGCCGCCCACCTCGACAAGCTGGCCCAGGAGGGCCGGCTGCCGACCTGATGGCGGCGGTCTAG
Organism: Solirubrobacterales bacterium; assembly: GCA_027449125.1. GTDB lineage: Bacteria > Actinomycetota > Thermoleophilia > Solirubrobacterales > Solirubrobacteraceae > Palsa-465. The sequence goes on along the minus strand of DAIDME010000106.1, from coordinate 46,377 downwards.
GGCTCCGGCTCGATCGCAGAGAAGACGCGCAGGATCTCGCCGATCTGGTGCTCACGGTCCATCGGGTGGCGCAGCGGCATGTCGCGCTTGAGCTCGTAGTGGTTGCGCCGGCCGGCACGCTGCCGTTCCAGGTAGCCCGCCGCGACCAGGTCGGCAACGATCTTCTGGGCCGCGCGCTCGGTTATGCCCACGGCGTCCGCCACCTCGCGCAGCCGCACGCCCGGATCACGCGCGACACACATCAGCACATGCGCGTGGTTGGTCAGGAAGGTCCACTCGCCCACGCGCGAAGGCTAGGGCAAATGTGCGACAGCGGCAAGTTGACATACGAATTGAAATTCGCTAATCTGGTCTCCGATATTGTAATTCGCTAAAAGGAGTTCAGCATGGGTGCGGATCCGCGCAGCGTCGCAGGGGTGGACAGATGATGGTCTGGGCGGTCGTGATGCTGCCCGCGCTGAGCCTCGTGCTGGCGGAGCTCCTCACGCGCCGGAGCGAGCTGACCGGTCGCATCTGCCTGGCGGGGGTTTCACTGTCCCTCACGCTCGCCGCCGCGTTGGTCGTGTGCGCACTGATCGGACCCCCTGCCACGTCCGTGGCCGGTCCGCTGTCGCTGACCGCCGGGCGCCTGTCGGCGGCCATGCTGGTGCTGGTGCTCGGGGTCAGCGCGCTGGTCCAGGCCTTCGCCCTGCGCAACCTGTCCGGCGCCTCCGAGCAACCCCGTCTGATCCGCACGACGGCGCTCGTGACGAGCGCCGTGGCGCTGACCGTCACGGCCGCGCATCTGGTGCTGCTGCTGCTCGGCTGGGAGCTGACCACGCTTGGCCTGCTGGCGGTCGTGGGCCAGCGCCGCCAACTGCCGCTCGCCCGCGAGGGCCTGCGCCGCACCGCCCGCGTGCTGCTGGCCGGCGACGCGGCGCTGCTCTGCGCCGGGGCGCTGATCTGGCACAGCGCCGGCGACGCGTCGCTCAGCCACCTCCACCACGTGGCCGTGGCGCTCAGCCACGCCAAGCTGCCGCTGCTGGTCGTCGCGCTACCGGCCGCCCCCTGCGTGGCGGTGCTGCTGACGCTGGCGGCGGCCGCACGCGCGGCCCAGCTGCCCGGGCAGTCCTGGCTTGCGGCGAGTGTCACCACGCCGACTCCCGCCTCGGCGATGCTGCACGCGGGCCTCGTCAACGCCGGCGGCTTCCTGCTGGTGCGCTGCGCGCCGGTCTTCGCCGATGGCCCGGCCGGCCCGGCGCTGGCTGTGACGATCGGGCTGGTGACGGCGCTCTACGCCAGCACGCTCAGCCTCACGCGGCCCGACGTCAAGGGCGGCCTCGCACAGTCAACTAGCGCCCAGATGGGCTTCATGCTGATGGCCTGCGGACTGGGCGCCTACGCCGCCGCGATCGTGCATCTGATCGGTCACGGGCTCTACAAGGCGAGCGCCTTCCTGGCCGCCGACGGGGCCGTGGCGGCGCAAGCGGCCAAACGCGCCGCGCCCGCGCCGACGCGCGCCGCCCGCCCGACCCCGGCCATGCTGATCGCACTCGCGGCGGCGCTGGGGTGCGCGATGCTCGCGGCGCTCGCGAGCATCGCGCACGCGGCGCTGGCCGAGCCGGGTGCGGTCGTGCCGCTCAGCTTCGCCTGGGCGGCCTCGCTCACGGTCGGCGCCTCGCTGCTGCGCCGCGCGCTGTTGCCAGCGCCCGCCGTGTTCGCGATGGGAGCCCTGGCCCTCGCCGCCTACACCTGCCTGCTGGCGGCGCTCACGGCCTACCTGCAAATCGCAGCGCGAGGCTCGCACACGCTGCCGCTGGCGCTCACGCTGCCCGCGCTCGCGATTGCCTTCCTCGCGCTGCAGGTGCTGGTCTGGGCGCCCGGTGACGCCGGCGCTGGCCTGCGCGGATGGCTCTACCCGCGTCTGCTCGAGCTCGGCAGCACTCGTGTCACGGGGCAGGGCCAGTGGCCTGCGGCGACCCTCCGCAGACGGCCCGCGGAGGCGCCGGCACGTCTCACCGAACAGGGCGCGGCCGCGTGAGCGCCGCCGCGCAGAGAGCGGCGGCGGCGACCGCGCCGGGCACGGATGCGCGCGCCGAGTCGGTGGCGGATGCCGTGGCCGGCGCCGCCGCAAAGCTGCCCGTGGCCTGGCCGATCACCGACCTGATCGCGGTCAACCCGCTGGCCGGGGTGCAGGAGCTCGGCTTCGAATCGGCCGTGGCCTGGGGCGGGGAGCTGCTCGGGCTGCGCGGTCACATGACGCTCACGCAGTACCGGCAGGCGTACGCGGACGGCCGGATCACGCGGGCCGACCTGCACGCCGCGGCACGCCGGCGCCTGCCCGATCTGGGCGGCGGCGAGCGGGCCGAGGAGCTGCTGCTGGACGCGCTCCTGAACGCGGCAGAGCAGGAGTCGCCGGCGCGCCCGCTGCTGGGTGCCTGCGGCCGCGTGGACGCGACGCTTGCGACGCAGCTGGCGCCGGCGGTGGACCACGAGGTGCTGAAGTGGTGCTCCGCCTTCTGTGGCTCCTCACAGGCCGCCTGGTCGATGCCGGGTCGGGAGCACGGCATGTTTGCCGCCTGGCGGGCGCTGGCAGCGCACGATCCGGCGCTGCGGCGGCTGGCCGGGACTGGCGCAGCCCGCCTGCTCAGGGACGAGCCGCTCGCGGCGATCGCCTGGGCGCTCGACGTGCTCGAAATCCCCGACGCCCGCATCGAGCGGGAACTGCTCGAGCAGCTCTGCCGCACGCCCGGCTTCGCCGCCCACTTCCGCTGGCGCGACGAGCATCCCGAGCTCTGTGACGCGCCGGGTGGGACTCCCGATCTGCTCGCGCTGCGGCTCAGCTACGAATCACTGGCGCTGCGGCGCACCGCAAGCGAGCGGGGCCTCGCGCTCGGCGGGCTGCTCGCCGGGGCCGAGCGCCCCATGGACGCCGCAGCGGCGCCGACGGCAGCTGTCGAGCGCGCCTGGATCTGGCAGGACGCCTATGAGTGGCACTACCGCGACCGGTTGCTGGCCAAGCTCGCGCGTGGGGGGCGGCCGGCTCGTGCCGGCCGCCCCCCACAGGCTGAGAGCAGGCCTGCGGCCCAGGCGATCTTCTGTATCGATGCCCGTTCTGAGGGTCTGCGGCGCGCGCTGGAGTCGCTCGCTCCGAGTCGCTGGGAGACCTTCGGGATGGCGGGGTTCTTCGGTTTGCCAGTCGTGTTTGAGCACCTGCACAGCGCCGGCGCCACGCGGCTCCTGCCCGGGCCACTCGAGCCCACCGCGGTGCTCGCCGAGGTCGAGGACGCCACGGCCGCCGGCGCGCTCGCCGGGCGGCGGCGCTCGCAGGCGCTCGCGGCGGCACACACAAGCGCCAAGGCAAGCCCGCTCGCCCCCTACAGCATGGCTGAGGCGAGCGGCTGGCTGGCAGCCGCCGCAGCCGCGGTGCGGACCTTCGCACCGCGGCTCACCGCTGGCTCTTCACCCGCCCGACCGCCGCTCGAGCTGCGCTCTGGCATGGCGCTCGAGCAGCAGCTGGCCTGGGCCGCGCAGACCCTCCATACGATCGGTCTCACCGGGCGCTTCGCGCCCACGATCCTGATCGTCGGACACACGAGTGCCGTCACCAACAACGCCTACCGGGCGGCGCTCGAATGCGGCGCCTGCGGCGGCCACGCCGGCGGCGAGAACGCACGGCTGGCGGCGATGATCCTCAACGACCGGCAGGTGCGCGCCGGGCTCCGCGAGCACGGCCTGAACGTCCCGGACAGCACGCGTTTCGTGGCGGCCGAGCACGATACCGCCAGTGACACCGTGAGCCTGATCGATGTCATGCCGCAGGCCGATCTGACCGCGGTGCGGGCCGACCTCGAGGCGGCTGGCAGGGCGCTTGCGGCGGAGCGGGCGCGGCTGCTGCCCGGCCGCGCCGCGCCGCGCCGGCGAGGGCGCGACTGGGCGCAGGTCAGGCCCGAGTGGGGCCTCGCGCGCAACGCCGCCTTCATCGTCGCGCCCAGCGCCGCGGTCAGCGGCCTCGACCTCGGCTGCCGCACCTTCCTGCACTCCTACGAGTGGCGCAACGACCCGGACGCAAGCGCGCTCTTGACGATCCTCACCGCCCCCGGGCTGGTGGTCCAGTGGATCAGCGCTCAGTACTACTTCTCGAGCGTCGACCCGGAGATCCTCGGCGCCGGCGACAAGACCCTGCACAACGTGCTCGGTGATGTCGGTGTACTGCAGGGCTCAGGTGGCGACCTGATGCTGGGGCTGCCCTGGCAGTCCGTCGCCCACGGCGAGACCCTGTTCCACGAGCCCATGCGGCCGTTGTTCGTGGTCGAGGCCCCGCTCGAGCGGATCGACGCGCTGATCGCCTCGAGCGACCTGCTCGGCCAGTACGTGGGCGGCAGCTGGATCGCGCTGGCCGCCCGCGAGCAGCCCGACCAGCCCTGGCAGCTGCGCGCCCCCGACGGTCGCTGGGAGCCATGGGTCCCGGCGGGGTCAGAGCCGGCAGGCGCGCACCGTTGAGGGCCGGCGGCGGGCCGCGGCACCCCTACGCCGGGGCGGCTGTCGCGCTCGCGACCATGCACGGCAAGCAGCGGCTGATCGCACCTGCGCTACAGGCAACGGCGGGATTGCGGGTGGTGGTGGCGGCGGTCGACACCGACGCGCTCGGCACCTTCACCGGTGAGGTCCCCCGGCCGGGCACAGCGAGGCATACCGCGCTGGCCAAGGCGAGGCTTGGCATGCGGGCGCTCGACCTGCCGCGTGGTCTCGCCTCGGAGGGCAGCTTCGGCCCGCACCCCGAGCTGGTTCTCATACCGGCCGGCATCGAGCTGCTCGCGTTCATCGACGACGAGCTCGGGATCGAGCTGGTCGAGCAACGCTCGAGCGAGCGCACCAACTTCGCCCACATCGAGACCCGCGCGAGCGATCGGCGCACGCTCGCCTTCCTGGAGCGGGTGGGCTTTCCGTCACACGCCGTGGTGGTGCGGGTCAACGGCGCGCACGACGGACCGCTGTTCAAAGGCGTCACCGACGTCAGCCTGCTCGAGCGCGCGATCCGCCAGTGCGCCGCGGCCTCCGGCGACGGCCGGGCGCGGCTCGAGACCGACATGCGCGCCCACCTCAATCCGACCCGCATGGGCGAGATCGCGGCCCTGGCCGCACAGCTCGGCGAGCGTCTGGCGCGACTGTGTCCGGCCTGCGGGGCGCCGGGCCACGGTCTGCTCGAGCGCCAGCGCGGCCTGCCCTGCTGCCACTGCGCCCAGCCAACGGAGCTCGTTGCCCACGAGCTGCACGGCTGCGTGCGCTGCGGGCACTCGGAGCGCCGGCCTCGCGCCGATGGGCTGCGCTGCGCCGACCCCGGCTGCTGTGGGCACTGCAACCCGTGAGCTCGTGCGCGAGCCGATGAGCACCGGCACGCCAGGACCGGGGGCGGTCAAGCGCGACCGCCCCCGGAGGGCAAGCCTCTAGTCCAGAGCCACCATCACGTGCTTGACGTTGGTGTAGTCCTCCAGCGCGTAGAGCGACATGTCCTTGCCGTAGCCGGACTCCCTGTAGCCGCCGTGGGGCATCTCGGAGGCCATCGTGATGTGGTTGTTGATCCACACGGCGCCGAAGCGCAGCGCGTTCGCGACGCGCATCGCGCGGCCGACGTCGCGTGTCCAGACGCTCGCGGCCAGGCCGTAGGGGGTGCCGTTGGCCCACGCGACCGCCTGGGCCTCGTCGCTGAAGCGCTGCACCGTGATCACCGGGCCGAAGATCTCGCGCTGGATCATCTCGTCTGACTGCTCCAGGCCGGCGACCACGGTCGGCTCGAGGTAGAAGCCGGCGCGGTCGGGCTCGCGCCCGCCGGTCACGACCTCGGCGCGGTCGGGTCTGCGCTCGAGGAAGCCCTCGACGCGCTCGCGCTGGCGTCTCGAGTTGATCGGGCCAAGCGTCGTCTGCTCCGAGCGGGTGTCGCCCAGGACCAGTGAGCGCGCCTGCTCGGCCAGGCCGCTCACAACCTCGTCGTAGACGGAGGCGCCGGCCAGCACGCGGGTGGCCGCGGTGCAGTCCTGGCCTGCGTTGTAATAGCCGCAGGCGGCGATCTGCTCCAGTGAGCCGGGCAGGTCCACGTCGTCAAAGACGATCACGGGCGCCTTGCCGCCGAGCTCGAGGTGCACCTTCTTGAGCGTGTCGGCGGCCGCCCTGGCGATCCACTTGCCGGTCTCGACGCTGCCGGTGAGGCTGACCATCGCCACCTGCGGGTGGGTGACGAGCGCCTGGCCGGCCGGGCTGCCGTGGCCGGTGATCACGTTGAGGACGCCCTTGGGCAGAAACTCGGCGGCCAGCTCGGCGAGCCGCAGCGTCGAGAGCGGAGTGGTCTCGGCCGGCTTGAGCACGACCGTGTTGCCGGCTGCGATCGCCGGGCCGATCTTCCAGATCGCCATCATCAGCGGGTAGTTCCAGGGGGCGATCTGCCCGACCACGCCTACGGGCTCGCGCCGGATGAAGGAGGTGCGCGCGGGCTGGAACTCACCGGCGGTGGGACCCTGAAGCGTGCGCGCCGCCCCCGCGAAGAAGCGCAGGTTGTCGGCGCAGAACGGGATCTCGTCGTCCCGCATGGCGGCGATCGGCTTGCCGGCGTTGTCTGCCTCGAGCGTCGCCAGCTCCTCGCCGTGGGCCTCGATCGCGTCCGCCAGGCGGATGAGCGCGAGCGCCCGCTCGCTGGGCGTGGTGGTGGACCAGCCCGCGAAGGCGCGCTGTGCGGCGTCTACCGCGCGGTCGACGTCTTCAGCGCCGGAGAGCGGCGCGTGAGCCATCACCTCACCGGTGGAGGGGTTGAAGATCGGCTCGGTCTCGCCGCTCGTGGCGGCCGTGTGCTCGGAGCCGATGAAGTTCTGGACGGTGGGTGCGGTCTCGGTCATGGCCGCACGCTACCACCGGGCCGTGGTCCGGTTTGGCCGACATACGGGCACGCGATGCGCCCGCCCGGCGCCCCGCCGCTTGCTCTGCGCCGCTTGCTCCGCGCCGCGCCCGTCAGCGCGAGTGCGTGAGGTACTCCTGGTCGCGCAGCTGCGCGGCCCGCTCCTCGCGGTTGAGCGCGTCGACGAAGACGACCGCCATCGCAACGCCGAAGACGAAGGACTCGACCAGACACATCGTCGCGCCCGCCAGCTCCTGGTCAGAGAGTGGCGAGATGCCAAAGCCGCGCGGAAACGACACGTACAGCGGGTAGAGCGCGGATGTGAAGAACGTCAGCGGCAGCCCGACCAGCGCGCCGGCGCCACGCGAGACCGCGAGGTAGAGGAGGCGGCTGACGCCGCTCGGCGTGTTGGCGCTCGGTACCGGTGAGATCAACATCCACCACATCGGCACGCCGGCACCGAACAGCATCACTCGCTCGAGCTCCAGCAGCTCGTGGTGAGCGGTGGCAAAGTCAAAGATCGGGGGCAGTGCCCAGCCGATCACGGTCGCCGACCAGACCGGCACGCAGACCAGCGGGTTGGTGGCCCGCGCCCAGAAGCGCCCCGCGCCAGGGTGGCGCTCCAGCCAGGCACGCGCGCTGGGCGACAGGCCCGCGGTGATCACGGGGTCCCGCAGCCCGAGGATCACCAGCGGCGGAATAATGTCGGCAAGCAGCGTGTGCTGAGCCATGTGGGCCCAGAGCAGCCAGTGGATCGCGATCGTGTTGAGCGGCGAGGAGAGCGTCAGGAACGCGAGCAACTCGCCGCCGTAGAAGAACCCCCAGTACCTGATCCCGACCGGGTGCCCGGCGGCGCGTGCGCGCCGCACGAGCGAGACGTACCAGATCGTCGCCGCGACCAGCAGGATCCAGAGCACCGGCTCGAAGCTCCAGCTACCCCAGCCTGGTACCGCCGGCTTCATCGGGAGGGCTCGGTTGCTCGCGCCATGGTCTCGGGGCGACGGTAGCACCGCCGCCAGCGCTCGCACGAGTGCCGGCGGCCAATGGCTGGGGGAGCCGTAAGGGGGCTGACAGGTAGGCGGCCAGCAGCACGAACAGCGGCCCTGAGTTCACGTCGGTCGAGGCGCCCGTCCAGAAGGGGCCACCCAGCGACTGGCCGAAGACCCAGTAGGCGAGTGCGAGCAGGGATCCGCCGGCCAGGGCCGCCGGTCGCATGCGAGTCAGGACGCCGAGCCCGACCGCCACCGAGACCGCCGCCAGTGCCGGCGGGACTGCGCCGCCGGCGCCCTGCAGGACGCCTGCCAGCGCGCGGTCCCAGCCTGCCAGTGGCTCCGGGGCGGCGGTGGCCATCGCGCGCAGCTGGTCTGCGGGGCTGCCCTGGGCGCCGGTCAACCACAGCGCCGCCGCCTCGAGCCACAACACCGCCCAGATCAGGCGGCCGCCACGGCTGGCGAGCGGCCGGTGGCGCGTTGATGATCGCTCCGCGCGCTCGTCCCGAGGCCAGACGAGCAGCCCGACGAGACCGTAGATCAGCGCGGCGCCGGGCGCGCCCATCAGCGGTGAGAGCGGTTGCGCGGTCAGGATCCCGCCGAGCCCCTCGCCCACCGTCCAGACCACCAGGCACCAGACGAAGCCGACGGCCAGGGCCGGGCGGACGCTGCGCCGGCTGACGATCAGGCCGAGCCCGATCGCGCACTGCAGCTCTCCCACGAGCGTGTTCCAGAGCGGCAGGTCGCGTCCGTAGAGGCCCACGAGCCCGGTGATCGTCGCGGCCAGAGGCGCCGGCTGCCCGTCGGCGTTCACGCCGAGCACCTCCCGCACGAAGGCGTGCGTGTACATGAAACCCTGGAACTGCAGCAGTCCGGCCAGCAGCCACAGGACGCCCAGCGCGATCTGCGCTCGGCGCGCGGTCACGGCGTGGCCGCGGGCGCGTCCGTCGGCAGGTCGGCGCTGGCGGGGAGGCGACCGTGCTTCGCTAGCATCCCGTCAACCTACCAGCAGCCGGAGGTCACGCATCCCGGCGGTCCGGGGCGGGGTGGGTCCTCACGTCGCACTCAGGTCAGGTTCACCCATGAAGATGCCAGGTGTTGGTCAGGTGCTCGCCGGCGGCGGCGCCCACAGCAATCGAGGGATGGCGGTCGCGGCCGGCGGCATGCACCTGATGCCCACGTGGCTCGCGCTGGTCTGGACCTGCGCGCTGATTCTGGTGGTCGTCGCGCACGCCCGCCACCTCGTCGCGATCCCGGGTGAGAGCCGCCTGTGGCATGCGGGTCACGTGCTGATGGGGATCGGGATGGCGGCCATGTTCGCGCCGTCCGCGATCGACCACATCCCCATACCCGCGGTCGTCTGGCAGCTGCTGTTCGCAAACGCGGCCGGGGTAGTGCTGGCGCTGCTGCTCTTCCGCGTCCTGGAGGGCCGCCGCACCAACCTCCTGTGGCTGGCCGCGGCCGCCGAGCTGGCGGCGATGGTCTACATGTGGCTCGGCCAGACGCTGCCTGTGCTCAGCTGGGTGCTCGTGGGCTACTCGCTGGCGGGCTGCGTGTTCTGGATCGCGGGAGCTGACCGTCGCGTGGACGGCCGCTCGCTCAGCGGTCGTGACGGTCAGGGCGCGCCCTCGCTGGTCTGCGGCGCCGACGTGCGGGCTTCGCTCGCCACCATGGCTTTCGCGATGGCCTACATGTTCGCGGCGATGGTGCTGGCGCGATGAGCGTCGAGGAGGCTCATGTGGCCGGGGGGCGCGCCGGGCGAGAGCCCGGGGCTGGGGGCGGCCGCGAGCCCGGGGCTGGGGCTGGGCGCCAGCCCGGTGCCGGGGCCGGCCGCGAGCTCTCGCTGGCGATCGGCGGCATGACCTGCGGCGCTTGCGCCGCCCGGATCGAACGCCGGCTGAACCGGCTGGAGGGTGTGCGGGCGAGCGTCAACTTCGCCTCTGAGCAGGCGCTCGTGACGCTGGAGGAGCCGCTCGAGCTCGAGCGGCTCCTGGCGGAGGTCGAGGCGGCCGGCTACTCGGCCACGGCCCTCGCGACAGACCCGCTTGCCGAGGAGCACGAGGTGCAGGCGCGAGAGCTCGATGCGCGGGTGCGCTCGCTGCGAAGGCGCTTCGTGGTGGCGGCGATCCTGTTCATGCCGCTCTGCGACCTGTCGATCCTGCTCTCGCTTGACTCATCGCTACGGCTGGCGGGCTGGCGCTGGCTGATGGTGCTCTTGGCCGCACCCGTCGTCACCTGGGCGGCCTGGCCCTTCTACGAGGCGGCGGTTCGCAACGCCCGGCACGCTGCCACGACGATGGACACGCTCGTCTCGGCGGGCATCGTGGCGGCCACCGCCTGGTCCCTCTACACGATGTTCGTGCTCTACTCGGGCGTGCACCACGGCGGCGCGGGTGGACTCGGCGCCCGCTCCGGTGGCGGGCTCTACCTCGACGTGCCGGCCGGGGTCGCGACCTTCCTGCTGGCGGGGCGCTACTTCGAGGCATGGTCCCGCCGGCGCAGCGGTAATGCGCTGCGTGCCCTGGCAGCGGTCGGGGCCCGGGATGTGGCGGTGCTCGACGATCTGGGGGGCGAGCGCCGCGTCGCGCTCTCCCAGTTGCACGTCGGCGATCGCTTCGTGGTACGTCCTGGTGAGACGATCGCGACCGACGGCGAGGTCGTGGACGGACGCGCGGCGGTGGACCGCAGTGTGATGACCGGTGAGTCGCTGCCTGAGGAGACGGTCCCCGGCGGCCGCGTGCTGGGCGGTACCGTGGCGCTCGACGGTCGGCTCGTGGTGCGCGCCACCAGCGTCGGCGTTGACACGCAGCTCGGACAGATGCTCCGGCTGGTGGCCAGGGCGCAGAGCGAGAAGGCATCGGTGCAGCGGCTGGCCGACCGCGTCTCAGCGGTGTTCGTGCCGACGGTGATGCTGATCTCCGCCGGCACGCTCGCGGCGTGGCTGTTTGGAGGGCACGCCGCGGACCCGTCGATCAGCGCGGCACTGGCGGTGCTGATCGTCGCGTGTCCCTGTGCGCTTGGGCTGGCGACCCCGGCCGCGCTGGTGGTCGCGACCTGGGCCGGGGCGCGACTCGGGATCTTCTTCAAGGGGTACGGCGCGCTCGAGGCTTCGCGCGCGATCGACACTGTGGTCCTGGACAAGACCGGAACGGTCACCGAGGGGCGCATGGCGCTCGCCGGCGTCCAGGCGGCTCCGGGTGTGGCGGAGGCGCGGCTGCTGGCTTTGGCCGCGGGGGTCGAGGCCGCTTCCGAGCATCCCCTCGCGCGGGCGGTCGTGGCGGCGGCGACCGAGCGCGGTGTCGAGCTGCCGACGGTGAGCGATTTCATCGCCGTTCCGGGGAGTGGTGCGCACGGGCTTGTGGGTGGCCGCCGGGTCACGGTCGGTCGCCCCGGGGCCGGGCTGCCGGCGGGGCTTGCGACCAGCGTCGACGGCTGGGAGCGGCAGGGACGCACCGCCATCGCGGTGCGCGAGGACGACCGCGTGCTGGGCGTTCTGGCGCTGGCCGACGCGATCCGCCCGTCTGCCGCTGACGCCGTCGCGCGACTGCACGCGCTCGGCCTGGGATGCATATTGGCGACCGGCGACAACAACGCAACCGCGCAGGCCGTGGCGGCTGCTATCGGCGTCGAGGAGGTGGTCGCCGAGGCGCTGCCCGCTGACAAGGTCGCTTTGATCCGCTCGCTGCAGCAGCAGGGACGGCGGGTCGCGATGATCGGCGACGGCGTCAACGATGCGGCCGCGCTGGCCAGTGCCGACCTCGGCCTGGCGATCGGGTCGGGCACCGATGTGGCGATCAACGCGGCCGACCTGGTGATCCTGCGTGATGACCTGCGCGTCGCGCCGACCGCGATCCGCCTCGCGCGCCGAACGCTGCGCACGATCCACGGCAACCTCGTCTGGGCGTTCGCCTACAACCTCGTCGCCATCCCGGTCGCGGCGCTCGGTCTGCTCGACCCGCTGTTTGCCGGCGCAGCCATGGCGCTCTCCTCGGCGCTTGTCGTCTTCAACAGCGCGCGGTTGCGGCGGGCGGTGCCAGCTGCAACCGCCGCCGCGGGCACCGCCGCCGCCGGGACCGCCGCCGCGAGCTGACGCTGGGGCGCGGCAGGGCCGGTCTCGGCCGCCACGCGTTCCTCCGCGCGCGCCCACGATCAGCCTGGATGCCTCAGCGGCGCCTGTCGCGCAGCCAAGATCGCCCGGAGCTTGGCGGCCGTGGCGTCCTGCTGGTGCTTGATCTGGCGCCATGTGAAGCGGAGCGTCGGCAGCCCGGTGCGGAGCATCACGTCCACTCCGCGGCGGCGGTCCTCCTCGAACGCCGGGCGCCAGTCGTAGCCGTGCGTGAGCCGCCCGTCCAGCTCGACGACCAGGCCGTGCTCGGGGAAGTAGGCGTCCACCCGCTCGCCCCCCACGTAGACGTTGAGCCGGGGCAGTGGCAGGCGGTGGCGGCGGATCATGCGCATGAACTCCCGCTCGAGCTCGGAACGTGCCGGCTCGCGCTGGCTCTCGCCGATCAGCTCGCGCAGCGCGCCTGCGCCCGGGTGGCGTCGGTTGCGGGCCACCACGTCCCGCAGCGCCGCCACGCTCAGGCCGCACCCGTGGCGCAGCTCGTCAACGATCCGTGTGAGCTCTTGTGCGCTGCAGCTCGGGGCGAGGTCGAGTGCTGTGCGCGCCGGGCTCGTCACCCGCAGCCCCTGGACGGTGCGGATGTCGCGCACGATCAGCGTCTGCGAGCGCCGTACCACGAGCCCCTTGACGCGCACGTCGCAGGAGCTCACAAGCTCGTGCGGCGCCGGCCAGTCGCGCGCCGACCGCCACAGCGCCAGCGCGCTGCGGCGCGCCAGTGCCGACCGCGGGCCCGCGGCCAGGAGTGCCGCGTGGGCGCTCTCCTGGGCTGTGGTGGCAAGCCGACCCACAGCGTAGACCCCGTGGTGCACGCGGATCAGCGACCCCTGCGAGACCCGGTGCTCGATCGCCATCCGCGAGAGGCCCAGCGCGCGCAGCTGCTCACGCGTGACGTGGCCGCCCTGCGCCCGCGCAATCCCAGCGATCTCGTGGGCCAAGTACATGCCCTGGGATGTATTTGGCCCCTCCGATCGCCGTGCCAGCCCCTCCGCCCGCAACGACAGGTCCGGTTTGTCCGTGTGCACACACAATGGAGGCCGCGAGCACCCGAAATTAACCCCCCCGAGTTACGCTAACCCCGCAAAATGGACCCAGCAGCAGGCATCGGCATCCCGGTCGCGTTCGGCGCCGGCCTCATCAGCTTCCTCTCGCCCTGCGTGTTGCCGCTGGTTCCCGGCTACATCTCCTCGGTCGCGGGCGTGAGCGACACCGCCGAGCTGAGGGCCCGCCGCGTGATCGGCCCCACGCTCGCCTTCATCGGCAGCTTCTCCGCGATCTACATCGCCCTTGGCCTGCTCGGCCAGCAGGCGCTGCGCGGCGCCTTCACCGGCACGACCGCCCGCGACGTCAGCGGCGCGCTGATCGTCGTCATGGGCGTCATCTTCGTCGCCAGCCCGCTGATCCCTCGGATCGCCCGTGAATGGCACCTGCCGGCGCTGACCCAGCGCGCCGGCCGCTCTGGCCCGGTGCTGACCGGCGCCGCCTTTGCGATCTGCTGGACGCCCTGCAGCGGCCCCACCCTCGGTGCGATCGTGAGCGCCGCCGGCACCTCCTCGAGCGCCTACCAGGGCGCCTTCCTGCTCGCGATCTACTGCGCCGGGCTGGGCGTCCCGTTCCTGGTCACGGGCCTCGCGTTCGGCAAGGTGACCGCCGCCCTGAACGTCGTCAAGCGCCACTACCCGGTCGTGATCGGCCTCGGCGGCGCGGTCCTCGTCGGCATGGGCGTGCTCATCTTCACCGGCCAGTTCGAGGTCCTGAACGTGCACGTCAGCGACTGGCTGCGCGCCGCCGGCCTGCCGAACTTCAACGGCGACACGTAGCCTGTCGCACCCGGCCCGCTGGCCGGGTGCGCCACCGCGCCGACCCCCAGCCCGGCCCACCCCGACGGCCCCCAGCCCGGCCCACCCCGACGACCCCCGAGCCAGACGAGTCTGCGGGTGCCGGGCCGCATGCGCGCCGCGCCACCACGCCCTTCTGGCGCCCGTCCACCGGAGTGCCGACCTGCCTCGTCTGCCAGGGGAACGCGCCCGGGAGGCAGCCTTGCCGCCCAGCGACGCCAGGTGTACGGTCGGGGAGCATCAAGGCGGAGGAGCGCAGCGGTCCTCTCGACAGACAGCCTGATCCTCGCGGCTGTAGCCGACGAGCCGCTGCACGGCTGCGCGATCATCGGGGCGCTCGGGCTGGCCGGCTCCCTCGCCAGGCTGACCGCGAGCCGGCCGATCGTGTCGGGCGGCAACCTCCAGCGCAACCTCCAGCTGGTCGCTGAAGTGGCGGCGAGCGTCGCCGGAGCCGTCGCATCGCTGGCCGGCTGGGCTGCTGCTGACGTTGGCGGGGTGCGGCTGGCCGTCTGGAGAATGGCGCGGATCGTTCGGACGGCCAGGTAGTCTTAGCGGCCGAGCCGTGTCGCCGACGATCCCGATCCCGCCGCATGACCGGCCGCTGACCGGCGGCTCGCCGTTTCCGGCGATAGCCGACTACGCCTTTCTCTCAAACTGCCACACCGGGGCGCTGCTGGCGCCCGACGGCAGCATCGAGTGGTTGGGGGTGCCCCGCTTTGACGCGCCGTCCATGTTCGGGGCGCTGCTCGACCGCCGCGCCGGCTCCTTCCGGGTAGGTCCCTACGGCATGGTGGTGCCGCTGACGGTCCGCTACGTGCCGGGGACGATGGTGATCGAGACCACGTGGCTGACGCCATCGGGCTGGATGGTCGTGCGCGACGGGCTGACGATCGGACCCTGGCGTGAGCAGCACGGCGAGGAGTACGGGCGCACGCGGCCACCGACCGACCAGGACGCCGACCACATGCTGGTGCGCGTGATCGAGTGCGTGCAGGGCAGCGTCCAGGTGGAGGTGATCTGCGAGCCGATGTTCGACTACGGCCGTGACCCGGCACAGTGGACGGTGCCCGATGGCGACTGGGGGGTGGCCGAGGCCAAGAGCGCGGACGGTCAGCAGATCGCGCTGCACTCCGACCTGCGGCTAGGGATCGAGGGCAGTCGCGCACGTGCCCGTCACACCCTGGTGGAGGGCGAGAAGCGCTACGTCGCGCTCGGTTGGGGACGTGGCCTGGATGGCCCCAGTGATCTCCAGGACGCTGAGCAGCGTCTGCTCTACACAGAGCACTACTGGCGCGAGTGGCTGGCCGGCGGGCGCTTCCCGGATCACCGTTGGCGCGAGCACCTGCACCGCTCGGCCCTGACGCTCAAAGGGCTCACCTACGCGCCCACCGGCGCGATGGTGGCCGCGCTCACCACCTCACTGCCGGAGGCGCCGCAGGGCGAGCGCAACTGGGACTACCGCTACTGCTGGATGCGCGACGCGACCTTCACGCTGTGGGGCCTGCACGCGCTGGGCTTCGACTGGGAGGCCGACGACTTCATGCAGTTCGTCGCCGACCTCGAGCGCAACGACGACGGCAGCCTGCAGATCATGTATGGGGTCGGCGGCGAGCGGGACCTGGCCGAGTCGACGCTGGACGATCTGGGCGGCTACGAGGGCGCTAGGCCCGTGCGGATCGGCAACGGCGCCTACAACCAGCGCCAGAACGACGTCTACGGGGCGGTGCTCGACTCGATCTATCTGCACACCAAGACGGGCGGCCACATCCCCCAGCGGCTGTGGGGTGTGATCAAGGATCAGGTGCAGTGCGCACTGGCGGTCTGGGACAAGCCCGACCAGGGCATCTGGGAGGCCCGTGGCGAGCCCAAGCACTACGTCTCGTCGAAGCTGATGTGCTGGGTCGCGGCCGACCGTGGGGCGCGGCTGGCCGAGCGTGAGGGCGAGGATGAGCTGGCCGCACAGTGGCAGCAGACGGCCGACGAGATCCGCGAGGACATCCTCGCCAGAGGCGTTTCCGAGCGTGGCGTGTTCCGCCAGCACTACGACACAGATGCGCTCGACGCCTCGACACTGCTGATCCCGCTCAACCGCTTCCTGCCGCCTGACGACGAGCGCGTGCGCAACACGGTGACCGCGATCGCAGACGAGCTGACCGAGCACGGCCTGGTGCTGCGCTACCGCACCGACGAGACCGACGACGGTCTCAAAGGGGAGGAGGGAACGTTCCTGATCTGCTCCTTCTGGCTCGTCTCGGCCCTGTCGGAGATCGGCGAGAGCACGCGTGCGAGCGTGCTCTGTGAGCGGCTGCTCGCTCACGCCTCGCGTCTGGGGCTGTTCGCCGAGGAGCTCGATGCGCACAGCGGCCGGCACCTCGGCAACTACCCGCAGGCGTTCACTCACCTCGCGCTGATCAACGCGGTGCTGCACGTGATCGCCGACGAGGAGTCAGACTGACCCTCCCGCCGTCTCGGGCAGCACGATCTCACCCGTGTCGGTGATGACCGGCATCAGCGGCCGGACTGCGCCGGCGCGCCCACGGAAAGCGGCGAGCAGCTGCTCCGCCGACGCGAAGCTGGCCAGCTGCTCGAGTTCTCGGCGCGTGGGGAACGCCAGCGCGAAGCTGCCGTCCGCATTGAGCTCGAGGGCCTCCCGAGGAGCCAGCCAGCGGGCAGCCACGATCTCTGTGCCGTCGACCACCGGCTCCTGGCCACCCGGCGCCCTCGCCAGGTAGAAGCGTGTGTCGAAGCGCACCGGCGCGCGCTCCGGCGTGATCCAGCGGGCACGGAGGATGAGCTCAGCGTCGGCGGCCAGCTGGATGCCTGTCTCTTCACGAAGCTCGCGGCGCGCGGCCGCCTCGTGTGCGGTGTCCCCGCCACCGTCGACCGGGTCCACGGCGCCGCCCGGGAAGACCCAGTGCCCAGGCATGAAGCGCGCCGACGGGTTGCGCTTGACCATCAGCAGCTCCAGCCCGCAACGGTCGCCACGCAGCAGGATCACGGTTGCGGCAGGACGCGCGCTCACGCCCCGACCGTAGCGCGGGCGGTCGGCTAAGCTGCCGCAAGTGAGGTATCTCTGCGAGTCCTGCGGGTACATCTACGACCCGGCAGAGGGCGACCCGGACGGCGGCATCCCACCCGGGACCGCGTTCGCGGACATCCCTGAAACCTGGTTCTGCCCTGTTTGCGGGGCTCGCAAGGCTGACTTCACGCCCTGGGAGCAGGACGACTGAGGAACGGCCACCGGCGCCGCGCCGGCCGCTAGTGTCCGAGGCGTGGCCGAGACAGTGAGCGTCGTCAGAGCCGGGCGGACCGAGACCTATGTGGTTGGGGAGGAGCGCGCGGACGGGTCCTTGCTGCTGCTCCCGAGAGCGCTGCCGGAGCAGCCGGCGCGGCCACCGGCAGCCAGGTTGCCCGTTGTCGGTGACAGCGTGCTCGAGGTCGATGGGCTGACCGTCGCCTACGGGGCCAAGGTGGCGGTCGCGGAGGTCAGCTTGCGGATACGGCGCGGCGAGATCTTCGGGCTGCTGGGGCCGAACGGCGCGGGCAAGACCAGCACGCTCAGCGCGATCGAAGGTCTCGTCAGGCCGCGTGCGGGCACGATCCGGGTGGATGGGATCGACATCGGCCACGACGCGATGCGGGCCAAGGCTCGCATCGGTGTGCAGCTGCAGGCAACGAGCTTCCAGCCGGACCTCACGATCACGCAGATCCTGCGCCTCTACGCGGGCCTCTACGGGGTGCGCCTGCGTGATGGCGAGCTTTCAGGGCGGCTCGCCGAGGTCGGTCTCGAGGCCGAGGCGGGCAAGCCCTTCAGCCAGCTCTCCGGTGGCCAGCAGCAGCGCCTGGCGCTGCAGATCGCGGTGGTGCACGAGCCCGCGCTGCTGCTGCTGGACGAGCCCACCGCCGGCCTTGACCCGCAGTCGCGCCGGCGGCTCTGGTCGCGCATCGAGCAGCTGCGGGAGCGGGGCGGGAGCATCCTGCTGACGACACATTCGATGGAGGAGGCACAGGCCGTCTGCGACCGCGTGGCGATCATCGACCACGGGCGGCTCCTGACGGCCGAGACGCCGGGTGAGCTGATCGTCAAGCACCGTGACGATCCGCGCGTGCGCGAGGTGGCCCACGGCGAGGTCACCTTGGAGGACGTGTTCATCGGGCTCACCGGGAGCGAGGTCCGTGACTAGCGAATCCGAGCCGCGCCCGGTGCCATCGATCGGCACAGTGCTGAGCGCGCTGCTTCAGGCCGACTTCGCCGCCTTCCGCAAACACCGGCGCTCGCTGATCGTGAGCCTGCTCCTGCCGATCTTCCTGCTGGTCATCACCGACCGACCGCGGGCGGCGCAGACCTTCGACGGGGTCGGCTACATCATCGGCCTGGCGATCTCATACGGCCTGCTGGCGATGGCGATCGTCGGCTATGCGCTCTCGACCTCGCGGGACCGCGAGCGGGGCGTCTTCCAGCGCCTGCGGGTCACGCCGGCGCCCACCTGGGCGATCATGACCAGCCGCCTGGCGGTGCAGGCGCTGGCCAACCTGATCCTGGCGCTGATCGTGGTGATCGTCGGCACGCGCATCCACAACCTCTCGCCCTCGATCGGGCAATACCTGCTGGTGCTGCTGGTCTCGGCGCTGGCGGGCGGCGTGTTTCTCGCGATCGCCCAGGCGCTCGTGGGGCTGATCCGCTCGACCGACACGCTGCAGGCGGTGGCGCGCGTGCTGCTCGCGGCGCTCATCATCCTCGGCACGTTCGGCCAGACGGGCGCGCTCGGCAGCTTCTGGCAGGACGTCTCGCGCTGGAGCCCCGTGGGCGTCGCGATGACGATGTACGCCGGTGTGCTCGATGTGGGCGCCTGGGGCGCGACCGACACCGGCGCGGTCGCGGCTGCCTTTGGCTACATCGTCATCTGTACGGCCATTGGCGTGCGCTGGTTTCGCTGGGACGCCAGCTGAGCCACGCATCCGGCCCCGTCACTCGAGGACGATCAGCACATCGCCCTCGGAGACCGCCTGGCCCTCCGTGCAGCGGATCTCACTCACCACGCCGGATTCCTCGGACTCCACCGGCATCTCCATCTTCATCGACTCGAGGATGACGACCGCGTCACCCTCCTGCACCGTGTCTCCGACCTCGACCTCGATCTTCCAGACCGTCCCGGTGATGTGAGCTTCGACGTCAGGCAACTGGCCCTCCTAGGTTCGACTCGTTCTGACCGCGGCCAGCATAGTCGCAGGCGTGAGCGCGCCGTTGGCTGAGCGGCCTCCGCCGGCCTGCCGCCACCACAGCCAGGGTTGCCGGGCGGTTGAGAAGGACGCAATTTGCGGGTTCTGTCCGAGCCCTGTTATTGACTACCGGGAGATGGGTCAATGTCCGTGGTCAGTTCGCTGTGAGGTGCGATTGTGGATAGCTCCGGCTTGTTCTTGAGTTCGTGCAGCCGTCGGGAGCTGGCGCGGCGACGGTCCGCCGGCCGCTTCTGGAGCATGCAGAACCTGTTGTGGCTGGCAAGACGCGTATTTGGACCCGCGCGCAGGGCCTTGCGCTGACACGAAAGGTCTCAGGTGTCGTAGCCTGAAGGGCGTGAATTCGGAAGAGGGCGAGAGCACGGAGATCGAGCCGGCGTCCGGGGCCGGCCTGGCCCAGGCCGGGGCGGGCAGCGACCCGGACCTGGATCTGGTCGCCGCCGCGCTGCGCGCCGACCTCAGTGACATCGCCGCGTTCGTCGAGGGGCTCGCGACGCGCCTCGACGCGGCATTGCCCGGGCTCGTCGAGATCAAGCGTGTCCGCAGCGGCTTCCGCGGCCCGAGGCTCGTTGCCGAGATCATCGTGGTCGCGGGTGACCAGCGGCTGGTGCTCAGGCGGGACGGTGGTCGCGTCAGCGCCGTGCGTTCCAGGGTCTCGGGCGGGATCGCGATCAAGACCGATACGCTCGAGCTGGACGACTGGTTGGCGCTGCTCGCGCAGGCGGTTGCGGCACAGGCACGCAGCAGCGAGCGCACGCGGCAGGCGCTCGAGCGTTTGGTGTTAGAGGGTTAGGGAGGGGTCGCTTCGCATGGGATTTCTGGATCGACGTGGTGAGCGCCCGCAGGGCCAGCCGGGCCAAGCGGGCCCGGCGCAGCCGGATGGGCAGACTGAAGGCGCCTCGCCCTACCGGGCCGGCTCGCTGGAGGGGCTACCGGCGTCCGGGCGTGAACGGCTCGAGCGCATGCGTGAGGACATCGCGCGGGGGTTCTTCACCAGCGACCTGTCCGTGAATGAGTTCCTGCTGGTCAAGGAGGCTGGGTTTGAGCCGCTCGGGCTGGTGCTCGGCAGCTCGATCTACCACATCGGCTTCCAGCAGGCCGCCTGGAACCAGAACATGGAGATGCGGGTGCTCACGCAGGCCATGTACCACGCCCGCGAGCTCGCGATGACGCGCATGGAGGAGGAGGCCGACCAGCTCGGCGCCGACGGGATCGTCGGCGTGCGGCTCACGATCGGCCGCTACGACTGGGGCGCCGACATGGCCGAGTTCATCGCCGTCGGCACCGCCGTGCGGCACGCCGGGGGCGAGCTTCACCGCGCGCCGGGCGGGCGTCCCTTCACTTCCGATCTGAGCGGCCAGGACTTCTCGACCCTGTTGCGGGCGGGTTACCGGCCCGTCGGGCTGGTGATGGGCAACTGCGTCTACCACGTCGCGCGCCAGGGGATGATGCAGTCGATGCGCAACCTCGGCCGCAACGTCGAGATGACGAACTTCACCCAGGCGCTCTACGACGCCCGCGAGCTGGCGATGTCGCGCATGCAGTCCGAAGCTGAGACGGTCAAGGCCGACGGCCTGGTCGGCGTGCGCCTGAACCAGGCCTCGCACGGCTGGGGCTCGCACGTGATCGAGTTCATGGCGATCGCGACGGCGGTGATCGCGACGCAGGCCGACCACACGATCGAGCGCCCGGCGCTGGTGCTGCCGCTCAGCGGCTGAGCGCCACGATGTCAGCGGACGTCAAGATCCGCCCGCAGGTCTACCGGGACCCGCGTCCCGCGGAGCGCTTCACTCGCTACCACCAGCGCGTGCGGCGCCGCCCGCCGCAGTGGCCGTATGAGCTCGTGCGGGTGATCACCGTCTGGATCGCCGTCGCACTGTTCCGGACCGTGGGCTACGGCGCTGAGAACGTCCCCAACGGGCCCGTGATCCTCGCTCCCAACCACGCCTCGTTCATGGACCACTTCTTCACGGGCGCCTTCGTCCGCCGTCACATCCACTTCATGGCGAAGTCGCAGATGTTCGGGCGCCACCCGATGAGCTGGATCTACAGCCACGGCGGCGTGTTCCCGGTGCGGCGCGGTCAGCGCGACGAGGAGGCGTTCAAGACGGCGTTCGCCGTCCTGGGACGAGGCGGCGCGGTGGGCATGTACGTCGAGGGCGGGCGGTCGCGCAGCGGCCGGCTGGCCGAGCAGGCCAGGCCGGGGATCGGGCGCCTGGCGCTCGAGTCCGGTGCCGCCGTGGTCCCGGTCGCGATCCTCGGGTCCAACCGGATCCGCAACTGGCGGCGCCTGCGCTTCGCGAAGGTCGTCGTGCGCTACGGGCCGCCGTTGCGCTTTGAGGCGGTGGCCGACCCGAGCAGAGCGGAGCAGCAGGCTGCGGCCGACGAGATCCTCGACCGCATCCGCGCGCTGCACGCGGAGCTGGAGCAGGCCGGGCCGCGCCGCGCCGCGGCGGTCGCACGCGCGTCGGTGCTGCGGGAGCGTGCCGGTGGCTCAGCCGGCGTGCCGGGATAGCTCGATCTGCAGCGGGCTCTGGGCGGCTTCGGCGTGCTCCAGCTGCAGTGTCGAGTGCGCCAGCTGGAAGCGCTCGCGCAGCAGCTCGGCGAGCGCGCGGCGGACCTCGTGGCAGTCCTCGTCGGGGTGTACGAGCACGTGCGCGGAGACGGCGTTGAAGCCGGAGGTCACCTCCCAGACGTGCAGGTCGTGCACCTCGACAACGCCCGGATGGGCGGCCATCGCCTGGCCGATCTGGTTGGGGTCGGTGCCCTCCGGCGCTGCTTCCATCATCACGCGCACCGACGCCCGGATCAGCCCCTGGGCGGCGAAGATCATGATCGCCGCGATCAGCAGCGCGGCCACCGCGTCGGCCCGGTCGAAGCCGGTCGCGAGGATGACCACCGCCGCGGCCGCCGTCGCCGCGAACCCGAACAGGTCCGTGAGGATGTGCTGGTAGGAGCCCTCGATGTTCAGGCTGCGGTGCGCGTGGTCGTGCCCGTGCGCGTGCGCGTGCGCGTGGCCGCCGAGGATGCGCACGGCCAGCAGGTTCACGACCGTTCCGGCCAGGGCGACCGCGAGGACCGGTCCGGCGTCGACGCGCACCGGCGCTATCAGGTGCCGGATGGCGCCGTATGCGATCAGGAGCGCGAGCACCAGCAGCGTCATGCCGTTCGCGTTGGCGCTGAGGATCTCAGCGCGGCCGAGACCGAAGGTCATCACTCCGCGCGCGGGTCTGGCCGCAAGCCGCGCCGCCAGCAGGGCCACCGCCAGGGCCGCCGCGTCGGTCAGCATGTGAGCTGCGTCGGAGAGCAGTGCCAGCGACCCGGACAGCACGCCCACTGTCACCTCCAGGGCCATGAACGCGAGGATCAGCGCCAGCGTGAGCGTGAGCTTGCGTGCCTGCGAGGCTTCGTGGCTGTGCTGGTGCTCGCCCTTCACGGCAATGATCGTAGGGAGCGCCGGACGCGTCCTGCGCGCACGCGCGCGGGTGGGTGAGCGTCTCAGTTCAGCGACGGTCAGTTCAGCGACGGGTCATCCGGCATCCGCGCAACCAGCGTGTAGCTGCCGCCCTTGCGCTCCAGCACCGTCTGCCACAGATGTTCGGGAGCCTCTGTGAAAGCATCGTCGTGCTGCGCAGGCTCCAGGAACCAGTCGCCGCGCTCGAGCTCGCCGTCCAGCTGCCCGGGGCCCCAGCCGGAGTGGCCCGCAAAGACGCGCGCCTGCCGCACGTGTGCGTCTGCCAGGTCGGAGGCGGCGTCGCTCGAGAGCACGCCGACGCTGCCGAAGGCGATCAGCGCGGCGGCCTCTGGGTCCTCAAAGTCGGCGAGCACGATCACCGCCGAGCGGTTGACCGGGCCACCGATCAGCACGTCGTCCTCGGGGTCGGTCAGCGCCACCAGCTGCGGCACCGCCTTGCCCACCTTCGACTGTGAGGGCCGGTTGAGCACGAGCCCCAGCGCCCCGTCCGCGGTGTGCTCGACCACCAGCACCACGGTGCGCCAGAAGTTCGGGTCCTGGAGCGTGGGGCCGGCGATCAGGAGCTGTCCGCGAGCGGAGTCCAAGTCAGGGGAATGTTCGCACGCGCCGCCTCCGGAACGGTCAAGGACAGGCGCGGCGGGCTGGACGCAACCAAGGTGGGCCACAAGCCGCCGCGTGTGTTGAGCGGCACGCTGGGTGTTGACGGCGGGGGCGGTGGGCGGCAGCGAGCGTGGTGATGGGGATCGCTCGGCGGGTGGTTGGGCGGCAGGATGGTGGTGATCCTGTTCATGTTGGGCTCCCTCGCCGGAACCTTGACGGGGTGAGACGAGGGAGCCCGTGACGCCGTCGGAGGTCGTGGTGCTCATCGTCTCAGACGATCGTGCTGTGGTCGAGGCGGATCTCGCTGCCGGCCGGCTGTTGTGTCCGCGTTGGCGGTCGGGGGTGCTGGGAGGCTGGGGCTGCTCGCGGTTGCGGGAGGGCCGTGCCGTCCCGCCGCACGCCTCGCCTGCCCGGAAGCGGTTCCCGGTCGGATCCCTCGAGCCATGCCAGGTGCCTTCAGTCGGCGATCTCCGCGTCGTCCCGGCCTTCCCAGAAGGGATGCTCCGGGTCATAGCCGGCTCCGGCCCTAACAATTCGCGCTTTTACGTATCAGAGCTGAAGCGCTAAACCCAGTATAAGTCATTAAAAGATCAGATAAGAATCACTAAGCAGCCCAAACGACAGCTGCATAACTGATGCGCTAAACTGCCACTCTCGACTTTATGCTTCGCTAACACGGCTTTATGCGGATCACTAATGACATAGAGGACGCAGCTGTGATGCGCGAGCTTGGTCAGCGGGTTGCGCGCCAACGCCTTGCGCGTAACCTCCGCCAGACCGAGCTCGCACGCGAGGCGGGTGTGAGCCGTTCCGCGCTTCAGCGACTCGAGGCCGGCACCCCGGTTGGCGTGGGCGTGCTCATCCGCGTCCTCAGGGCGCTCGGGCTCGGCTCGAACTTCGAAGCGCTCCTGCCTGCCGCCGAGCCAGACCCGTTAGAGCTGCTCGAGAGCCGCGGTCGCGCACGCCGGCGGGCTCGGCCAACCGCCCGGCCTGACGAGCCAGCGGAGCCATGGAGATGGGGCGATGAGTCGTGAAGGTCGCCGAGGTCCGACTTTGGGGCAGGCGCATCGGCGCGGTGTCAAGCCCTGACGACGGCGGTACCGCTACGTTTCAGTACGACCGCCGGTTCGCCGAGTCCGGTATCCAGCTCGCGCCGCTGGTGATGCCCCTGCGCGAAGCGCCCTACCAGTTCTCAAACCTCAATCCAGATAGCTTCCACGGTCTGCCTGGGCTGCTCGCAGATTCGCTGCCTGATAGGTACGGACAGGCGCTGATCGATACGTGGCTGGCCGGTCAGGGGCGGACACCGGGGAGCTTCGTAGCGGTCGAGCGGTTGTGTTATGTCGGACGGCGCGGGATGGGTGCGCTCGAGTTCCGGCCTGTTCAGGGGCCCAATGCGGGGGCTGATCACGACCTGCAGATCGACGCACTCGTCCGGCTTGCGTCCGAGGTCGTCGCTGACCGTGAGCAGCTTGCGGTAAGTCTCGCTGACGGGCAACGCAGGCAGGCCATGCGTGACATCCTCCAGGTCGGCACGAGTGCGGGCGGAGCGCGTGCCAAGGCGCTGATCGCTTACAACCCCGACACCGGACAGGTGCGCTCGGGACAGCTTGACCTGGAACCGGGGTTCACGCACTGGCTGCTCAAGCTCGACGGCGTCAAGGGCAACAGGGATCGGGACACTCTCGCTGACCCGCTGGGGTACGGCATGGTCGAGTACGCGTACTCGTTGATGGCCGCAGACGCCGACATTCGTATGACGCCGTGCCGGCTTCTGCCGGAGGGCGGCCGCTGGCACTTCATGACCCGCAGGTTTGACCGCACCGACTCCGGTGGCCGCGTGCACGTGCAAACCCTTGGTGCGCTTGCGCAGCTCGACTACAGGCAGCCTGGCGCCCACAGCTACGAGCAGGCGTTCCACGCGATGCGCCAGATCGGCCTGGGACGCGAGGACATGGAACAGATGTTCAGGCGGATGGTGTTCAACGTAGTTGCCCGCAACCAGGACGACCACGTCAAGAACATCAGCTTCAAGATGGACCGAGCCGGCGTCTGGGCTCTGGCTCCGGCCTACGACCTGACCTGGGCCTACAACGCGGCCGGTCCCTGGACGGCACGCCACCAGATGAGCGTCAACGGCAAACGCGACAGCTTCACGGTTGCGGACTTTGCAGCGGTCGCAAGGGTCGCGTCCCTGCCGCGAACGCTGGCGAAAGCTGTGCTCGAGCAGACCACCGAGGTCGTGGCCGGCTGGCCCAGCTACGCCGACCGAGTCAACGTCCCCGAACAGCTCGCTGACAGTGTCGCGGCGACGGTCCGCCTGAGCTTCCCGGCACGCTGAGCCTCGTTCGCCTCCTGGCATACGTGTCTTACCGGGTGGCCCACTTGCTGTTGGGCCACCCGGCCGTGCGTCTTGCGGCGCTCCAAACAGCGCCGCGAGCGGCAGCGCGTGGATGCGGTCGCTGAAGGTCAGGGTGTCGGGGTCGAGGTGCACGAGGATCCCCGCCCGGAAGCGCGCTCCGAGCTTGTCCCGTATGAGGCGCAGGCCTGCGGTGTCGGCGGCACGCGGCGTCGCCGAGCTCTTGACCGCGATCGCGACGGCGTCTCCGGCGGCGTGCTCGATCACGAGGTCGACCTCGATTCCACGCTGGTTGAGGTAGTGGTGCGGGCCCGGCCACGGACCGTTCTGCGCGTAGGCGGCGGTCCGCGCGATCTCCGCCACCACGAACGTCTCACACGCCGTGGCGCCGATGCCGGGATCGTCGCCGAGTCGTCGCTCGTCGAGTTCGAGCAGCGCACAGAGCATGCCCGTGTCGGCGATGTGAAGCTTTGGGCTCTTGACGACGCGGTGTCCCAGCTTGACATGTCAGGCCGGCAGGCGCAGCACGAAGAAGAGCTGCTCGAGGATGTGCAGGTAGCCGGCCGCGGTCTTGGCGTCGATCGCCAACTCCGAGGCGAAGCTTGCCGCTGCGGGCGGCCAGAAGGCGCACAGCCGGCTCAGCGCTTCGAGGTTACGGACTTCTCGGCTGCTCACTCTGCCATGGAATGCTCACTCTGCCATGGAAGCGTCAGGAGCGCCCGGAAGGGCCACGTCAACGACCCCAGACCGGGTCGCTGCCTGAACGAAATCTTCTGAACGGCTCACGGCTGTTGCGCGCCGGCCGCGGCGCCACAAGCGCCCGGGCGCTGGTGCGGGTAGCCGAAATTGGTCAGTCGGTGGCCGCGGCCGCTTCCGCGCTCTTGGCCGTCATTTCGGCTCGGGCCAGCGTGCGCGACTGGGCGCGCAGCGCGGATGCGCCCAGGCTGATCGCTTCGGGCGAGGTCGGCTGATTGGCCCACAGCGACCAGTACGGAATCGTGCGGCTGTCGGGGCCGTGCGTCGCCTTATCAAGCTTGATGCGCACCGGTAGTGGCACCGCGTCACCGATGACGACGGCTTCGCCGACGTCGAGGGTGGGGAGCAGGTCCGCGACGCCGGCAAATGCACCCGGCACGAGCTGGACGATCGCCTCGTGGTCGGGGTCGTTGCTGAGGCGCAGGATCATGAAGTTGTTGCACTGGCTGAGCACGGTGCGGTTGAGCTCGCTGGGACGCTGGCTGACGACGGCCAGACAGACCCCGTACTTGCGGCCCTCCTTTGCGATCGTCTCGAAGCGACGCATCGCCCAGTCGTAGACCGGTGAGCCATCTTCGGTCTCCCGCAGATAGACATGAGCTTCGTCGCAGACGATGCAGACCGGCGTGCGTTTGTCAGCTTCGGTCCAGAACTGGATGTCGTAGGTGAGGCGCGCGATCAGTCCGGTGACCAGTGGGACCAGCGCCGTTGGCAGTTCGGAGAGGTCGATCGTCTTGATGCCCGGCGTCTTACCCCCCGCGTCCAGCAGCATCAGCGCCATCAGCGGCAACCAGTCGGGGTCGTAGGATTCCATTGGGGGCCGGAAGATAAAGGTGTAACGCGGGTCGGCGCAGCGGGCCTCGATCCGGTTGATGAGACTCCGAAGCTTGCCGGAATACGGTCCCGGGACGACCTTCCCGCTCGGCTGCACGACGATCACCGCCACGTCATCGCGCTCGGCGGCCGCAACCAGGTCCTCGATGCGGTACGGAAGCGGCGAGTCGACCGTTGCCGTCGACGCCAGCTCGTAGTTGCCGGCCCCCGC
Source organism: Solirubrobacterales bacterium (assembly GCA_027449125.1). Taxonomy (GTDB): domain Bacteria; phylum Actinomycetota; class Thermoleophilia; order Solirubrobacterales; family Solirubrobacteraceae; genus Palsa-465. The sequence goes on along the minus strand of DAIDME010000106.1, from coordinate 19,092 downwards.
AAGCCGTCCTCGTTTCATGGCTTCGATGCGCTGGGTCAACCACAAACGCTGGTCGGCGGCGTGCGGATCGTCAGCGTTGAGCAGGATCAAGGCGAGCTCTTCGATCTCAAAGAGCCAGTAGGGAAGGTAGATCAGGTCGTCGCAAGCACCCTTGTCGAGGTCCGACGGGCCACCGACCCGAAGTCGGGTGGCGATGCCGCCGCCGGCAAGCGGCCCGTATTCGCCGTGGAGATCGAGCACGATGAGGCTTGCGTTGCGCAGACGCGCAGCCCGCTCCAGCAGCAATGCGACCGCCCAGCTCTTACCCGCGCCGCTGTTCCCGAGGATCGCAAGATGCCGCTGGAACATGCGGTTCCCGTTCGCGATCACCTCGGCTCCGTCGCGGCCGCCGTAGCGACCCAGGACCAGACGCTCCTCGTGGGATACATCGTCGGCGATGCAAGTCATCAGACGGCGCAGATCCTCGCCCTCGACGAGGTAGCAGCCGGCGTGGATTCGCGGCTGATCGGCGGCGCCCACGCGAAAGGTTCCGCCGACTTCGGGCGCCGGATGGAACGCACCGACGGGCATCAACTGGGCAGTGACGCGATCGGAGGTCTCCGAGTAGGCGAGTGCATCGATCACCCCCATCAGGAAGCCATCACCGGCAGGGAGTGCGACCAGCGAAGACACGGTGGCTCGCTGGACGGCCTCGTCGTCGGTCAGGGTGACCAGCAGCCGGCCCGCGGAGACGCTCGTCACGCGGCCGAGCAGCGGCCCTTCGTCAAGCGAGCGCGGGGGCGTCACGTCGCTGGGTGCGCCACGGTGGGCCATCGGAGCAGCCGGCTCGACGATCCGGCTCGCGGGACCCGGGTCCCGGAGGTCCTGGGCTGCGCGCGCACCGATGGCTCCCGAGACTTGGTCCGTGTTCATAGTCACCGCATCGGTGGTGATCACGCGATCCCTTCAGCAAGAGCCGTCGGAGCGGACACTTCGGCTTGCGCGCGAGAGCGCAGGACGCCGATTCGTGTGCCCAGAGTCGCCTGCTGGCCGGCGAGTAGGTGGGGGTATGTCGCTCCGCCGGCTAGCGCTATGCAGATCCGAATCCTCAGGCTGTGCATGCGCTACGCAGTTGGCCGTCAAGCGCCAAGGTCGTGGTCCGCATCGAGCGTGCCTACGACCGGCTCAAAGGTCCGGCGCGACAGCGCGTCGCTCTTTGCGCAGGTCCGGGTCCTGTTGTCCGTCGCCAATGGGGAGGGGAAATAAGACGCCGAACCTGCGGAAAGCGCGTTTGGGAAGGCCGGGCTTGGGAATAGCCGCGTTCGTTCGGCCGCCGATCGGTCAGTGAGCCTCGTAGTACCCCGCCTGCCGCGAGCTGCGGCTGCTTCGGTGGCGGTAGCAGGGGGTCTTGACTAGTGAGTCACCGGCAGGTAGCGGACTCGGTCACAATTCGCCGGAGGCGTCTCGGGAGCGTAGGCTTACAGACTCATGGTGCGCTATGCGACACTGCACTACGAGGCGGCGGAGAGCGGGGTCGCGACGATCGCCCTCGACCACCCGGAGACCCGCAACGCCCTCTCACCGCAGCTGCTGGCGGAGCTGATCGACGCGCTGGAGAGCGCGCGAGCGGATGCGGCGGTACGGGTGGTGGTGATCGCTTCCACGCACCCCAAGGTGTTCTCGAGCGGCGGCAACCTGCAGGCTTTCACCGCGGACGTGCCGCTGCTCGAGCGCCATGAGGACAACGAGCGCTTTCCTGAGCTGTTCAGGCTGCTCGGGGAGCTCGGTAAGCCTTCGATCTGCGCGGCGCGTGGCCACGTGCTGGCGGGCGCGCTCGGGTTGGCGCTGGCCTGCGACCTGGTGATCGCATCCGAGGATGCGAGCTTCGGTACGCCCGAGATCGGGATCGGGCTGTTTCCGTTCATGGTCACGTCGTTGCTCTACCGCAGCGTGCCGCGCAAACGGGCAGCGGAGCTGCTGTTGCTCGGCGAGCGCATCGCCGCCGCCGAAGCGGAGAAGCTCGGCATCGTCAACCGGGTTGTGCCCGACGCTCAGTTCGACGAGGCGGTGAGCGACTGGGCGGCGCGCCTTGCGTCGCGCTCGCCGCTGATGCTGCGGATGGGTAAGGACGCGATGTTCCGTCAGCAGGACATGGCGCTGGCCGATGCGCTCGATTACCTGCGCGCGCAGCTGACGCTCGCGTTTGCGACCGACGACGCGCGCGAGGGTGTGGCGGCCTTCTTCGAGAAGCGCGAGCCGCGGTGGAGTGGTCGCTGAACCGGCCGATGCCGCGACGCGTGACTGACTGACCAGTCAATCAGTATGCTGTGACGATGGCTTCCAGGGGCTCTGCCGTCAGCACCGAGGCGGGCGCCGACGTCAGCTTGCGCGCGGCGGCTGTCCAGCTCAATGCGACTGAGGACCTCGCCGCCAACCTGGAGACGGCCGACCGCCTCACGCGCCGGGCGGTGCGCGAAGGCGCGCGGCTCGTGGTGCTGCCGGAGAAGTGGACGGTACTGGGCCGCGGCGAGGCGATGCAGCGCCACGCCCAGACGCTTGACGGTGAAGCGGTGCGCTGGGCGCGGGCGGCCGCGCGCGAGCACCAGATCGACCTGATCGCGGGCTCCTTCGTGCACCGGCGCCCAGATGTCGCAAAGACCACGAACACCAGCCTGCACATCGGCCCCGATGGTGAGATCCGCGCCGCATACGACAAGCTGCACATGTTCGACGTCGAGGTGGACGGCGTCCGGTACGCGGAGTCCGAGCACGAGCAGCCTGGCACCGAGGTGGTGCTCACCACGGTCGGCGCCGGCGCCGGCCCACGCGCCGCCGCTGGTCACCGGCTCGGCATGAGCATCTGTTACGACCTGCGTTTCCCCGAGCTCTACCGGGCGCTGGTCGCGCGCGGCGCGGAGATCCTGGCGGTGCCGTCGGCGTTCACGCTGGCCACCACCCGCGACCACTGGGAGACGCTGCTGCGTGCTCGCGCGATCGAGAACCAGTGCTTCGTGATCGCCGCCAACCAGGTCGGCGCGCACCCGCCGGGCAACCGCTCCGGCGGGCGCAGCATGATCGTCGATCCCTGGGGGATCCCGCTGGCTGTGGCTCCCGACCGCGAGACGGTGATCGTCGCCGACCTGGACTTCGGCGCGCTGGCAGACGTCCGCGCGCGGCTGCCGGCGCTGAGCCACCGGCGCGCCGCGGAGCACTACGACTCCCCTCCCGCCGCGAGCCGGCCGGCTCCGTGAGTGCCGCCGCCGACAAGCGGCGCCTGATCCTGGACGCGGCCGTCCGCGTGTTCGCCCGCCAGGGCTTTCACACCTGCCGTGTCTCCGACATCGCCGACGAGGCCGGGGTCGCCTACGGGCTGGTCTACCACTACTTCCAGTCCAAGGAGGCGATCCTGGACACGGTCTTTCTGGAGCGCTGGAACCTGATGCTCGCGACGATCGCCGAAGCCCAGGCGAGCGAGGCGGCGCCCCGGGAGCAACTGCGGCGGATTGCCTCCTTCATCGTCGACTCCTACAGGCGCGACCCCGACGTGATGAAGGTGATCGTCGTAGAGGTCACGCGGGCCGCGAACACCTTCGGGCGCACCCACGTGCAGCGGATCATGCAGGCCTATGAGGGCATCGCAGAGATCGTCACGCAGGCGCAGCAGGCCGGCGTCTTCCGCCGGGAGGTGGATGCACTGTTCGCCGCACAGGCCTTCTACGGCCTGGTGGAACAGGTCCTGACGCAGTGGATCTTCAGCGGTGAGGAGATCCCCGAGCGGGAGTTCGAGCACGTCAAGGTCGAGATCGTGGAGATGATCTGCGGTGGGCTTGGCGGTTAGGCGCCCCGCGATCTGGTTGAATCTCGCGAAATGAAGGAGAGTCCATTGGTGAAGCGACTCATGTGGTCCGGCCTGCTGGCCGGTGTCGGCGCGCTCGCGAGCGCCGTCGCAACGCGCTTGGCGGCGATCGTCTGGAAGAAAGTCTTCGACGAAGACCCGCCCGAGTGAACGACGCCACCGCACAGCAGCCTGGGTCGGGCGAGACGGGCCGCTTCCGCCGCCCACACTCGCTCCGGGAGCCGGCGCCCGCGGCCGCCAATGGTGGGGCCGCCGCGTCCGGCGGCCTGGCCGAGACGCTCGACGGGAACGATACGGATGCAGGCGCGTCGGCGGCTGCGCCTCCGCCGGTCGCCGCCGAGGCCGCGGGCGCTCCCCTGAGCGCCGTGCTCGAGCGGCTCGGGCTCGGCCAACTCGACGCCCTGATCCGCCGCCGGCCAGAGGTCGGCCTCGGGATAGCTTTTGCCGGCGGGCTCGTAGCGGCGACTATTCTGAAACGTCTTGGCCGCAGGTAACGAACAGCAGGACAGTATCGCCGGCGCGATCACCCAGGTCTCAGAGAGTCTGGGAAACCTGGTCCACGACGAGATCGAGCTCGCCAAGGCCGAGGTCGGCCAGAAGATCTCGAGCATCGCCCGGGGCGCCGCCGCGGTTGCCGCCGGCGCCGTGTTCGGCGTGTTCGCCGTGATCCTGGCGCTGTTCACCGTCGCCTGGGCGCTCGACGCGGTTCTGGTCAGCGGCGTCGGAGACATCTGGGTCGGCTTCCTGATCGTGACGGGCCTGCTGGTCGCGCTCGCGCTGCTCGCGTTCCTCTTTGCGTGGCGCAAGCTGCGCGTGGGCGCGCCGACGCCGACGATGGCGATCGACGAGGCCAAGAAGATCCGCGAGACGGTCTCCACCTCAGCCTCCAAGAGCTGACTCGGCACGGCACGATGGCGACCCGCACCCCAGACGAGATCCGCGCCTCGATCGAGCGCAACCGTGAGGAGCTCGGCACCTCGCTGGTGCTCCTGCGCGACGAGGTGAGCCAGCTGACCGACTGGCGTGCCCAGCTGCGGCGCAACGAGCGCAGCCTGCAGATCGCTGCCGCGGCCGCCGGCTTCGTGTTTGCCGGCGGCGTCGGCGGCGCGCTCGGCGCTGTGCTGCGCCGCGGTCGCGGTCGCGGTCGCCGCTGACGCCCACCGCGCCGCTGACGCCCGCCGCGCCGCTGACGCCCGCCGCGCCGCCGCGATCCGAGCCGGCCACCGAGCTGTGCTACTGAAGCAGCGCGCGCCGCGTCGCGCCGATCCCGAGCAGCCCCGGCCCGATGTGCGCGCCGATCACAGGGCCGATCTCCGAGACAAAGACCGGCTCGCAGCCGAAGACATCCCGTGCGCGCGAGGCGAGCTGCTCAGCCTGCGCCGGGGCGTGGGTGTGCTGGACAACCCAGCCGTCGCAGCCACGGGCGGCGAGCTGCTCCGCGAGCGTGACCAGACGCTCGAACGCCCGCCGGCCGGTGCGCACGCGCTCCACGGCGCGGATCTCAGACTGAAGCGACAGGATCGGCTTGATCTTGAGCGCCGAGCCGAGCAACGCCTGGGCGCCGCCGATGCGACCACCCCGGCGCAGATACTCGAGCGTGTCCAGCGCGAACAGGAAGTCGAGCGACTCGCGCGCCGCCTGCGCCCGCTCGATGACCGCCGCGGCCTCAGCGCCCGCGCGGGCCGCGGCGCCGGCCGCCAGCAGCATCAGTCCCTGCGCGCCGCAGGCGGTGGCCGAGTCGACGACATGCACCCGCGCGGCCGCGGCTCCGAGCTGCTCGCGCGCCTGCTCAGCGGCGCGCACGGTGCCCGACAGGCCACCCGAGAGGTGGATCGACACGATCTCAGTGCCGTCTGCGAGCAGCGGCTCGTAGACGGCGAGGAAGTCGCCGATCGAAGGCTGGGATGTCGTGGGCAGTGACTCGCCGGCGGCCAGCTGCTCGTAGTAGGCGCCGCAGTCGTCGATCTCGCGCTCGCGCCGCGCGCCGCCACCGTCGTGGACGTAGAGGCTCACCTCGTGTAGGCCAGCAGCCTCGACGAGCTCCTTCGGGAGGTAGTGGCAGGTGTCTGAGACCAGGGCGACGGGCATGCGCCCGTCTGACCCTACAGCAGGTTCTCGATCGTCAGCGGCGCGGGCTCGGTTGCGCCGCTCGCCGCGTGCCCCGCAGCCGCAGCGTCGGAGGCGCCCGCCTCCACGCCCAGCAGCTTCTGCAGCTCGCCGCCCTCATACATCTCCATCACGATGTCGCAGCCGCCCACGAGTTCGCCGTCGACGAACAGCTGCGGAATCGTCGGCCAGCCCGACAGGGCGGAGAGTTCCTGGCGGATCGCCGGGTCCGGGAGCACGTTGACAGCGGCGAACGGAGCCTCCAGGCTCTCGAGCACCGCGACCGTGCGCGCCGAGAAGCCGCAGGCGGGCGCGTCGGGTGTGCCCTTCATGAAGAGGATCACCGGGTTCTCGGCGATGGCGCTCTTGATCGCCTCGCGCATCTGGTTGGTGGACGGGTCGCTCACTGGTCCTCCGTTGCTGTGATCTTGAGAGAGAGGGCGTGGATCCGGTCGCCGAGCTCGGCGCCGAAGACGTCGTAGACGAGCTTGTGCTGGGCGATGCGGCTGAGGCCGGCGAAGGCCGGACCCTCCACGACCGCCTCGAAGTGGTGCCCGTCCCCGCTGACCGCCGCACGAGTGCCGGGAATAGCGGACTCGATCCTGCCCTTGAGCTCGTCTGGCGAAACTGACATGACACCTAGCGTAGCGAGCGCCACCGCCGAAGCTATACTGAATGAAGCATGATCACGCTCACCGACAACGGCGCACAGAAAGTTCAGGAGTTCCTGGCCGCCCAGGAGGCTGTGGCGGCGACCGCGGGCCTGCGTGTGGGAGTCCGCGGTGGGGGCTGCTCCGGCTTCCAGTACGCGCTCGCGTTCGACGAGCAGCGCGACGGGGACACCGTCTTTGAGGACAAGGGCATCCGGCTGCTCGTCGACAACGCGAGCCTGCCGTATGTGCGCGGATCCGTGATCGACTTCGTCGACGGCCTGCAGGGAGCCGGCTTCAAGGTCGAGAACCCCAACGTTGTGGCGGCCTGTGGCTGTGGCTCCTCCTTCCGCGTCGCGGAGGAGGAAGAGGTCTCCGCCGTCTGAGCCCACGCTGTCCTCTCCAGCGGCCCGCGTTCGTCGTAAGGGCATGAACGCAAACCAGACTTGGAGGGCGACGCGATGAAGTACCTGCAGCTGATCTGTATCGATCCGCAAGCGGCCGGCACGCCGGAGGCCGCGCAAGCGATGGCCGAGCACGTGGAGCCATGGGTGCGCGACAAGGACGCGCGCGGCGTGCGCATTCTCGGCAAGCCGCTCGACGACCCGGCAAACGCCAGGACCGTCCGCGTGCGCGACGGGCGCACGCTCATTTCCGACGGCCCCTTCGCGGACACCAAGGAGTTCATCGCCGGCCTCGACATCCTCGACTGCGAGAGCCTCGACGAGGCGATCGAGGTGGCTGCCGAGCACCCTGTGTCGTGGTTTCACGCGATCGAGCTGCGACCGTTCGCGGGCGAGCTGGAGATTCCGGCGCACCTGGACGACGAGCGCCTGCGCCAGCTGTTGATCCCGTGCATCGACGGCATCCCGGAGAGCGACGAGGTCGAGCAGCAGCTGCGCCTGGACATAGACGCCTACCGCGAGCTGGTCGACGCGCGCGGCGTGCGTGTCATGGGGGGCCCGCTGGCGGCGGCGAGCACCGCGACCACGGTGCGCGTGCGCGACGGCAAAACGCTACTCAGTGACGGCCCCTTCGTCGAGACCAAGGAGTTCATGGCGGGCATCGACATCCTCAGCTGCGAGAGCTTCGACGAGGCGCTGGAGCTGGCCGGCGCCCACCCGCTGGCGCGCTTTCACAGGGTCGAGGTGAGGCGGTTCGTGGATCTGTGAACGGCACGGTCGAGCAGGCGGTCCAGACGGCCTTCGCCGATGAGTGGGGGCGGATCGTCGCGACCCTGATCCGCCGCACCGGCAACTGGGACCTGGCCGAGGAGTGCGCGCAGGAGGCGTTTGCCCAGGCGCTCGTGAGCTGGCGCCGCGACGGTGTGCCGGCACGGCCGGGCGCCTGGCTGACCACGGTGGCCGCGAATCGCGCGCTTGACCGGATCCGCCGCGGTGCCCGCGGCGCGCAGCTGCTCGAGCAGCTTGCCCACGACCCACTGGCGGGCACCGGTCACGACGGCGAGCGCGAGATGATCGAGGACGACCGCCTCCGCCTGATGTTCACCTGCTGCCACCCGGCGCTCGCGCTGGAGGCTCGCGTGGCACTCACGCTGCGCACGCTCACCGGACTCACCACGGCCGAGATCGCCCGTGCCTTCCTGGTCTCCGAGCAGACGATGGCCAAGCGCCTGACCCGTGCGAGGGCCAAGATCGCCGCCGCCGCCATCCCCTACCGGGTGCCGCCGCCGGAGCTGCTGGTGGAGCGCACCGGCGGCGTCCTGGCCGTCCTCTACCTGCTCTTCAACGAGGGGTACCTCGCCTCCTCGGGCGAGCAGCCGATCCGTGCGGCGCTGTGCGCGGAGGCGATCCGCCTTGCGCGCCTGCTGTGCGAGCTCCTGCCCGCCGACTCCGAGGCGTCCGCGCTGCTGGCGCTGATGCTCCTGCAGCACTCCCGCCGCGACGCTCGCGTTGACTCTGCCGGCGAGCTGGTCACGCTCGAACACCAGGATCGCGGCCGCTGGCATCGGGACGAGATCGCGCAGGCGTCCGCGCTGCTCGGGGCCGCCGGCCCGCTGGCCGGCGGCCCCGCCCGAGCGGGTCACTACCGCCTCCAGGCAGAGATCGCGCTCTGCCACGTGCAGCCGAGGACCGACTGGGTGCGAGTGCGCGACCTCTACGGGCTGATGCTGGAGGCGAGCGACTCGCCGGTCGTCGCGCTCAACCACGCCGTGGCCGTGGCGATGGCCGGGGACCTCGACGCCGGCATCGCGCTGGTCGGCGAGCTGGTCCAGCGGGACCAGCTCGCCAGCTATCACCTCGTGCATGCGACGCACGCGGACCTGCTGCGGCGCCGCGGTGAACTGGCGGCCGCACTGCCCGCCTATCAGCGGGCGCTCGAGCTGGCGCCCTCGCCCGCCGAGCGGAGCCTTCTGCGGCGACGGATCAGCGAACTGTCCGGCGGCCCGTGCTGACGGCGTCGCGGCCGGCGTGGGTCAGATCGGGTCGGGCTCGGTGCCGCCGGGGTCGCTGTCGAGCGTCGCCCACAGGTAGCGGCAGGCGAGCGTGCGGTGCGGGCGCCAGGGGGCGGCGATCCGCGTCATCGTCGTCGGGTCGGGCAGGGCGTCGAGGCTGTAGGCGAGCATCATCGCCTTGCGGATGCCCAGATCGCCGGTCGCCAGTACGTCCGGGCGGCCCAGGTGGAACATCAGGAACATGTCTGCGCTCCAGGGGCCCAGGCCGCGCACGGCCGTCAGCTCCCTGGTCACGTCCTCGTCGCTCAAGCGGTCCAGGCGCTCCAGCTCGAGCGTCCCGTCCAGCACGTGCTCGGCCAGCGAGCGCAGGAACGTGACCTTGGCTCGGGAGAGGCCTGCGGCGCGCAGCGCCTCCGGGTCGTCGTCGAGGATCTCCCGAGGGGTCGGCTCGCGGCCGCCGAAGCGTTCCGCGATGCGTCCGTAGATCGCGGCGGCCGCCTTGGTCGAGAGCTGCTGGCCGACGATCGTGCGCACCAGGGCGCCGTAATGCTCGCGCTGGCCGCCGGCACGGCGCTCGGGCAGGCCGTCCGGGCCGTGCCGGTCGATCAGCGCGCGCAGGACCGGGTCGGCGGTGCGCAGGTGCTCGCGCGGGGTGGGGCCCGCGGGCGCGCTCACGCCGAGGCGCGCAGCGCGGTGCCGTCCAGTGCGCCGAGCGCTCGCTCCACCGGCATCGACAGGCATGTGAAGGTGGGCGTGTCGCGCAGCGTGTAGGCGCTCGACTCGGTGAGCCGCAGCTTCTGCACCAGATCCAGGAAATCGGCCGGGTTGTCGGACTCGAAGGCGACCACGAACTCCTGGTCGTCGAGGCCGAACGAGTAGCTCGTGTTGAGGTCGACGCTCGGGAACTCCTTGCCCACACGGATGTGCTCCTGCATGATCCGCCAGCGCTCGTCCGCCGGCAGCAGATACCAGGCGCGCGTCTTCACGAACGGGTACACGAACAGGTACCTGCCGTGCGCGGGGCGAACCTCGAGCCGGGACTCATCCGAGTACTCGGACGGCTTGGTCATCGCCAGAAACGAGTAGGGGATGCTCATCCACTTCATCAGCCCGCTCTGCGCGAGCACCACGTGGAACTCGTGGATGCGCTCCAGGTTCTCGGCCTGGGAGAGCAGCATCATGTCGGCGTCGCCGCGGGTTCCGGCCAGCGAGAAGGCGCGCAGCAGGTGATCCTCGCCGAAGTCCTCGCAGGCGGCCAGGAACTCGCGCTTGTGCTCTTCGCGCTCGGGGTCGGGGAGCCGGCGCCAGGCGGGCTCCACCTTCAGGAACGTGTACTTGACGAAGTGGCGCGTCGGCATCGGCGATCAATGATGGCAGGCGGCGGCGCGATCCGGCGCCGGTCGTGGTAAGGGAGTCCTTAGCAGCCGTTAGGATTATTCAGGATGCGGATCGCGCTGGTCTCCCCGTACTCGTGGTCCTATCCCGGGGGTGTCACGAGACACATCGAGTCTCTGGCTGAGCAGCATCTGGCAGCCGGCCACGACGTGCGAGTGCTCGCGCCGTTTGACCCTCCGGACCGTGTTGCGGCGCTGATGCACCGCGGCGCCTGGCCGCAGCGCGTTGCGCCTCCCGGTTACCTGGTGCCACTGGGACGTACGGTCGGCCTGAGCGCCAACGGTGCGGTCTCGAACCTGTCGTTCGGCACGGGTGGCGTTGTCCGGCTCGCGCGTGAGCTGCGCGGCGGTGGCTACGACGTGATCCACGTGCACGAGCCGGTGGCGCCGATGGTCGGCTGGGTCGCGACGCTTCCCTTCGGGGCGCCGGTGGTCGGCACCTTCCACTCCTACGCGGCCAGGCGGCTGCCAAACGCCTTCGCCAACGCGTGCGGCGCCACCCAGGTGCTCAACCGCCTGACGGTGCGGATCGCCGTGTCGCAGGCGGCCGCCTGGACCGGGCGCCGCTGGTTCGGTGGCAGCTATCGAGTGATCCCCAACGGCGTGCGCCTGGACGAGGAGGCGCTGGCGGACGCGCTCCGGCAGCGGGGCGTCCGCGAGGACTCGCCGCTGCGGATCCTCTTCGTCGGGCAGGCCGTCGAACGCAAGGGCCTGCCGGTGCTGCTGCGCGCCTTTGAGGCGCTGAGCGAGCACATCCCGACCGAGCTGACCGTCATCGGCCCCGACGCGGCCGAGCTCGCGCCGCTGCTCTTGGACGCACGTGGCGTACGGGCGCTCGGCAAGGCAGACGAGGAGACCAAACGTAGCGAGCTGCGAGCGGCCGACGTGCTGGTGGCGCCGTCGCTCGGCGGTGAGAGCTTCGGCATGGTGCTGACAGAGGCGTTCGCTGCAGGAGCAACTGTCGTCGCCTCCGACATCGCGGGCTATCGCGACGTCGTCACCGACGGCCATGACGGTGTGCTCGTCGCCCCGGGCGACCCGCAGGCGCTGGCCGAGACCCTGCGCGAGCTATACCACGCGCCGGAGCAGCGCCTGGAGCTTGCGCGGGCGGCGGCACGGACGGTCAGGCGCTTCGCCTGGGAGCAGGTCGCGCAGGAGGTGATGGATGCCTATGCGGACGCGCTGGCAGTGCCCGCCCCGGTTGGTCTGGCGCAGACGCTGGCGGTGCGGACCGGCCTGCGCCCGGCGGACATGCGCCCGCGGGTCCCGGCGCGCCGCCTGGAAAGCCTCGAGCGCCCGCCGGCGCTGCCGGCAAGACGTCGGCGGGCGCTCACGCACGCGCGTCGCGGGGCGCCGGTGGCGGGCGCGCTGGCGGGACTCGCGCTCGTCTACGTAGCGGTGCGCCAGATCGGCGTGACGAGTATCGGCAACACGCTGCTCAACTCGGAGCCCGCCTACGTGCTGCTCGGCCTGACGGCGATGGCCGTGGCGATGCTGCTGCGCGGCCTGGCCTGGCACGCCGCGGTCGCGGCGGCGCTGCCGAGCGCCAGGATCAGGTTGCGGGACACGCTGCGCGCAACGATGATCGGCGTGCTGATGTCGGCGACGCTTCCGGCACGGCTCGGGGAGCCATCGCGCGCGCTGATTCTCGCGCGGCGCACCGGCCGTCCCCGCGACACGCTGCCGGTCGTGCTCGGCACGGTCGTCTCGCAGACGGTGATGAACGTCGCGGCGCTGATCCTGCTCGGTGCCCTGACCCTCTCTGCCGCAGGCTTCATGGCCGGCCACGACGATGTGCTGATCGTGACCGCCGGCGCGCCCGCGGCGCTGCTATTGGCCGTTCTCACGGCACCGCTGCTGCTGCGCTACGGCTCCGGCAGCGGGCGCTTCGTGCGGCTATCGCGCGCGCTGGCGCAACTGCAGCGCGCGAGCGGCCGCGCGCGCGGCGGGCTCGCTGTGTTCAGCAACCTGCGGCTGGGCGCCGCGGCGGTCGCCGCGCAGCTCATGGCCTGGGCGCTGCAGATCCTCGCCTGCTACCTGCTGCTGGTGGCGCTCGGTCTCGATCGCCATGCTGGCCTGCCGGCGGCCGCGGCGGTCCTGTTCGCCGTCAACGTCACCGCTGTACTGCCGGCCACGCCCGCGAACCTGGGGGTGTTTCAGTTCGCCTGTGCGACGGTGCTGGCCACCGGCTGGCACATCGGCTGGGGCACAGGCGTGGCCTACGGTGTGATCCTGCAGGCGGTGGAGATCGCAACGGCGATTCTGATGGGCGCGCCGGCGCTGCTGCGCGAGGGCATGTCCTGGCGCGAGGTGCGGCTGCGGGCGCTGCACGCGACGCCGCTCGAGCTGCCGCCAAGGCCGGCGCCCGCGGACGGCGGCTACGCCGCCGTCCGCGCGGGCTCCAGCAGCTGACGCGGATAGTCGGCCAGCTGCGCAGACGGAAACGGCGCCGCGAAGTGATACCCCTGTCCGTAGTCGACGCCGAGGCTGCGGACGCGCTTCATGCGGGCCTCGTCTGAGACGTACTCGGCGATCGTGTGCTTGCCGAGCTCACGAGCGATCTTGACGATCGATTCGATCAGCAGGTCGTCGGTGCGGTTGCGCCTGGCCGAGATGAACTCACCATCGATCTTGACGTACTGGGCGGGGAAGTGCTTGAGGTAGTAGAAGGTGCTGAAGCCGGTGCCGAAGTCATCGATGGCGAACTGGCAGCCCAGCCCCGAGAGGCTGCGCGCCATCGCCCTCGCCTTGCCCATGTTGCCGACCGCCGCCGTCTCTGTCAGCTCAAAGACGATCCGCTGAGGGTCGGCGCCGTGGTGCTCGAGCCGCTCGGCCACGTAGTGGACGAGGCTCGGGTCGTCGATCGTCGCGCCGGAGAGGTTGAGCTCGAAGGTGAGATCCCGGTGGCGCGCGGCGAGTATGAACGCGTGATCGATCACCCAGCGGTCGATCAGATGTATCAGACCCAGGCGCTCGGCGGCCGGGAGGAAGCGCCCTGGAGCGATCACGTCGTCGCCTTCACGCAGGCGCAGCAGGGCCTCGCAGTGGGTCATCCCGCCGGTGCACAGGTTGACGATCGGCTGGACGAAGAGCTCGAAGCGATCCTGGGCGAGCGCCTCACGGATGACGTGCTCGGTGGAGCGGCCCAGGTGGTCGCGGACCCATCCACGGTCGGCCGCCTCCAACAAGGTCACGCGGTTACGCCCCTTCTCCTTGCTCTGGTACATGGCGCGGTCGACGTCGGCCAGGACGTCCTCGACGCTCGCCTGGATGCCGTCGAAGATCACCACGCCGGCGCTGCCGGTGACGCGCAGCTGCCTGCCGTTGACGTCCAGCTCGTGTTCGCGCACGGCGGCGAGCAGCTCCTCGGCCAGCTCGCGGCCGCGAGGCGCGTCGGCACCGGGCGCCAGCACCGCGAACGAGTCGCCGCCGAAGCGGGCGAGCACGTCGCTGGGAGCCAGGTGCTCTGCCAGAACCTCGGCTGTCTGCGCGACCAGCTCGTCACCCAGGCGGTGGCCGTAGGTCTCGTTCACGTACTTGAAGTTGTCCAGGTTGAGCATCAGCACCGCCACCTGCTGACCGCCCTGACGGGCGCGCAGGGCGGCGCCGGCCAGCTCCTCCTCGAAGCGCTTGCGGTTGAAGAGGCCCGTGAGCGGGTCGTTGTTGGACAGGTAGGCCAGCTGCGCCTCGGTGCGTCGCCGCTCGCTGATGTCGCGCAGCGAGCCCACGAGCCCGATGATCGCACCAGTGTGGTCGCGCAACGGGCTGAGTGTCGCGGACACGTGCAGGAGGCTGCCGTCCTTGTGGCGACGCACGTCCTCGTACTCGGCGAACTCGAGCTCGCCGCTCAGCAGCTTTCGCCGGCGCTCATCGGACTCCTGGACGCTACGCGTGCCGCTGCGGTGCGGGTAGAGCTTCAGCAGCGGCTCGCCGAACATCTCCTCGGCGGTGTAGCCGTAGAGCCGCTGCGCCCCCGGGTTCCAGCTCAGGACCTTGAGGTCGCGGTCAACCGTGTAGATCGCCTCGTTCGTGGACATCACGATCTGTGCGAGCAGCCGCTCGGTGTCGTCCGAGCGAGCTTCGAGGGTGTAGTCCTGGTTGGTGCCCACGTAGCGCAGCGGCGTGCCGTCGCTGTCAACCTCGAGGACAGCCCGAGCCACGATGCGGCGAACGCTCCCGTCGGAGAGCACCAGCCGCAGGCGCTCTTCTATCTGCTCGCCCGGCCGCTCGTGCAGGCGCTCGATCCAGCGCTTGCGGCGGTCGCGATCGTCGGGGTGGGTGTGGCTCATGCCGGTGCTCTGATCGACCGCGATGGCCCGCGGCTCGTGGCCGTGCAGGCGGTACATCTCGTCCGACCAGCGCACCGCACCGCTCTTCAGGTCCCACTCCCAGGTGCCGACGTGCGCGAGCTGCTCGGTGGTGTCGCAGAGCTGGCGCAGGCGAGCGAGCTCCCGCTGGAGCGCTTCGTGCTCGGCGCGCAGCCGGCTCAGCTCGTCGTCGTTCGCCATCGGTCCTCCGCGGATGAAAGGTCACCAGGCTCTCTGCCGGCATCGGCCTCACCGAGGTAATCGGCCGCCGCCGGCCCGCCTTGACCTCACGCCAAACTCCCTCGACGGTGATCCTACTCTGGGGCGCGCATCCATCGTCTAAGCTCGCCGCTGTGCGAGCGATCAGCGTGCGCTTCAACGAGGGCCGTAGCGATGTCGGGACGGTCCAGCAGGAGCCGGCGCAAGCGTGAACGGCGCGGAGCACAGGCGCGGGTTCGCCTCCGACAACGCCGCGAGCGTGCACCCGCGGGTGCTCGAGGCGATCGCCGCCTGTAACCGGGGGCATGCCTTCGGCTATGGTCACGACCCCTACACGCAGGCTGTGGAGCGGCGTCTGGCAGCCGAGCTGGGCGTCCCAGATGCATCTGTGTTCTTCGTCTTCAACGGCTCTGGTGCCAACGTGCTGTCGCTGCGAGCGGCGTTGCGACCGTGGGAGGCGGCTGTGGTCTCCGAGTGTGCGCACCTGCACACCGATGAGGTCGGCGCCCCTGAGGCGGTGGCCGGCGCCAAGCTGCTGGTTGCTGAGACGCGCGATGGGCGTGTGACGCTCGATGGCGTGCGCCGGCTCGTCGAGCGGCCCAACGACGAGCACGCCGTCAAGCCGGGGCTCTTGTCGGTCACGCAGTCCACTGAGCTTGGCACGGTGTATGAGCTGGGCGAGCTGGGCGAGCTCGCCCAGCTCGCCCACCGCCACGGCCTGCGGGTGCACGTGGACGGAGCGCGCTTTGCCAACGCCGCCGCCGCGCTCGGGCTCTCGCTGGCGGAGCTGCTCGGGGCCAGTGGCGCCGACCTGCTGTCGTTCGGCGGGACCAAGAACGGGCTGATGCTCGGCGAGGCGGTGGTGGTGCTGGATCCGGCGCTGGTGCCGGGTATGGCGCACCTGCGCAAGCAGACACTCCAGCTCGCCTCCAAGATGCGCTTCGTGGCCGCGCAGTTCGACGCGCTGCTCGACGAGGGCCTGTGGCTCCGGAACGCCGCGCACGCGAACGCCATGGCGCAACGGCTGTATGACGCTCTCAGCGGCGTGGAAGGCGTGCGCGTCACCCGCCCGCCCGCCGCCAACGCCGTCTTCGCGGTGCTGCCGGCAGACGCCCGCGAGCGCCTGCTGCGCGAGTTCGATTTCTACGTTTGGGATGAGGAGACCGGTGAGGTGCGCTGGATGTGCGCCTGGGACACCACCGAGCGTGACGTGGACGTCTTCGCGGCCGCGGTGCGTGGGGCGGTGGCCGGCTGACGCCTCAGTGCCGCGTCCGGGCGCGGTGCTCGGCGCGCGCCGCGACCACGGCCGGCGAGGGGACCACCACGACCGGCACCTCGGCGTGGTGCAGGAGCTGGCGGGAGACGCTGCCGAGCATCAGCGAGCGCAGCTCGCTGCGGCCGTGGCTGCCGCAGACCAGCGCCTCGGCGCGCACCGCGGCGGCAGCGTGCAGGATCGCCTCGCCCACGGTGCTCGTGACCACGGCGGTCTGCGGGCTCGCGTCGAGCCCAGCCTCGCTGGCGAGTTGCGCGCCCGCCTGTGCGGTCTCTGTCGCGGAGCGCTCTGTTGCCGTGTCCATCTCGTCCAGGTCCACGGCTATGGCCATGCCGGCGCCGGCGCGGGCCATCGTATCGATGAACCGCTGCCAGACGGTCAGCACCGTCGCGCTCTGGCCCGGGAACAGCTTGGCGGCCTGCGCGACCGCCGCCTTGGAGTCCTCAGAGCCGTCGTAGCCGATCAGAATCATTGGTGCTCCTTTTTTGGTTCGATGGTCGTCGCGGGGGCTGGCCCGGTATGGCGCACGGCGTGCAGCCAAGCCTTCAGATTAGCCCTGCTTGTGGCCGTGCTCCTCGGTATCCGGTGCGCATCGCCGGCCCGGATGCGCCACGCCTGAGTGCGGAAAGACCGCAACCCGTGTCAGCCAAACTGCCCGGGGCCGCGATGTTCGCGTCAGTGGTGGTACGGTCGGTCGGCGAGACACAAGCGATCAGTTGTGCAGTTGCCTTCTTCGCCGTCCTGTTCAACCCGATCGCGGTGCCCGGCTCCGTCCACACGTGCTCGCGCGATCACGACCGGCGGCATGCTCGTGATCGCGCCGAGCGGCTACCTGATGCCGTGGCCTTCGGACATCCACAGCAGCTGCTGCGAGGGCTGCTCGATGAGGTGAGCACACCGCTGACCTACTCGGGCTCTCGGGCAGCCGACCTCCGTCTGGTCTCGAGCAGTCGCCGCCACCCAGCTCGCGGCGGCGCGGGAACGTGGCGGCCATACGCGACGTTTCTCCGTGGCTCTTCTCCGCGGTTTAAGGGCCGTCGATGACGGCCAGCCACCGACCCGCGGCAGATGGGACGAACTCACAGCGGCGCTGGAAGAAGCCCTCGACGCCGCGAGAGAAGTCCTCGCCCAAGCACAAGCCCTTCTACATCCCCGTAGTCCGCGAGGGTAGAACCGCGCAGAGGATCGAGGAAGTCAGGGCCAACCTCATCGGGCTCGGTGTCCCGCCCGAGAACCTTGGCCCGCGAGCAAGTGGCGCACACGTTTCCTTGACCTAGAACGCATGACGGGTTATGTGACGCCAGGGACACCGTTCACGTTCGCCATGCCGGTTGTCACTTTGTCACTTAATCGAACGCGCACGTGACAAGGGACGGAGAGCGGGCAGATCGGCTACATGCGAGTCTCAAAGGCGGACAGTTCGCAGAGCCCCACGTTTCAACGCGACGCGCTGCTCGCCGCCGCCGTCGACGCCGACCAGGTCCACAACGACCACGCCCCCGGACGACGCGACCACCGGCCCGGACTCGTCGCCTGCCTAAAAGCGCTCCGCCAAGGCGACACGCTCGTGGTGTGGAAGCTAGACCGCCTCGGCCGCAACCTGCACCACCTCGCCAATACGGTCGATGAGCTCAGCGCGCGATGCGTCGGCCTCAAGGGCCTACGCGGCCAAGGAGCAGCGATCGACACCACCACCCCCGCCGGCAAGCTCGTGTTCGCGATCTTCGCTGCGCTCGCCGAATGCGAACGCGAGTTCATCTCCGAACGCACCGTGGTCGGCGTCGCATCAGCCCGTGCGCACGGCTGCAAACGCGGGCGGCCTTACAAGATGACGCCACCCAAGCTCCGGCTCGCTACAGCCTCGATGAGCAAGCCCGACACCAACGTCGAGCAGCTCTGCTCCGAGGTCCAGATCGAGCAGGCAAACGCTGTACCGGCACGTCTCCAAGACAGGCGAGCTACGACCAGACGAGATCAAGCTACTCGCTGACAACCGTCGCAAGATGCGCTGAGACCAACCGTCCTGGCCGGTAGCCGGTTCTGGCGACATGCTGGTCCCACATGGGTTCTGTGCTTGAGACCTGCGTTCCTGTTCGCGCGGATATGGCCCGGTGCTCGAGTTCGTGTCACCAGCCGCAGGTAGCGTCCACTAACGAGCGTCCCCTCACGCATCTACGAGAGCAATCTGCCAGGAGAACGCTCTCGACTATGCGTGAGGGGGACCAGCGTTAGCCGCAGTCGAACAGCCGTGGCGCGTTGCCGTGGCCGCCCGGACTGCCGCCTTCGCGCCACGCCGCTACTGCCGCGGCGCTCCTGCGATCGCGTCCGCGACGAACCCTGTTGTGCAGGCAGTTCTGAGACGGGTTGCTAGGGGCGGTCACAGGCGGTGAGGCTACGGCTTCACCGGAACCGCTGGGCGCCGGGACGCGATGCCCGCGCTCCGCTGCGCGGCGTCCTCCTGAGCCGAGAACGGGGTTGCAACGGCGACGCGGAACCTGTACCGTCGGCGTCGGGAGTCTGACCGCGTTCAAGGTGGAGTCAGTGAAGAAATTTGCCGCCCTGGGGGCGACGGTCGCCGTTGCCGCAATCGGTCTTACGGATGCAAGCTCAGCGTTTGCTGCCACGACAACGAGCGCGATGCACTCGGTTTCGTATCTCGCGGAGCTGACGGCCTCGAACAGCCAAACTACGCTAGTGGCATCAAATGGTGCCGAGTTCACGGTCTCGCAAGCGGTTGCGGCAACGCTTAACGGGGGCTCCGTGGATGATCGTAGGTGACTGGCGGGGTCGGGCTGGGTGGTTTGTCCTGCTGTGAGCGGGTTTTCTCGCTGGTTGCGGGGTCGTTGGGTGACGCGCACGGGTTCAGGCCGTAGGTTCGGGCTTGTAAATGGT
>DAIDME010000105.1 GCA_027449125.1 Solirubrobacterales bacterium | reverse complement strand
TGGTGGAAATTCGGGTGTAGCTGAGGTGGCCACGGATCAGGCGGCCACGGTGGAAATCTGGGCAGGCACGACGTCGAGCAGCGGCGGGATCAGTTCCGCCATCGCCTCGGTTTGCATGTAGCGGTGCTGCAGCTGCCACTCGTCGTTGGCCTCCAGCAGCACGGCGCCGATCAGCCGGATGATGGCTCCTCCCACAATGTTGCAAGTTTTCAGTGGAGCGCCTTGTTGGAGCGCGGTTATTTGCAGGCGCAGTATGGCGACGGGTTTCAGAGTGGCCTGACGGGACAGCGCCAGCGCGCGCCCGAGCGGGCGCGGGAGGGCGCTCATGGCCCGGCGCAAGGGCGCTGCGGAATTGCAGGTGCGGGCCGCCTTCGAGGCGACGCGAACTGCACCGCAGTGCCTGATCGCCGCGTACGAGCGCCTGGTCCCGATCAGGTGTCGCCTCACCGGACCGAAGACGCAGAGCGAGACCTTACCCCAGGCCACGGCGGCGGTGGTGTCACCGCAACGCAGGAGAGCTGAACGTGGGTAGAATCATGGCTGCTTTTTACGCCCGCGTGTCGAGCGAAGGTCAGGCTCGCGGCAATACGATTGCGAGCCAGGTCGCAGCTCTGCATGAGCGAGCGGCGGCCGATGACGCGGCCGTTGGCCCGGAACACGCCTATGTCGACGAAGGCCGCAGCGGGGCGACCCTTGCGCGTCCGGCGCTGGAGCGACTGCGAGATGCCGTGGCCGGGGGCGAGATCGATCGGGTTTACGTGCATGCGCCTGACCGGCTGGCGCGGCGGTATGCCTACCAGGTGTTGCTGGTCGATGAGTTCCGCCGGGGCGGCGTCGAGGTGGTGTTCCTGAATCGACCCATCGGCGGCTCGGCCGAGGATGACCTGCTGCTGCAGGTGCAGGGCGTGATCGCCGAATACGAGCGTGCTCGCATTCTCGAGCGGAACCGGCGCGGCCGCCGCCATGCCGCTCGCTCAGGCGCGGTCAGCGCCATGTGTGCGGCTCCCTTTGGCTACCGTTACGTCAGCCGACATTTCGGCGGTGGCACTGCGCAATTCGAGGTGGTGGAGGATGAGGCACGCGTGGTGCGCCAGCTCTTCACCTGGGTAGGCATCGAACGGATCAGCCTGCGCGAGGCTTGCCGTCGTCTGCAGAGCATGGGCTGCGCCACCCGCACCGGCTTGACGCAGTGGGACACGACCACGATCTGCGGCATGCTGCGCAATCCGGCCTACCAGGGAACCGCCATGTTTGGCCGCACGCGCTCGACCGCATCGGCGCAGGTTCGTCTGCGTCCCATTCGCGGCCATCCTCTTCCGCCACGCCAGGCCTCCAGCTCGCACACGGCAGTGCCCCGCGAAGAATGGATCGCCATTCCGGTACCAGCTCTCGTGGACACCGACTTGTTCGACACGGTGCAGGCTCAAGTGGACGAGAACCGCCGACGCAAGCGCGATGGACGGCGCCGACCGGGGTGGCTGCTCCAGGGGCTCGTAGTCTGCCGGCAATGCGGCTACGCGTTCTACGGCAAGATGGCACGCGGCACGGTCGGTGGCCGCCAGCCAGCCGACTACGGCTACTATCGCTGCACCGGCACGGATGCGTACAAGTTCGGCGGCCAGGCGCTTTGCGGCAATCGTTCGGTGCGCAGCGACAAGCTTGAGCAGGCGGTGTGGCGACAGGTGGAAATGGTGCTGGACGACCCGCAGCGTGTGGCCATCGAACACGAGCGGCGCGCCGCGGAGGCGCGGGATGGCAAGGCCCACGAGAACGTGGACGCGATCGACCGGCAGATCGCCCGCATGCAGCGCGGTATCGACCGGCTGATCGACAGCTATACGGAGCAGATCATCGAAGAGGATGAGTTCAAGCCGCGCATCGCCGGGCTCAAGCAGCGCGTGGCCCGGATACAGGCAGAGCGGGATGCCGCAGTCGCAACGTATGAAGCCGAGCGCAGCCTGCAGCTGGTGATCGGGCGGCTGAGCGAGTTCGTGGGACGTGTCCGGACTGGTCTGGATCAACTCGACTGGCACGGTCGGCGCGAGGTGATCCGTGCTCTCGTGCGCCGGATTGAGATCGACCATGATCAGGTCGAGGTGGTGTTCCGCATCCCGGGAGGGCCTTCCCCTTCAGGCGGCGGCGTCAACATCGAGACGGGCAGGGGCACGACAGGCAACCCGCCAGTTATTTGGCAACATTGTGGGAGGAGCCATCGACCCCTCGTTGGGGAAGATGCCGACGACATCGGCGCGACGCTTCACCTCCTTGTTCAGCCGTTCTAGCGGGTTGGTGGAGTGTATTTTGCTTCGGTGTTGGGCCGGGAAGTCCAAGTGCGCCAAAACGTCGGCCTCGCTGTCGTCGATGAATGCACCCAGCTTCGGCCACTTCGCGCGCAGCTGGTCGGCAACGTGACGCAACGTCTGGCTGGCGGCCGGGCGATCGGGCTGAATGAACGCCTGGCGCAGCGCCGCCGAAGCCATGTTCTGCTGGCCCTTTGGCACGTAGGACAGGGCGTTGCGCATCCAATGCACGCGGCAGCGTTGCCAGGACGCACCCATCACCCGCCGGATCGCCGCCTTCAGCCCCTCATGGGCGTCCGAGATGACCAGCTTGACGCCTCGCAAACCGCGGCGAACCAGGCTTTTCAGGAAGCCGCTCCAAAAGGTCTCGGCTTCGCTCGGACCGATGTGCAATCCGACGATCTCGCGCTTGCCATCAGTGTTGGCGGCCACGGCGATTATCGCCGCGACTGAGACGATCCGGCCGCCCTCGCGCTGCTTGAGATAGGTCGCATCCAGCCAGAGATAGGGCCAGTCGCCGGCAAGGGGGCGGTCGAGGAAGGCGTTCACCCGGTCGTCGATGTCCTTGCACAGCTTGCTCACCGTGCTCTTGCTGATCCCCGACAGCCCCATCGCCTGCACCAGGTCGTCAACTCGCCGGGTGGACACGCCGCCGATCCAGGCTTCCTGGATCACCGCCACCAGCGCCTTCTCGGTCGTCTTTCTGGGCTCGAGGAAGGCAGGGAAGTAGCTGCCCTGCCGCAGCTTCGGGATGCGCAGCTGCAGAGCGCCCAGCCGGGTATCCCGCGTCCGGTCCCGGTAGCCATTGCGGTAGGTCGTGCGGTCGCCGGTTCGCTCGTGCCGTCCCGCGCCGATCACACCCTCCACGTCCGTCTCCATGAGCAGTTGCACCACGGCCTCGGCCACGCTGCGGAGAAAGTCACCATCACCAGCCTTCGCCAGCAGCTCGGCCAGCGGTAGTCTGTCCTCGGTCATCGGGTCCTCGTCGGTTTGGGATGAAGCCTCGCAACTCCACCTTAGCCAGCCGAGCCGATGACCACCTCCGCCTACACCGCCTCTGTCAGCAAATTCCCACCACGTCCTCGGACGCTACCGGCTTGGCCACCGACGCGTTCCAGGATCGGCGTCCCAGCTTGGGGAATGTCGGTCCTCCATCATGGGGAAACACGAGAACATCATGCCCTCTCAGCCTGCTCCTCCCATCGCCGAGACCGCGCCAACCAGTGCCCAGGTGACGGACTACGACCGGGCGCATCTGCCAACCTATCTCCGGTTGCTCGATGCTACGTCCGAGGGAGCCCCCTGGGAGGAGGTTGCGCGCATCGTGCTTGACCTCGACCCGGCGCTGGAACCCGATCGGGCGCGCCGCGCCCACGAGACGCACCTGGCGCGCGCCCACTGGCTTACCGAACACGGCTATCGCGACCTGCTTCGCTCCCCGCGCTGACGACGGCGATCGGCGGCTCCGGCGTCAGTCTCCCATCAGACGCGTGTTTCCGGCTGTACGACGTTCCTTAACAGGCTGCGGAAAAATAGCTTGCCCGAACCGGGGTTGATCTGATTCGCTGCGCTGAGCGGAGTTGGCGGAGCGTCGGATGCGCGGACGGGATCGGCAGAGCGGCAAGTTGTTCAGCTACGTGAGTGCGGAGGCGCTG
>DAIDME010000104.1 GCA_027449125.1 Solirubrobacterales bacterium | reverse complement strand
ACCGGCAACCTGCCCCGTCAGCGCCGCCACAAACTCGCTGAAGGCGGCGCGGTCTGCGTCGGGCTGAAACGGAGCGTTGCCGTCTCTCAGCATCGCGGAAACCCTTTCCAGGTCATAAAGCAGGGCGAGCTTGCCCGGCGGATCATCCCACTCACCGCTGTCGTAGCGCGCCACCCAGGCAGCCAGCGCCGCCAGCGCCTCGACCTGCAGGGGGCTCTCCCACCAGCGCGTGCGCAGCGGCAGCCGGTAGCGCTCGCGCAGCCGGCAGACGTCGAGCCACAGGTCCCAGAACCACTCGCGGCAGAGCCCCGGATCATCGAGCGGCGGACGCATCAGCCGCGCGCCAGCCGTCGCAGCCTGCGGTCGGAGTACCAGGTGCGCAGCCTGACGCGCACCGGCGCGAGGCGCCCGTAGAGCAGCAGCGCCTGCCCCTCGGGCAGCTGCCGCAGCGCCTCCGGTGAGGCGAGCGGCGCGCGCCGATGGCTGTAGGTCCGGCTCGAGCCGTCGCGGCCGCTGGTGCGGGTCAGCTCGCGGCGCTCCTCCTCGCCCGCCAGCCCCGAGAAGTAGCGCAGCGTCTCCAGGTCGGCCACCCCCGGCAGGAGCATCCGCGCCCTGTGGCTGTTGACGACCGTCTCGGCCTGCTGGCGGTAGCGGCTGCGCGCCTGCGCGAGGTCGTGGAAGATCGAGATCAGCTGGATGTTGTGGCTGGGGGCGGTTGAGGCGATCTCCGCCAGGTTCGGCAGCGGCGCCACGTTGCCGGCCTCGTCCAGGCAGATCAGCAGCGGGCGCTCGAGCCGCCCGCCGAGCGTGTTGGCGAGCTCGTAGGCGCCGTCCACGATCTCTGAGAGCAGCGCCAGGAAGATCGGGCGCAGCAGCTTGGAGGCCTTGGCGTCGCCGATCAGATAGAGCGTCGCGGAGGAGGCGAGCAGCCGCTGTGCGGTGATCTCACAGCCCGCCGCCGAGCGCGCCACGCGCGTGAAGCGGTAGGCGCGAAGCAGCGTCTGCGCGGTCGCCTCGATTGATGTCCGTGTTCGCTCCGCCTGCGCCTCAAAGGCACGCACCGCCTCGTAGGCCGCACGCGCATCCGCCCGCTCACCGCTGCCCGACGCCCGCTCGAGCAGCTCGTCGAGCGCGCTGTCAAGCGCCCGCGTCCCCTGCCCGTAGGCCCAGGCCACGACCTGCTCGATCCCCGCGCCGGCTCGCGCCGCCACATACAGAAGCGGCGCCAGTCGCTGCTCGGCCGCGATCGCCCAGAAGTCGCCGCCCTCAACCCCGCGCTGGTCGAGCTCGCCCGCTGAGGCAAGCCGCCACGCGACCTCAAGCGCCCCATCCCAGCTGGTCGCGCCGCGCAGCGGCGACCAGGTCTGTCCCGGCACGCCGGCCAGCTCGAACGGGTCAAACACGTACACCTCGCCGAGCGCCCGGCGGCGCGCGAGCGTGGCGCCGAGCAGGTCGGTCTTGATCGACGAGGCGACCGCCGGCCCCTGCCATTCGAGCAGCGCCGGGATCGCCAGCCCCGCCGACTTGCCCGACTGCGGCGGCCCGAAGGCGACCAGCGCGTGGCGCTCCTCCGCGCGCAGCAGCCGTCGGCCGCTGTATCCGAGCGCCAGCCGGCCCGCTGGCCGGCTGGCGCCTTCTGCGTCGCGCTCGCCGCCCCGCCCGACGGCGTGCGGGACCGCACCGCCGCGCGCAGCGAGAGCCGTGAGGTCGCGCCGCCGCGCCCAGCGCGCGCCGCGGTCAGCGGGCCCGCGCGCGGAGCGCTCTCCCGCCAGCGCGAAGAGCGCGAGCGCCACCAGCAGGCCGGCCAGCGGCAGCGCCTCAGCGAACATCGATCCGCATCCCGGTGTCGGTGTCGGTCAGCCGCCGCTCGATCCGCGAGCGCTGGTGGGCGACCACGAACGAGCGCGAGCCGACCCGCCAGAGCGCCTGGCCCGGCGCGAGCTGGGTGAGCAGCTGCGCCTCGGCCCGTGAGAGCCCGAGCAGCTCGCGCGTGAGCCCGACCTGGCTTGCGTCCTGGTGGTAGATGATGCGGGTCGAGGCGTCGGTGATCAGCCCTTCCGCGATCCGAGCCACGCGCGAGCCCGCGTCGCCCGCGGCCTGCAGGTCACCGAGCTTGTGCAGCACGACCAGGTTCATCACGCCGAACTGCCGGGCGAGCTTGAAGTTCGACTGAAACCACTCGCCCAGGCCGCCGTGCTGGATGATCTTCCAGGACTCGTCGGCGACGCTGATCATCCGCGCGCGCCCGGGCCGCTCGGCGTCACGGGCCAGCTGGGCGCTCATCCAGGCGCTGGCGCAGGCCATCAGGATGCCCACCGCGGGCGAGTCGCGCACAGCGTGCAGGTCGACCACCACCAGCCGCGCGTCCAGGTCGATCCCCGGCGAGCTCGGCCCGTCGAAGATGCCCTTGAGCGGCCCCTCGCAGAGGTCCTGCAGCGCGAGCGCCGCCCGCCGCGTCTCGGACGCCAGCCGCGCAGGCGTTGTCTGCAGGCGCTCGGCGAGCTCGGCCGGCGGATCAAACAGCACCGCCGCGATCTGCGGCAGGGTCGGCTCGGCGACGCGGGCACGGACGCTGCGCAGCGCCTCGCGCAGCGCAGCGGCCTCCACCTGGTCGATCGGCTCGCCGATCGCCGTGGTCGTGATCGCACGCAAGAGGTCGATCTGGGCGTGCTCCTCGGGCCGAGCGCTCAGCGGGTTGAGCCGCAGCCCGCCGCCGGGTGCGAGCGACAGCGGTGCCACGCCGACGCTCTCACACAGCCGGCCGTACTCGCGCTTGACATCCAGCACGAAGGCGCGGCGTCCGAACAGCAGCATGCGCCACAGCAGCGTCTTGACCAGGGCGCTCTTGCCCTGGCCGAGCTTGCCGATCACGATCGCGTTGGGGTCATCCAGCACGCCGTCCTCGTAGAGCACCCACGGGTCGAAGCAGAAGGCGCCGCCGTCGCTGTCACGGCCGATGTAGGCGCCGCGCCCGCCCAGGCCGCCACCGGAGGTGAACGGGTAGAGCGCCTGCGCGTGCCGGGTGGTCACGCGGTGGGCGGGCATCGCGGCGCTCACCGAAGCCCCCGGCACAGCGGCAGCGTGAAGGTGAACGCCTCAGCCTGCTGCCCGTACATGCGCCGCAGCTCCAGGTGTGCCCGGGCGGCGTGGCGGTGCATCTGCGCGCAGCCGCGACGCAGCTCCGCCTCGTCGCGGCCACTGACGGTGACAAAGCCCGAGAAGCGCACCTCACCGTGGCCGGCGGCCAGCTCCGCCTCCCGCCGCGCGGCGGCCTCCTGGACCTGGCGCTGGCGGGCCGTCTCGGACTGCCCGAAGCGCCGGCGCAGCTCGCTGTCGGCGCGGTCCCGCGTGATCGCCGCCTCCGCCTCGCGGGCTGAGCGCTCGGGCGCGACCGGCTCGAAGGTGACGGCGACGGTACGGACCGTGTCGGAGTCGGCCAGCAGCGCCTCCATGAACATCGGCGTCACGTCGATCCGCGGCCAGGCGCTGATCCAGTGGGTGGCGTGCAGCGCGCCGTCGCAGCGGTAGTGCTCCCAGCTCTCGCGCGCCGCGAGCGGTCCGGCGGCCTGCACGGATGCCTCGCCGCCACCGCTGGCGCTGGCGAGCGCGGTCAGCTCCTCGCGGGCGTAGGGGTCAAAGCCGGTGCGCAGCACGCGCGCGAGCTGGTCTGCCGAGAGCGCGCCGAGCACCTCTATCTCGGCCGCCTCGAGCCCGCGTGCCAGCTGGCCGACCTGCTCGAGCGCCTGCTCGGCGACGCCGGCGCCGCCGCCCCGCAAAAGCGTCGTGTCGAGCTGGACGGCGAGCAGGATCTCGTGGTCGTGTGCCACCTGCGTGCTCTGCGCGATCAGCTCCAGGTAGGACTCGAGCACCGGCGCGCCGCGCGCCTCAAGCGCTGGGTCGCGGGCTGTGTGCAGCCAGCGGGCGAGCTCCTGGCCCTGGGCCGGGGTGGTGCGCTCGAGCCACTGCAGGCGCCTGACGGGCGCGGTCGCCGTGGCGGCCAGCACCACTCCCCAGCCCGCGAGCCGTCGCTCCTGCACCTCCGGGTCGGTGAGCGCAAACGACGCAGCCCGGCAGGCCAGCACCGCCGTCAGCCGGCGTCCGCGGCGCTCGCTCACGGCACCGATCCCGCGCCCACGGTCGCTCAGGGTCACGAGCGAGACGCCGCGCAGCGTGGGCGGCAGAGACACGGCTGCGGTCCGGCCCGCGGTGGGCGCCGGGGAGTGGAAGCGTCCACGGCCGCTCGCCCGGCGGAGCGCGAAGTGAAAGCCCACCGGAGCCCACTCGACGGCGCTGCGGCCCTGTAGCGGCGCGCTCGTCACCGCGATTGCGCAGATCAGCTCTGCCAGCGCCGCGACCACACCGGCGCCACCACCCAAGGAGTCGAGCAGCACCACGGCCAGCAGCAGCGCGCCGGCGAGGCTCACGCCCTGCCCCGTGCGCAGTGGTCCGAGCAGCCCGCGGTGCTCGAGCGGCCCGAAGCGGTAGCGCACCCGCTCGCCGGTCACAGCTCTTCCTCCTGTACTGGGGCCGATCCGGGTAGGGGCGGGAGCTCCTCCCAGTCGTAGACGCTCTGTGCACCGAGCCGCTCGGGCGGGAGCTCTGACCACGACGGCGTCCGGTCAGCCGGAGTGAACGGCCCGCCTTCAGGTGCTTCCTGGCCGCCGCGGGCGGGCGCGGCTCGCTCGGCGCTGGCTGTATCCGTAGGCGTGACCGTGGCCGTAGCTGCGCGCTCGGCGGAGGCCCGCGGCGGATCGGCGGCGTCGTCGTGATCCGCGCCGGCGCCTGCCTCCGCGGGCCGCTCCCCGGGCGCGCTGAGCTGCCTTGCCTGCTCGTGCAAGCGCGCCGGGATGCTCGCGATGTGATCGCCCGCGGCACCGAGCTCTCCCATGCCGCTGCCGGCGCGGTCCTGCGCACGAATGAGCTCGCCGTGCAGCATTCCCGCGGTGCCCGCCGCCAGCTCCGCGAACGGCAGGAGCCGCATCAGCGCCCACGGCGCGAGGGTCGAGAGCAGAAGCAGCGTCATCGCCACGAGCAGCTGGCCGACCCCGCCGCCGCGCTGGCTGAAGGCCGCCGCCGCCAGCGACAGCACCGCCACGATCGCGAACTTCGAGAGGATCAGCGAGACCAACAGCTCGACCGTGCGCGTTGCCCAGACGCGGCGGGCCGGCCAGACGAAGGCGGCGAACGCGAGTGGCAGCATCAATACGACCACGTAGACGGCCGCGGCGCGCATCGTCAGCTCGACCGCGAGCGCGAGCGCGGCGGCCAGCGCGAGCAGCCCGACGCTCATCGCGAAGAACGCTGATCCCGTCGCCGAGTCCGAGAGCACGCCCGCCACTACGGCGGTGCGGTCCAGGAACCCGGCGCCGCTCGCAAGCGCCCCGGTGGAGACCGCGGCGGACATCTGGTCGGTGGCGGCGAGCATCAGCATCGTCAGCGGCGCCGCCAGGCTCACGCCGATCGCCGCCAGCGGCAGGTGCGCGAAGGCGGCGCGTGCGAGCAGCCCGATATCACCGCGCGCGATCGCCTGCACCGCCGCCGCGCAGAGGAACGGGAGCGTGAGCATCGCGGCCAGCGCCGCGACCCGCCAGTAGGTGGAGGAGAACCAGGTGCTCTCAAGGCTCGGGGCGGTGCTTGCGCCAATCGCGCCCGCGACGGCCCGTAGTGCTCCCTTGGTGCCGTCCAGCACCCATGCTGAGATCTGGTTGAGCGCCGCGTTGGAGGCGCCGCTCACGCCTTGCGCGATGACGCCGGTCAGCGGCGCGCCGGCAGCGATGCCGGTCGCGAGCCCGGTCGGCCCGAACGGGCTCATCTGGCCGTTGCTCCCAGATGCGCGAAGAAGTTCACCAGCGCCGGCCCGGCACCGATCACGAGCGCCGCCCCAGCCGAGGTCAGCGCCGCCATCCGGCCCTTGGCGGCGTAGTGGTGGCTGCTTGTGTGCGAGGCGACAGCCCACATCGCCGCGCCGACGAAGGTGCCGATCAGCGTGATCGCAAGCGCCCAGGCATCCACGCCGTTGACGATCTGCTGAAGCACATTGCTGCCCGGCAGCGCGCTCGGGTCCGGGGTGGCGCTGACACCGGCGATGGGTATGTTCACGCTCAGACTCCTCTCTAATTGACTGTATGGGAGCATGAAAACTAGCGGGCAGATCACTGATTGACTATGCTCATATGTGTCAACTTAGTCTCAGTTTGAGGTTCCGTGAATCAGCTACCCACAACCCGCAGCGAAGCTTCCCCGGCCCGACACCACGCCCAGCGGGCCCGCTTCGCCTCCCTGTACGCAGAGCTCCAACCACAGCTCTGGCGGATCCTGACCACGAACCTCGCCGCGCCCGCCTGGCTTCACGAGGAGGCCTGCCAGACCGCATGGGAATCCCTGCTTGCACGCGGCGATGAGATCCGGCCCGGCGGCGAGCTCAGCTGGCTCTCCACCACCGCCACCCGCTACGCAATCCGCACGCTGCGCCGCGAGCGACTCGCCGGCCACCCACTCGCAGAACTCGACCAGCCAGGCCCGGCGACACACCTCCCGCTCGCCTCAGCCACACCACGCCCAGACACAGAGCAGGCCTGCGAACTACACGCGCGCCTCGCCAGCATCTCACACCTGCCTCCGCGCACACGGCGCATGCTGCTACTGCACAGCTTCGGCTACGAGTACTCAGAGATCGCGCAGACGACCGGCAACAGCCCCCGCACCGTGATCCGCCAACTCACCCGCGCCCGCGAGCACCTGAGGCTGGCGGCCTCACCCGAGAGCTGACCAGGCACCGTCAACGCATCGCTCCGGACGACGGCATGGCGACGGCAAAGCTTTCCCTTGACGGCACCGCCCTACGGTGTAGACAATCCGACGGGAGAAGGCGCACATGGCGACCAATGCCACACTGAAGTTCACGCTGCGTTTCCACAACCGCACCAACCACGAGATCCTCGGGTTGCTGGCTGAGCGCTACGGCGTCACCAAGAACCAGCTCGCCGAGGAGATGCTCGAGCGCGAACTGCAGGCCGCCGCCCTGCTGCTGGAGGAGGATCTGACCGGGACGCTTGCGCTGCTGCGCAACTACCGCCGCGAGGAGCATCTTGAAGGCGCGGTCGACGCGGTCGCACACGCGGAGGCATACGACGATGACCCGATCAAGACGCGCGTGGCCACAACAGTGCGCTCAGCCGATGCATACGGCATCTCCGCGTCATTCAGCTAGATCGTGCCAACACCGTAGGAGGAGGATCCGGCCGACGCACCAAGGATCGCCGGCTCCTCGTCATTCTGGGTGGGTTAGGCGATCGCGGGACCGGCGTTCAGCTTGCCGACGATGAGGTAGATCATCGTGATGAAGTTCCGGTTGGTGCGGTATCCGCGAGCGCGTCGCTTGGCGGCCTGGATCAGTGAGTTGAGTCCCTCCAGCAGCCCGTTGTTGATGCGGCTGTGATGCCAGCGGATCACCCCGAGCCAGTGATCCTCGAGCATCCTGGCGAACGTTTGCAGGGGCTCCAGGCCGCTTGAGTCGACCTCGACGATCCAGCGGCGCAGGAACTCCTCGGCCGTGTCCGGGTCGGGCAGCTCGTAGAAGCTGCCTGACTGCTGGGAGAGCGTGTACGCACGCACCGTCTGAAGCGGTTGGGCGAGCAGCTCATCGAGCAGGTCCCGCTGATGCTCGGTCAGGTTCCTGGGCCGCTTGAGCCACATGTACCGCGTGTTCTTCAGCAGTTCGTGGTGGTGCTTGGATTCCTCGCGGCGAACCTCGTCCACGGCTTTTGAGAGGTGCGCTCTGACGTGGTAGCGGTCGAACGTTGCGGTGTTTCTGACTTCGCGACAGAGCGGCCGGTTTTTCTAACCCAACGGTGTGCTGTGATCAGGAACCTTGCTTGTTGATTACTCAAGTATACCAGTGGTGTCAATATGGTCTCTCGCGCGGGGCGTTCACAGATGGGTGAGAGCAGCGCTGTGACGGGGTGCCTGGCGGCCGTGACGGGGACTGCTTCGGTGGCGCTCATCGCCGGCCTTTGCGGTTGTGCTCGATCCGCTGCTGACGGGCGCGCTTGAGCCCGGCGGCGCGGGCGCGGCGGATGCCGGGCCCGCGGCCTGAGTGCTCGTCATCGGGGGTGATGTAGCCGATCGCGGCGTGCAGCCGGTTGGTGTTGTACTCCCGGCGGATGCGTGCGAGCTCTGAGTCGAGGACGGCGGGGTCGCTGATCGCGGCAAGGAGCGGCCACTCGCCTTTGAGGTGGCTGTAGAAGCTCTCGATGTGCGCCTGGTCGGTCGGGGTGCCGGGCCGGCCGTGGTGCTGGGTGATCGCCATGATCGCCATGAACTGGCGGGTGTCATCAGCCTTCATCTCGGGCCCGTTATCAGACCAGGCGACGAGGACCGGCAGCCGGTCCTCGTCGGCGAGGGCAGCCGGCGGCTGCTCGCCGGCGCGGGCCAGTGGCTGTCCGTCGGGGCCAAGCAGACCCTGGTCCTCGAGCGCCTGGGCGAACAGCAGCTGCGCCTGGGTTGAGGTCTGCTCGCTTGAGAGCAGATACCCGATCCAGTATCTCGTGACGACATCAACGATCGCGTAGGCGACGCGCTTGGCGCGGGTGAAGTGGGTCGCGTCCCAGATCCAGATCCGGTTTTTCTCCCACGGGATCTGGGGAAA
>DAIDME010000103.1 GCA_027449125.1 Solirubrobacterales bacterium | reverse complement strand
CCGAAGCTATGGCCGAAACCCGGCAGAAATGACGCTAAACGTCCGTAGCTTCCCGCTATCGCTCGGCCGCGCATCCGTAACTGGCCGGCACCCACTTCGGTGTTCGGACAGGCACCCTGGAGACTGTGCCACTGGCCCTGCTTCGCGCGGAAGGCGCGCACCGGCCGGCTTATCGTTTCGGGTGACGGACGTGCGTCCGTGCCCAGCATCAGCCGCTGGCGGACGGCCGGCATCTGCTCGCCGGCACTCGCCACGACCCCCGCCTCTCGCTCGCGCCGCAAACACGGCCGCTGACGCAGCTGCCGCGTGCCATTAGGCGGATGACCGCCAAACAGCAGCTCCTGGAACGCGCGCCGAACTGGACCGAGGCGCAAGGACGAAGGGCGCTTGACGCCGCCGAGGGCATATCCGAGTCCTGGGGTGAGCTCGAGGACCAGTCGCAGCAGCTGTTTCTGCATGCCTCACGCGCGCTGGATGCTGAGGAGCAGGCGGCCGGGCTCGGTCCTTGGCCGGGCGCCCCGAAGCGCCCCGCGGCGTGAGACGCGGCGAGGTGTGGTGGGTCGAGGCGCCTGACATCGCGGCGCGTCCGCACCTGATCCTCACTCGTGATGAGGCGATCGCGACGCTTCAGCACCTGGTCGCGGTACCCGCGACCAGAACGATCCGCGGGATCCCCACCGAGGTCAGCCTCGGGCCGGGAGACGGCCTGCCGCAGGAGTGCGTCCTGAGCGCCGACAACATCCGCGTGGTCGAGCGGTCCTACTTCACCCAGCGCATAACGGCACTGCACCCAGCCAAGCTGAACGCCGTCTGCAAGGCGCTGGCCGCCGCGACTGCGTGCAACTGACCCGCCCAGACCGCCACCGCCAGGACAGCGGCCCATCGCCGGCCGCACGCCACCGCTGCAGGCCTATGCGGGCCAGCGGCCGTGAGCGCCGCGCGCGTCCGGGCAACTGGCAGGCTCTCCGCCTGACCTCTTCCAGCAGTAGCCGCGTGAGCCGACGGTAGGCGTGACTGATCATCGCCCCGAGGTTCGCGGCCGAAGTCGTCTTCGTGACCCCGCCCTTGCGGTTGACCAGCACGATCACGAAAGCACCACGGCCGTCTTTGCGCCGATCGCTACCAGCGTCAGCCGGCCCGTCTTTATATCTGCCTATCCGAGCGTCTCGACTTTCGACGTTTCCGCTGGATTTGAGGGAGTTCTGAGCCGGGCGGCGATGGGTTGAGGAAACAAAGGGCATCGGCGGTTCCCTCGAATCCACGTGGTGTTCAAAGCCTTCGTGGAAGTCACCGCCGCTCCCCTTGCATGTTCCCGGTTCGCTTGATGGTCTGCTGTTCCTGCTGGAGCCGTGCTTCTCGAAGCCGACGTTACAGAGCTTCCGGGCCCTTGTGGTCGGGTTCACCGGCTGTGTCGGGGGCACACGGTCACGGGGATGTGGCAGGCCGCGAGGCTCACCGGCCGGGTCCATCGCTCTCACGGGCATGACTTCTTCGCCCGCCGGCGCTGGCGCTGGCGCCCAGATGATCTGGGGATGGTGTTGTTGGAGTTTGTGGTCACGGTCCTGCTCACCGACCACGGCCCGATCACACTCGCGATCGACGACACTCAGGTCTGCTCCAGACATCGCCGAACAGCACCTCGTCGGTGAGGGCTGCGAGTTTGGGTGCGACGTCCCCGACGAGCTGCTGCGCGCGTGCGGGCTGTGGTTCAGGCATCGCGTCTCCTGGCCGATGGTTTGAGGACGTGGTCGCCATAGCTGGTGTCGGCGGGGTTGAGGTTCACGCCCGGTTTGACGATCTCATCGATCTGATCGAGGACGCCCTGGTCGAGTGTGACGGCGGCGGCGGGCAGCTGGCTTTCGAGCTGCGCCATGGTGCGCGGGCCGACGATCGCGCTCGTGACGGCCGGGTGGCTCACGACGAATGCCAGCGCCAGCTCGATCATCGTCAGGCCGGCGTCGTCGGCCACCTGCTGGAGCTGCTTGACGGCCTCCAGCTTGCGCTGGTTCTCAGTCAGGGTCATGTCGAAGCGGGCGGCGAGCCGCTTGCGCGCGGGGGAGGTGGGCGAGCTGTCGGTGCCCCAGCTGCCCGACAGCCAGCCACCTGCCAGCGGGCTGTAGGTGAGGATCCCCATCCCGTGTCGGCGTGCGGTGGGCAGCACGTCCAGCTCGATGCCACGGACCAGCAGCGAGTAGGGCGGCTGTTCGGTACGGAAACGCTCGAGCCGCCGGTCGCGCGCAACCCACTGCGCCTCGACGATCTCGCCGGCGGAATAGGAGGAGGAGCCGATGTAGCGAACCTTGCCCTGGTGGACGAGGTCGGTGAGCGCGCTGAGCGTCTCTTCGACGTCGGTGTCGGGATCGGGCCGGTGGACCTGGTAGAGATCGATGTGATCGGTCCCGAGACGCCGCAGCGAGTTCTCGACTTCGGTGACGATCCAGCGCCGCGAGCCGGCGCGCTGGTTGGGGTCATCGCCCATCGGCATGAAGAACTTGGTGGCGAGCACCACATCGTCGCGTCGGCCCGTGAGCGCCTTGCCGACGATCTGCTCGGACTCGCCGGCAGAGTAGACGTCGGCGGTGTCGATGAAGTTGATCCCGGCGTCGAGCGCGGCGTGAATGATGCGGACCGAGTCGTCGTGGTCGCCGTTGCCCCAGGCGCCGAACATCATCGCGCCGAGGCACAGCTTCGAGACCTGAACGCCGGTGCGTCCGAGTGGGCGGTATTCCATCAGTTCTCCTTGTTCGGGGGGTTGCGTCGTGTCCTCGTCGCCATGCGCGGTGGCCCTTCAGCCCGCCTGGCCTGACGGGCGCACGAGGATCTCGTTCAGCGACACGCTGCGTGGGCGCGAGAGCGCGAACGCGATGATCTGCGCGATCTCTCCCGGCGGGATCGCGGTCTGCTCATACATCCGCTCGGCTGCGGCTTTGGTTTCGGCGTGGGTGATGTGATCGGTGAGCTCGGTCGCGACCGCCCCGGGCTCGACGAGGATCACCCGCACATCAGGCAGAAGCTGCTGTCGCAGCGACTCAGACCAGCCGTTCATGCCCCACTTCGTCGCCGCGTAGACCGCGTTGCCGGGCCTGGCGGTGCGTCCTGCGACAGAGGAGACGTTGACGAGGTCACCTCCGCCATTGGCCAGCAGCTGGTCCAGGAACACCTCGGTGGCGGTGATCGCGCCGAGCAGGTTGGTCTCGACCATCCGCCGGTGGTCACCGGCCAGCTCCGCGCCGAATGGGCCGAGCAGCATCACCCCGGCGTTGTTGACCAGCACGTCCACGCGCCCAAGCTCCGCCTGCACGCGCCCGGCGGCCGCCAGCAGCGACCCGCGGTCTGTCACATCGGCGGCGACTGCCACCGCGCCCTCGCCGAGCTCTCCAGCGAGCCTGGCGATACGCGCGAGGCGCCGCGCCAGCAGCACCACCCGGTAGCCCTCGTCGTGCAGGACCCGCGCCGTAGCCTCGCCGATCCCGGACGAGGCGCCCGTGATCACCGCGACCCGCCCGCCTGCCGGTGCGCCACCCATGTTCGTCTCCCTCGCATCGCTTGCGTTTACGGCCACACCTATCACTCTCGCACGCTCAGCCGGTATCTGTGAGGCCCTCTCACGGGGGTACTGACAGGGCACCCCTCGACCCCCGTGGCGGCGTACGCTCGCAGGACAGTGGACCCCACGCGCGAGCTTTCGCAGTTCCTGACCTCCCGCCGGGCGCAGGTCACACCCGAACAGGTGGGCCTGCCGAGCTACGGGCACCGACGCGTACCCGGGCTGCGCCGCGAGGAGGTCGCGTCGCTGGCCGGGGTAAGCGTCGAGTACTACAGACGGCTCGAGCGCGGCAACGCCACCGGCGCCTCCGCCCAGGTGTTGGAAGCGCTCGCCGACGCGCTCAGACTCGACGACGCCGAACGCGCACACCTCTTCGACCTCGCCCGCGCGGCCGGCCCGATCCCGCCGCGTCACCGCGACCGGCCCGTCCGCCAACGCGTGCGCCCCACCGTCCAGCGCGTCCTCGACAGCATCGCCGCCCCCGCGACCGTGAGCAACACGCGCGGCGACCATCTGGCCGCCAACCACCTCGGCCGCGCGCTCTACGCACCCCTCTTTGAAAGCCGCGAGCAGCCGCCCAACAGCGCCCGCTTCACCTTCCTCGACCCCACCGCCCACGACTTCTACCCCGACTGGGACAAGGTCGCCAGAGACATCGTCGCAACCCTGCGCCAGACGGCCGGCCGCCACCCCTACGACCGGTCGCTCACAGACCTGATCGGCGAGCTCTCAACCCGCAGCGAGAGCTTCCGCGTCTGGTGGGCAGCCCACAACGTCCGCAACCACCAGACGGGAAGCAAACGCATCCACCACCCTCTCGTCGGCGAGCTTCAACTGAGCTACGAGGTCATGCAGATCACCGCCGACAGCGACCTGCGACTCGCCATCTTCACCGCCGAACCTGGCAGCCGCTCACAGCAGGCGCTCGACATCCTCGCCAGCTGGGCCGCCAACCAGTCGCAGCTGACGGTCGTGGGACCCGACACCGCGCAGGCGAGATACCGGTGACGGCCGCCCGCGCCCGGGCACGGGCCACGGTCAGCCGCGCCAGAGGTCAGCTTCGATCTGTGCCTGAGAGTGACCGGCGAAGACAGAGCGACACCAGATCTCGGCAGACCACACCCGCGTGCGCAGGCGGCCGTTGTCCGTGGCGATCACCCGTCGCAGCTCCGTGTCGGGAACGCTGAGCACGTCGCGCAGGATGCCGCTGTGCAGAAACGCCGGGTCCGCGGCCTGGTCGATCCAACCGCCCGCGTCGAAGTCCATCCCCGCGACCTTGGGCCGATAGGCGATCGCCGCCGGCAGCATCGACGCCGCCACGTCTCGCAGTATCCCTTTCGCCAGCGGCGCGATCCGGCTTGTCAGCGGCAGGTTGAGCACGAGGCGGACGACATCACGCCCGAGGAACGGCACGCGCCCCTCGACCGAGTGCTGCATCAGGCTGGCGTCCGCCCGCTGCAGCAGCCAGCAGAGTGTGTAGTCGAGGTGGGCAAGCAGCGCCGCCTCGGCGCGGCTCACCTCCGGCGCATGGTGCGCGTAGGCGGTGAGCGCCTCATACATGAGGTCGGGGCCGCCCGCGGGCAGAGTGAGCGTCCCCCAGGCGGCAGCCGCGGGCGCGCTGACCGCAGCCACGACCATGCGTCGCAGAAGCGAAAGCCAGGCGCGCGGGCCGCGGGCACTGAGTCTGCTCTCACCCAGCGCTCCCGAGACACCCTGCAGCAACCGCTGGCGGCGCCCGAGCAGCGGACCCAGCACACCGGCATGCAGCTCGTCGTAGCCGCCGAACAGCTCGTCTGCTCCCTCGCCGGTCAGCAGCACCTTGACGCCCCCCCGCCGCGCGGCCTGGGCCAGCTCGGCGGCGGTGACCGCGCTTGCGTTGGTGAGCGGGGCGCCGAAGTGCAAGGTCGCCGCCACGAAACCCTGCCGCCAGGACGCTGGGGTGACTTGCACCACCTCGAGTTCGACACCGACGTGGGCTGCCACCCGCCGGGCCGCAGTCCCCTCCCGAAACCTGGGGTCGGCGCCGTGGTCGGCGGTGAACGCCACCAGCCCTGCCCGCTCCTGTGCCGCGAGCGCGAGGATCAGACTCGAGTCAACGCCCCCCGACAGCAGTGCCCCGACCGGCACGTCGGCCATCAGCGTCCCGCGCACCGCCTCTCGCAGGGCCTCCTCCAGCCGGCGGCGCAACTGTCGGCGCGTGTGGCCGGCAAGGGTCGCTGCCAGCTCCTGATCAACGTCCGTTGCGGGTGCGTACCAGCGCCCCGATGTGACCTGACCACCGTCGATCGGGATGGACGCCCAGGCGCCCGGGCCCAGTCGCAGGACGCCGCCGACCAACGTCTCGCTGCCGCCGTAGCGTGAGCCCGCAAGGATCGCGCCAAAGGCCCCGGCCGCCGGACGCGCCGGGGCGCCGGCCTCGATCAGGGCGCCGAGCTCGCTGGCGAACCACAGACCTCCTGCGAAGCTCGCGATGTAGAGCGGCTTGATTCCGAACCGGTCTCGGCAGAGCAGCAGCCGGCGCGTGCTCAGGTCGAGCGCGGCAAACGCGAACTGCCCGTCGAACCGCGTCACCGCCGGCAGGCCGGAGCGCTGCAGTGCCCACATCACGGACTCCGTGTCGCTGTGGCCGCTGAACGTGCCGTCGCGGAACTCTCGTCGCAGGTCCCCGTGGTTGTAGACCTCGCCGTTGTAGACCAGCCAGAAGCTGCCTCCCGGGTGCCGCATCGGCTGATGCGCGGCCGGTCCCGGATCGACGATCGCAAGGCGCGTGTGAACCAGCCCGACGTTCGCCACGATCTCGACACCGGAATCATCCGGTCCGCGGTGCCCGAGCGCCGCTCTCAGAGCCTCGAGCCGCGCCCGCGGAGGGGGCGCGGCTGACTCCATCACACACCCCCCGATCCCGCACACTCGGCCAGAAGATAGCCGTGCTAGCCGGGGCTCAGCCGGCAGGGTAGGCGGCCCGCAGTTCCGGCAGCACCCGCTCGGCAAGCATCGCGGCCGTCTGAGCCGGGTCGGCGGCCGTGGTCATCGAGCCGCCGCTCAGCATCACGATGACCTCGCTGAAACCCGCCTGCGCGAAGCCGTGTATGCGCTCTATCAGCTCCGCCGGGTCGCCGCCTGCGCCGAGCTGGACCGTACGGCGGATCTCGGCCGGATCGCGGCCGATCGCCGCACACGCCTCATCCAGCTGCCGCGAACCGGCGACCGCCGCCTCCACGTCCCGCCCGGCCGGCCCACTCGCGTTCCACACGTCCGCGTGGCGGGCCGTCAGCCGCAGCATCGCCGGCCCACCGGAGCCGACCCAGATCGGCGGGTAGGGCTTCTGCACCGGCTTCGGGTTGGCCACGGCGTGCTTCATCGTGAAATAGCGGCCGCTGAAGTCGGTGCGCTCCTGGGTCCACAGCGAGCGGATGATCTGCAGCCCCTCGGAGAACAGCCCAACCCGGTGGTCGAGCCCGGAGATCCCGTACATCTCGTGCTCGTTGGCGGCCCAGGCGGCGCCGATCCCGAACTCCAGCCGGCCGCCGGAGAGGTGGTCCACGGTCGTGGCGATCTTCGCCAGGAGCGCCGGGTTGCGGTAGGTGATGCCGGTCACGAGCAGCCCGATGCGCACGTGCGTGGTCGCAACCGCCATCGCCGCCAGCAGCTCCCAGCCGTCGAAGATCGGGCGCTCCTCGCCGATCGGGCCGATGCTCGCCAGGTGGTCCATCGCCCAGCAGTGGTCGAAGCGCGCCTCGTCGGCGATCTTCCAGACGGCCCGGTAGCTCTCGATCGGAGCGTCCTGCGAGAGCTTGATCCCGACGCGCAGCGGCTCTGTCATCCCATCTCCTGTTCTAGCGTGTGTCCGGACCCGTGCGGCTCGCGGCCCGCTGGCCGCGAGCCCGGTGCCTGTCCGCCCAAAGCCTACGCGCTTACATTACGCTTTCGGCCGGTGAAGCCCGAGACCAAGCTCGCCGCAGGGACGCCGCCGCCGCTTGACCGCGCGACCGTCCACTCCTACCGCGACGGCCAGCCGGGACCGTTCTACTACCAGCGCGACTCCCACCCGGTCGGGGTCGATGCCGAGCGGCGGCTCTCAGAGCTGGAGGGCGGTGAGGCGCTCCTGTTCTCCTCAGGTATGGCTGCCGTGACGGCGCTCTGCCTGGCGCTGCTCGAGCCGGGCTCGCATGTCGCGGTGGCCGACGGCGGCTACTACGGGACCGTTGGGCTGCTGCGCGGCGAGCTTGCCCGCTGGGGTGTGCAGGTGAGCGTCTTTGACCAGACCGCCGAGCCGCCGCAGGCCGACATCGTCTGGCTCGAGCCCTGCTCGAACCCGATGCTCACCTTTCCCGACATCGCCGCGGTGTGCGAGCGGACGCACGCCGATGGCGGGCGGGTGGTCGTGGACAACACGGTGCTCAGCCCACTCTTCCTGCGCCCGCTCGAGCACGGCGCCGACATCGTTCTGCACAGCGCGAGCAAGATCCTCGGCGGCCATCACGACGCGCTGCTCGGCGTGCTCGCCTGTGCCGATGAGCAGACGGCGGCGCGGCTGCGTGCCTTCCGCAACGCCTCGGGGATCGTCGCCGCCCCCGACCCTGCCTGGCTGCTGATCCGCGGCATGAAGACGCTCGGCCTGCGGGCCGAGCGTCAATCGGCGAGCGCACTTGAGCTTGCCCGGCGGCTGGCGGGCCATCCGGCCGTGCAGACGGTCCGCTATCCCGGCCTGGGCGACCCGGTCGCGGCCCGTTACCTGCGCGCCTTCGGCCCGCTGCTGTCGTTCGACGTGGCTGACGGCGAGCGGGCGCTGGCCGTCGAGC
Source organism: Solirubrobacterales bacterium (assembly GCA_027449125.1). Lineage (GTDB taxonomy): Bacteria > Actinomycetota > Thermoleophilia > Solirubrobacterales > Solirubrobacteraceae > Palsa-465. The sequence goes on along the minus strand of DAIDME010000103.1, from coordinate 14,504 downwards.
GTGCGCTGCGGCTGATCGAGAACGCGACCAGCCTGGGCGGCGTCGCCTCCACGCTCGAGTCACGGGCCAGGTGGGAGGGCGAGCGCGTGCCCGCCGGCCTGTTGCGGCTGAGCGTCGGGCTCGAGGACGTCGACGACCTCTGGGCGGACCTCGAACAGGCGCTTGAGGCGGCCGCCTGAGCGCTAGGCGAATGCCGCGTCGGCGGCGTCGGCCAGCTCCGCCAGCGAACGGTACTCGGCCGCGTAGGCGACCTCGCCCGCCGGTGGCGGTGTCGCCCCCCAGCCCTCGCGGCCGTGGCGGCGATTGATCCACACCGACTGGATGCCGGCGCGCTTGGCGGGGACGTGGTCGTGGAACAGGCTCTGCGCGACGTGCAAGAGCTCCGAGCGCGCGACTCCGAGCTCCGCGAGCTTCGCGGTGAGCGCCTTGAAGTGGTTGGCGGCGGGTTTGTAGGCGCCCACGTCCTGCGCGGTGATCACCGCCGCGAAATCGCCCTGCAGCCTCGCGTTGCTGGCCGCGAAACCGTCGCGATGGACGTTTGAGACGATGATCAGCCGGTAGTGGGAGGCCAGCCGCGCGAGCGCCTCCGGCGAGTCTGGAAAGGCGGGCCAGTCGGGCACCGAGCCGGCGAGGCGCATCGACCATGAGTCGCTCACGGGCGCCCCGAGCTGGTCGCCGGTGCGGCGGAAGGCGGTCGCGAGGATGTCCGGGTAGAGGGCCGCCGGCTGCTCCCGCTCGACCGCGGCCTCGTTGCCGGCGTAGGCCACGAGCAGCTGCTCGTGGCTGTGGGCGAGCCCCTGCTCAGCCGCCCACGGTGCGAGCACGGCGGCGATGCCGGTCTCCCAGTCGATCAGCGTCCCGTAGCAGTCGAAGCTGAGCGCCTGGACGCTGTTGAGGTCGAGCGTACCGGACATTGCCCCGGGAGTATGCCGCGTCGCGTCTCCTGGCATGCGCCGGGCCGGGAGCCCTCGCGGCTCCTGTACTGCCTGGGCATCGGTCTCACCATCCGGCTGGCGCCGGACCGGCGGATCGAGCGCCAGGTGGCGGCAGAGGAAGCGCCATCAGGGAAGTCGTGACTGCCGGCGGATGGGCCCGCCGCCGTCATGGCGGCGCGATGCCTGATATGAACCAGTCTGTGTTCGAGAAGATCCTCGTCGCCAACCGTGGCGAAATTGCGATCAGAGGGTTTCGGGCGGCATACGAACTGGGGGTGCGGACCGTCGCGGTCTACACCTGGGAGGACCGCGCCTCACTGCACCGGCAGAAGGCCGACGAGGCTTACCTGATCGGTGAGCGCGGCCACCCGATCAGGGCGCACCTGGACATCGCCGAGATCATCCGTGTGGCCAGGCTCTCCGGGGCCGACGCGATCTATCCGGGGTACGGGTTCCTTTCGGAGAGCCCGGAGCTTGCGCAGGCGACGGTCGACGCCGGGCTGACCTTCGTCGGGCCGACGCCGGAGGTGCTCGAACGGGCCGGCAACAAGGTGACCGCCAAGCAGCACGCGGTTGCCGCCGGCGTGCCGGTGCTCGCCTCGAGCCCTGCCACGACCGACATCCAGACGCTGCTCGACGCCGCCGATGAGATCGGCTTCCCGGTCTTCACCAAGGCGGTCGCCGGAGGCGGCGGCCGAGGTATGCGGCGGGTCGAGACCCGCGAGGCGCTGAAACAGGCGCTCGAGTCCGCGATGCGCGAGGCACACGCGGCGTTCGGTGACCCGTCGATGTTCATCGAGCAGGCGGTGCTGCGCCCCCGGCACATCGAGGTGCAGATCCTCGCCGACGCGACCGGCGAGACGATCCATCTCTTCGAGCGCGACTGCTCGCTGCAGCGCCGCCACCAGAAGGTGGTGGAGATCGCGCCGGCGCCCAACCTCGACCCGGGGATCCGCGAGGCGATCCTGCGCGACGCGGTGACGTTCGCTCGCTCGATCGGCTACCTGAACGCCGGCACGGTCGAGTTCCTGCTCGACACGGACGGGCCACGGGCCGGCCGGCACGTGTTGATCGAGATGAACCCCCGCATTCAGGTGGAGCACACGGTCACCGAGGAGGTCACCGACGTCGACCTGGTCCAGTCCCAGATGCGGATCGCGGCGGGTGAGACGCTCGCCGACCTCGGCCTCACGCAGGACCGGATCCGTGTGCGCGGCGCGGCGCTGCAGTGCCGGATCACGACCGAGGACCCCTGGCACGACTTCCGGCCCGACACGGGGCGGATCACCACCTACCGCTCGCCGGGCGGCGCCGGCATCCGCCTTGATGGCGGCACGGTCAACGCCGGTGTCTATGTGAGCCCCCACTTCGACTCGATGCTCGCCAAGATGACCGCGCGCGGCCCGGACTTCGCGAGTGCCGTCAGGCGCGCCAAGCGCGGCCTGGCGGAGTTCCGCATCCGCGGTGTGGCCACCAACATCCCGTTCGTGCAGGCGGTGCTGGAGGACCCGGACTTCGCCGCCGGAGACCTGTCCACCTCCTTCATCGAGGAGCGCCCGCAGCTGCTCGCTCCGCGCGCGTCCGCCGACCGCGGCACGAAGGTCCTGAGCTGGCTTGCGCACGTCACCGTCAACCAGCCCAACGGCCCCAACCCCGGCGTGGCCGACCCTCTGCTGAAGCTGCCCGCGCTGGATCTGGAGACACCCGCGCCACCGGGCTCGCGGCAGTTGCTGCTCGAGCTCGGGCCCGCCGGGTTCGCTCGGGCGCTGCGCGCGCAGCGCGAGCTGGCGGTGACCGAGACAACCTTCCGTGACGCGCACCAGAGCCTGCTGGCGACGCGGCTGCGCACCCGCGACCTCACCCAGGTGCTGCCTTACGTGGCGCGGATGACGCCACAGCTTCTCTCGGTCGAGGCGTGGGGTGGCGCGACCTACGATGTCACCTTGCGCTTCCTCGGCGAGGACCCGTGGGAGCGGCTCGACGCGCTGCGCCAGGCGCTGCCGAACGTCTGCGTCCAGATGCTGTTGCGCGGCCGCAACACGGTTGGCTACACGCCGTTCCCGGAGGCGGTCACGCGCGCGTTCGTGCAGGAGGCGGCACGCTCGGGGCTCGACATCTTCCGCATCTTCGACGCGCTCAACGACGTCTCGCAGATGCGGCCCGCGATCGAGGCGGTGCTCGAGACCGGCACCACCGTGGCAGAGGTGGCGATGTGCTACTCGGGCGATTTGATGGATCCGGCCGAGGACCTCTACACGCTCGACTACTACCTGCGCCTGGCCGAGCGGATCGTCGCGACCGGAGCGCACATCCTCGCGATCAAGGACATGGCGGGGCTCCTGCGCGCGAGCGCCGCCGAGCGGCTGGTCGGCGCGCTGCGCGAGCGTTTTCCGCAGCTGCCGATCCACGTCCATACCCACGACACCCCCGGCGGCCAGCTGGCGACGCTGCTCGCCGCCGCGCGCGCCGGGGCCGACGCGGTGGACGCCGCCAGCGCGCCGATGTCGGGCACCACCAGTCAGCCGTCGCTGTCCTCGCTGGTCGCGGCGACCGCCCACACCGACCTGGACACGGGCCTGTCGCTGCAGGCGGTCTGTGACCTGGAGCCGTACTGGGAGGCGGTGCGCCGCGCCTACCGGCCGTTCGAGTCGGGGCTCCCCGGGCCGACCGGCAGGGTCTACCGGCACGAGATTCCCGGGGGCCAGCTGTCAAACCTCAGGCAGCAGGCGATCTCACTGGGACTGGGCGACCAGTTCGAGCGCGTCGAGGACTGGTACGCGGCCGCCAACCGGATCCTCGGCCGCCCGACCAAGGTGACGCCGTCCTCCAAGGTCGTGGGCGACCTGGCACTGCAGCTGGTCGCCGCCGACGCCGACCCGCAGGACTTTGAAGAGCATCCGGAGCGCTACGACATCCCTGACTCGGTGATCGGCTTCATGGCCGGCGAGCTCGGCGACCTGCCCGGTGGCTGGCCGGAGCCGTTCCGCAGCAAGGTGCTCGCGGGCCGCGACGTGAGCGCCGTGGGCGAGCAGCCGCTCGGGACTGAGGATGCGGCCGCGCTCGCCGCGCAGTCCCCACCGCAGATCCGCCGCCAGACGCTCAACCGGCTGCTCTTCCCGGGGCCGAGCAAACAGCGCGACGAGTTCGTCAAGCTCTACGGGGACCTCTCGCCGCTCGGCACGATCGAATACCTCTACGGTCTCACGCCCGGGGCAGAGGCGTCGGTCAGTGTCGCGCGCGGCGTCCAGCTCTACGTCGGCCTGGAGGCGATCTCCGAAGCCGACGATCACGGCTACCGCACGGTGATGGCGACGCTCAACGGCCAGCTGCGGCCGCTCATCATCCGCGATGAGAGCGTCAAGGTCGACGCTCACGAGACGGAGAAGGCCAACCCGGAGAACCCCGGCCACATCGCCGCGCCGTTTGCCGGCAGCGCCACCGTCAAGGTGCTCGAGGGCGAGCAGGTGCAGGCCGGCCAGGCGGTCGCGATGATCGAGGCGATGAAGATGGAGGCCACGATCACGACCCCGGTCTCAGGCACCGTGACGCGCGTGCTGCTGCGCGAGACCGGGCACGTGGAGGCACGCGACCTGATGCTCGAGATAACCCCTTAGGAGGCGCGGATGCGGATCGCCGCGGCGGTTCTGGAGGAGTTCGGCGGGCCACTGAACGTGACTGCCGGATGGCACCACCCGCCTCTCTCGCGACGGTGTGCCGGTCAGGCACTTCATGGGGCACCTCCGCGTTCGCGCAGTACACGGTCATGCCTGAGATCGCGCTCGCCAAGGTCAACCCCGAAGCGCCGTTCGAGGCGGCGTGCCTGTTCGCCTGCGGCCTGTCAGCCGGCCTGGGGGCGGCCAGGCGGCCATGTACACGGCCGCGGTACGCGAGGGCTCAACCTGCGTGGTGTTCGATGCCGGCATGGTGGGGCTCGGCGCGACCGACACCTGGGTCGCGCGGCCTGGCACGGTCGCGGGCGTGGCCGGCAAGCGCGAGACGCTCGCGGTGATCCCGCGCTGGCTGATCCAGGGCCGGCGCATCGCCGGCTCATCCTTTGGCGGCGTGCGCGGCCGTGATCAGGTGCCTGAGCTGGTGGATCGCTACCTGGCCGGCGAGATCGACGTTGACGCGTTCATCTCCCACCGGATCGCGCTGGAGGATGTCAACCACGCCTTTGCGCTGATGGAGGCCCAGGACGGCATCCGCAGCGTCATCCAGTTCGGCTAGAGCAGTTCCTCGAGCTGTAGCGGCCAGCCTGTGTAGGCCTCCGCCAGGTAGCGCCGACCCGCCTCAGAAGCGACGACAGAACTGAGCTCGCCGAGCTGGCGGCGACGGTCAAAGTCGCTGGCCTCTGCTGTCAGGTGGAGCATCTGCGTCATCCACCAGGAGAAGTGCTGCGCCTTCCACACCCGCGCGAGCACGTCGTCCTCGTAGCTTTCGATCAGCGACCAGTCGCGGTCGCCGATCAGCGCGCGCAGCGCCCGTGCGAGCACGACGACGTCGGCGATCGCGAGGTTCATGCCCTTGGCGCCCGTCGGGGGTACGGTGTGGGCGCAGTCGCCGACCAGCGCGATCCGGCCCCGGCGCAGGCTGCTCGCCACGTAGCTGCGGAAGCGCAGCACGTCGCGCTGGAAGATCGGCCCGCGGATCAGGGGGTGGGGCGCCACGCGCGCGGCGAGCTCCTCCCAGATCCGCTCGTCGCTCCACGCTTCTGGGTCAAGGTCCGGGTCGCACTGCAGGTACATGCGCTGCACGGTGGCGCTGCGCTGGCTGATCAGCGCGAAGCCCTGACTCGAGTTGCTGTAGATCAGCTCCGGCGCGCTGGGCGGCGCCTCGCACAGGATCCCGAACCAGGCGAACGGGTACTCGCGGAAGTACCCGCCGCCGTCAGCGCCGGTGACCGCCAGCCGGGCGACGCTGCGCGAGCCGTCGGCGCCGACGACGAAGTCGGCGGCGATCGTCAGCGGCTCGCCGTTGGCGTCGGTGGCGTGCACGCGGGCGGTCTGGGCGTCGTCCTCGACCCGTGCCGCCTCGGTCTCGAAGCGCAGATCCTGTCCGTCAGCCAGCCTCGCGGCGATCAGGTCGCGCAGCACCTCGTGCTGCGGATAGAGCCACACGCCGCGGCCGGTGAGCGCCATGAAGTCGATCCGGTGTCCCTCGCCGGCGAAGCGCAGCTCGATCCCGTCGTGGCGCATGCCGTCGCTCAGGACCCTGGTGGACGCTCCGGACTCGCTGAGCAGCCTGACCGTGTCGGCCTCGAGGATCCCGGCGCGGACGGTCGTCTCGATCGCCTCGCGCGAGCGCCTGTCGACCACGATCGAGTCGATCCCCGCCGCGGCCAGCAGGTGCGAGAGCACAAGCCCGGCGGGCCCGGCGCCGACGATCGCCACCTGGGTGCGCGCCGCGTTCACCCGTCGCATGTTACGTGGCCGGCGCTGCGGCGCCCAATACCCTTGAGCCACCGACGATGCCCGAGACCACGCTCAACTTCGACCCGATCGCCGAGGCACGCCGTCAGTGGGACCTCCACTGGGGGCCGCAGGCCGGTCCGCAGGTGGTCGCGGTCACGTCGATCATGCGCGCACAGCAGATCCTGATGGCGCGGCTGAACGCGCTGCTGGCGCCGCTGGATCTCACCTTCCCGCGCTACGAGACGCTGATGGTCCTGTTCTACAGCCGCCAGGGCGAGCTGCCGCTCGGCAAGCTCTCACAGCGCCTCCAGGTGCACCGCGCCAGCGTCACCAACGTGATCGACAAGCTCGAATCCGCTGGTCTGGTGGCGCGCGTCGCGCACTCGCGCGACCGCCGCGCGACGCTCGCGCGTATCACCGACCGCGGCCGCGCGGTCGCCGAGCAGGCGACCGATGTCCTGAACAAGGCCGGATTCGCGCTCGAGCCGCTTGACCGCGCCACCTGCGAGGCGCTGTTCTCGTCGCTCGAGCCGCTCCGTCGTGGCGCCGGCGACTTCGCCGCTCAGGCGTAGTCGTAGAAGCCGCTGCCGCTCTTGCGGCCGCGGTGCCCGGCGGTGACCATGCGCTTGAGCAGCGGCGGGGCGGCGTACTCGGGGCGGCGGAACTCCTCAAACAGCGAGTCGCAGACCGCCTCGAGCACATCCAGGCCGATGAAGTCGCAGAGCGTGAGCGGACCCATCGGGTGCCCGCAGCCGAGCTTCATGCCGGTGTCGATGTCCTCGCGGCTCGCGAAGCCCTCCTCGTACATGCGCACCGCGGCCATCAGGTAGGGGACGAGCAGCATGTTGACCACGAATCCGGCGCGGTCCTTTGTGCGGATCGGCTGCTTGCCGATCTGGCGCGCAAATGCCTCCGCCGCTGCAACCGTCTGTTCGTCGCTGTCGATCGCCGCCACCACCTCAACGAGCTTCATCACCGGCACTGGCGAGAAGAAGTGCAGCCCGATCACGCGCCCGGGCCTCTGCGTGCGCGCGGCGAGCGCGGCGATCGGGATCGATGAGGTGTTTGAGGCCAGAAACCGCGCCTCTGGCAGCAGCGTGTCGATGCGCTCGAAGATCTCGCCCTTCAGCGCCGGGTCCTCGTAGACCGCCTCGACCAGTGCGTCGGCGTGTGCCAGCTCGTCTATCGAGTCTGTGTAGGAGATGCGCGCGATCAGCTCGTCGGCCTCCTCCTGGCTGCGTTTGCCGGCCTGTACGGCGCGCGCGACCGAGGCGGCGAGCCGCTCCCGGGAGCGCTCGAGCGGGGGGCGCTGCGGCTCATAGAGGGTCACCGTGACTCCGGCGGCGGCCGCGGACTCGGCGATGCCGGAGCCCATGAAGCCGGCGCCGACGACGGCCAATCGATCGATGCTCATGTCAGGATCATCTCGCTTGCGGGCTCAGCGCATCACTGCGCGGCCTTCAGATAGTTGGAAGGTGCTCTATTCTATGTGCATCGCCACCGGAGGAGACGGGATGAGCGTCACGCTGCCAACCGCAGACCCCGAGCACCAGCTGCGAGCCGACGCCACGCCGCTGCGCTTCGTCACGGCCGCGTCGCTGTTTGACGGCCACGACGCGGCGATCAACGTGATCCGGCGCCTGATCCAGGACCACGGCACCGAGGTGATCCACCTCGGCCACAACCGCAGCGTGGACGAGATCGTGCGCGCCGCGATCCAGGAGGACGCCGACGCGATCGCCGTCAGCTCCTATCAGGGTGGGCACATGGAGTTCTTCAGCTACATGCTGGAGCTGCTGCGCGAGCATGGCGCCGGGCACATCCTCGTCTTCGGCGGAGGTGGCGGCACGATCACGCCGGAGGAGATCGCGGAGCTCGAGCGTCGCGGTGTGACGCGCCTCTATCACCCCAACGACGGCATGGCGCTCGGTCTGACGGGAATGATCGACGACCTGATCGCGCGCGCCCGCGAGCACCGTGCCACGCTCGGCGGCCCGGATGCCGCAGCCGCAGTCGACACAGCCCCGGTCGACGACCTGACCGTCGCGCGCGTGCTCTCCACGCTGGAGGACGGGACGCTGTCAGCCTCGGCGCTGGATGTGCTGCGCGCGCGGTGTGCGGCCTCCCCACAGCCGGCGCCGGTGGTGGGGATCACCGGTCCGGGCGGTGCGGGCAAGAGCACCGTCACCGACGAGCTGCTGGGCCGCTTCGCCCAGTTCTTCCCGCAGCGGCGAATCGCCGTGCTGGCCGTCGACCCAACGCGCCGGCGCACCGGCGGCGCTCTGCTCGGCGACCGGATCCGCATGAACAGCCTGCGCGACGGGCGGACCTACATGCGCTCGGTGGCGACCCGGCAGAGCAACCGCTCCACCAGCGCCATCCTCGCCGATGCGCTCGCGTACCTGAGGGCGGGCGCGGGCTTTGACCTCGTGATCGTCGAGACCGCCGGCTCCGGCCAGGGCGACTCGGAGATCGTCGACCACGTTGACATCCCGCTTTACGTCATGACCAGTGAGTTCGGCGCGTCGAGCCAGCTCGAGAAGATCGACATGCTCGACCTTGCGGAGCTCGTCGCGATCAACAAGGCAGAGCGTGCCGGAGCGCAGGACGCGCTGCGGGATGTGCGCAAGCAGTGGCGACGCAACCACGCGAGCTTCGACCTCCCCGACGAGCAGCTCCCGGTCTACCCGACGGTCGCAAGCAGCTTCGCCGACCCCGGGCTCACCCGGTTGTTCCTGGCGTTGTGCGGGCGGCTCGCGGCGCACGCGCCCGCTGGCGCGAGCGCCGGCGTCTGGGCGGCGCCGAGCGACGTGGTGTCCCTGGTCGCGCCGGACGCGAGCAGCCACTCAGGCGGCACCCTGATCCCGCGCTCGCGCGTGCGCTACCTGGCGGAGATAGCCGAGCAGGGACGCGCGATCAACACGCAGGTCGAGCAGGCGGCGCGCCGGGCGGCGCAGGCGCAGGCATACCTGGAGTCGGCGCGCGCGCTCGGTGCGGGCGAGGCCGCAGACGAGCTGAGGCGGCGGGCCGAACAGGCGCTCTCAGAGCTCGGGCCGGGGCCGCGGGCGCTGCTCGACGGCTGGGAGGATCAGATCGCGGGCATCACCGCGGAGAGCTACAGCTACGAGGTCCGCGGGCGGGAGCTGACGGGCGCCAACCACCGTCGCTCACTGAGCGGCCTGCGCATCCCCAAGCTGGCGCCGCCGCGGCTGGACGGCTGGGGGGATCGCCTGCGCTTCCTGATGAAGGAGAACCTGCCCGGCCACTACCCCTACACCGGCGGCGTCTACCCCTACCGCCGCGCGGGCGAGGAGCCGACGCGCATGTTCGCCGGCGAGGGCACGCCGGAGCGCACCAACCGCCGCTTCCACTACCTGGCGGCCGGCCAGCCCGCGGCGCGCCTGTCGACGGCATTTGACTCGGTGACGCTGTACGGCGCCGACCCGCACGAGCGGCCGGACATCTTCGGCAAGGTCGGCAACTCCGGCGTGTCGGTCGCCACGCTCGACGACGCCAAGAAGCTCTACTCGGGCTTTGACCTGTGCGCGCCGTCAACGTCGGTTTCGATGACGATCAACGGGCCCGCCCCGGTCGTCCTCGCGTTCTTCATGAACGCCGCGATCGACCAGCGGGTCGAACGTCATCTGCGTGAGACCGGAGCGCCGATCCCGGCGCCGCTTGCTGGCTACGCGGGCGAGCTGCCGGCCGGCAGCGACGGGCTCGGGCTGGCGCTGCTGGGGCGCTCCGGGGACGAGCTGGTCGAGCGCGATGTCTACGAGCGGATCAGGGCCGACACGCTGCGCACGGTGCGTGGCACGGTGCAGGCCGACATCCTCAAGGAGGACCAGGCCCAGAACACCTGCATCTTCTCGACCGAGTTCGCGCTGCGGATGATGGGTGACGTGCAGCAGTACTTCATCGACCATCAGGTCCGGAACTTCTACAGCGTCTCGGTCAGCGGCTACCACATCGCCGAGGCCGGCGCCAACCCGATCACGCAGCTGGCGTTCACGCTCGCAAACGGCTTCACGATCGTCGAGTACTACCTCGCGCGCGGGATGGCGATCGACGACTTCGCCCCGAACCTCAGCTTCTTCTTCTCAAACGGGATGGACCCCGAGTACGCGGTGATCGGACGGGTCGCGCGCCGGATCTGGGCGCGCGCGATGCGCGAGCGCTACGGCGCCTGCGCGCGCTCGCAGATGCTCAAGTACCACATCCAGACCTCCGGCCGCAGCCTGCACGCGCAGGAGGTCAGCTTCAACGACATCCGCACTACCCTGCAGGCGCTCTACGCGATCCTCGACAACTGCCAGAGCCTGCACACCAACGCCTACGACGAGGCGATCACCACCCCGACTGAAGGGTCGGTGCGCCGCGCGATGGCGATCCAGCTGATCATCAACCGCGAGCTCGGGCTCAACCAGACCGAGAACGCGCTGCAGGGCGCCTTCGCCATCAGCGAGCTGACCGACCTGGTCGAGGAGGCCGTCTACGCCGAGTTCGAGCGCATCTCCGAGCGCGGCGGCGTGCTTGGCGCGATGGAGACGATGTACCAGCGCGCAAAGATCCAGGAAGAGAGCCTGCACTACGAGCGCCTCAAGCACTCCGGTGAGCTGCCGCTGATCGGCGTGAACACATTCCTGCCCAAAGACGGCCACGGCGAGCAGATCGAGGCGCTCGAGCTGATCCGCTCCACCGACGAGGAGAAGCGCCAGCAGATCGCCAACCTGCGCGCCTTCCAGGAGCGCCGGGCGGGCGAGCGCCGCGACGCGGCGCTCGCCCGCCTCCAGGACGCCGCCCGCTCCGGCACCAACGTCTTTGCGGAGCTGATGGAGACCGTCAAGCACGCCTCGCTCGGCGAGATCTCAGGCGCGCTCTACGCCGTCGGCGGCGAGTACCGGCGCAGCATGTGAGCTCTGTCCCCGTTAGCGCGCTGAGCCTGGGCAAGAGATCACCATCCGGCAACCCGTGTCGCCAAAGATTGACAAACATAAGGGGGGGTAAGGTTCGGGGATACCAGAGCCGATCGACGCGGGAGGAACGTCATGCCTTTGCTACGCCACAAGCCAGTCTTGGCGATCGGGATCCTTGTAGGGGTGATAGCGGCGTGTTTGGCGCCCAATTACACGGCGCTTGCTGCCACTACTGGTCCTAGTTACATGTGCTCCACTACCTCCTCGTACACGGTTGATTCAGTGGTGGGTAAGGTGATCAACCGTGCGGGTCCTATCTTGACCAACTACAACGGCACCCCCTACAACGCCACGGCCACATTCACTGAGCGGACATCGGGTACATCGACCGTCGCTATCTCTGCGAGTGGGACTTTTAGCATTGACGCTATCGTCGCAGGTGCTCAGGCAAGCACATCACTCACATTGACGCAGTCGTGGTACGTGGGAACCGGCACGAGTATCAGCATTACGGTGCCGCCGTACGAGTATGGCAACGGCGAGTTCGGGAACTGGCGCTGGGTCCCCCACGGCACCTACTACACATATGGTGCGTATTGTCAAGTCACATCGAGCACAGCCGTGGAGACCTCGGTTCCTACCAATCACAACGGATGGACCACGTGGTTGTCCTGACCAGGCCCGCAGCGGCAAGAGCTGCGCTGAGTCTCGCGGCGGTCCTGATTGCCGCGTCTATGTCGGTGAGCGCCGGGGCCGCTCGAGTCAGGCCACGGTCCGCCGCGGTCAGGGTGGCACTTGCTCGTGCCCGCTACCCATTGCTGTCCATCGTTCGCGCCGCGGGCGGTCAGGTCTACATGCGCACCTTCGACGGCGTGACAAACACCGGGCAGCCTACATACACGCTGAATGGCCCTGGCCAGCTCGTGATTCCGCTGACGACGGCCAGAGGTGGCAACTACCTCCGCCTGTTCAGACCCCGACGGGAGTGGACCCACATAGGTGTGGTATGTGTTGGGGTAGGTGTGGTCAAAGTGCTTGAGGGGCGATCACTCGTGTTTTCCGTCGGGCCGTGCAACGGTCGTGTGACATGGCAGGACACGTATCTTTCGCGGGACCTGAGGTTTCATGTACGTTGGCGCATCTCGGCGGCGCGGCGGACTACGTGGGTGATTGTGGCTGTAGCGGACGGGAGCCGTACGTAAAAGGTTGGTCGCGTTGCCCACAGCGCGCCGATGCGCGGCTCGCAATCGGGGTTCGTGTGCACACCGGTACTCGCGGTGCTTGCCAGCAAGCGGCGGTGAGTGGTTTCCCAGAGCGGTATCGGGCTCACAGGGGTCTATTGAGGGTCCGGCCGCGAATGGTAGGTGTCGCCTGGGTCGAGCCGAAGACGTGGCGTTCACGAGTGTTCAAAGCAGGTTCAAGGTGTTTGGCTCCGTGCTAGCCGGCGCACGTGGCCCCCGGCCGCTCGAAGCGCGCATCGAGCCGCTCGTTCAGGGGGCGTAGCGTCGGTGAAGCATGAGGGCGTTGCCTTCGCTGTCATTGAAGAACGCCATCTTGCAGACGCCGCTGTCGTGCTCGCCGGTGAACTGGACCCCGCGCTGCTCGAGCCCGCGCTTGGCCTCGCCGACGTCTGAGACGCGCAGCGCAAGCGGCGCGGTGTGCGGCGCGAAGCTCGCTCCCATACCGGTTGGGTCGATCAGGTAGACGGAGACGTTGCCGGTCTCGATCTCCGGCCAGTTCGCCTCCCAGTCGGGGCTGTGCATGCCGAGCGTGTCGCGGTAGAACGCCTTTGCCCGCTGCATGTCCGCGACCGGGATCGAGACGAAGTCGGTGCGCTGCACGCTCGTGTCCGGCGTGCTCGTGTCGGTGTTGGTCATGGCGGTCATGATCGCAGCGCGATCACGTGGTGGCTTGTAAAAATGCGACCGATGCTGTCCGAGCCGATCACCCCGCGCTCAGCCTCCGCGCTGACCGGCATGATCCGCGTTGCGCCCTCACCGGATCTGGCCGATGTGGTTGAGCAGCACTGGGTCGTTCGTTGGGATCTCTGCGGGCTGCCTGCGCTGCACCGTGAGCTGCTGCCCGACCCGTCGGTCAACCTGGTCGTCGAGCCAAGTGGAGTGCTGCTGTACGGGGTCGGCTCCTGCCGCGGGGTGCGTGAGCTTCGCGGCCGCGGGATGGCGATCGGTACCAAGTTCCTGCCCGGAGGCTTCTCGGGCTTCCGTCCCGGACCGCTTGCGGCGATCACAGGACGCGCGCTGACGATGGCAGACGCGTTTGGCCCGGCTGGAGCGCAGCTGGACGGCGCGGTGGCAGCGGCGGATTGGGACGTGAGCGCGACGATCTTCGCCGTGAGCCGCCTCCTGCGCGCGCAGCGACCGCCCGCAGACCCAAAGCGGGAGCTCGTCATGGCGGTGCTGGAGGCGATGCGCGCCGCGGAGCCGGGCGTCCGCGTTGGTGAACTGGCCGCTCGCTTCGCGATCGTCCCGCGCACCATGCAGCGTCTGTTCGCGTGGCACGTCGGCGTCTCGCCCAAGCAGGTCCTGCAACGGCTGCGCCGACAGCGGGCGATAGACCAACTCAACAGCGAGCCGGTGACGCTCGCGCAGCTTGCGGCGGCGCTTGGCTACTTCGACCAGGCGCACCTGGCCCGTGATTTCCGCGCCACGCTCGGCTGTGCGCCCTCGGCACTGTCCGCGCCGCGCGGCTCAGGGGCGGCCGATCGGCCGAGGGCTGAGACGGCTCAGCCGAGCGTGCGGGCTGCCGGTGCCGTGAGCGCGGCCCAGTAGGTTAGGGGTTGGGTCGGAGTTTGCCGGCGTGCCGGCGAACCCTTCCCCCTGTTGGCGTTCTCGCGGTGGAGGGGCACTTCAGGCCCGAGTTCATCAACCGGCTGGACGACATCGTGGAGTTCGCGCCGTTGACGCGCGCGCAGCTGGGGGAGATCGTCGATCTGCAGGTCGCGCGGCTGGCGGCGTGGGATCGATCCGGCGCTGGCGCTGCTGGAGGGGCGGTTCTCCGCCGGCGACCGGGTTGAGGTTGAGGCGCCGGACGGTGAGATCGTGTTCGTGCCGGTGCCGGTGCCGGTGCCGGTGCCGGTGCCGGTGCCGGTGCCGGTGCCGGTCGGGTCCTTCGGCGCGGTGGGTGGGGGGCCGGGCATGTCAGGGTGAGCAAATCAGGCTGGCGCCGCGCAGTTTGCGCGCTTATGCATCTGGAGCGTGCGTTTTGGAGCAAACTGGCGCGAG
>DAIDME010000102.1 GCA_027449125.1 Solirubrobacterales bacterium | reverse complement strand
ATATCGTCGCTCGCGCCGTGAAGGATGTGCACATCGTCGTCGGAGTGCTCGCGCTGGCGCTCAACCTGTTCGCCTTCGCGATCGGCGCGGTGGCGTGGTTTCGCCGCCGCCCGAGCAACCTCTTCTGGCGGGCGCTGCGCGCCGGGCAGGTGGCGGTTGCCGTCGAGGCCGCGCTCGGCGGCGTTCTGCTGTTGATGGGCTACAAGGCGGTGCCGCTTCACTACCTGTACGGCGCCCTGCCGCTGGTGGTCGGCCTGATCGCCGAGCAGCTCAAGCTCTCCGCCGCGACGATGATCCTCGACGCCCGGGGCCTGGACAACGCCCAGGCCGTGGCCGCGCTCCCGGCCGCCGAGCAGCGGGAGGTGGTGGTGGCGATCCTGCGCCGCGAGATCGGGTCGATGACCCTCGCCGCCCTGGTCGTGACGGCGCTCCTGTTCCGCGCCGCCACCGTCGTGCACTGACGCTCGCGGCGCCCCGAGGTGCGACCCGTGGGCCAAATACATCCTGGGGGATGTATTTGGCCCACCGAATGGCGGTCCGCTACCTGCCGCGCCCGTGCATGTGGCCGCGCCCGTGCATGTGGCCGCGGCCCATCCGCATCGGCATGCCGCCGCCGACGACCGGGCCGGTCAGCTCGTAGAGCATGTTGTTGTTGTCGTTGCCGAAGTAGAGCGTCGTCTGCCCCGGGCTGGTCGTGGTGGCCGCGAGCCCGAACAGCGCCCCGGCGGGCTGGCCGGGGAACAGGTCACGGCGCGCGACCAGGCGGCCCATCGTCGTGTACTCGAGCAGGTCGTTGTTGCCCGCGCCGTTGACCACCAGCAGGTCACCGTTGGACGGGTTGATCGCGATGCCCTGTGGCGAGTTCAGCCAGCCACCGCTCACCAGCGCGGTGCGCATCGGCCCGCTCGTGCCGATACCCGTGATCGCGTAGATCGTGTTGTTGGCATCGTCGGTCACATACAGCGTCTTGTTGCTCGAGTCGTACACGGTCCCCTGGGGGCCGGCGGCGTTGGCCGCCGTGGTGCCCGGCGTGCTGCCGTAGGCGAGCCCTCCGGACAGCAGCGTGTAGGAGGAGCCGAGTGGCTGACCCCTGACGCCTGCCTTCGGGATCAGCTGCCAGACGGTTCCCCCGCCGGTGCCGGTCGTCCCGTCGCCGGCGTTGGTCCAGATGAACGACGGCTGTCCATCGATGGCAGCGAACGCCTGACCCCACACGCCCGAGAACTTGCTCGAGGCGGTGGTGGTGTTGTTGAACGTCGCGAGGAGCTTCCCGGCAGGCGAGATCACATCGATGTTGGCCATCGCCCCGTCATAGACCCCGCTTGCATTGGCCGGGCCGTAGTCACCGACCCAGACGATGCCGGCGGTCGGGTTGATCGCGATCGCCACCGGCCCGACGAGCGTCGACGTGCCCTGGTAGAACGTCTGGCTCTGGCCCGTCATCGGGTTGATCTCGACCAACGTCGTGCCGGCCCCGGCGGTCCCCGCGGAGTTGTTGAAGTTCGCGACCAGCACGTCCCCGGCGACGAGCTTGCTCCCCGGTACTCCGGTGGTGACGCCGGAGATGGACGGCACCACCGCCACCCCATAGGGGTTCATGTCGCCGTTGGCAGGCACCGTCGAGCCGACCGGCATCTCCGCCATCCGCGACAGCTGGCTCTGGGCGCTCCACATCGGCATGTGCGGACGCATGTGTGGCGCCGCGGCGGCCGCCGGCCCGGCAGCCAGCGCCAGCGCCGCGGCGACGCCGGTCGCGCCGAGCCCGCCCGCGACGGCGCGCAGTGACACAGCTACCCGAGCCCCGCTCGAGCCCTGCCTTTGGTTTCGTACTTTCACTGGTCCTCCTTGAGTTGACGTCGCTCGCCGCCAGCAGACGGCCTGTCCCCAGGGATTACGGTCGGGCGGCCGCGATGGATTGCGCCGCACGCAAACTTCGGAAGCTCTTAGCTTTCGACCCGGCTCGGCGCTAGCTTTTACCCATCGTGCTGAGCGTGGCAGCAACCGACGAAGCGCTGCTCGAGCTTGTCGCGTCCGGCGACCAGCAGGCAACGACGCTGCTGGTCAGGCGCTACGAGCGCCGCATCTACGGGCTAGCGCTCTCCGTCCTCGGCGATCCGCACCGCGCCCAGGAGGCGGCCCAGGAGGCGATCGAGCGCGTCTACCGGCGCGCCGCCAGCTTCGATCCGGAGCGAGGCACCGCCGGTGGCTGGATCCTCGCGATCGCGCGCAACGCGGCGATCGACGAGCGCCGCCGCTCGCCGGTCGCGCCGGCGGCGGTTGCGATCGACGCGCTGGAGCTCGCCAGCCGTGCGCCCGGCCCGCTGGATCAGGCGATCACCAACGAGGCGGTCGCCTCGATCCGCAGCAAGCTCGCCGGGCTGCCCGACGGCCAGCGCCGGGCGCTGGTGCTCGCAGCCTGGGGCGGCCTGACGGCGGCTGAGATCGCAAAGCGCGAAGAGATCCCGCTGGGCACAGCCAAGACGCGCCTGCGCAGCGGGCTTGCGAACCTGCGCGGAGCGCTCAACGCCCCAGCCCCCGAGGCCCGCGCGCCGGCTGCCGCGCTCGGCCTCGCGGGCGCGACAGCCGGCGCCGCCGCCGCCGGTGCCGTGGCCCCAGGGATCGGAGGGGGAGCCTGAGATGCAGTCAGAGACAAGCGACACGAACAACCCCGAGTGTCTGGCCGCGGCGGCGGTGAGCGCCGAGCTCGCGCTCGGCGTGCTGGACGGCGCGGAACGCGAGGCGGCCCTGCTTCACATCCACGCCTGTGACGCGTGCGCCCACGAGGCAGCGACTTTCAGGCGCGTCGCCGACTCGCTGCTCGAGGCAGTACCCGAAGCGACGCCGCTCGTGCCGCTGCTCGTGCCTGCCCCGAGCCGTGCAGACGCGCCGGTCACCACCGCGCCCGCCGGCGGCGCGCGGTCGACGCGGCGCGGGTGGCGGCGACCGGCCTGGCCTCGCCCCGCGCTGCTGACACCGGTCTTTGCGACCGGCGTGGCCGCTGTCGCGGCGATCGCGATCCTGCTGAGCGGCCCGGCCCGACTTCAGTCCCCCACCCGCGCCAGCGCAAGCCTGACGCTGGCCGGACAGTCGTTTGGCGATGTCAGCCTGACGACCGGCAAACACGTTTCGGTCGCGATCTCACTGCGAGACCTACCGGACGTCAGGAGCGTGCGCTGCATCGTCTGGCAGCACTCGGGCCGCGGCGCGACGATCGGCAGCTTCACGGTCAGCAACGGCCGCGCCAGCTGGAGCGGGCAGAGCCCCTGGCCGGTATCGACCCTGCGCTCGGTCGAGCTCGTCTCCGCCAGCGGCCGCAAGGTGGCCGCCGCCCACATCCACTTCTGAGCACCGCCGTGCGCTTACACGGACTCCCCGGAGACCTCGCCAGCCAACTCCTCGACCGCCCGCACCTGCGCCGCCACCAGTTCGAGCCCCGCCGACCAGAAGCCGGGGTCTTCCAGGTCGACGCCCACGATCGTCGCGAGCTCCTGCGGCGAACGCGAGCCGCCAGCGGCCAGGAAGTTGAGCAGCTTGGGGACGAACGGCGCGCCCTGCTCCCGGTAACGGGCGAACAGTGACAGCGACAGCAG
The DNA here is from genome assembly GCA_027449125.1 of Solirubrobacterales bacterium. Lineage (GTDB taxonomy): Bacteria > Actinomycetota > Thermoleophilia > Solirubrobacterales > Solirubrobacteraceae > Palsa-465. The sequence continues at coordinate 92,916 of DAIDME010000102.1, read as the reverse complement.
CTGCCCGTAGGCGTATCCGTACACGTAGCCCGGCCAGAGGAAGAAGTGGGGCACCACCGACCAGTAACGCTCGGCCCCGGGATGCGGCTCCACAACGCCTCCGTAGAGCTCGGCCCAGGCCTCTCGGTAGAGCTCGCTCACGCGATCTGCCGGCAGCTCACCCTCGTTGCGGCGAGCCGTGTGCACGCGTTCCTCGAACTGGTTGTAGGCGACCTGGTGGAAGACGGTGAGCAGCGACTGGTCGGCCGCGGCGGCCAGCAGGCCGAGCCGCTCGCGCGCCGAACCCGCTTCCTCGAGCATCCGTTCCAGCAGCAGCAGCTCACCGAACGTGGACGCCGTCTCGGCGACCGGCGTGGGTGGTGACTGATGGAAGATCCCGCGAGCGCTGGCGAGCAGCGCGTGCAAGCCATGACCGAGCTCGTGCGCCATCGTGGCGACGTCGTTGCGCCGGCCGCCGTAGTTGAGCAGCACGTAGGGGTGAAGCTCGGGGACCGAGTCCTCACAGAACGCACCCGCCATCTTCCCTTGGCGGATCGGCGCGTCGATCCAGCGCTCGTCGAAGAACCGCGCCGCCAGGGTGGCCACCTCGGGCGACAGATCCCCGAAGGCGCCCAGCACCAGCTCGCGCGCCGCGGCGTAGGGGTAGCGTGACTCGGCCAGGGCCACGGGCGCCATCAGGTCACACTCGTCGAGCTGCTCGTGCCCGAGCAGGCTCGCCTTGACGCGACACCACCTGCGGGCGATGTCATAGCGCCCCCTGACCGCCTCGATCAGCGTCTGCGCGGCCTGATCGGTGAGCTGGTGATCGAGGTTGCGGGCGCTCAGCCAGCTCGGATAGCCCCGCAGGCGGTCCTCCACCGCGCGGTCCTGCAACAGCGTGTTGAACACGTAGGCGCGCGTGCCGAAACCCTCCTGCACCGCTGTCGCAAGCGCCGTCATGGCCGTGCGGCGCCTGGCGCCGTCGGCGTCGGTGAGCTGGTTGTAGGCAACCGCCAACGGCACCGTCTCGCCGTCCAGATCGACCATCATCGCGCCCGCGAGGGTCTCGAACAGCCTCGCCCAGGCGAGCTCTCCGGTGAGACGACGCTGCACCATCACGCGCTCCTCCGCCGCGCTCAGCAGGTAGGCTCGCTTCAGCCGAACCACGCGCAGGTGGTGGGCGGCGAAGTCGAGCGCCGCCCCGGCCTCCTGCAGCAGCGCCTCCGCGCGCTCGTCCTCAAGTGCGGACCACTCCAGCTCGAAGAAGGCGAGTGCAGCCTCGATCTCGGCGCCAGCAGACCGCATGCGGTCCAGCAGCGCGCCTCGCTCCGGGTCTCCGCTATCGGTCGCAAACCGCAGCTGCGCGTAGACGACGGCCCTCTGCGCAGACGATCGGATCTCCGCGAGCTCGCGCATGACTCCGACCAGCCCGGCACCGTCGAGCCCGCCGACCAGGCCCGCGTACCGCGCCGCGAAGGCAGCCGCGTGGTCGTGCGCCTCGCGCATGCGCGCGTCGGCACCCGCGTCCCCAAGGCCGTCAGCCAGAGCTCCGAGGTCCCACGACGCAGCCCGCGCCTCAGCGTCGGCCGCAGCCAGATCTGCGCACACGCGAGGCACCGTAGCACGCGCGTGCGCCCGGGCGGCGTCGCTGCGCGCAGGCGACCCGCGAGCCTCACCCCAGCGCCGGCCGTTTCAGGTTGCCGCCTTGAGGGACGCCCGCGCATCACGGCTAGAACGGGGCGGGCGTCGGCGACCGGCGCCGGGGTTGCTCGTGACAGGTGTTCGCCGTCCACGGACGAAACCCTGCTCGCGCCGCTGGTGAGACCTTCTCGCGGCGCGTTCCGTATGATCCGCCGCGGATGCGCCACAAACGACTCCTCGCAAGCCTGCTCGCCGCCGTGGCCGTCGCCTTTGTCGTCTCCGCCTGCGGCACCGAGGCGATCGGGGTGCCAAAGTCCGACCCGACCTACGCCTCCGACAGCATCGCCGCGCACCTGTTCAACCAGCGCTGTGGCGGCTGTCACACCCTATCCTACGCCGGCACGCACGGCTCCGGTGTGAACCCGACCACGTTCGCCGCGATCAGCGGCCCGAGCTTCAACCAGCGCTGCGAGCGCCCGGCGATCCGGGTGCTGTACGCGATCGAGAACGGCGGCTTCTCCGGGGCCTACATGCCGCAGAACATCTTCGTGGGCAAGCAGGCTCGCGAGGTGGCTGACTTCGTCGCACGCTTCTCCGGCCGCGACGCGCCGCCCGAGCCGGGTGTCACCCCCTGCGTCGACAAGCCGCTGCAGCTGCTGCCGCTGACCGGGCCGCTGCCCGAGCTGAGCGGCTCCAAGCACAGCTGACACCGGCGAGCCCAGGAGCGACGCGCGCGCTGGTAGCGTCTGACCGCGAAGATGCTCGACCTCAGACTGATCCGCTCGGAGCCGGAGGCGGTGGCGGCGGCGCTCGCACGCCGCGGTGACGTGCCGAATGACGCGATCAGCCGCCTGCTCGCGCTTGACGAGCGCTGGCGCGGCCTGACCGCGGAGCTCGAGGACCTGCGGGCCGAGCAGAACCGCGCGAGCCGCGGCCGGCGCGGCGCGCCCACCGACTCGGAGCGCGAGCAGATGGCCGCGCTGGCCGCCCGCGGCCGCGAGCTGGCAGAGCTCGAGTCAGGCGCCCGCGCCCAGCTCGACGAGCTGCTGCTGACCCTGCCGAACATACCGGCGGCGGACGCGCCGGCACATGACACGGTGCTGCGTGAGGTCGGGAACGCGGGGGCCACCGGCGCCGACCACCTCGAGCTGGCCGGGGCGATGATCGACATGGAGCGCGGCGCCAGGCTTTCGGGCTCACGCTTTGCCTACCTGCGCGGCGGCCTGGTGCTGCTCGAGCTCGCGCTGGTGCAGTACGCGCTCACCAAGCTGATCGCGGAGGGCTTCGAGCCGGTGATCCCGCCGGTGCTGGTGCGCGAGCGGGCGCTGGTCGGCACCGGCATGCTGCCCGACACCGAGCAGCAGATCTACCGCCTGCCCGACGACGACCTCTATCTGGTCGGCACCTCGGAGGTCGCCCTGGCCTCCCTGCACCGCGACGAGATCCTCGACGCCACAGAGCTGCCGCGCCGCTACGCCGGCTTCTCGGCCTGCTTTCGCCGCGAGGCCGGCGCCGCGGGCAAGGACACACGCGGGATCTTCAGGGTGCACCAGTTCGACAAGCTCGAGATGTTCGCCTTCGTCGAGCCCGACGCCTCCCACGCCGAACACGAGCGCATCCTCGCGATCGAGGAGTCGATCCTCACCGAGCTCGGGATCCCCTACCGGGTGGTTGCGATCGCGGTGGACGACCTCGGCGCCTCGGCTGCCAGGAAGTACGACTGCGAGGCGTGGATGCCCGGCCAGGCCCAGTACCGCGAGGTCACCTCCTGCTCCAACACGACCGACTTCCAGGCGCGGCGGCTGGATGTCCGCTACCGCCCAGCCGACGGGCGACCCGCGACCGTGCACACGCTCAACGGCACCGCCGTCACCTGGCGCCACATGATCGCGCTGCTGGAGAACGGCCAGCAGCCGGACGGGAGCGTCGTGCTGCCAGAGGTTCTGGCCCGCTTCGGCGCGCCCGCGACCCTCCAGGCAGCCTGAGGGGCCGGCGGCCGGCGGCGCACCGGCGGCGGCCGGCGGCGCACCGGCGGCGCACCGGCGGCGCCATGCTTCAGGCCAGCGCCCCGGCCCCCTCCTCGTCGTCGAGCCGCACCCCCAGCCCCTCGGGCGCATGCAGCGCCAGCATCTGCGCCTCCACATCACCGACCCGGACGGGGTCAGCGAGCGAGACCCCGATCATCACCGCGAACGCGAGCGGCACCGACACGATCGCGGGCTGCTCCAGCAGCGCCAGCGCCCCATGGCTCGGCTCCCCCAGGGCCAGCCCGGCGAAGATCATCCCGGTTGCCACGAGCATCCCCACGCACATGCCGAAGCCGGCGCCGCGGGCGGTCAGCCGCGTCCACCAGATGCCGAGCAGGAACATCGGGCAGAACGAGCTCGCGGCCAGCGCGAACGCCCAGCCCACGAGGATCGCGATGTCCACCCCCTGCGCCACGAGCGCGACCAGGGCCGGGATCACCACGGCGCCCAGGGCGGCCACGCGGAAGTGCAGGCGTCGCAGCGAGGCGCCAGCCGGCCGGCCGCGCGCCAACCGTGGCCAGACATCGTGGCTGAAGGTGCCCGCCAGCGACACCAGCAGTCCGCTCGACGTGGACAGGAAGGCCGCGAACGCGCCCGCGCAGGTGACCGCCGTGAGGATCGTCCCACCCGCCCCCGGCCAGGCGATGCGCGGCAGCGAGAGCACCACATCGTCGGTCTGGCCGCTCATGTACAGCTGCGGCGTGAGCACCCGGCCGAGCGCCCCGTAGATGGCGGGAAACAGGTAGAAGAGCGAGAGGAGCCCCAGCACGCGCACGGTCGTGCGGCGCGCGGCGTAGCCGTCGGGGTTGGTGTAGAAGCGCACCAGCACGTGCGGCAGCCCCATCGTGCCGAGGAAGGTCGCGATCAGCAGCGAGTAGACCAGCACAGGAGCGCCGGAGCCGGTGCCGCCGACCGTCCGCGACCATCGCGCGCCCGTCAGCGCGGGCGTGCCGGCGGCCACCGGCACCACCCCTCCCGGCGGGATCCCGATCGCCGTGTGCGCGGGCAGCGTCACCCACTGCCCGGCGTGAACCCGCACCGTCCGCCCACCCACGATGAAGCTCCCGGCCTGCGGGAACTGCGCCCGCTCGCGCCCGCTCAGGCGCACCGTGAAACCGCGTGAGCCGGCGTGCGGCAGCGAACGGCCGAACAGCGCCGCGCGCTCCGGCAGGCCACCGAAGTGGATGAGCAGCAGGATCGCGGGCACGGCGATCGCAAACACCTTGATCCAGAACTGGAAGGCCTGCACGTAGGTGATCCCGCGCATCCCGCCGAGCGCCACGTTGACCGCCACGATCGCGGCCACCACCACCACGCCCACCCAGTAGGGCGAGCCCACAACCACGTTCAGCGCGAGCCCCGCCCCCTTCAGCTGCGGCACCAGGTAGAAGCCCGCGATCACCAGCACGATCGCCGCCGCCACCAGGCGCAGCGTGGGGCTGTGCAGGCGCGCCTCGGCAAAGTCGGGGATCGTGTAGGAGCCGTAGCGGCGCAGCGGCGCCGCCACGAACAGCAGCAGCGCCAGGTAGCCGGCGGTGAAGCCGAGCGACTGCCACAGCGCGCTCGCGCCGATCTGCATCTCGAGCCCCGCGATCCCGAGGAAGCTAGCCGCCGACAGGTACTCGCCGGAGATCGCCGCCGCGTTCCACCAGGGCGTCACGACCCGGCTCGCCACCAGCAGGTCCGAGGTCGTGCGCGCGAAGCGCACGCCCCAGGTCCCGAGCCCGAGCGTGCCGAGCGTCACGCCTCCGACCGCGAGCAGCGCGATGATCAACGCTCGACCAGGTCGCGGAAGGCCTCGTCGGCGGCGTCGGCGCGCCGCTGGTAGATCCAGCCGATGGCCACGAAACCGGGCAGCATCGGCACGACCACGATCCACAGCGCGATGGGCACGCCTAGCAGCTGCAGCCGCGTGAACGCGGGCACCAGGTAGAGCGCCAGCGGCAGCACGCCGAAGATCGCCCCGAACGCGACCAGCGCCAGGAGCGAGAGCGTCAGCTGTGCGCGCTGCAGCCCGCGCAGATAGACGTGACCGTGAGCGGTCGCGTCGGCGAGCTCCTCGCGCGGCGTGCGCAGTCCGCGGCGCACCAGGCGGCGCCGGCCGGGCACCGACGGGCTCACATCCGCAACCTCCGGCGCAGGTCGGCAACCTGGCGGCGAGCGACCGGCACCTCGCTGCCGTCGGCCATCACGATCGTCACCGTGCCGCCGAGCTGCGGCCTGATCTCGACCGCGCGGCGCAGGTTGGCAATGTAGCTGCGGTGCACCCGCACGAAGCCGTGCTGTGACCACCGCTCCTCGATGTCGGCCAGCGCGGCCCGCACCAGGAAGCGGCCGCTGTCGGCGTGGATGCGCACGTAATCGCCCTCCGCCTTGATGTAGAGCACGGTGCCACGGTCCAGCAGCCTGGTCGCGCCGCCGCGCTGATGCTCGACCGGGATGATCTCACCGTCCGCATCCTGCCCCGGCCACTCCTCCCTGCTGCCGGCCCGCTGGCCGGCAGCAGGACCACGGCCGTCCACCCCACCGGCCACCACCCGCTCGAGCGCCTGCTCGACCCGCGCGCGCGAGACCGGCTTCATCAGGTAGTCGAGCGGCGCCAGCCCATGCTCGAAGGCCGACACGGCGCCGTCCTCATAGGCGGAGACGAAGATCAGCGCGGGCGGGTTGGCGAAGCGCTCGAGCGCCTTGCCGAGCTCGAGGCCGTCGATGTCCGGCATCCGCACGTCCATGAAGACGACGTCGAACTGGCGGGCGGCCAGCAGCCGCAGCGCCTCGGCGCCGCCGCCGGCCAGCGCCACGTCCTGCACGCGCGGCGAGCTCTCGAGCAGGCGACCCAGGTCCTCGAGCGCGGGCCGCTCGTCGTCCACGACCAGCACGCGCGTCATGCCGCTCTGACCCCGGCGCGGAACTTCGGCAGCGTCATCGTCACGGTCGTGCCGCGGTCCGGTTCGCTGCGCAGCTCGAGCCCGTAGCCCGGTCCGAAGATCGCCTGCAGCCGCGCCTGCACGTTTGCGATGCCGACGCCGCCGCCGTGGCCCGCCAGCACCGTCGCGGCCCGCTCCGCATCCATGCCGACGCCGTCGTCTGTGACCCGAAGCTCCACGTCGTGGTCGCGGTGGCGCCCGACGATCTCGATGCGGCCGAAGCCGCGCCGCTCGACCCCGTGGCGCACGGCGTTCTCCACCAGCGGCTGCAGCGAGAGCACCGGCACCACCACCGGCAGCACCTCGGGCTCGACCTGCAGGCGCACCTGCAGGCGCTCGCCGAAGCGCGCGCGCTCCAGGCGCAGGTACTTCTCCACGTAGCCGAGCTCGTCGGCGAGCGTGACGTACGGGCGCTGGCTGCGGAAGGCGTAGCGGGTGAACTCGGCGAACTCGGTCAGCAGCTCGCGGGCCTCGTCGGGGCTCGAGTGGATGTAGCTCGCGATCGCCGCCAGCGCGTTGTAGATGAAGTGCGGTGAGATCTGCGCTCGCAGCGCGCGCAGCTCGGCGCGCGCCAGGCGCTCGGCCTGCTCGTCCATCGCGTTGAGCTCGAGCTGCGCGCTGACGAGGCTCGCGGCCTCCGCGGTGGTGCGGGTGTCGTTGGGGGTGACGCGGTGGCCGCGCGCGTAGAGCGCGACGAACGAGCCGACGAGCTCGCCGGCGACCAGGAGCGGCGCGGCGATCACCGCTCCCAGCGGGCAGTCGGGATGCTCGCAGGCCAGACGCGACTCGACGTGCAGCCGGTCCTCGCGAGCTGGGGCGGTGATCCGGATCAGCTCGTCCCCCGCGTGGTGGTGGTCGTGACCGAGCCCCTCGTATGCAAGCACGCGGTGCTTGTCGCCGAGCGCGACCGCCGAGGCCTGGGTGAGCGTCAGCAGATGCCCCGTCACCTTGCGCGCCGAATCCTCGGAGAGCCCGCGGCGCAGGTCGGGCAGCATGCCGTTGGCTGCGTGCAGCGCGGTCTGCATGGCGCGCACCTCGTCTGAGATCACGCGCGGGGGCCGCAGCAGACGGATGGCCGCCACCACCGAGGCGGCTATCGCCCAGCCAACGAGGACACCGATGAAGAACCCCACGCTCTGGGGTCAGAGCATACCGGCGACCGCGGGCGCGCCGCGGACGCGCCGCGGACACTCCCAGCGGATGCCGTTCGGCGCGCTCACGATGCCGCTCGGCGCGCGCTGTCAGCCGACCGGCGATTGCCCGCTCTGCCCGCCGCGACAGCGGATATTGTGCCGCTTGTCACGTGTTCTCTTTAGGAGAGGAGAGAAGTTGGCCACAGTAAGTGAATCAGGGGGCGCTCAGGGCCAGGCCGCGAGCGGCACCGCAATGACGGGCGGAGCAAGCTGGATGCCGGCGAACCCGGCGCCGCTCGGGCTCTCGGGGTTCGGCTTGACGACGCTCGTGCTGAGCTTCATCAACGCCAATATCGTCAGCTCCGGCGACACGCCGGTGGTACTCGGCATGGCGCTCGCGTTCGGCGGGCTCTGCCAGCTGCTCGCGGGCATGTGGGAGTTCCGCACCGGCAACGTGTTCGGGGCGACCGCGTTCTCGTCGTACGGGGCGTTCTGGATCTCGTTCTGGGCGCTCGTCAACTTCAATGTCGTGAGCCTCGGCACGCACGCGGACTCGGCGCTGGGCCTGTACCTGTGGATGTGGGGCATCCTCACCGCCATGTTCTTCCTGTGCACGTTCGCCTCACCGCGCGCGCTGCAGCTGCTGTTTTTGCTGCTGGCGTTGACCTTCATCCTGCTTGGGATCGGTAACGCGGGTGGCAACGCCAGCATGATCCACGTCGGTGGATACGTCGGCATCGTCACGGGCGCACTCGCCCTCTACATCGCCTGCGCGGACATCATGCAGGCGGTCTACAAGCGCTCCGTCCTGCCGGTCGGCTAAGCGCTCGCAGTTCCACAAATAGGAGACCGCGGACGCGCCCGACCAAGCCCTTGGTCGGGCGCGTCCCACGTCTTTAACGCGAGGGAGACTCGATATGGCTCAAGGACAAACGACGCGCGACGAGAACGAGCTCGAGCGCGAGCTGGTGGCGATGCTCGACATCGAGCGCTTCCCGCCGCCGGCGGATTTCGTAGGCGGCGCGAACCTCACCGACGCGTCGATCTACGACCAGGCCGAAGCAGATTGGCAGGGCTGGTGGGCCGGCCAGGCCGAGCGCCTGCACTGGTTCAAGCGCTGGGACAAGGTGCTGGATGACTCGAACCCGCCCTTCTACAAGTGGTTTACGGGCGGCAAGCTGAACGTCTCCTACAACTGCCTGGACCGTCACGTCGAGGCGGGCATCGGCGACCGTGTCGCCTACCACTGGCACGGCGAGGAGGGCGAGGAGCTGGACATCACCTACGCCGATCTGCTCGCACGCGTGCAGCGCTTCGCAAACGCGCTCAAAGGGCTCGGGATCCAGAAGGGTGACGTCGTCGGGATCTACATGGGCATGATCCCTGAGGTCGTGGTGGCGATGCTCGCCTGTGCGCGCATCGGCGCGATCCACAACGTCGTCTTCGGCGGCTTCTCGGCCGAGTCGGTCAGAGAGCGTATGGAGTTCTCGCAGGCCAAGGCGCTCATCACCGTCGACGGCGCCGCCCGCAAGGGCAACGTGGCCGCCGTCAAGCAGCAGGTGGACGCGGTGATGGGCGACCTGGAGCACCTGGAGCACATCATCGTCGTGCGCTCCAAGGGCACGGACTGCGAGATGAAGGCGGGCCGTGACGTCTGGTACCACGAGATCGTGGAGGCGGCCGGCGAGGTCTGCCCGCCGGAGCAGATGGACGCCGAGGACCCCCTCTTCATCCTCTACACGTCCGGGTCGACGGCCAAGCCGAAGGGCATCCTGCACACCACCGGCGGCTACCTGACCGGTGCCTCCAGCACCCACCAGAACGTCTTTGACATCCACGCCGACTCGGACACCTACTGGTGCTGCGCCGACGTGGGCTGGATCACCGGCCACACCTACATCGTCTACGGGCCGCTTGCCAACGGCACCACCGGGATCATGTACGAGGGGGCGCCCGACTACCCGCACCGCGGGATCTGGTGGGAGCTCGTGGAGCACTACAAGGCGACGATCTTCTACACCGCACCGACGGCGATCCGTGCCTGCATCAAGTGGGGCGCCGAGCACCCCGACAAGTTCGACCTCTCCTCGCTGCGGCTGCTCGGGACGGTCGGCGAGCCGATCAACCCCAAGGCGTGGCTGTGGTACCACAAGGTGATCGGCGGGGAGCGCTGCCCGATCGTCGACACCTGGTGGCAGACCGAGACCGGCTCGATCATGATCTCGCCGCTGCCCGGGATCACCGCGACCAAGCCGGGGTCCGCGACACGGCCGCTGCCGGGCGTCAAGGCCGAGGTGGTGGATGAGTACGAGGGCAAGCCGCTCGAGCAGGGCCAGGGGCTGCTCGTGCTCAAGCGGCCGTGGCCGTCGATGCTGCGCACCATCTACAAGGAGGACGAGCGCTTCGTCCAGACCTACTTCAAGAAGTTCGGCGTCGACACGTACTTCGTCGGCGACGCAGCACGCAGGGACGCGGACGGTTACTTCTGGGTGATCGGCCGCGTGGACGATGTCGTCAACGTCTCCGGCCACCGCCTCTCCACCGCGGAGGTGGAGTCGGCCGTGGTGGCCTGCGACTCGGTGGCGGAGTGCGCCGTGATCGGGCAGTCGGACGAGCTGACCGGCCAGGCGATCACCGCCTTCGTGACCCTGCAGGGCACGCTCGACGGCTCGCCGGAGATCGAGGATGAGATCCGGGCCGGGGTGGCTGAGCGGATCGGCAAGTTCGCCCGGCCCAAGCGGATCATCTTCGCCGACGACCTGCCCAAGACGCGCTCGGGCAAGATCATGCGACGGCTGTTGCGCGACATCGCCGAGGGCCGCGCGCTGGGCGATGTGACCACGCTGCGCGACCCGACCGTGATGGCTGCGCTCGAGCAGAAGATCCAGGCAGAGCAGGCTGCGGACGAGAGTTAGCCGGGGGGCTTCGCCTCGGCGGCGGGGGTGGCCGGCGGGCCGCTTCGCCTCGGCGGCGGGGGTGGCCAGCGGGCCACCCCCGCCAGCGCAGAGGTGCGCCTACTTACGGCGCTTGCGCTTGGCGCGCCCGGCCCTGGGGTTGGGCGGCGCTTCGGGAGTGTCGACGGCGGCAAAGACCTCTGCGTCTGAGACGCGGCGGCGGCGCTGCGCCTTGGTGCCGCGCTGGTCGGGCGCGCGCTGCATCGGCGTCCACGGCACCGCCGTACCGCTCTCCCAGGCCGGCGGGTCGCCACTCGGCCAGCGGCGGTAGAGCAGCACCGCGGTCGAAGCCAGCCAGAAGCCCTGGACGATCGGCGTCAGCAGCGGTACGCCGATGATGAACAGCGCGCCCGCGACGACGCCCGCATAGCCGATCATGCGCGGGATCAGCCCGACGCGCATGACGCTCAGCACGACGAGCACGACGCCTACGGCCATCAGCAGGTCGCCCAGCTCGAGCGCCAGCTGCGGCACGAACCAGATGGCCGAGCTGAACAGGCGCGCGGCCTCCGGGTAGCCCTGGTTGCCGGTGGTGACGAACTGGTGGGCCTTGATCGTGAACAGCACGGTGTAGAGCAGCGCCATCACGGCCGCGATCGCGGCGCCACCGGACGCCGTCCACCTGGTCGCGGTGCGCAGCGCCGGCTCCCGCGCCTGGGAGATGCGATGCAGCCAGTAGACCAGCGCGGACATCGCCAGCAGGCCGATCATGTCGACGACCGAGCCGATGATGTCGATCGTCGCGCGGGCGTTCTCGGTGATCAGCGTGACGGTCGCCTCACTGACCGGCGGCTGTGGTCCGGAGAGCTCCAGGAGCTGCGACAGAACCAGGCCCACGGCGGCGACGAAGGCGACGATCGCCCAGCGCGAGCGGGCGCTCGATTCGTACTGGACCTGGTCCGAGACGGTGGCCATGCGCAGGCGATGTTAGAGAAGCTCGCCGAGGGAGTACGATTAGGCCATGGAAGGCAGCGGCTTTGGCGGTCTCTTCGGAGACCCGGACGAGATTCAGCGGCGGCTCGGTGAGTTCGCCGAGCAGATGCAGGGAGCCCAGCGCATCGCCTGGGCGGACAACGCGATCAAGCTCGCCGTGGACCTGACCGTCGCGGCCATGAACCGCGTCAACATCCAGGGAACCACCGAACAGCAGGCCGAGCAGTTGCGCGCGGTCATGGCGGTCGTGTTCCCAGAGGCCGTGACCCTCGTGCGTGAGGCGCGCGAGGGTCTCTCCTGACGCCTGCGTGAGGGGCCGCGTGCTGCGGCTGCGGCCCTTTCGCGGAGAGGACGAGCTGGCCGCGCGCGCTGCGCACGAGCAGATGCGGTCGGAGTTTCCATTCCTGCTCGACTACCTGGCCAGCGAGCCCTGGTGGGAGTATCTGAGGCGGCGCGAGGCCAACGGGCGGGGTGAGCTCCTGCCGGCGCGCTGGGTGCCCACCACGTTTCTGGCCGCCGTTGACGAGGACCGGCTCGTCGGCCGCGCGTCGATCAGGCACGAGCTGAACGATTGGCTGTCCCGCTACGGCGGGCACATCGGCTACGCGGTGGTCCCGGGTGAGCGCCGCCGCGGCTACGGCAGTGAGATCCTGCGCCAGGCGCTGGTGGTCGCGCGCGCGCTCGGGATCGACCCCGTGCTCGTCACCTGTGACGTCGACAACATCGCCTCGGCCGGGGTGATCGAGCGCTGCGGCGGGGAGTTCGAGTCGGTCGCCTCGGGCGATGGCACGCCCAAGCGGCGATACTGGTTCCGGTGAGGGTCAGATGAACAGCCCGGGGATGCCGAGCCCGTTCTACCGGGTCTCCGTCAAGGCGCTGGTGAGCGACGGGGAGGGGCGGCTGCTCGTCCTGCAGAACCGAGACCACACCTGGGAGCTGCCGGGGGGCGGCTGGGAGCACGGTGAGACGCTCGAGCAGTGCGTGCGCCGGGAGATCGAGGAGGAGCTCGGGGTTACGGTGGCAGCGATCGACAGCTCGCTCGTGCATCCGAGCGTCGGGATCGCGCCCAACGCCAGCTACCCCTGGCTCAAGCTGGCGTTGCCGGTACGGCTGGACGGCGAGCGGTTCAGCTTCGGCGGTGGCGACGAGCGGATGCGCGCCGCGCGCTACATGACGCTCGCGCAGTTCGCGGCTGTGCAAACGCACCGCTCCGACCGCTGCCTGCAGCGCGACGCCGAGCGCCTGTGGGAGCTCGTGGCGCGCAGCGCGTTGACGGCGGCGGTGGTGGCGGCGGCGGCGGGTTCGCCTACGCCGCCGGAAGGTATGGCCCAAACCCGGCAGAACTGACGGGTTAGAGCCGCTGGCGCGCACCCGCTGCGGCCGCGGCTGCAACCACAGCGGCGGCCGCCTCTACGCGATCACATCCAGCGGCCGCGTCGCCGGGCTCGCCTGCTTGGGCCCGTCGATCGCCTCGTCCGGCGCGCCGCTGGTCACCAGCATCTGGATCGGGCGGGCGGTCTGCACAGCCTCACACTGCTGATACCAGTGGATTATCTGCTTGTAGGCGGGTGAGCTCGCGGGCTGGGGCATGTGAGGGTTATCGGCAGCCGGGCGCGCCGACCATAGCCGCCGTGCCGCGGCCGGCCGTCAGGTCGAGCCGCGCCACAGGACCGGGCCCACCCTGAGGGAGCGGCGAAGCTGGGAACTTTGCCGCTCGGCGAGCGCCATGCCCCGCTCACGTCCGCGGCGCAGGCGCCGCGTGCTCGAACTGGCTCGCCGCCGCCGAGCGACCGCTCACGGGCTCGGCGCCCTGAGCGCGTCACGCGCCTACTCAGCCAGCGCCTCCAGAACCGTTGCGTCGTGCGCCGCGGGCTTGACCTTGCGGAAGCTGTGGCTGATCTTGCCGGCCGCGTCGATGACGAAGGTCGTCCTCTCGTTGCCGTGATAGGTTCTCCCGTACATCGACTTCTCCACCCAGACGCCGTAGGCCTCGGCCACGGCGTGGTCCTCGTCTGCGAGCAGCGTGAACCCCAGGTCGTATTTCCCGGCGAACTTGGCGATCTTCGAGACCGGGTCGGGCGAGACGCCCAGCACCACGGCGCCGAGCCTCGCGTAGTCGGCGCCATGGTCCCGCACGCCGCAGGCCTGCGTGGTGCAGCCCGGCGTGTCGGCCTTGGGATAGAAGTAGAGGACGACTGGCTTGCCGCGCAGCGCGGAAAGGCTCACGGGCTCACCGTGCTGGTCTGGGAGCGTGAAGTCGGGGGCTTGTGTTCCGGGTTCGATGGCCATGGGGGCATCGTAGCTATCGCGGACACCGCTAGCGCTGGGGGTCCGGCTGCGCCTCGGCCAGGGCGCTCGGCTCGTGCTGCAGGTCGATCATCCGGTCGACGCCCGCCAGCTGCGGGAACAGCCCGGCCCAGCCGGCCGCGATCGCGACCGTGAGCAGGCCGCCGCCGACCACGGCGGCGATCGTGCCAAACAGGGTCGCGGCAAGCCCGGACTCGAAGGCGCCGAGCTGGTTCGAGGCCGAGATGAACACCAGCTCCACCGCGTTCACCCGGCCGCGCAGCGCGTCCGGCGTGGCAAGCGCCGAGGTCGTCGAGCGGATGTTCATCGAGAACATGTCCACGAAGCCGCTCACCGCCAGCGCCAAGAGCGACAGCTCGAAGTCACGCGAGAGGCCGAAGACGACGATGCACAGGCCGAAGGCGCCCACCACCGCCAGCAGGACCCGGCCTGCGTGCCTTGAGACCGGCCGGCGCAGCATGAAGAGCGCCCCGCAGATGGCGCCCAGAGCCGGAGCCGCACGTAACGCGCCGAGACCGACCGAGCCGACGTGCAGGTAGTGAGCGGCAAAGATCGGAAGCAGCGCCACCGCCCCGCCGAAGAGGACCGCGAAGAGGTCGAGCAGGATCGCGCCGAGCACGATCGGCGTGCGCCGCAGGAAGCGCAGCCCCTCAAGCACCGAGCGCAGGCTCGCGGCCTGCGTGCGGGCCTCAACGCCGGCCTGCGCACCCACGCCCGGGCCGATCTGCAGCGCGAGGACCGTTCCGGCGAGCAGCGCGACGGCGGCCAGCAGGTAGACGGCGGTTGGCGAAAGCGCGTAGACCAGCCCGCCCACAGCCGGGCCGACGATGCCGGCCCCCTGGCCGGCGAACGAGCGCAGCACCATGGCGTTGGGGATCAGCTCGCGGCCGACGAGCACCGGCGGCATCGCGCGCGAGGCGGGCGAGCCGATCGCCAGCGTGACCCCCGCCCCGAGCGCCAGGGCGAAGTACGGCGGGGCGGCGTGTACTCCGGCGGCGGTGATCGCGGCGAGCCCCAGCGCGACGCCGGCGCCCAGGAAGGTCGCGGTGGCCAGCACGCGCTGACGGGGGAAGCGGTCGGCCACCTGCCCGGCGGGCAGCGCCAACACGAACAGCGGAATGAACTCCGCGAGGCCGATCCACCCCAGATCAAGGGCGCTGTGCTGGTGTGAGTAGACCGACCAGCCGATGATCACCTCGAGCATCTGCAGCGCCACGCTCATCGCGAAGCTGGCGCCAAACCACATGCGGAAGTCGCGCACCGCGAGCGCTGGAGCAAGTCGCCTCACGCGCTCACAAGCTAGCGGCCCGAGCACGGCGCGCCACGCGGCGCCCTCACTTCAGCAGGCGGCTGAGCCGCCGGTCCTTCAGCACGCTGCCGTCGGTCTGGCAGGCCGGGCAGTAGCACATGACGTGCTCCTCGTAGAAGACGGCCTCGATCCGCGCACCACACCGCGGGCAGGGCTCGCCGTTGTGGCGGTGGACGCAGAGCGGCATCGGCAGCTTGTCGGGGATCGGCAGCGAGACCTCTTGCTCGTAGTGGGCGATCGCCTGACCGAGACGCTCGCGGATCGCCTCGCGCAGCACCCTCGCCTCCTCGGCAGCCAGATCGCAGCCCCGCTTGAACGGCGAGAGGCCCGCGGCGTGCAGGATCTCGTCCACCCAGGAGCGCCCGATCCCGGCGATCACGCGCTGGTCGCGCAGCGCCGTGTAGAGCGGGCGCGGCTCGCTCAGCAGCCCCCGCAGCGTCTCGGCGTCTGGAGTGCCGGGCCAGGCCTCCGGCCCGAGCGCCGCGAGCGTGGGCTCGGCCTCTAGCTCAGCGGTCCGCACGAGCTTGGCCCAGGCCTGCTGCCTGGTTCCGAACTCGCGCAGGCGCAGCTCTCGGCCGTCTTCCAGGCGCAGGAGCACGCGGGAGCTGCGGTCACGAGGCGCCGCCGGGCGGTCGAAGAGCTGCAGGCGGCCGGCCGACACGAGGTGCACCACCAGCGCCAAGTCCGCCGGCGGTCCAGCGGGACCGCCGGCGTGCAGAGCGATCACGAACAGCTTGCCGCGGCGGCGGACCGCCGCGATCCTGGCGTCGGCCAGCGCCTCGAGCGGCGGGTCGAAGCTCTTGACGGCGTTGATTCCCGGGGCTCGCGCCGACTCGATCACGGCGCCGCTCAGGGCGGCGCCGATGAGCCGCGCGGTGATTTCGACCTCTGGCAGTTCGGGCACGCCTGATCAGGGTATAGACGCGAGTGCGATGCGATTCCTAACAAGCCTTAATCGGGCCTTATCAGAAGCGACGGAAGCTGAGTGTCATGAGTGACATCCTCGCCATCGTCGAGCAAACAGACAGCGACGAGCAACTGATCGATGAGATCGCCCTGCGCCACCCCGACCGGGTGACCGTGCTGGTCGAGGACGGCTCGCTCGACGCTCCCGGAGCTGACGAGGGCGCACGGGCGGCCGCTCTGAGCGAGCGGATCGCGAGGCTGCTGGCGGCGATCGAGCAGCGCACCGGGGCCGTGGTGGTCGGCCTGGCAGCCAGCCGCGAGCAGCTTCTAGGCTGGCGCTTTGACCGCATCGTCGGCGCCCACGGACCCGTCGCCGCGCTCTGAGACCTCGCTTATGACAGCCCTCAAGGACCGTGGCCCGGTCATCGCTGACCGGGCCACGGGGCAACGCGCGATCGTCGAAGCAGGCTAGAGCGAGTTGATCAGCGCCCGGTCAGCGTTGACGATGCTCTTGGGCAACGGCACGAAGTCAAGCGGTCCGCCCAGCTTCTGGCCGCTGGTGATGGCCCAGCTCAGGAACGCCTGCAGCTGCGGGAAGCTCAGGCCACCATACGGCTGCGTGCCCTTGTTGACGAGTGCGTAGGTGTAGGTCGCGATCGGGTAGGCGATCTTGTACTTCTTGGGCGCCCACTGAATCGGAACCCCGTTGGCGTTGGTGAAGTCCGTGCCCTGCGGCGGGATCTTTGAGTTCGACAGCGACGCGTCGGCGATGTTCTTCGGGTCGGGGAACTCGAAGTTGCCCGCAGCGTTCTGCACGGCAGCGGTCGTGATGTGCAGGTCGAGCAGGTAGTAGGCCGAGATGTAGCCGATCGTGCCCTTGTTCTGGTGGACTTCGCCGGCAACGCCCGCGTTACCGTTCTCGCCGACGCCGACGGTGGTCGGGAACTGAGTGGTCGGCACCGTCGTCCAGATCTTCGGCGCGGCGTGGTACATGAAGTTCTGGAAAGCGAACGAGTCACCTGAACCGTCTGAGCGGAACACCGGCGTGATCTTGCCGGCTCGCCTCAGGGCCTTCGTGTAGCGCTTGTTGAGCCGCACGATCGGCGCCGCACCCCAGCGCGTGATCTTGCCGGTGTAGATGCCCGCGATCACAGCCGGGGTCAACCGCAGACCGGTCTTGACGCCGGGGACGTTGTAGCCGACGCCCGTCGCCGTCAGCGCCCAGGGGATCTCGATCGGGTTGTGGGTATCGGCTGCGTAGTTGCTCGCGGACATGGGCGCATCCGAGCCGCCGATGTCGACAGCGTTTTCAATGATGTCCTTCTGGCCGACGCCTGAGCCACCGGGCGCGGTGGAGATCGACACGTTGTGGTAAGCCAGCGACCACCGCGCGACCAGCGGGTACACGAGCGATGAACCTGCCTCGTTGAGTGTCGTGGCCGAGGCCGACGCGACCGCCGTCGACGCCGTGACGCCGAGCATCGCGACGCTCAGGCAGACCATCCTCTTGATGCGCAAGGTGAAGTTCCTTTCGGATTGCTTTGAGTGGCTCGCCGCACTGGCCTGAAGCGGGGTAGCAGCCGCAGCGAACAGCATGCACAGTCGTGCAGACCGGAGCAATGATCCGGCAGGATTGCACCCAGGTTGTTATCAGCCCGTTACACCGATGTAGCAAGGTTGTGATGGGGTTCGGTGTCGGGCTGGTGGTGGCCGCTGCGGGGTTACTCTGCGCGGGTGGATCCCGCAAGCTCAGCAGCCGCACTCGCCGGCCGGACACGGCTCACGCGGCTGAACCGGGTCGACCGAGTCGCGAGCCGCGCTCTGCGCTGGCTTGCGCTGCTCGGAGCGCTGATCGTGTCCCTCGGCCTGCTGGCGATCGTCTACCAGGTGATCACCGGCGCCTCGCTGGCCCTGCACCGTTTTGGCCCCGGCTTCGTCGGACGCCAGCAGTGGTCACCGGCCACCAACCAATTCGGCGCCCTGACGCTGCTGTACGGAACGCTCGTCACCAGCGTCTTCGGGGTGGCGATCGCGGCTGTCCTCGGCGTTGCCATAGGGCTGTTTCTCAGTCTGATGGCACCGCGGCGTGTGGCAGCGGTAGTGGGGCCACTGGTGGAGATGCTGGCCGCGATCCCGAGTGTCGTGCTCGGTCTGGTTGGCATCTACCTGATTGCACCGTTCGCGTTGCACAACATCGAGGCGCCGCTGCACCGCGCGTTCGGCTTCATCCCGCTGTTCGGGCCGCCCGGAACGGTCGGTAACTCCGACTTCACCGCGAGCCTCGTACTCGTGATCATGGTCGTGCCGATCATTGCGGCACTCACGCGTGACATCTTTCTGACGGTCCCGCGCGAGCTGCGGGACGGCGCCGAGGCGCTCGGCGCCACGCGCTGGGAGATGATCCGCGGAGTGGTGCTATCGACGACGCCCTCAGGCGTGGTCGTCGCATGCATCCTCGGCTTCGGGCGCGCCATTGGCGAGGCGATCGCCGTCACGCAGGTGATCGGTAACATCACACAGGTCTCAGCCAATCTGTTCGCAAGGGGAGACACGTTGGCCTCGCTGATCGCCAACCAGTTCCTGACACCGGTCAGCGCCCTGCACACCGCCTCCATGTTCTATCTCGGCATGGTGCTTTTCACGCTGGAACTGAGCACCATCCTGCTCGCACGCTACGTTTCGCGCAACTTCGGCAGGCGGCAATGGGCGTGAGCGGCGACGCCGACCCGAGCTTTGCGCTCACGCCGAGCGGCAATCTACGCCGACGGCTTGCGGTCAGCCGAGCCTTGGTGGCGGCCACTGTGCTGGCGGCCGGTGTCGCGGTCGGGGTGCTGATCATCCTCGTTTACTTCGTGGCGCAGCGTGGCGCAAGTCGCCTGAGCCTCGGCTTTCTGACCAAGGCGCTGCCGCTGGTCTCCTTCGGTGCGGTCAGCGGCGGTATCGGTCCGGCCATCGCAGGCACGGTGGAGATCGTGCTGATCTCGACGGTGATCGCGCTGCCGGTTGGCGTGCTCGCCGCCATCTACCTGACCGAGTTCGCGACCGCACGCGTGGCAAAGCCGGTGGAGACCGTGCTCGAGGTGCTCTCCGGACTGCCGACAATCATCGCAGGGATATTCGTCTCGGCCCTGCTCGTCACCCAGTCCGCGTACGCCGCGGGCGTGGCGTTGGCGATCGTGCAGGTGCCGTTGATCGCGCGCACCAGCGCCGAGTCACTGCGGCGCGTCCCCGAAGCGCTGGGCGAAGCCGCAGACGCACTCGGGATCGCCCGCTGGCGGACCCTCACCGGCATAATCCTGCCCACGGCTGCCGGCGGTATCGTCACAGCGACGATCCTCGCGATCGCCCGGGCGGCCGGGGAGACCGCGCCGGTGCTGTTCACCTCGAGCGCCTTTGGCACCCCCTATCAGTTGAACCCGACCCAGCAGGTGCCGAACCTTCCGGTGGAGATCTACAACCTGGCCAATTCGCAGGATCCTGCCGCCATAGCGGACGCCTGGGGAGCCGCGTTCCTGTTGATCGTGCTGATCCTGCTGGCGAACGTGGGCGCGCGGCTCTGGCTACGTCACAGCGAAAGAAAGCGGGGACTATGACACCGAGCGGGACCCCACCGGAAGCCGCGCGCAGCCCCACACAGGCAGGGCCGGCGACCACCCCAAGTCCGCGCCTGCGGCTCTCCAGCGGCGCGGCGTCGTACCCCGTCTCCCAAGCGTCCGACCGCCCCTGGCGCCCGGCCGCCGACGTGGTGTTCTGCGCCGAGGAGGTTGGCGTGAGCTACGGCGCCAAGCGCGCGGTCAGAAACATCACGCTGGACATCCATCGCAACGAGGCCACGGCCTTCATCGGGCCGTCGGGATGCGGCAAGACAACGGTGCTGCGCTGCCTGAATCGCATGAACGACTCGATCCCGGGCTTCGGGCTGTACGGCAGCCTCCGCTATCACGGGCACGACCTCTACGCGCCTGGCGTCAACAGGGTCGAGGTCAGACGCCGCATCGGCATGGTCTTCCAGAAGCCAAACCCGTTCCCGAAGTCGATCTTCGACAACGTCGCTTGGGCGCCCCGCAACCTCGGGATGAAGGCAGATCTGGATGAGCGGGTCGAGCGCGCTTTGCGAGCCGCTGCGCTCTGGGACGAGGTCAAGGATCGGCTCAAGGCCAGCGCGCTCGGTCTCTCCGGCGGCCAGCAGCAGCGCCTGTGCATTGCACGCGCCATTGCGATCGAGCCCGACGTCCTACTGCTGGACGAGCCCGCATCCGCACTCGACCCGATTGCGACCGCGTCGATCGAGGAGCTGGTCCACGACCTGAAGACCCGCTACACGATTGTCATCGTCACGCACAACATGCAGCAGGCAATGCGCGTGGCCGACCGTACGGCGTTCTTCAGCCTCGACCGCGATCAGATCGGAACACTGATCGAATACGACCGGACCGAGCGGATCTTCTCCCAGCCAGCCGACCAGCGCACGCGCGACTACATCACCGGACGCTTCGGCTAAGCGTCTGCTTGCCGCGCGCTGTCGGCGTTGGCGAAGATCGCCGCGTGGTCGACCTGCCGGAGAATCTCCTGGCCGCATTGCCAGCAGAAGCTGGCATTGGCCGAGTGCGGCGCGCCGCAGCTGCCGCAGGTACCGGCCGTGCCGGCGGTCTCGTGCTGGAGGATCCGTGCCACCTCCGCCAGCTGCGCTTCCACGTCCTGCAGCGCGGCCGCGCGCTGCGTGATCAGGCTCAGCCGCATGCTGTCGCGGATCGCCATCTCGTAGACCAGACCGCCGAGGTCCCACTGCAACTCCGCGACCTGCGCGAGCAACTCTCCGTGGCGCCGCTTCAGGTCCACAACCGGCGTGTCAACCGCCACGGCCGTGCCCGACTTGGCGAAGCCGCTATCTGTCATCGTGTGCTCACCCCGGCAGTCGGTGGCGTCAGTTGCCACCGTTTGAGAAGAAATTGGTGGTCGTCCCGGTGCTGCTACCGGCGCCTGGCTTCGCGGGCTTCGCCGAACTGGTTGCCGTGCCGGTGGCGGCCGCCACGCGCGTGCCGACCAACGTCACGCGCGTCGGCCCGGCACCGGCCGCACCGATGAGCACCCCCACGCCAACGGCGACGAGCACAACCAGCAGCGTCAGCAGCAGCTGGAACCGATTGACCGCGGCAACACCCGCGCGCATACCGAGACGGTCCCGGCCCGCAGACTCAGGCTCGCCGTCAGTGGCTGTGGCCAGCACGAAGCGTGGGTTGCCACGGCGCGTGCCACATTCGACGCAGTAGCGCTGGTCGACTGCCAGTGTCGCGCTGCAGACATGGCACCGGTCGGCGTCAGCTGCAATCAACAGAGAGCCGGCGGGCGCGGTTGGTTCCGCGTCCCCGCCGCCGCGGGCCTCGCGGATCGGTTCAGGGATGGAACTCACGGGCCGCAGTAGCGTAGGGCGAGCCGATGCCGCTAAGTGTGAACATTAGGTGAACAGGCCAAGGCGGTGGTGGTGAACTCACACGCTGCGATTTGACCCGTCGCGCCAGCGCGCCGGTCAAATCGCAGCGTGCACCGGCCGCCATCGGGCAGCCGCGCTCAAACGCAGATCGTGGCTAGAGCCGGACCATCTTGGTGGTGGTGGTCTGACCCCAGTTGGAGGTGAGGATCAACCTCGCCTGCGCGTGTCTGGCAGCCGCCTTGAGACCGCGGCCATTGAGCACCAGGGAGAGCATGCGAGTCATGCCGACGCCCAGCTCGAACTTGCGAGTCGCGATTGGTCGCCCACCGATCTCGAGCTTGATCTCGCCGGCGGCCCTGAAGCCGCTGCGATCGCCCACGCTGAGCATCGCCTGATGGCCCACCACCCTGGCGCCGCGAGAGATGGCGAGCGCACCGAGCTTGGGCGTGGTGAAGGTCCCGTTGGGGCTCTGGTAGAAGTCCACGCCGCTGTTATTGCCGTATTGGTAGACGCACGGCCCCTGGACGCTGGCCGTGGGGTCGTAGGCCGCCACATAGGCGTCCGGCAGGCATGTGTAGCTCGGGCTCGCAGCGGTACCCGTGTTGATGTTCTCCGCGTTGTCTGTCGTCCCGGCCTGGTCGATGATCCAGTAGTAGTAGGTGGTCCCCGGCTTCAGCGGTGTCAGACTCGAGTTGGCCTGAGCCTGCGCGCCGTACGCGCCAAGGGTCGTGGAAACCGGCGTGAGCCCGTTCTGGGTCGGAACCTCCAGCGAGCTGCCGAAGATCGTCTCCGAACCGGGGTTGTTGCCGTTGGCCTTGTAGTCGGCCACAGGGTCGGCCTCGAACTCGACGTCCGAGTAGTTATCCGCACCGCCGTTGGAGAACGACTTGGTACCGATGTAGACCGTGTTGCTGGAGCCGTTTGTTGGGAGGCCGTCGATGAACACGTTCTCGGCGGCGGTCGTCATGATGTTGATTCCGCCGGTCCAGCCGAGGTCCGTGCCAGCGGGCTCGCTGACCCCCAGACCGGGGCTGCCGCCGGTGTCCACGGCGCCGTGCAAAACGACTGATTCCGGCGTCAGGTTCGAAACGCCGGTCACCACTGGCGAGTTGACGTAGTACTGGGTGTCGGCGGCCTGTGCGGCCTGTGTGGCAACGACCCCGAACGCACTCACAGCCGTGGCTGCGACGAGCGCGGAGCGGAAGTACCTACGCGTCAATGTGTTCCTCCTGTAGTGGTAACCGTGAGCTGCGGCACAGAGCTCGCGCAGCTGTGCTCGGTAGTCGGCTTCATTGTGCGACCTCACCACTGGCTGTGGCGCGTTTGCCAGCACACGTCACAAACAAATAACAACTTGAGCACGATGGTCACATCTTGGTAACAGGTGGTCGGCGCTCGGGCTCAGCGAACCTGGCGTGGCCGGGCGCCGGCGCCGTGCCGGCTCAGACGCGACGTCGGGCGCGCCGCCCGTACACCGTGCGCTGCAGCCGGGCCAGCAGTCCTGTGACGCGGGCGCTGTAGGGGAACATGAAGAGCTCCCGGCGCAGGCTGAAGCCGCTCACCAAAATCGACTGGGTGTGGCAGTACTTGCGGATGCCCTCGGCGCCGTGACGGGCGCCCAGGCCCGAGCGCTTCCAGCCCCCCATCGGGAGGTTCAGCGCAAAGTAGTTGATCTGGGCCGCGTTCACGCACACCGCGCCGACCTCGAGCCGCTGTGCGAGCCGCTCGCCACGCGGCGCGTCACGGGTGAAAACGCTCGCCTGCAGGCCGTAGTCGGAGTCGTTGGCGAGCCGCACGGCCTCGTCGAGGTCGGCGACGCGCATGATCGGCAGCACCGGACCGAAGGTCTCCTCGCGCATCGTCAGCATCGTGTGGTCGACGTCGACCAGCACCGTCGGCTCGTAGAAGCGGCCGTCCGCAGAACCCACACCGTGGCCGCCGACGAGCGCTCGGGCTCCGCGCTCGAGGGCGTCGCGCACGTGCGCGTCAATCGTCTCGAACTGTGGACGGAACGTGATCGCGCCAAGCTCGACGCTGCCAGGGCCGGCGGGTGGACCCTGGCGCAGGGCGCGGACCTTCTCAACGACGCGTTTGACGAACTCGTCATAGACCGGCGCCTCAACGTAGACACGCTCGATCGAGATGCACACCTGTCCCGAGTTGTTCATCGCGTAGTAGGTGGCGGCGTTGGCCGCCTTCTCGATGTCAGCGTCGGCACAGACGATCATCGCGTCGTTGCCGCCCAGCTCGAGGTGACAGGGGACGAGCCGCTCGGCGGCTGCGACCGCCACCGCCCGGCCGGTGCGCGTGGAGCCCGTGAACATCACGCAATCGACCCCCGCGACCAGGGCAGCCCCCGTCTGAGCGTCGCCCGTGGCGACCTGGAAGACCCCCTCCGGCATCCCGCAGGCCGCGAACATCTCGGCCATCAGCAGCGAGGAGAGCGGGGTCACCTCACTGGGCTTGAGGACCACGGCGTTGCCGGCCATCAGCGCGGGGATGCAGTCGCCAAAGCCGTTGACGAGCGGGAAGTTCCATGGGCCGATGACCCCCACCACGCCGAGCGGCGCGCGGCGCAGCACGAGCCGCTTGCCCACAACAGCCGGGTTGCCCCAGTAGTGCGAGCGCTCGTCGGCCAGGTAGCGCTCGCTGTGAGCGGCCCAGAAGCCGAGCGCCTGCACCACGTACCCGAAGTCCGTGAGCTGCGCATCCTCGTGTGTCTTGCCGGTCTCCGCCACCACCGTGGCGATCACCCGCTCGGCGTTGTCGAGCAGCCAGCGCTGCGCTCGCCACATGACCGCTGCGCGCGCGCGAAAGCCCAGTTCGCGCCATCCCGGCTGGGCCCCACGGGCACGGCTGGCGAGCTCCGCGACCTGGGCGGCGTCGAGCAGCGGCACATCGCCCAGGGGCGCGCCGGTTGCGGGGTTGGCGACGGCGATCGTGCCCACTGCGCGACCGGCCCGTCAGTCGCCCAGCTCGACCGACTCGACCACGGCGGGCTCCTGCGGCCGGTCACGACCATCGGTCGGCAGCGCCTCGATCGCGTCCACCGCGTCCATCCCATCTGTCACGTACCCAAAGACGGTGTGCTTGCCGTCGAGCCACGGTGCGGCCGCAGTCGTGACGATGAAGAACTGCGAGCCGTTGGTGTTCGGGCCGGCGTTGGCCATTGCGATCGCCCCGCGCACCACCTTGTGCTGGTTGAACTCGTCGGCGAACGTGTAGCCGGGGCCCCCGGTGCCGGTTCCCAATGGACACCCGCCCTGGATCATGAAGTCCGGGATGACGCGGTGGAAGCTGAGGCCGTCGTAGAAGCCGTCGCCCGAGAGCTTGCGGAAGTTCTCGACCGTCTTGGGGGCATCGTCATCGAAGAACTCGAGCGTGATCGTGCCGTGGTTTGTGTGCAGCTTTGCTGTGCTCATCCTCTGACCGTAGCTGCTGGCACGCAAAAACGGCCCGCCCCCTCACCCGCCACCCAGAGGGTGCGGGCATCGGCGGGGCGGGCCGCTTTCGCGACCGGTTCCGTTGCGCCCGTCGCCCGGGCGCAACGGAACCTCGACCTCACGGGCGAACGGCGGCTGCCGTCGTCGTGGTCGTCGTCGTCGTCGCCGTCGTCGGCGGCGCCAGCGTCGTCGCGTAGACCGTGGCCTGAGCGTCGAGCGTGCCCGCGCCGGTGAGACCACCGGTGGTGGCGTCGACGCAGTTGACCGAGGCGGTCGTGCTGTTCGGGCTCTCAGGCTGGATCACCGTGAGCGGGATTGATGCGGACGCCGTAGTGGGCGTCGTGGAGCTGCCGGCTGGCACGTAGATGCTCACCATGCGGGTCTCCGTCGCGGTGGTGGCGGTGCCAGCGGCCAGCGTGCAGCTCACGGTGATGTTCTGCGCGGTGGTGGCGTTGTTGCCGGTCACCGTGATGTAGGGGGCGGCCTGCACCATGTACTCATTGCCGCCGGCAAGCGCCATGCTCGCCACCGTTGCGGCCGTGGTCGTGAGCGCCTTCGCGGTCGGCACGCCGGTGTCAAACTCGCTCGGCGAGGTGGACCCGCAGGTGACGCCACCCATGATGTTGACCGAAGTCATCGCCTGGTTCGCACCCATGCACGTGCCCGTCACCCGGAGCTGCACCTGGTTCTTGTCGACGCGCACGATGCCAACCGCGCCCGGCATGATCTTGCGGTAGCCGACCGACTCGTTGGCGAGCTTCGGGTTGGTCACGGCAAACGTCTTGAGCTGCGCCGACCCGACGCTGTGGGCCGGCAGCATCACCGCCGCATAGCTCGCGCCTCCGAGCGATAGGAACAGGGCGGCCAGAGCCACCATCATCGCCGGCGAAGGACGGTGCAACCTGCTGGTGCGGCTGCGCAGCAGAGAGCGTGGTTTGCGCATGTAACGCCTCCATTTGTCTTTGAATTACTTCCGAGAACTCGAAACACGAGGGAGCGTGCGGAGTCGCGGTCTTGGCTCTGTCCTGCACATACCCAGATCGTCGCCCGCCGAACACGACGGCTGGAGCGCCTCGTCAAACTGGTGCGGCTGACGCTCAGCCGCGCACGAGCTCAAGCCGCAGCGGCCGGCCGTGAAGCTCCACCCCACTGGCAGCCCGGAGCACACGGTCGGCTTCCCGTGCCGGGACCTCCGCAAAGGCGTAGTGCTCCAGCACCACGACGTTGCGGACAGCTTCTCCATCCAGGTCTGCGGGACCCGTGAGCGCGTGCACCACATCCCGAGGTTCGACGCCGTCAGCCCGCCCGCCGGCGATGATCACCTTGCGAAGCGGCCCGTGACCGCCGTCCCGCTCGGCGTCGTGGGGCTTCGAGTGACGTTTGGGACGTGCCCGGACGGGCTGGACAGCCGCCTCGGCGCCTGTGGGCTCAGCGACGGCGGCCCCGGGCTCGGCGGCGATGGCGTCGGGCCCAGCGGCGGCGACGGCCACGGGCTCGGCGGCGACGGCCACGGGCTCGGCGGCGGCGCGCCCGCCAGCCGCCCGTGCGGCCGGCTCTCTGGACACCTGGGCGTCCTTGGCCCAGGGGGTCAGCTTCACGCCGGAGTGTGCCTCGATCGCCTCCACGTCGCGCTGCTGACGCGCCTCGTAGAACGTGATCGCGCGGCCGCTGCGACCGACCCGGCCGGTGCGGCCGATGCGGTGCACGTAGATGTCCGGCGAGCTCGGCATGTCGAAGTTGATCACGTGCGAGACGGTGGAGATGTCCAGCCCGCGGGCGGCTACGTCGGTGGCCACCAGTATCGGGGTACGCCCCTCCTTGAAGCCGATCATCACGCCGTCGCGCGCGCCCTGAGTCATGTCGCCGTGCAGCGCCTTGACGTTC
Source organism: Solirubrobacterales bacterium (assembly GCA_027449125.1). Classification (GTDB taxonomy): domain Bacteria; phylum Actinomycetota; class Thermoleophilia; order Solirubrobacterales; family Solirubrobacteraceae; genus Palsa-465. Next base: position 66,042 of record DAIDME010000102.1, on the reverse strand, counting down.
ATGCCGCCGTCGCGCAGCGTGCGGAAGAGCTGCTCGCAGCGGATCTTGGTCCGGCAGAAGACGATCGCCTGACGCGGACGCTCGGCGCTCAGCACCTCCTGAAGCGCCGCGACCTTGTCCTTGGAGGCCACCCGCAGGCCGAACTGCGACACCGTCTCAACGGTCAGCGTCGCAGCCTTGACCTTCACCACAACCGGGCTGTAGAGGTACTGGTCGGCCAGGCGCCTGATCTCGGGCGGCATGGTGGCAGAGAAGAGCGCCGTCTGGCGACTCGACGGGGTCAGCGCCATGATCCGCTCCACGTCCTCCAGAAAGCCCAGGTCGAGCATCTCGTCGGCCTCGTCCAGCACCACGAAGCGGCACGAGTGCAGCATCAGCGAGTGACGGCTGATCAGATCCTTGACCCGCCCCACCGTCCCGACCACCACATGCCCGCCGGCCCGCAGCTGCGCCTGCTGGCTGCGGATCGGGGCGCCGCCGAACACGGCGACGACATCCACACCCTTGCGCGCACCGTAGGAGCGCAGCGCCTGGGTCACCTGGATGCACAGCTCTCGCGTCGGCGTCAGCACGAGCGCCTGGACCTCGTGCTCAGAGGGGTCGACGTAATCGATCAGCGGCAGGCCAAAGGCGGCCGTCTTACCCGATCCGGTCTGTGCCTGGCCGATCACGTCCAAACCCTGCAGCAGGTGCGGGATCGCCTCTTCCTGGATCGGGCTCGGCTCGTGGTAGCCGACATCAGCCAGCGCCTCGAGCGTCGGTTGCGAGAGTCCAAGTTCGGCGAAGCTGGTCATGCCTCAGCCACGATAGAGGTCGCGCTCGGCCTTTGCCTTGCGCCAGCGCCACCCGGCCTCGAGGCGGCCCGCCGGCCAGCTCGAGGCGCTGCCGGTGGTCAGCGGACCACCGGCAGCGGGATGCGCCCCGTCGGCTATGCGGCGACCGTGGCGTTGAAGCGCCGCAGCGACAGCGGCACGAAGGCCGCCAGGAGCAGCGCAGACCAGATCACCATCGCCAGTACGCCGTGTGAGAGCAGCCAGGAGCCGCTCGAGGGGTAGCCGTTGGCGAGGCTGCGCGAGGCGGCGACCAGCGCACTGATGGGATCCCAGTCGCCGATGATCCGCGGGACCAGCGCCATGCCGGAGATCGGTGCGAAGGCGCCGGCCAGGAAGGCGAGCGGGAAGACCAGGGCGAAGCCGACCCCCTGCATCGCCTCGGGCGAGCGCACGAGCATGCCGAAGTACGCCCCGGCCCAGGTGAAGGCCAGCGTACCCAGCAGCATCAGCGCCACCCAGCCGGTCGCGTCACCGGCACCGAAGCTCGGGCGCCAGCCGATGGCCGGGCCGACGGCCACGTACACGCAAAGGCCGAGGATCGCCTCGCAGTACTGGCCGAGCACCTCGCCGGTCACGACCGCCATGCGCGAGACGGGCATCGAACGGAAGCGGTCGAGCACCCCCTCGGACATGTCGGTGCTGGTCGCCACGCCGGCACCGATCATCCCGAAGGCGAGCCCCTGGGCGACCAGCCCAGGCATCAGATAGCTGGAGTAGTTGCTCACCCCCGCCGGGTGGATCGCCGAGCCGAAGACGTAGCGGAAGAGCAGCACGAAGATCACCGGCTGGATCGTCACGTCCAAAAGGCGCTGGGGCACGCGCGCGATCGCGCGCAGGCAGCGGCCCGTCAGAAGCGCCGATTCGCGGACATAGGCGAGCATGCGGCGGCCTCCTGCGGGGCGGTGGTGGAAGCATCCCGGTCCTCCGCGGGGTGGCCGGTCAGCGTCATGAAGACGTCGTCCAGCGTGGGCCGGCGCAGCGCGATCTCATCTGCGTGCACCGGCCGTCCGGCAAGCGCGACCGAGACACGCTGGAGGTCGGCGAGCTCGTCGGGCGCAGGGATCGAGATGCGGCGCTCCTCCGGCTGGCGCGTCAGCTCAGAGCCGGCTTCGGCGAGGTGCCGCACGAGCGCCTCGAAAGCCTGCGCGTCGGCGGCCACCGCGTCCACGCGCTGCGCGCCGGTCTGGGCTTCGAGCTGGGTGGGCGTGCCCCTGGCGATCTGGCGACCGTGCGACCGTGGTCGATCTGCACGATGTCGTCGGCGGGGGCGTCGGCCTCCTCCAGGTACTGGGTGGTGAGCAACAGCGTGATCACTTCGCCGACCAGCTCCCTCACCGTCGACCAGACGACCTGGCGGCTACGGGGGTCAAGGCCGGTGGTGGGCTCGTCGAGCACGGGCAGCTGGGGCCTTTCGATCAGGCCGGCGGCGAGGTCGACGCGGCGGCGCCGGCCGCCTGAGAGCCGCTTTGCGAGGCGCCCGGCGAAGTCGGTCGCGTCGAAGCGCTCGAGCCGCTCGTCGGAGCCGTGCGCGACCGGGCCGGCGGCGTGACGCCGGCCGCGGCGCTGACGGCGGCGCTGACGGCGGAGTGGCGGAGTGGCGGATGCTCGTCAAGCCGATGCCCGCCTACGGCCTGGCCGACCTGGAGGCCTTCGGCCGGATGCTGCGCGAGACGCCGCGCTGCGGGCCGCACTCGGCGCGCATCGCCAGCGGATCGTCGCCGAGCTGGCGGCCGTGCTGGCAACCGAGCTCGGGTCGATGCGCGTGACCCCGAACCGCTCGTCGCGGCGCGGGCGCTCACCGGTCTGATCGAGTTGCTCTACGACGCCCGGCTGCGCCACGCGGCGGGCCCCGGAACGAGCGCGGGCGAGCTCACCGCACGCGTCGAGGCGGACCTCGACCGCGGCGCGCACCTGCTCGAGCACGGCCCGCAGTCGGCCTTCCCGCCTGCGCCGACGCGCCCCTAACCCTGGCCCTGCGCGAGCAGCGCGTTGGACTCGGCCCCCGAGTAGTGCACGCTGCGCCCAAAGGGCTGGGACCGGTTGACCACCACGCAGTAATAGCGGCCGCCGCTCACGTCGGCGGCGCAGACCCGGTAGATCACGGGCTCCTGCACCACGTAGGTGTCGAGCTCGCGCAACCCCACCTGAAAGCTTGCGGGCGCGTGCGTCCCGATGTAGGCCTCGGCGCGGGCAACCGCGTCCCGCAGGGCGGCGTGGTCGGCCTGCACCGTCGCCTGGTTCAGGAGACCGGCTCCCAGGAAGCCGAGCGTGATCACCAGCGTCAGCAGCGCACCGGCGTAGTTGCGCGCGACCACCGCGGGCATATCGCCGCGCAGCCGGCGCACCACGCGCCCGCCCGCCCTCCCGAGCATCGCGATCGCCAGCAGGTTGAGCACCGAGGCAAGCAGCCAGCCGCCCACCCAGGTGGCGCTGTCGCCCGCGGGCGGCAGCTCGTGGACGATCGTCGCGTCGGCGAGGCTCAGCACCAGGAATGACGGCCACAGCCAGGCGCCGCGCAGGCGCCAGCGCAGACGGGTGAGGCTCATGACGCGATCCTACGCCCTGCCGGCGCGCGTTCCCGATCGGAGGGGCCAAATACATGCCAGAGCATGTATTTGGCCCGCCCGTCCCCGCTCTACGATGCAGAGCATGTCCGAGATGTGGGTTGCCGACCTGGGCCCGGTCGCCTACCGCGACGCGCTCGCCCTCCAGGAGGCGCTGCGCAGCGCCCGCCAGCAGGACCAGATCCCCGACACGCTGCTCCTGCTCGAGCACGACCCGGCGGTCTACACCCGCGGCCGGCGCTCCCAGCCGGGCGAGCTGACGATGGGCGAGGCCTTCTACGCCGCGCGCGGCATCGAGATCATCGAGACCAAGCGCGGCGGCAGGGTCACCTACCACGGCCCCGGCCAGCTGGTCGGCTACCCGATCGTCGCGACCGGCGACGTGGTCGCCTACGTGCGCCTCCTGGAGCGCTCGCTGATCGCCGCCCTGGAGCAGGTCGGCATCGGCGCCCGCGCCCGCGCCGACGAGGGCCCCGACTACACCGGCGTCTGGGTCGAGGACCGCAAGATCGCCTCGATCGGCGTGCACGTCTCCCAAGCGGTGACCACGCACGGCTTCGCGCTCAACGTCGAGCGCTGCGCGCTCGAGCCCTTCGGCTGGATCGTCGCCTGCGGCCTGCCCGACGTGACCATGACCTGCGTGCACGCGGAGGGCGCCGACGCCTCCCTGGCCCACTGCGGCGAGCTCGCCGCTGCTTCGCTCGCCGGCGCGCTCGGCCACGAGACCGTACCGGTGACTCGCGCGACCCTCGAACGGGCCGCCACCCCGGCGGCGGTACGCTTGTAGGCGTATGAGCGCAACCCGCGCACGCTCCAACCCCGGCGGCATCACCGACGTGCTCGCCGTGCTCGGGCCCGAGGTGCAGCCGCACCGAGGCCGCAAGCCGCCGTGGTTCAAGGTGCCCGCGCCGGGTGGTTCGCGCTACCGCGAGCTGCAGTCGCTGATCCGCTCGGAGAACCTCAACACCGTCTGTCAGGAGGCCGCCTGCCCGAACATCGGCGAGTGCTGGCAGCGCGGCACCGCGACCTTCATGATCCTCGGCGACACCTGCACCCGGCGCTGCGGCTTCTGCAACGTGCGCAGCGGCAAGCCGACCTGGAACGACCCCCTGGAGCCCGCCCGCGTGGCGCGCTCGGTGGCGCAGATGGGCCTGCGCCACGCCGTGATCACGAGCGTCGACCGCGACGACCTCTACGACTACGGTGCCCACGCCTTCGTCGGCGTGATCCGCCAGATCCGCCGCCAGTCGCCGCAGACCAAGATCGAGGTGCTCACCCCGGACTTCCGCGGCCAGGAGATGCCGCTCGCGAAGGTGATCGCCGAGCGGCCCGACGTCTTCAACCACAACGTCGAGGTCGTCCCCCGCCTCTACGCCGTCGCCCGCCGCGGCTCGACCTGGGAGCGCTCCAACCGCGTCCTGCGCAACGCCAAGGAGATGGGCGGGAACGAGGTCGTCACCAAGTCTGGGCTGATGGTGGGACTGGGTGAGTCCTTCGCGGAGATGGTCGACGCGATCGGGACGCTGCGAGAAAACCACGTCCAGGTGCTCACCGTCGGCCAGTATCTGCGCCCGACCGAGAACCACCTGCCGATCGTGCGTTTCTGGCACCCGGACGAGTTCGCGGCGCTGGAGGCCGAGGCCTACCGGCTCGGGTTCGAGCACGTCGCGGCCGGGCCGCTGGTGCGCTCGAGCTACCACGCCGACCAGCACGTTCCCCAGAGCGAACCGGGCGTCGGGCCGCTGCGCGCCGCGGCGGCGGGCTGAGGCGGGGCGGCGATGCGACCGTCGCGCGGCAGGCTCGTCCTCGCGCTGGCGCTGGTCGCGGCGGCCGCGCTGGTGCTCGCGCCGGCGGCGCTGGCCTCGGCCGGCGGCGGCTCGGCCGGCTTCAGCGGTGGCGGCGGTGGTGGTGGCGGTGGTGGTGGCGCCAACGTCTTCGTCGTCTTCCTGATCTTCCGGGTGATCATCGACCTGGCGATCGCGACGCACGGCGTCGCCCTGATCTTCATCGCCGCCGGGATCGCGATCTGGTGGGTCTCGACCCGCGGGATGCCGGGCTTCATGGCCTACTGGGGCGCGCACCAGCGCCAGGGCCGTGCGCACCGGCGGGAGAGCCGCCGCCGCGAGCGCCACGTCGAGCTGGCAGCCGCGGAGGCCGAAGACGAGAATCCGATCTTCGGACCGGCGGCGGTGCGCGAATCCGGCGCGCGGCTGTTTGCCGACATCCAGCGGGCCTGGTCCGAGGATGACCGCATCGCCCTGCGCGGGCTGATCACGCCCGCGCTGCTGGTCGAGTGGGAGCGGCGCCTGGACGACTTCGAGCGCCGGGGCTGGCGCAACCACGTGGAGCCCGTCGGAGCGCCGCAGGTGCGCTACGTCGGCCTGGTGCGGCGTGAGCGCGGCGCCCAGGATGTGGACCGCGTGGTGGTGCTGATCGAGGCGAAGCTGCGCGACTACGTGGTGGACCGCGCCGGCCGGCGGATCAGGCGCACCGGAGCCGTCACCGAGTCGGTGCGCATGCGCGAGTACTGGACGCTCGAGCGCCGCGGCGAGCACTGGGTGCTCGCCTCGATCGAGTCGGGCGCCGAGGGCGAACACAGCCTGAAGGACCGCATCGTGCAGACGCACTTCTCCGACGAGCAGGCGATGCGCGACGAGGCGCTGGTCGAGGGCGCCGTCGCGGAGCGGGCGCCGGCAGGCACCAAGGTGGCCGACCTGGCCGCGCTGCAGTTCACGGGCGACGCGCACGCCCAGGCGATGGACCTGAGCCTCGCCGACGGCCGCTTCGCGCCCGACATTCTCGAGGTCGCGGCCAGGCGCGCGGTGAACGCCTGGGCGCAGGCGGTGGACGGCTCGGCCGACGAGCTGCGCGCGCTGGCCTCCCCCGAGGCGGTGCAGGAGCTGCTGCACCCCGGCGACCCAAGCGGTGCGACGCGCCTTGTGGTGCGTGGCCCACAGGTCACGCGGATCAGGATCGTGGCGCTCGACGCCGCGGCGGAGCCCGCGAGCATGACGGTCGACGTGGACCTGCGCGGCCGGCGCTACATCGAGGACCGCAACACCACCCGGGTTCTGGCGGGCAGCGCGACACGGCCCACCGGCTTCACGGAGCGCTGGACCTTCGCGCTGACCGACGATGCCGCGCAACCGTGGCGGATCGTCGCCGTCAAGACGCCGGCGCTCAGCGCCTGAGCGCACCCGCCCAGGCGTCGCGGTGCTCGGCGACGTAGCGGCCGACGCTCGCCCAGTGTTCGCCGTGGCCGCCCAGGTACATGCTCGCCCAAGGCTCGACGCCGGCTGAGTGCGATGATCGCAGCAGCTCGCACATCGCGCGCACGCGGTCGGCCATGGCGTCCGCGAGCGCGGCGCGCAGCGCCGCGCTCGCTTGGTAGCCATCCACGAGCGCCGCGAGCCGCGCGGCGCTCGTGGGCACGGACGCCGCGGCGTCGTTGAGAGTGAAGGACTGGGCCGCGTAGGCGAGGTCCCACAGGCGCGTGCTCGGGCCGGCGCCGTCCCAGTCGATGAAGACCCAACGCTCGCCGACGATCAGGTTCCAGGGCGCAAGGTCGCCGTGGCAGATGAGATCGGCGCCGGGCGAGCGGATCGCCTGGGCCCAGGCCGGCGCGGCGCTCGACCTGAAGCCGGCGCTCGCGTCGTGGATCTGCCGCACCATCGCGCCCACCCGGGCCAGTCCGTCGAGCCCCAGCGGCTCGGAGTGCTGCGCCAGCACGCCGGGGATGTGCTCGATCACCTGGCGGCCGCGCTCGTCACGGCCGAGGTGGGCGGGCACGTCGACGCCGGCCTCGCGGACCTGGGCCATCAGCTCGATCACCGCCGGCGTGGCGGCGCTCCAGGGCTTGCGGACGGTGTCGCCGACACGCACGACGCCGGTGCTCGCGTTGCCGCCCGTCAGCGGCTGCTCGGGCTCGGTCACGGCGCGAGCGTAGCGGGGTGCGGTCCGGCCCGGGCGCCGAAGCAGCGGCGAGGCGCCCGGGGGTCAGGCGGCGACGAGCGCCTGCTCGGCGTGGCGGGCGCGGACGGCGCGCAGTGCCATGGCGCCGCCGGCGGCGACGATGAAGCAGGTGAGCGCGCCGAGCCCGAGGCCGGCGCGGGCGCCGAACCGGCTCATCACCAGGCCGACGATCGGGCCGCCGATCGGGGTCGAGCCCTGCAGCGCGATGAACCACAGGGCCATCACGCGGCCGCGCATCTCGGGGGCGGCGGAGAGCTGGATCGTGGCGTTGGCCTGCGACATGAAGGAGATGCTGGCGGCGCCCACCAGAGCGAGCGCGACCAGCTCGAAGGCGAGCGTCGGTGCGAGCGTGGCGAAGGTCATCATCGTGCCGAAGGCGATGCAGGAGAGCACGAGCGTGCGGATGCCGGTCTTGCCCTTGGTAGCCACGACGAGGCCCCAGAGCGCGGCGCCGGCGCCCATCGAGGCGGTCATGAAGCCGTAGGCGGCGGGGCCCGCGTGCAGGCCGTGCTGGGCCAGATACGGCAGCGAGACCTGGAACTCGTAGGTGAAGCAGCCGACGATCCCCATCATCATCAGCGGGATAACCAGGCGCGGCACGCCGCGCACGTAGCGGATGCCCTCGCGCACCTGGCCCTTGGTGCGCGGGCTCGGGGGCACCGGATCGAGCTGGCTCTTGTCCATGCGCATGAGCGAGCTGATCACGGCGATGAAGCTGACGGCGTTGAACAGAAAGCACCAGCCGGTGCCGACGGCGGCGATCATCAGCCCGCCGATCGCCGGTCCGACCAGACGCGCCATGTTGACCATCGTCGAGTTCAGGCTGACCGCGTTGCGCAGGTGCTCGCCACCGACGAGCTCGAGCATGAAGGACTGGCGCGCGGGGCCCTCGAAGGCGTTGTTTACGCCGAGCACCACTGCCAGCACGCCGATCTCCCAGACGTGCACGAGGTGCGTGATCGTGAGCAGACCCAGGGCCAGGGCCTGCAGGCCCATGAGCGTCTGGGCGACGATCGTGGCCCTGCGCTTGTCGACACGGTCGGCGACGAGGCCCCCGTAGGGCGCGAGCAGCAGGACCGGCAGGGTCTGGAGCGCGACGATGATGCCGAGCGTGGTGGCCGAGTGGGTCAGCTGGATCACCAGCCAGGACTGTGCGGCCATCTGCATCCAGGTGCCGGTCAGCGAGATCCCCTGCCCGTAGACGTAGAGGCGGTAGTTGGGCACCTCGAGCGCCGAGAAGGTCTTGGTGGAGATACGCCGGATCGGGCTCATGTCATGTTCCCGTGGACGCGCTCGGCGAGACGCTCGAGCGCCGGCAGCGCGGCCTCGATCCGGTGGCGCTCGGAGTCGCTGAGACCGCTGAGCGCCTCCTGCAGGACGGCGGTGCGCCGCGCGCGGATGCGCTGCGCCAGGCGGCGCCCGGCGGGCGTCGGCGCCACCCAGGCGACGCGCCGGTCATCGGGATCGGGGAAGCGCTCGACCAGGCCGTCCCCCGCCAGCGCCGCGAGTGTGCGCGAGAGCAGCGTCGGGTGCAGGCCCTCCTGCTCGGCCACGTCGGCGAGCCGCGCGCGCCCGTTGCGGACCGTGTTCAGCAGCACCGCCGTGCGGGTGGGCGTGAGGTCCGCGGCGAGGCTTGCGTCGACCGGGCGCAGGAGCCGCGTCAGGTGGCCCACCACCTGGCGCAGGCGCTGGGCCGTGTCGGCCTGCACCTGCTGCTCTGCTTCCACGACCCGCGTCACCGCGGCCCCCCTTCTTTCACCGCATCGCGCTCGCGGCCGAGCGCCCGGCATTTATTTGCTTGCCAGCAAGCATCTTAGCAGGGCCGCTGAGAGCGCGGCGTTCCGCGAGGGCTGTGAGCGCGGTGCCCGGCGAGCTTGGAGCCGCGGCAGAATGTCTTATTACAAGCCGATCAGGCGAGAGACAGCGGATCACGCGGGAGACTCAAGGAGTGGCTTTGTTCAGATCACCCGAGCACAGAACCGGCAGCGGCGCGTCCGACCGAGGAGCCGCCCGGCCGGTCGCGGAGTCCGCGCGCGCGAGGCATCTGCTCGCCGCCTGCGACCTCTCGCGCGGCGGGCGTGCTGCCCTGTGCTGGGCCGCGGAGGCCGCACGGTCCGCCGACGCGCCGATCACGGTGGTCGCGCTTGCCCGCCGCGAGCGAACCGATCTGGGCTGCGGCCGGTGCCGACAGGGCGCGGCATCGTGGAACCAGCAGCTCGACGAGATCACCTCCGAGCAGCTGGCGCGGGCGCGGGCGCTGATCGGCGACGGGCTCCGCGTCAGCTTCGAGGTGGCCGAGGGGCCAGCTCTGCACAGGCAGACGGCGGACACCGCACCGAGACGTTCGCGGCGCGCTTCAGACAAGCTCCGTTCCGTTCGGGCTGCTCGAAGCTCGGGTCCGCCGCTCAGGCGCCGGGCCTCGAGAGTCGTAGGCCGCCACGTATCGCTGATTCGCTCATCGCCTGGGCCGCCGGGACCGTCTCACTGATGACCAGGCCGTGCTGCTCGCTGATCTCGTCGATGATCTGAAACGTCCGCCCGATCCGCTCGGGCCTGTCGATCACCACCGTGCAGACCGGGACGTGCCGCCGGATCTGGAGGAGCCGGTGGCCGTGCGGCGCGTGGTCGCCATGAAAGCCCCAGATGCCACGCAGCGCGGTCGCACCGGCGGCATCTGTCTCGCGCAGCAGGCAGTGGATGAGCTCGACGTGCGGTGGACGGCCGCTCCTGGCGAGCGCGGCGTGTGAGGTGTACACCGTCAGCTTCTGCCAGATCCCGAGCCCGTGCTCGCCTGTTCCGGGAAGCTCGTGCGGGACGGAGAGAAGCTCACCGTCGCGCTTGCGGATGCGCACGCCCTCGAGCGTCAGCAGCGGAGCCTCGAGCAGGCTCTCGAGCTCCGGCAGCACGGCGGCGATCTGCTCGGCGGGTGCGACCGCCTCGAGCGCCAGCGGCACGTCCGCGTTGCGGCTGAAGAAGCGCGCACGGTGACGGCGGCCCGCGCGCGTGCCGTCGACCCCGAGCAGCACGGTCGCCCCGGTGAGGCCACGGCGGTGCAGCAGGTCGCAGACGGCGATGAAGGCCGGCTTCCGCAGCACCTGCTCACGCCGGCCGAGGTACACGGTCAGGCGCGTGGCCTGGCCGGGCAGATCTTGCAGCGCCACCGGGCCGATCTCTCCGGAGAGCATGCGCGCGCGCTCGAGCGTGGTCAGACCACGGCGCTTTATCCGCAGGACAGGCTCCAGCACCGACTCGATCCGCGAGCGCTCGTCGACCGCGATCGAGACCACCGGCAGATCCTCCGAGGTCGTGAGCATCCGGTCGCTGTGGAGATGGTGAAGACGCCCGAACCCCGCGACGCCGCGCAGCACGACGCTGGCGGCAAGGCGCTGGTCGCCGTATATGCCCATCAGCTCGTCGGCGAGCAGACCGTGCTCGGTGCGGTCGCGGCGAAGCCGGCGAGCAGCAGCAGGTTGCCGCGGGCGCCAAGACCGGTGAGCAGGCCGAGCGCAAGGGAGCCGGTGAGGTTGATCGCGAGCGTGCCGACCGGGAGGCCGCCACCGGCGCGGGCGCTCACCAGCCCGTCAGCCAGGAAGCGAAGGAGCGCTCCGCAGCCCACGACGCCCGCCACCGCCAGCCAGAGCCAGAGCGTCACCTCCCGCGCCCCGTTCGCACCAGCGTCGAGGCCAGCCAGTGCACCATCTTCAAGAGCTCCACCTCCATCGTGGAGAAGGTTGCGAAGGCACCGCAGAAGCCGGTTCCGAGCAGTGGGCGGCGGTAGGTGGACAGCGGCAGGCGCTCCTGCAGACGCGTGACCAAGTACCCCAACAAGAATGCCCCGCAGACGTTGGTCGCAAAGATCGTCCAGGGCCACGAGGTGTCGCGCTGGACGATGTGCAGGGCGAGCCACACGCGTGCGAGCGCACCGATCGCGCCGCCGGCCTAGATCGCGGCCCATTCTCGCCGATCGAACCGCACGCTGAAAAGCGACGCCTATCGGGAACCGTCGTTTACGACCAGAACCGGCATGCCGTCCTCGATCAGGGCGGGCACGGTCCCCTCGAACAGCCGCCGGCCAGCGCGCCCTCGCCCGCTTCCGCGTACGCGGCGCTTCCGGATGATCGCCTCGGCGCGCGCGCTGACGCCCGTGACGAGCCGCGCCAGCGCGAGGATGGCGAGCACCTGCAGCATCTGAATCGCCCAGTCGGGGAGTGTGGGCATGCGCCTTGAAGTGCTCCTTTCGCGTCAGCTCGACATTTGACAACCGGCGAAAGGAGTCATCAGCCCTTTTCCATGTGGGCGGTTCGGAGGGCCTTGCGGCTGGGTGCCGCTCCGGTCCGCGCGTCAGGGCTCCATCTGACCTGTGGTGAGCATACCGAACCGCGGCGGGATACGGCAACCGCGGCGCCGTATCGCATCTCGATCGGCGGTCGGCCAGTGGCGTTGTGAGATGGTATACATCTGTTTTGAGGCTGTATAACATCTGGGCGATGGGCGATCTGGACTCATACTCGCTCGACCGCGCACTCGCCGCCCTGGGCGAACAGCTCGGGTTCATGGGCTTCAGCGCCCATCTGGTGGTGATCGGCGGCAGCGGCCTGCTCATGCTTGGCATCCCCAGAGGCGTTACGCGGGACGTCGACGTAGTGGCGCTAGAGCACAACGGTGCGTTGCTGCCAGCCGAGCCGCTTCCCGAGGAGATCGCGCAGGCGGCCAAGCTTGTGGCGCGCGATTTTGGCCTCCCCGAGAACTGGCTGAACCACGGGCCCGCAGGGCTCCTCAAGCAGGGCCTGCCGGACGGTTTTGCCGAGCGGCTGCAGAGCCGCGAGTACGGCCCGGCGTTGCGCGTGTCGTTTGCCTCCCGGATCGACCAGATCTTCTTCAAGCTCTACGCCTGGGCAGACCGGCGTGAGTCGCGGGACTTCAATGACCTCCAGCAGCTCGAGCCGACCGAGACCGAGCTGCACCAGGCCGCGGCGTGGGCGCGCACTCACAACATGCCCGGCCCGTTCGACAAGGCGCTCGCCCAGGCGCTCGCTGATTTTGGGGTTGACGACCTTGGTCGCGACGCTTAGAGACGAGGTCGTGGAGCGCAGCCTGGCGTTCGCCTGGGAGCAGTGGGCGCAGCTCGGGGTCTCGGGCCACAGGCCCGCGTCACCGGAGCGACGCGTCGCCGACCCGGAGGCGCTTTTGCTCTTCACGCTGGAGCTCGCCCGCGAGGACCCGCGCCTGTTCGACGAGGCGCTCGACTGGCTTGCGCTGAATGAGCGCCTGGTCAGCGCACAGCGGCTCGCGAACCTCTGTAGCGACGAGACGGACAGGCGGCTTGCGGGCGCGGCGCTCGACTGGGCGCTTGCGCAGGGCGGCAGGGCCAGGCGCCCTGGGCGCTCACACGCCACGGCCCAGCCGGAGCCGTTGTTTCCAGCCCTGCCACCGGTAGGAGCCGGCCAGTGCGACGAGGTGTTTGCGCGCCACGGTCTGATTCGGCTTCCGACAACGCGCTCGGGCAAGTCGCTCGAGCCGGCGCTGCTCGAGCCGATCGCCTTCGCTCTGCGCATGCGGGTCCTCTGCGGGATCGGCGCACGCGCCGAAGTGCTGCGCGCACTGCTCACGATCAGGGCCCACCGCCTCTCGGTGAGCATGGTCAGCGACGCCGCCGGCTTCTCCGAGCGCAACGTGCGCGAGGCGCTCGGCCAGCTGCACAACGCCGGAGTCGTGCAGCTCGTCGAGATGCCAAACGGCCGTCACTACACGATCGACCACAGCGCCTGGGCGCAGGCGCTCGGCCTCGGGAGCGCCCCCATGTTTCCCTTCTACCACGACTGGGCGGCGACGCTGCGGGCACTCACACACGTCATCCGCTTTCTCAGAAAGCCCGGTCTGCAGGAGCTCTCCCCCTACCTGCGCGCGAGCCAGGCGCGAACGCTCGTCGACTCGCTTCAGGCAGAGATCGCCAAGGCGCGCGTGCCGCTCGTGCTCTACAGACGCAGTGGCGCGGATTACTGGGATGACTTCACCAACATCGCGCTGCTGATCGTCAAAGACGTCGAGCCGCCGAAGTAGCGCGAGCGGGGACCCGGTGGGACCTTGGCGGCTCAGACGGCCGCGGCCGCCTTGGCGACCTGCGAGGGAGCCTGGTGGAAATCGCGCTGGCGGATCGTCGCGAACGCCATGACCATGCCGAAGAGCGCGATCCCCGCCCCCACCAGCAGGATCGTGTTGAGGGCATCGCCGTAGCTGCTGCGGGCAGCGGCCGCGACCAGGCCCTGATAGCGGCGCGGCGCCTGGGCCAGCGCCTGGCTGAAGCCGCCGGCGCTCAGTGCGGTCGCAATCGCGTGGGCCTGGGCGTGCAGCGGCGTGCGTAGCAGACTGGAGACCACGTCGGACTTGACCGTGCTGATCAGGATCGTGCCCAGGGCCGCGACGCCGGTGGCGATCCCGACCTGTCGCAGGGTGGAGTTGATCCCGGACGCCATGCCAGCGCGCTGTGCAGGCACGACGCCAACCGCAGTGGAAGCCAGCGGCACGTTGATCAGGCCGGTGCCAAGGCCGGCCACGACGAATCCGGGCAGGAAGTGGGTCCAACCGCCGCCGGCCGTGACCCCGTGCATCATCAGCAGACCGGCGGTCACGAGGGCGAAGCCGGCGCCGATCAGCAGGCTCACCGGCACCTTTGTGGTGAGCCGTCCGGCAACCCCGGCGACGAGGAAGATGCAGCCACTCAGGGGCAGGAAGCGCAGACCCGCCCCGACAGCGGAGTAGCCGAGCAGATCCTGGAAGTAGATGATCAGGTAGGTGAGCAGCGAGAAGATCGACGCGGAAACGGCCCAGGCGGCGGCCAGGCCGCCGTTGAAGGTCGAGACGCGCAGGAGCCTGAGGTCGAACATCGGGCCCTTCACGCGCCGCTCGATCGCGAAGAACGCGATCAGCAGCAGGACCGCGGCAGCCAGCGAGCCGATCACCTCGAACCCGCCCCAGCCCTCGGTCTGGCTGCGGATCAGGCCGTACACGAGCCCCGCCAGCGCCAGGCTGAAGGTGACAAAGCCGAGGAAGTCAGGGCGCGGCGCGCCTGGCAGCCGCGACTCCTCGACGCGACGCAGCGTCACGGCCAGGGCGATGACGCCGATCGGCACGTTGACGAAGAAGATCCAGCGCCAGGACAGGCCGCTGGTGATGGCACCGCCGAGCACCGGGCCGATCGCGACCGCCACACCGGTGACGGCACCGAACGCGGCAAAGGCCACACCGCGCTCGCGCGGCTGGAAGGCCTGCGCGATCAGCGCCAGCGAGGTTGCGAACATGATCGCGCCGCCGACACCCTGGAGCGCCCGTGAGAGCGACAGCATCAACGAGCCCTGGGCGAACCCGCACAGCACGGAGCCGAGCGTGAAGACGACGATCCCGGTCGCGAACAGGCGCCTGCGACCGAAGAGGTCGGCGAGCGACCCGGCGGTCAGGAGCAGCGCGGCGAGCATCAGCGCGTAGGCGTCGATCACCCACTGCAGGTCCGAGAGGCTCGCGTTGAACGCTCGCTCGATCTGGGGCAGCGCGACGTTGACGATCGTCAGGTCGAGCAGCAACATGAACACGCCCGTGCAGACGGCGATCAGGGTCCACCACTTTCGGTCCATCGTCGCGCTCCAATCCTGGACAGTTTCCTGAGTTCACGCTCAGAATATCAGCGGCTGCCCTGAGCTGCAACTCAGAAATCTGCCTTCAGAGCGGCTAGCCTGCATCCGGGTAACGATGACCAGTACTGACGAGCAGCCCAAACGCCGTGGCCGCCCACCGACCGGCGGCCGCGAGGCGATCCTCGAAGCCGCGCTCGCGGTCCTGCGTGAGCAGGGCATCGCGCACCTGACCAGCCGTGAAGTCGCCTCCCGCGCGGGCGTCTCCGACGCGAGCGTCTACTACCACTTCCACGATCGTGCCGGCCTGCTCGAGGCTGCGTTCGAGTGCGGCATGAAGCCACTGTTGCTGGTCGGGGCCGAGGAGCCGGACGCGCGCGAGCCGCTGACCATCCTGAACCGCGCGGCGGACCGGCTCGAACGGTTCTTTGACGACGTGCTCCCGATCCTGCTCGCTGCCCAGTCGGACCCGGACCTCAAGGAGGCGGTCGCCCGTTACATGGAGCTCAAGGACCTGGGCCCGCATAAGGGTGTCGATACGATCAGCGGCTACCTGAGGGCCCAGCAGCGGGCGGGCACGCTCAATGCCGACTTCGAACCGGGTGTCATCGCGCTGTTCGTGATCGACACCAGCTTCGCGCGCGCCGTGCGACGGCAGACGCACCTCGGAGGCGAGGAGCGCCTGCCGTCGCGTCGCGCGGTGATGGATCAGATCTGGCGGATGATTCGGCCGGACTGAGCCGGCCGGCGCTACCGGAAGCCGGCGAGCGTCGCGTTCAGCGTCGTGGAGGGCCTCATCGCGGCGTCCACCAGACCCAGGTCCGGGTGGTAGTAGCCGCCGATGTCAACCGGCCGCCCCTGAACGGCCTCGAGCTCCGAGACGATCTGCAGCTCCCGAGCCGCGAGCCCGGCGGCAAGCGGCTCAAAGAGCGCTGCCAGCTCCCTGTCGTCGGCCTGCGTGGCCAGCTCCCGAGCCCAGTGGAGCGCGAGGTAGAAGTGGCTGCCACGGTTGTCCAGCTCGCCGACCCTGCGCGACGGCGAACGACGCTCCTCGAGCACCCTGCCGGTCGCGCGATCCAGGGCCTGCGCGAGCAGCCTGGCGCGTTGGTTGGCGTCGCGGTCGGCCACCAGCTCGAGTGAGACGGCCAGCGCCAGGAACTCGCCCAGCGAGTCCCAGCGCAGGTGGTTCTCGCGCACGAACTGCTGGACGTGTTTGGGCGCCGAGCCACCGGCACCGGTCTCGAACATCCCGCCGCCGTCCATCAGCGGCACGATCGAGAGCATCTTGGCGCTCGTGCCCAGCTCGATGATCGGAAAGAGGTCGGTGAGGTAGTCGCGCAGCACGTTGCCGGTGACCGAGATGGTGTCCTGTCCGGCGCGCGCGCGTGCCAGCGTGAAGCGGATGGCCTCGGCAACCGGCATCACCTCGATCTGGAGCCCCTTGGTGTCGAGCCGGGTGAGCTCGTCCCTGACCTTGACGAGCAGCTCGCGGTCGTGGGGCCGATCCTCGTCGAGCCAGAACACGGCCGGCGCACCGGTCGCGCCCGCGCGCCTCACCGCCAGCCGCACCCAGTCGCGGATCGGCGCGTCCTTGGTCTGGCACGCCCGCCAGATGTCGCCCGCGGCGACGTCGTGCTCGATCAACGCCCGGCCCTGGGCATCGACGATCCGTACCACGCCCGGCCGCCCTACCTCGAAGGTCTTGTCGTGGGAGCCGTACTCCTCGGCCGCCTGCGCCATCAGGCCGACGTTGGGCGTCGTGCCCATGGTCGCGGGGTCGAAGGCACCGTTGCGCCGGCAGTCCTCGATCGTCTCGGCGTAGAGCGCGGCGTAGGTGTGGTCGGGTATCACGAACTTAGTGTCCTGCTGGATCCCGCGCGCGTTCCACATCTGACCGGAGGCGCGGATCGCGGCGGGCATCGAGGCATCGACGATCACGTCGCTGGGCACATGGAGGTTGGTGATGCCGCGGTCCGAGTCGACCATCGCCAGCGCCGGCTTGCCCTCGAAGGAGACCTCGACTCCGGCGGGCAGCGCACCCAGGCCGTCGTTCGGGCTCCATGCCGGCGTCCCTTCCAGCTCGGGGAAGAAGGTCGTCACCGCATGCCCGAAGATGATCGGGTCCGAGACCTTCATCATCGTCGCCTTGAGATGGACCGAGTAGAGCAGGCCACTGTCGAGGGCCTCCCTGACCTGGCCGGCGAAGAACGCGCGCAGCGCGGCCACGCGCATCACCGACCCGTCCAGCACCTCGCCGGCCTGCACGGGGAAGTCGGCCTTCAGCGACGTCACCGTGCCGTCCTCGGCGACGTGCTCGATGCGGACCGTGGTCGCCTCCGGGACCGTCACCGAGAGCTCGGTGGCGCGGAAGTCGCCGTCCGCCATGGTCGCCACGTGCGACCGCGACTGTGGCGACCACGGGCCCATCGTGTGCGGGTGCTTGCGCGCGTAAGCCTTGACGGAGGCCGGCGCACGCCGGTCCGAGTTCCCCTGTCGCAGGACGGGGTTCACCGCGCTGCCTTTGACGCGGTCGTAGCGCTCGCGCGTCTCCTGCTGCTCGGCGGTGTGCGGGTCATCCGGGTAATCGGGGACGTCGTAGCCCTGCCCCTGCAGCTCGGCGATGGCCGCCTTCAGCTGCGGCACGGAGGCACTGATGTTGGGAAGCTTGATGATGTTCGCCTCGGGGGTCTTGGCGAGCTCGCCCAGCTCGGTCAGCGCGTCGGGCGTGAACTGCTCGGCGCGCAGGCGGTCGGGGAACTGGGCGAGGATGCGCCCCGCCAGCGAGATATCGCGCGTTTCAACCTCGACGCCGGCAGGCGACGCGAAGGTCTGGAGGATCGGTAGCAGCGAGCCGGTCGCAAGCGCCGGCGCCTCGTCGGTGTAGGTGTAGATGATCTTCATGCTGCGGGGGACGTTAGTGGCTCTGGGGCGCGACGCGCGGTGAGCGTGGAGCGCGGTGAGCCGATCAGAGCCGCGTGGCCATGCTGCGGGCCGCCTGCAGGGCGCTGAACATGCAGCCGCCGAGGAACGTGCCCTCCAGCGCGCTGTGACCATGCATGCCGCCGCCACCGAAGCCGGCAACTTCGCCGGCTGCCCAGAGGCCGTCCAGCGGCTCCCAGTCCGAGCCGAGCGCGCGTGCCTCCAGGTCGGTGGCGATGCCGCCGAGGGTCTTGCGGGTCAGCACGTGCAGCCTCACGGCGATCAGCGGGCCGGCCGCCGGGTCGAGGATGCGGTGCGGCGGCGTCACCCTGCTCACGCGATCCGGCAGATACCGCCTGGCGGAGCGGATCGCCATCAGCTGCAGGTCCTTGCCGAAGTGGTTCGCCAGCTCGCGGTCGCGGGCGACGATCTGGGGCTCGAGCGCGTCGTGGTCAACCAGAGGCTCGCCGACCAGCGCGTTCATCCCGTCCACCAGCTCCCGCAGTCCGGAAGCGATGAGGAAGTCCTCTCCGTAGTCCAGGAACGCCTGGATCGGCGCCGGCACCTCCGGCAGCAGGCGCGAGCGCAGTGCGGCCTCCAGGTCCTTGCCGGTGAGGTCCGGGTTCTGCTCCGAGCCGGAGAGCGCGAACTCACGCGCGATGATCCGCCGGTTCAGCAGGAACCAGCTGTGGTCGTGGCCGCTGCGGCGCAGGTGAGCGAGCGTCGAGACCGTGTCGAACCCTGGAAAGAGCGGCGCCGGCAGGCGCTGACCGCGGGCGTCGAGCCACATCGCGGACGGCCCCGGCAGGATGCGGATGCCGTGGTTCTCCCAAACCGGATTCCAGTTGCGCACCCCCTCCGTGTAGTGCCACATGCGGTCGCGGCCGATCCATTGCGCTCCGGCACGCTCGGCGATCTGCAGCATGCGCCCGTCGGTGCTGGCCGGCACGCCGGTGAGCGGCGCACGCGGCGGCGAGCCGAGCCGTGGCGGCCAGTGGGCTCGGACCAGGTCGAGGTTGCCGCCGATGCCGCCGCTCGCGATCAGCACAGCGCCCGCGCGCGCCTGGAAGCTCCCGACCGCTTCGCGCGAGCTCTCCTGGCCCCGCCCGACGAGCGAGCGCGCCAGCACGGTCCCGTCGACGCCGACCACCCTGCCGCGCTCGATCACCAGCTCGTCGGCGCGGTGCCGGAAGGCGAGCCGCACCAGGCCGGCGTCAACCGCCGCGCGCACGCGCTGCGCGAACGGCTCGACCAGCGCCGGCCCGGTGCCCCAGGTCAGGTGGAAGCGGGGCACGGAGTTACCGGGCGCCAGCGCCTGGCCGCCGCCCCGTTCAGCCCACCCGGGGCTCGGCAGGAGCCGAACTCCGAGCGAGCGCAGCCATTCTCGCTGCTCGACCGTCGCAAACTCGACGTAGGCGCGCGCGAAGCGCCTCGGGTGTTCGTCCTCCGGTCGGTCGAACCCGGCGCTCGCGAGCCAGTCCGACCATGCGAGCTCGAACGAGTCGTGGATGCGGGCCCGCCGCTGCTCGGGCGAATCGACGAGGAACAGGCCGCCGAGCGACCAGAACGCCTGGCCGCCGAGCGATGCCTCAGGCTCCTGGTCGAGCACCAGCACGTGCCTGTGCCGGGCCGCCAGCTCGGAGGCGGCCACCAGTCCGGCCAATCCGGCGCCGACGATGATCGCGTCGGCACGCAGCTGATGATCGTTCACGGCACCCGAGGCTAACGCCCGCTACAGGCCCTGCGGGTGCAGGATCCGGTTGAAGCTCCTGAGGTAGGCGGCGCTGGGGCGAGCGATCCGGTGGACCTTCGCGGCGCCACCGTCGGTGGGAGAGCCGCCGCTCTCCCACCACTGACCGTCGATGTCGATGATCACGTGCTCGTCGTTGTTGGTCGTGTCCTCGCTGCGCACCAACCGCGTGACGCGCACCGTCTGCCGGACGCCGACCCATGGCGGCAGCCGAATCGGTATCGAGTCGGGGTTCTGCGCGCGGCCGCCCCTGGTCACGTGCACGCCGCGCGTCGCGGGCGCCAGCAGGCGCCTGACGGTCCTGGTCTCGAGCTTACGCACCGGTACGCGCAGCGTGGCGATCGTGCGGTCGTAGATCGTGACGTATCTGCCGGGACCGTCGCGAATCCCCGACGATCCGGGGAGCGTCTGCGTCGTGTCGGGTGAGCTCAGATACCCGCCGGCGTGCAGGACCGCGGAGACGAAGCCCGAGCAGTCATACCCGGTGCCGACGACCCAAGCCGGATCGGTGTGCCCGCCACCCCAGACGTATGGAAGCCCGTTCAGCAGACGCGCCTCCTCGAGCATCGCCCTGATCCTCCTTCGTGGCGAGGCGGCGGCTGCCAGTCGCGTATCGGTCGCCTGCGCCAGCGTCAGCACGGCACCGGCCGTGGTGCCGGTGCCGCTCACCGCGGCCGCCGCCGCAGCACCGGGATCCCGTCGCGCACCCGCCGCCGCCAGCCTCGCGGCCGCACGCAGCAGCACCGGGCTGGGCCCGGCCGTCCGGCCGGCGGCCGCCGCCAGAGCCTGGCCGTTGACCGCCGCCGCGCCCAAGCCCCGCACCTGCTCCGCCAGGCGCCGCTCGGCGCCTGGCGTCGCGACCGAAGCCGCGTCGCCGTAACCGCCGGTGACGTACTCCACGGCGGCGAGCAGCCGCCAGGGAATGCGGTAGCGAGCCGCCGCCGCCCGGTAGGCGCTGAGCAGGACCGGCGGTGGCCGGTAGCCACTCGCGCCGCTCGCCAGACTGACCAGCTCCGACGCGCTCAGCACGTGCGGGCTTGCCGCCGCGGCTGCGGGGCTCCCGTGCTCGCGCGCAGGGCGCGCACCCGCGGCCCGAGCCCGCTGGGCGTCAGCCCGCGCGGTGCGGGCCTCAGCGGCCCGCCTGTCGCGAGGCGCCCCACGCCCGCGTGAGCTCACCCGCAGGACCACATGCTCCCCCGCAGACGACGCCGGGCTCGCGGCCGGCCCGCGACCGCCGCCCGACGCCAGCAGCAGGGCGGCGCAGGCTCCCGCCACCAGCACCGCGGCGGGAGCGGCAGCCAAGCGCGCACGGCGACGACGGCGTTCCGCGGCGGCGGCGTCCGCCGCCGGCTGCGCGCGCCGCTGGGGGCTGACCGCGAGCGGCGGGACCCGTCGTTCAGAGCCTTGGTTGCTCGGTTGCGCCGGCACCGTCGCTCTCCGCCTCGGCTAGCTGATCGCCGATCGCCACGCCAGTCCGCGCGATCTCCCCCGCCGCGAGCTCCAGCACGTTGCGGGCGCCGCGGGCGCCGCGCACCCGCCACGGCGGGACGCGCTCTGCCAGCCCCACCACGCGCAGCTCACGATCCATGAACACCGCATCGAAGCGGAAGCGCATAAAGGCACTGTGAATCGACGACTCGCCGCGGAAGAGCATGCCCTCCCCGGCCGGCAACGACGCGCGTCCGAGCAACCCGCGCAGCCGCAAGAGGGGGTTGTCGGCCACCAGCGCACGCTCGCATACGACGCTCCCGTCACGGCTGCGGTTGACGACCCTGACCTCCATCTCAGCGAGCGACAAGCTCCCGCTTGAGCACCTTGCCGGTGGGGTTGCGTGGCAGCTCGGCCAGGAAGGTGACGCTTCGCGGCACCTTGTAGCGGGCGAGGTTCTCACGCACGTAGCGCTTGACATCCTCCTCCGAGATCTGCACGCCGGGGCGGCAGACCAGGAACACGCTGAGCCGCTGCCCGTAGTGCGCATCATCCACACCGACGGCAGCTGCCTCGAGCACGGCCGGGTGGCCGTGCAGCAGGTCCTCCACCTCACGCGGAAACACGTTCTCGCCCCCTGAGACGATCATCTCGTCGTCACGCCCGTCGATGAACAGCCGGCCGGCAGCGTCGAAGTGACCCACGTCGCCCGAGGCGACGAGCCCACGCACCCGCTCCTTGTCGCCACCGCCGGTGTAGCCCTCGAAGCGGATCATGTGCCCCACGAAGATGCGGCCCACCTGACCGGCGGGGAGCTCCGTGCCGTCCGCGTCGAGGATCTCTATGCGAGCGCCGCGCACGGGCCGTCCCACGCAGGCCGGCGCGGCCGCGAGGTCCTCGGGGGTGGCGATGGAGGCGTAGGCGATCTCGGTCGACCCGTAGAGGTTGTAGAGCACGGGGCCGAGCCGATCCAGGGTGACCTGCGCGAGCGCGGGGCCGAGCTGCGAGCCGCTCACGTAGACGATCCTGAGCGCCGCCAGGTCGTGAGCCTCGACCTCGGCGCCGAGCGCCATCAGGCGCTGGAGCATGACCGGCACGGTGATCCAGGTGGTGACACGCCTGGCGGCGAGCGCGGACAGCGCCGCGGCGGGCTCGTAGCGGCGCTGCAGAACGAGCGTCGCACCGAGCCCGATCTGCAGGAGGCCCTGGGTGAAGCCGAGCGCATGAAACAGGGGGGCCGATATGAGGGTCGTGTCACCGGATCTGAACGGCACCCTGCTGAGTGGCCCGCCGACCGGCGCAAGTGAGAGGGGCACCTCGCGCCCCGCGCCCCTGGGGGATCCGGTCGTGCCGCTGGTCAGGATCACCAGCCGCGGCGTCTGGACGGGCTTGGGCGGCGGGGCATCCGACGCCCCCGAGATCAGCCCGGCCACGGTCGGGCCCGATGCGCTCGGGTCCTCCTCCCAGGCCCGCAGGCGGCCGTGGCGCAGCTCCAAGCCCCCCAGGAGTGGCGTGAACTCGTCGTCGTGGACGAGGAGATCCACCCGCTCGCTGGCCAGAACCTCGCGCACCTGTGGCGCCGAGAACCCGGTGTTCATGAGGACCACGCGGGCGCCGCACCTGGCGCCCGCGAACAGCGCCTCCAGGAAGCCACGGTGGTTGCGCGTCATGATCGCCACGCCGTCACGGGGCAGCAGCCCGGCGGCGCGCCAGGCGTTGGCCAGCGCGTTCACGCGGGCGTCCAGCTCTCCGTATGTGAGGCTGCCGAGCTCGTCGATGACAGCGGTCCGCGCGGGGTGCCGGGTCGCGGCCACGGCGACCCCGGCACCGAGCATGCCGTAATCCGCCAGCGCCCTACCGATCGCCGCGATGCGGGCCGGGGGCTCGACGCCGAACATGCCGCCGCGCAGGCAGTAGCCGAGGTAGAACGCCTCGTTGACGAGTTGCCTGACGCCGATCCCGTCAGGCGGTCGTCTGGGCCTGGAGCTGTCCGTGGTAAACCGCACCGACCGGAATTATCGAGGGCTGCCGCTCAGCCCGTCGTGGAGGTGCTCGTACCCGTGGTGGTGGTTGTGCTGCCGGGCGACGTGGTCGTGGTCGTGGTCGTGCTGGACGTCGTCTTGCGCGGTAGGACGACCTTGACCAGGCCGTAGGTCACGGTGCCGCGGTTGTCGACCTCCACGCAGATCGTCTGGTTGCAGGAGATCTGGCTCAATGTCGCCTGCGACGCGCGCTTGAGCGGCCTGGCGACGCTCCAGTGTCCGCGCACCGGAAAGTTGGTCGTGTAGACGTTGGACGCGGCGTCCGCGGCCACGCAGAAGTTGCGCAGCGGGCAGGCCACGCTATCCAGCACGCCCGCGCCCAGCGCCGGCGGGTCCGAGCCTACTGCCGAGTTGGTCCAGGTCGCGGCCGTGGGGGTGGAGCTGGCCGTCGCGAGGCCCGCACCCGCGTCTCCGTAGCCGACGCCGACGCAGAGCTTGAGCGTGTTGCAGTCGACCGCGGCGATCACGGAGTCGCTGGCGCTCAGCGAGGTGACCGCCTTCCAGGCGCTAGCGCCACCGGTCGGATCGGTGCTGTAGTAGCCGTCGCTGCCGCCGATCATGCAGAACGTCGCGGAGACGCAGTTGACCGCGTCGAGCGTCACGCCGCTGCCGAGCGGCGTGAGCGTCCAGGCGCTGGCCGGGCCGGTCGGGTCGGTGGTCACAGCCACCTGACCGTTCGACGAGTTGTCGACCGCCACGCAGAGTGTCGTGGTCGGGCAGGAGATCGCCGCAAAGCCCGCGAACCCGCCACCCGTCTGCGTCGACTTGTCGACCCTGCGCGGGTGGGTCCAGTACTTCGCTCCACCGAGCGGGTCGAGCGTGTGCATCACCTGGCCGTGCGCGTCGACCGCGACGCAGAGCGTCGTCGACGGGCAGCTCACGCCCGTGATCGCGATCGGCGGGTCGATCACCTGTCGCTGCCAGAAGCTGGCGGCGCGAGCAGGATGCTCGGAGACCAGCACGTCCCCCCTGACGTCGGCCGCCACGCACAGCAGTGCGCGTGAGCCGGCCACGGTGGGGGCGCAGCTCACCGCGTCCAGTCCACCGCCGCGGTTGGGGTTGTCGAGCAGCACCGAGCGGTTCCACTTGACGATGTGAGTTGCGGCGAAGGCGGCCGCGGGCAGCGCCAGCGCGAGGACACAGACGGCGAGCGGCGCCAGGGTGCGCAGGGGGCGAATCGGGCTCAGGATCATCGACTTCAAGAGTTGGCTATTTCTAGCAGCCGAACCCAGGTATCCGGCAGCAAAGCGTGCAGATCGAGCGCGCGCTGGGCAGCGCATCGGTCTCACTCACGAAACCCGGGGGGCGCGGGAAGGTTGCGCCCCCGCGGGCAATCACACCGTCAGCACGATCTTGCCGGGCGGATGGCCGTGCTCCAGCAGCTCGTACGCGTCTCGCACGCGCTCGAGCGGGAAGCAGGCGGCGACCGGCAGCGCCACTGAGCCCGCGACGATCAGCGACGCGACGCGCTCGACCGCCGCGGGAATGTCCACCAGGGCGGACTGCCCGTCGGCCTTGGCGCCATGCTCGCGGGCGCCTTCAAAGTCGGCGATCGTGTCGATCCGCTCCGGCGCTACCCCAAGCTCGACACCCAGCGCCACGTAGCCACCCCCGACCGTGTCGACCAGCGCGGCGAGCGCGGCGCCGGCGGCGCGCGCCGCTGCGCGCAGACGTTCCGCGATCCCGTCGCCGTAGGCGACCGGCAGGATGCCCAGTGAGCGCAGCCACGCGTGGCTGCGCTCACTCGCCACACCGACCACGCTCGCGCCCTGCTGCCGCGCGAGCTGCGCCGCCAGGCAGCCGACGGCGCCCGCCGCGCCCGCGACCACCACGAGGTCTCCGGCCTGTACGCCGACCGCATCGACGGCTGCGACAGCGGTGCTCGCGACCGTCCACAGGCCACCGGCGAGTTCCCAGTCAAGCGCCGCGGGACGCCGGAGCAACTGGCCGGGGACGGCGAGCGCCAGCTCGGCGTGGCTGCCGCGGCGCGCGCTCGCCCCGTACACCTCGTCTCCGGGCGCGAACGTGTCCACGCCGGCGCCGATGGACTCGACCACACCGGCGACGTCCGTTCCCTGGGCCGCGGGGAAGCTGACCGGGATCTGGCCGGCGAACAGACCAGCGCGGAGCTTGCTCTCGAATGGGTTGATCCCCGCCGCACGCACGCGCAGCCGGACCTCGCCGTCGCCCGGGGTGGGCGCTTCAACGTCCACCACCTCCAGCACCTCCGGCGGCCCATAGCGCTGGAACATCACCGCTCGAGACACCATCCACCTCGCTCGTCGCTGTCCACCCGCAGACTGTCGCAGATCGGCACGGCGGTCATTCAGCCCGCCGCTCGCTCCGCCGCCAGCAGCGTGCGCGCCTCGGCCGCCGCCGCCGCGGCGACCACCAGCGCCACCACGCGGTCGGCCCACCACCAGCCGAAGATGTCGAAGAGCGCGAGGCCGACCAGCGCCAAGCCCGCCGTCGCGGCGCCGATCGCGCTCAGCGTGCTGTCGCCCCGCAGCGCGTGGCTTGCCAGGCGCAGCGCCGTCAGCCGCTTCAGGTAGGCGAGCGGACCGAGCACCACGAGCGAGACGGCGGCCACCGTGACCGTGACGGCGCTCGACCCGGGGTGGCTGCCGGACAGCAGCGCGCTGACCGACTCGTAGACGAGCACCACCGCGATGAGCGCGAGCGCACCTGCGACCGCACGAGCCGCCAGATCCTCCACCCGCTGCGCACGGGCCGGGTCCGAGCGCTCGGTGCGAAACCGCCACACGAGCACGACCGAGCCGGACACGTCGGCCAGCACCGAAAGGCCGGCCGCCAGCACGCCGAGGCTGTGATCGGCGATCCCCGACGCAACCGAGACCGACCCGGCAGCCAGCCCGAAGCCGATCGAGGCCCAGGAGAGCCGCAGGCCGTGCGCCAGCAGCCGCTCGCGGCTATACGAGTGCAAGCTCGTGCTGCGCTCCGACCAGAACCTCGTGCATCCGCGCGACGACCTCATCGAGCACATCATCGTCTGCGATCAGCGGCGGTGCGATCTGGAGCACCGAGTCACCGCGGTCGTCGGCGCGCGCGATCAGGCCCGCACGCTGGAGCGCCGGCACCATGTAGCCGCGCAGCAACCGTTCGCGCTCGTCGGCGTCGAAGCGCGTGTTATCGGCGTCCTTGACGAGCTCCACGGCCCAGAAGAAGCCGGCGCCGCGCACATCGCCGACGATCGGCAGCTCGTCGGCGAGCCGCCAAAGACGCTCGCGCAGCCCGTCCTCGCGGGCGCGCACGTTCTCGAGCACGCCCTCACGCTCGAAGATCTCCAGGTTCTTGAGCGCGATCGCGGCGCTCAGCGGGTGCCCGCCGAAGGTGATGCCGTGCATCAGCGTGCGCCGGTCCTCATAAAGCGGCGCGGCGACGCGCTCGGCGACCAGTACGGCGCCCATCGGCGCGTAGGCGGAGGTGAGCCCCTTGGCGACCGTGATCAGGTCCGGGGTGGCGCCGAAGCGGGTCACGCCGAAGTACTCGCCCAGGCGGCCGAAGCCGGTGATCACCTCGTCGGCGTGCAGCAGGATGCCGTAGCGATCCGCGATCCGCCGCAACCCCTCCCAGTAGCCGGGTGGCGGCACCAGGCAGCCACCGGCGTTCTGGACCGGCTCGGCGACGATCACGGCGACCGTGTCGGGCCCCTCCTCGATGATCACGTCCTCGATCTCGGCGAGCAGCTTGGCGGTCAGCTGCTCGCCTTCGAGCTCGGAGCGGAAGGCATTGGTGTTCGAGACGTGCCGGGTGTGGATCGCGGGCGGCCCGAACGGCTCCTTGTAGCCGGGCACGCCGGTCAGCGCCAGCGCGCCGAGCGTGACGCCGTGATAGGCGATGTGGCGCGCGATCGCCTTGAGCCGCTGCGGCTCGCCGTTGGCGACGTGGTACTGGCGGGCGATCTTCCAGGCGGCCTCAACCGACTCCGACCCGCCGGAGGTGAAGAACACCCGGTCGACCCCGTCCGGGGCCAGCGCGGCCAGCCGGTCGGCCAGTTCGAGCGCGGCCGGGTGGGCGGTGCCCCACATCGTGCTGAACGCCAGCCGCTGCAGCTGGGCCGCGGCGACAGCGCCCATCTCCTCGCCGTAGGAATAGCCGATCTGCGCGCAGAAGAGGCTCGACAGGCCATCCAGGTAGCGGTTGCCGTGCGTGTCGAAGACGTACGCCCCCTCTCCCCGCTCGAGCACCATCAGCTCCTGCCCGCCGGCGCCGAAGTTGCCGTTGCGCGCGAAATGCAGGAGCGCCGAGCCCTGCGCGTAGGTACCTGCCTGTGGGGACATCTGCCGCCTCCCGATCTGGTCTAGGGCCACCAACCTCGCACACGACTCTACCGCGAGGACCGTGCGGCACAGAGGCGTCACGCTCGGATTGCTACGCGCAGTCCGAGCGGTTGGGGCGGCACACGCCGCGGAGGCGCAAGGGCGCCGTATGCAAGCGCGCCACGTGGCTCAGCGGGGTGGCTTCCCTCCCGCTGATGCCGCCAGGCGCAGCTCACCGTCGAACTCGGTCCGCAGCGCCGCCCACGCCGTTGCCAGCGTGTCATTGAGGCGGCGGTCGAGCGATCGCAGCCGTTCGCTGTTGCCCTCCCGGGCGGACATCTCCATGGTCCTTGCCAGGCGGCGGAGGCTGCCGGCGCCGACCGCGCCGGCGGCGCCGGCCAGCAGGTGCGCCTCGCGCACCGCGTCCGAAAGCCGGTCGTCCGCGACCGCGTCGTGCAGGCCGATCAGGGTCGCGAGCGCGTCCTCGTGGAAGGTGTCCAGCATGCGCCCGAGCTGGCCCGGTCCGACCGCGGCGTTGGCCGCCAGGCTGCGTAGCGCCGCGACGATCGCGCCGTCGAGCGGTTCTTCGCCGTCGCCGGCGTCGCTGTCAGCGGTCTGCGGCTGCGGTGTGCCGCGGTTGCGCACCGCCGCGAGCAGCTGGTCGATGTCAAACGGCTTTGACAGGTAACCGTCGGCGCCGGCCGCCAGCAGGCGTCTGGCCTGGGCTGGCGAGGCGTCCGCCGAGACGATCACCACCGCCGTGTGGGCAAGCGTCGGGTCGGCGCGGACCGCGGCCAGAACCTGCTCGCCCGGTATGTCCGGGAGGTGCAGGTCCAACAGGATCAGCTCCGGTTCGAGCTCGCGGGCGAGCTCGATCCCGGCCGTACCCGTGCCGGCGGTGGCCAGCCCGATGTCGCTGGACAGACCAAGGATCTGCTCCACGAGCCGTACGTTGGACGGGTTGTCCTCTATGTAGACCACGGAGATGGCCGCGCGCAGCCCCTGTGGCTCGTCGTGGCCGGCGCCATGGCGAGGCTGCCCGCCGCGACGCTCTGCCGGGCGGGCGGGAGCTTCCGCCAGTGGCAGCTCGACGGTGACGGTCGTGCCGACGCCCTTCGTGCTCGAGAGCTCGAGCGAGCCGCCCATCGCCTGGGCCAGGCCCCGCGCCAGCGCGAGGCCGAGGCCGGTGCCCTCGATCCCACGGCCTTCCGCCCCGAGCCGCTCGAACGGCACGAACAGCCGTTCAGCCTCCTCACCGTCGATCCCGGTACCGGAGTCAGCCACCTCGATGCGCACCGTTCCGGAGTCAGTCAGCATCGCGCTGATCACGACGTTGCCACCCCTGCGGTTGTATTTGACCGCGTTGCTGGCGAGGTTGAGCAGGATCTGGATGAGCCGTTGGCGGTCGGCACGCACGAACAGGCCCGTGTCCACGGGCCTTTGACGCACGCCCACAGCCGCTTGGCTGGCAGCGTGCGCGACCAGCGCGCGAACCTCGCCCAGCGCCTCCGCCAGCTGCACCGGCTCCAGCGAGAGACGCAGCTCCTCAGCCTCGATCCGCGATAGGTCGAGCAGGTCGTCGACGATCCCGAGCAGGTGACGGCCCGCGGTCAGGATGTGGTCGACCGTCTCGCGCTCGTCGTCGGACAGCGGACCCCGTTCGAGCAGCTGGCCGAAGCCGAGGATCGCGTTGAGCGGCGTGCGCAGCTCGTGGCTCACGCGCGAGAGGAACCCTGACTTGGCGCGGTTGAGGCGCTCCGCCTCGAGCTGAGCCAGCCGCGAGGCGCGGCGCGCGTCCTCGGTGACGAAGTAGGTCCGCAGCAGCGCCAGCATCGTGACCAGCAGCAGCACCGAGCACAGCAGCGCCGCCAGGCCGGCCCGTGCGGCCCAACGGCGGCTCGCGGTCTGCTGCTGGCTCGCGCTGGCCACCAGCCTGCCGGAGCGGGCCTGCATCTCGCCCACAAGCCCGCGTATGCGGTCAGTGAGCCGGCTCCCGTGGTTGGCCGCAACCGCGGCCACGGCGCGTGTCACCGCTCCGCGCTGGTAGAGCGAGACGGTGTGATCGATCTCCTGCAGGCGGCCGCGGAGCATCCCGATCAGCTCGACGAAGTCGTGACGCAGCGTGGGGTCGGACTCGCCGCCGGACCTGATCGCGGCCAGCACAGGCCTGGCGCGAGCGACATCCGCGCCGGTCGCCCCCAGGTAGGCGCTCGACCCGGTGAGCAGATAGCCGCGCTCGTTGCCCTGCGCGTCAAGCACCAGCTCAATGACCGTCGCCAGATCCCGGTTGTAGCGGAGGCCCGCGCTGACCCTCACGCCCGTCTCACGCACCCGCTCCGAGCTGACGACCGTGAGCACACCGGCCACGAGGTCTATGGCCACCACCACGACGGTCACTGCCAGCAGCACCCTGGCGCGACGCCGGGTGCGTCTGAAGCGACCGCCGGGACCATCAGGCACGGTGGTCTCCCGGACCGGCCGAGCCGGGCGCGTCCCGCGCGATCAACTCGTGCGGCAGGCGCAGCTCGCGGATCACGTCAGGCAGGCCGTGGAGACCCGCCGGCTTGACCAGGTACGCGTCGATTCCGAGCGCGTAGGCGCAGCTCACGTCGGCGTCCTCACTGGAACCGGTCAGCATGATCACCGGCGCCGCGGCCAGCGCAGGCGCCGCGCGTATGGCGCGCAGAACATCCAGGCCCGACACGTCCGGCAGCGAGAGGTCGAGCACGCAGAGCACCGGCAGCGGCTCCGCACCGTCCGCCACGCGGTCGAAGTACTCGAGCGCCGCTGCGCCGGAGCGCATGACCCGCACCGGATTGGTGATCTGCTGCGCGGCCAGCAGCTGGGTGATCAGCGTGGCGGTCACACGATCGTCCTCGAGCAACAGGATCGGCGCGGCCGCGCTGGAGCTCATGCCGGCTCGCAATCCGGAAGCTCAGCTGACACCCGCGACCCCGGGAGCGGGCGCGCAAAGTAATAGCCCTGACCGAAGCGGCAGCCGAGCGAGCGCAGCTGCGCCAGCTGCGCGGCGCTCTCCACCCCCTCCGCGATCACTTCCAGGCCGAGCTCCCCGAGCATCCCGACAGCCGCGCGCGTGAGCGTCCAGGCACCGGCGGACACGTCGAGGTCGCTGGCGAAGACCCGGTCGAGCTTGACGCCGTCGAGCGGCAGCTCGCGGATGTACTGAAGCGAGGAGTAACCGGTTCCGAAGTCATCGAGCAGGACCCCCACGCCGGCCTGGCGGAGGGCCTTCAGCGGCGGCACCACACGGTCGAGCCCGGCGGCGAGCACGCTCTCGGTCAGCTCGACCTTGAGCCGCTCGGGCGCGAGTCCCGAGTTCGCCAGCGTGGCCCTGAAGCGTGCGACGAAGGTGGGGTCATCCAACTCTCGCACCGACAGGTTGACGGTCACGAACGGCGCCGGCGCCGGCCCCCTGCCACGCCAACCGACGGCCTCTGCGCAGGCGTGCGTGAGCACCCACTCGCCCAGCTCCACGATCAGCCCCGCCTCCTCGGCGAGCGGCACGAAGGTCAGCGGTCCAAGCCGGCCCCGCTCCGGATGCGACCAGCGCACCAACGCCTCGTAGCCGATCACGCAGCGGCGGCCGAGGTCGACGATCGGCTGGTAGTCGAGCTCCACCTGGTCTTCCGCGAGCGCCGTGCGGAGATCCAGGCCGAGTGCCAGGCGGTCGAGCAGCTGCGCGTGCTCGGCCTCCTCGTAGACGATCGTGCGCGGAAGCTTCCCGGTCTGCTTCAGCGGCCTGAGCGCGGCGCCGGCGCGGCTGGCGAGCTCCCAGATGGTCAGCTCGCCGTGGGGCAGCGCGATGCCGATGCCCGCGTCCAGCAGCAGCTGGACACCTCCGACCGCGATCGGCTCCCGAATGGCGTCGCGCAGCGCCTCCGCCAGCGCCTCGCAAGCGGCCCGCTCGCCGCCTTCGAGCACGACCGCGAACTCGTCGCCGGCGAGCCGGGCCAGCAGCACGACCGACGGCCAGCTGGAGCAGACCGCCTCCATTCGCGCGGCCACCGCCCGCAGGACGTGGTCCCCGAGTGCACAACCATGCACGTCGTTGATGGCGCGGAAACGGTCGAGGTCGAGCAGCAGCACGGACCGCGGCCACGCCGGCCCGCTCGCCACGCTCAGGCGATCAAAGGCATCGCGGTCCGCCAGCCCGGTGAGCAGGTCACAGGTCCGCTGGCTACGACGCAACCGCCGCGCTACGACGGCACCGGCACCACCGCCTGGTTCAGCCGATACAAGGTTCGTTCGCCGCCATGCTGTCAACGTCCCTCCGCCTCGGTCGCTGGGCCTCGCACATGCCGTCACCCCCGACAGCTGATGGTTTACACCCAATTCATCATCCCTGCAAGTGGCGCACAGGGAAACCCAGCGACGGTGTGGGCGCGCTCCGCGCCCGAGCCAGACGCAGTAGCTACTCATACCGACTTCCAGTAGCCTGTATCAGGCTATGCAGCCAGCCGTCGCCACGCCCCGCCAGCTGGCCGACCTCTTCGACCGCGCGCGGCTCACGCCGGTGCAGCGGCGGATCGCCGCGCACATCATCGAACGCGGCCCGCAGGCCGCGTTCAGCTCGAGCGTGGAGCTGGCCGAGCAGGTCGGGGTCAGCCAGCCGTCGGTGACGCGGATGGCCACGGCGCTCGGTTACGCCGGCTTCACGGAGCTGCAGCGCGAGCTCCAGTCGATCGTGCTGGAGCAGCGGGCGCCCAGCGGGGCGCCCGCCGCCTCACAGAACAAGATGCAGCGCGCCGTCGGCCACGCGATCGGCTCGCTGCTCGAGCTCCAGCGCCAGCTCGCCGACCTGGACGCGGTGCGAGATGCCGCCGGCGCACTCGCCCGCAGCCCGGTCATGCCCGTGCACGGCAGCCGCAGCGGGGCCGCGCTGGCGGCGGAGTTCGCCTTCTTTGCCGCCAAGATCCACCCCGACGTGCGCCTTTTGACCGGCTCGCGCACCGAGGTGCTCGACGCGCTCGCGCGCAGCGCGCAGGCCGGCGCCACCGCGCTCTTCGCGGTGTCGATGCCACGCCACCCGCGCGAGCTGATCGAGGTGCTGGACCTGACTCGCGAGCAGGGGCTGGAGGTGGTCCTGCTCACCGACTCGCCGCTTTCACCGCCGGCCGCGCACGCGAGCATCACGCTCGCCGCGCCGGTCAGCTCGGACCTGGTCTTCGACGCGGCCACCGCGCCGCTCGCGCTGCTGGCGGTGCTGCTCGAGGCGGTCGCAGACGTCGTCCCGGAGCGGACCCGCGAGCGGCTCGAGCGCTTCGACGCCTGGGCCGACGAGCGCGAGTACTTCGTCGACTGATGGACCCGGTCGAGCACGCATACGCCCACGAGCTGTTCGAGCGGCTGTTCCGCGAGCTGAGCGCGATCGGCCTGGACGCGGCGGGCGCGACCACCCGGCTGGCGTGGACGCCCGAGGCGGCCGCGGCCGCGCGGTGGTTCGATCAGACGGCACGCGCGCTCGGCCTCGAGCCCGAGCGCGACGCGTGCGGCAACCAGTGGGCGTGGCTCGGCGAGCGCGGCCCCGGCGCGGTGGTGAGCGGCAGCCACCTGGACAGCGTGCGCGAGGGTGGGCGCTACGACGGCGCGCTGGGCGTGGTGGCCGGGTTCGTCGCGGTGCATCTGGCCGCCCGCCGACGTGAGCTCGGCGGCCGTGACGGCGGCCCGCTGGCCGCCGTCACGCTGGGGGTGGTGGCGTTCGCCGACGAGGAGGGCGGGCGCTTCGACTCCCCGACGTTCGGCAGCCGGGCGCTCTGCGGCACTCTGGACGTGGCGGCGGCGCTGGAGCGCCGCGACCGTGACGGCGTGAGCCTGCGCGACGCGCTCAGCGCCTTCGGGGTGGACCCGGACGGGATCGGGCCCGAACCCGAGCGCCTCGCGCAGATCGGCGCGCTGGTGGAGCTGCACATCGAGCAGGACACGCTGCTCGAGCGGGAGGGCGCAGCGCTCGCGCTCGGCACCCGGATCATGCCGCACGGGCGCTGGCGACTCGACCTGCACGGCGAGGCCGCGCACGCCGGCACGACGCCGATCGACGCGCGCCGAGACCCGATGCTGGCGCTCGCGGAGGCGGTCAGCGCCGCCCACGCCGCGGCCCTGCGCCACGGCGCGCTTGCGACGGTTGGCAAGCTCGAGGTATCGCCGAACGCGACCAACGCGGTCGCCGAGCGGGTCTCGGCCTGGCTCGACGTCCGCGCCGCGCAGGAGAGCACCGTTGCCGGCACCGTCGATGATGTGCTCGCCGCGATACGCGCGCGGGCCGACCACGATGGCGTGCGTGTTGAGATGCGACGCGAGTCTTTCACGCCGGCGGTCGAGTTCTCGCCGGCACTGCGCGCGCGTGTGGCGGCGGTGCTCACCGAGCGGGGCCTGCGAGCGCTGCCGATGGCGACCGGCGCCGGGCACGACGCGGGGGCATTGGCCGCCTGCGTGCCGACGGCGATGCTGTTCGTGCGCAGTGACGGCGGCGCCGGCCATTCACCGCGCGAGCACGCGCGCAGCGAGGACTGCCTGACCGGGATCGGCGCGCTGACCGATGTGCTGCTCGAGCTTGCAAACCAGGAGAGCGGAGCGCTTGCAGATGTCTGAGAGAACTGTGCTGGTCGGTGGCCCGGCGCTCGCGCCGGAGGACGTCGTGCTGGTCGCGCGCGCCGGCGCGCCCGCGGAGCTTCACCCGGACGCGAAGGCCCGGATCGCGCGCGCCCACGAGCGCATCGTGCGCCTGTCCGAGTCGGGAGCGGCGGTGTATGGCGTATCGACCGGGTTCGGGGCGCTGTCGACCACGCGCATCGCGCGCGAGCAGTGGACGGCGCTGCAGCACTCGCTGGTGCGCTCGCACGCCGCCGGCATGGGGGAGCCGGTGGCGCGCGAGGTGGTGCGCGCGATGATGCTGCTGCGCGCCCGCACGCTGGCGCTGGGCTACTCGGGCGTGCACCCGCGCACGGTCGCGCAGGTGCTCGCGCTCCTGAACGCCGGCGTCACGCCGGTCGTGCCCGAGTACGGGTCGCTCGGTGCGAGCGGCGATCTGGCGCCGCTCGCGCACTGTGCGCTGGTGCTGCTCGGTGAGGGCGAGGCCGTGGATGCCCGGGGGCGGCGGCTGCCGGGCGGCGAGGCGCTCGCGCAGGCGGGGCTCGAGCCGCTCGAGCTCGGGCCCAAGGAGGGCCTGTCGCTGATCAACGGCACCGACGGGATGCTCGGGATGCTGTGCCTGGCGTGCGTGGATCTGGAGCTTCTCTGCCGCAGCGCCGACGTGGCGGCGGCGATGAGCGTCGAGGCGCTGCTCGGCACCGACTCAGCCTTTGACCCGGCCGTGCAGGCGCTGCGCCCGCACGCCGGGCAGGCTGCCAGCGCCGCCAACCTCATGCGGCTGATGGCGGGCTCTGAGATCGTCGCCTCCCACCGCGAGCACGACAACCGGGTGCAGGACGCCTACTCGATGCGCTGCGCACCGCAGGTGCTCGGCGCCGCCCGCGACGTGCTCGCCCACGCGCGCGGGGTGGTGGCGATCGAGCTCGGCTCCGCCGTTGACAACCCGAGCGTGCTCGACGACGGGCGGCTCGTGTCCAACGGCAACTTCCACGGCATCCCGCTCGGCTTCGCGGCCGACTTCATGGCGATCGCCGCCGCCGAGATCGGCGCGATCGCGGAGCGCCGCGTCGACCGGCTGCTCGACGTCACGCGCTCGATCGGGCTGCCCGCGTTCCTGGGCGCGAGCCCAGGGGTCGACTCGGGGCTGATGATCGCCCAGTACACGGCGGCGGCGCTGGTGGCCGAGAACCGCCGGCTGGCGGCGCCCGCGAGCGTCGATTCGATCCCGACCTCGGGGATGCAGGAGGACCACGTCTCAATGGGCTGGAGCGCCGCGCGCAAGCTGCGGCTCGCGCTCGCCAACCTCACCCGGATCCTGGCCGTGGAGCTGCTCTGCTCGGCGCGCGCGCTGCAGCTGCGCGCGCCGCTCGAGGCCGCGCCGGCGACGGCGGCCGTGACGGAGCTGATCGACCCGCGTCCCGGCCCGGACCGCAGCCCCGCGCCGGAGCTCGAGCGGGTTGCCGGGCTGGTCGCGAGCGGCGCGATCGTCGAGGCCGCGGAGAGGGCGATTGGGGCGCTCGGATGAGCGCCCCAATCGCCCTCTCCGGCGCCGCCGAGCTCCTGCGCCTGCCACCAGACGCCGAGAGCGCCGAGCGCCTGCCCCAGAGCCGCGCCGGCGAGCTCACGCTCGAGCCGGGCGACGTCGTCGTCTCAGACGAAGGGCTGATCGCTGGCTTTGAGGCCGACTCATCCTGCCGGCGGGTTGATTGCGCGGGCTTGAGCGTGCTGCCCGGCCTGGTCGACTGTCACACGCACCTGCCGTTCGTGGGCTGGCGGGCGCAGGAGTATGCACGGCGCGTGGCCGGTGAGCCGTATGAAGCGATCGCCCGCTCGGGCGGCGGCATCCGTGCGAGCGCCCGCGCGCTGGCGGACGCTGCGGACACGCAGGTGCTCGATCAGGCGCGGGCGCTCGCGGCCGAGATGCTGCGCCACGGCACCACCGCCTTTGAGGCCAAGAGCGGCTACGGGCTGTCGGTGGCGGGAGAGCTGCGCGCGCTGCGGCTGGCCGGCGAGCTCGCCGCGGGCGTCGAGCAGCCGGTGGCGGTGACCGCCCTGCTCGCCCACGCGATACCCGACGGCCACACGGCCGCCGGCTGGATGGATGAGGTGGAGGGGATGCTCGGCGCGGTGTGCGCGCACACGCGGGCGCAGGCGCTCGACATCTTCGTCGAGTCGGTGGCGTTCTCAAACGACGAGCTGACGCGCATGGGCGCGCTGGCGCGTGAGCACGGCCTGGCGCTGCGGGCGCACGTGGAGCAGCTCTCCAGCTACGGCTCGGTGCCGGTCGCGGTCGCCGCCGGCGCGCGCTCGGTGGACCATCTCTCCTGTATGCCCGCCGCTGACATCCCGGCGCTGGTGGGCACTGAGTGCGCCGCGGTCCTGCTGCCAGGCGCCGAGTTCATCGGCGCAGAGCACACCCCGCCCGCGCGCGAGCTCGCGGACGCGG
Organism: Solirubrobacterales bacterium; assembly: GCA_027449125.1. Classification (GTDB taxonomy): domain Bacteria; phylum Actinomycetota; class Thermoleophilia; order Solirubrobacterales; family Solirubrobacteraceae; genus Palsa-465. The sequence continues at coordinate 29,574 of DAIDME010000102.1, read as the reverse complement.
GCGTCGTGTGCGCGCTCGCGACCGACCTGAACCCCGGCACCTCACCGATCGTCTCGCTGCCGCTGATCGCCGGGCTCGCGGTGCGCCGCTACGGCTGGACCGTGAAGGAGGCGCTGCTCGCGCTCACCCTGAACGCCGCCTGGGTGATCGGCCGCTCGCGTGAGCTGGGCGCGTTGACGGTCGGCCGCCGCGCCGACGTGCTGCTGCTCGACTGCCCCGCCGGCCACATCCCCTACCGGTTCGGCCACAACCCTGTGGCGGCGGTGCTGGTGGCCGGGGTGCCGGTGTGGGTGCGCGAAGATCACCGCTGGCGCTTTGAGGGATCGGCCTGATGAGCGCCCGCGAGCCCCGTGGCGCCGACATCGGCGGCGGAGGGGCCGCGCCGCTCATCCCCGCGATGGTCAACGTCCACTCGCACGCCTTCCAGCGCGACATGCGCGGCGCCGCCGAGCGGCTCAGCGCCACCCGGGCCGACGATGACTTCTGGAGCTGGCGCCAGGCGATGTTCGCGGCGGTCGCGGCGATCGACCCCGACTCGATCTATGCGGTCGCGCTTGCCACCTACAGGGAGATGGTGGCGGCCGGCTACGGCACCGTCGGGGAGTTCCACTACGTCCACCACCAGCCGGACGGGACCCCCTACGCGGACCCCAATGAGCTCGCCAAGGCGCTCGCGCACGCGGCGCTCGAGGCCAGGATCGAGCTGGTGCTCCTGCCCGCCGCCTACCACCGCAACGGCTGGCGGGGCGGCGCCGACCTCGCGCCAGGGCCGGGCCAGCGACGCTTCTGCGACCCCGACGTGGAGACGTTTCTGGAGCGTGTGGATGCGCTGCGCGCCTGGGCCCAGGGCCGCCCCGGGGTGCACGTCGGGATCGCGGCGCACTCGGTGCGTGCCGTGCCCGCCTCCTGGCTTGCGCCAATCGCCGCCTACGCGCGCCGCCACGGGCTGGTGTGCCACATCCACGCGCAGGAGCAGCCGCGCGAGCTGGAGGAGTGCCGGGCCGAGCACGGCTGCTCGCCGATCGAGCTGCTCAGCGAGCACGGCTTCCTCGGGCCCCGCACCACGCTTGTGCACGCGATCCACGTGAGCAGGCGAGACCTCGAGCTGATCGCACGCTCACAGACGATCGTGGCCGCCTGCCCCACCACCGAAGCCAACCTCGGCGACGGCTTCTTCCCAGCCATCCGCTACCGCGACGCCGGCGTGCGGATCGCGATCGGCTCGGACTCGAACGTCCGCATCGACCCCTTCGAGGAGACGCGCGAGCTCGAAGGGATCGCCCGCCGGATCAGCCTCTCGCGCAACGGCCTGCTGGCCAGGACCGGCGAGCTCTGGGGCGAGCTCGCCCGCGACGGCGCCGCCAGCCTCGGCCTGGACGCCAACCCGGCGACACTCGAACTCGACCCCAACCACCCCTCCATCCGAGGCATCTCCGAGCCCGACCTGACCTACGCGCTTGCAACCTGCGCGGAGCCGGGCGCGATCGCGGCGCTCAAACCCCGCGCTGGGGCTCGGCCAGGCGCGTGACGCGCGCGAGCCGGCCGGCGGCCGCACGGCGCTCGGCGGCCGTGACGACGATCCCGGAGCGCTCGAGCCCCAGGCGTGCCTCGTCGATCCTCGCGGCCGGCACGTTGCGGCCGAAGAGCGCCGCCTGCTCGGTGAGGGTGAGACCCGCCGGGCCGGCGGCCCGCACGGCCGCGAGCAGGCGGCGGCTGACACCGTCGCCCGGCTGGTCGCCGAAGATCTGCACCGCGCTCGCCCGCGTGTAGCGCCACAGCGCGAGCGCCGACTCGACGTGTCCGGGACCGACGCGCTCGGCGCCGTCGGCCAGCGCGTAGATCAGGGACATGCGCAGCACGTGCCGGGCGCTGCGCGCCAGGGCTATGCCGAGCAATCCATCGGGGTCGTCCTCGGAGAGCTCCTCGTAGGCGGCGCGCCACAGCCGCTCGGCGGCGGGCGTGCGCTGCACCTGGGCCGGCGCGCGGGCGGCGGCCGCAGCCCGCGCGAGCGGGCGACCGTGGCGCAGGTGCAGCTCGGGCGGGACGTTGCCCTCGTCGGGTACGCTGCGCTGCCGCTTGAGCACCGCGTAGACGAAGCGGTTGACGAAGCTGGCGGAGGCGTCCGTCAGCGTCAGCTGCGGGCGCAGCTGGTCGATCGTCGCGTGGCTGATCACGCCGACGTGATGGCGCTCGACCACCAGCCGCCGCGCCTGTCCGGGAAGCTCGATCGGCGCACCGTCCCAGGCGTTGCGCAACAGCCAGGCGAGCGGCGAGCTGGGCCGCGAGGCGATCGCGAGCGCGCGCGTCACCCCGGGCTCGAAGACCAGCAGGCGCTCGTCCGCGTAGGCGGAGCGGCGTGGTGTCAGCGCGTCGATCAACGGCCTGCCGGTCCCCAGGCCCATGAGCACACGTGCGTGCGCCAGGCGCGGGTCGATCACCTCCAGCAGGTCACGGGTGAGCGCCCACGAGAGTCCGCGGTTGGACTTTGGGCTCTGCGCCACGAGCATCACGAACAGGCGCCCGCTCTGCGGACGGCTGCCGGCCATCATGTGGCGGCCGGAGCCGGCTGCCACGCCAAAGGCGACCAGCGCGCTCAGCATCAACGCCGCCGGGTCGGCCTCCGTGTGCGCACCGACCTCCTGCACCCAGGAACCCAGCGGCCCGCTCAGCGCGGCGCCCAGATCGACGCTCTGCCCGTTCAGAACCGCCCACCGCCGAAGTTGATGACCACCGCGGTGCCGGCCACCAGCAGCACCCCGCAGACCAGCGCGACCCGGTCGGCGACGCCGAGCGCCACGGTCCGGTAGGTGCTGCGCTGCTTCGTCACGCCCAGCGCGCGCGAGTCGGCGACGAGCGCCATCTGCCGGCAGCCGCGCAGCGAACCGACCAGGATCGGCACGGTCAAAAGCGGCAGCGCCTGGAGCATGCGACGCGCGTAGCCGACCGTCTGCCGCGGACGCCACCAGCGATCCGGGCGCGAGAAGTCGTAGCCGCGGACCTCGGCGGCGCGCATCACCAGGTTGAGGCGCTCGAACAGGTTCGGCAGGAAGCGCACACCGACCGACAGCGCCAGCCCGAGCCGCTGGGAGACCAGCAGCCGATTTGTGGCCCACACCACATCGGAGGGTTGTGTCGTGAACACGAAGACGAGCGCCGCGGACGCGGTCACCAGCACCCTCGCCGCCTCGTGGGCCCCGTAGACGAGCCCGGCCGTGGACAGGCCGGCCGTCCCCGCCCAGGCCATCGTGATCGGGTAGGCGAAGATCAGGTGGTCGCCCGGCGTCGTGTAGTAGAGGCCCTGGGACCAGACCGACAGGAGCGCCGGCGCCACGACGATCACGGTCAGGATGCGCACGCGCACCATCGACGGGCGCAACAGCGCCCAGGGGATCAGCGTCAGGCCGAAGAGCACGTAGACCCAGCGCCAGGAGAGCAGCACCGAGAGCACGCCGATCAGCGCCGGGTAGAGCAGCTTCAGGCGTGGGTCGAGCCGGTGGATCACCGAGGCGGACGGCTCGTAGGTGAGCACGTTGCGCAACCCGCGGATGCCGACGAAGCGGATGAAGAGCGCCGGGCCGATCAGCGGCACCAGGAAGCTGATCGCCCAGGCGATCGCCGTGCGGCCGACCAGCGTGTGCAGCATCAGATGGTCAACGAAGTGCGGCATGCAGGCTCCTTTCGCGGCTGGGTGAGAGCAGGCTCGAGAGCTCATGGGCGCTCACCGCAACCTCCTCGGCGTCAGGGTCCAGGAGGCTGTGGAGGGCGGCTATCTCAGGTGGGCGCACACCGCAGTCCGCGAGCAGCCGCCCCTGCGCGAAGGCTCGCCGTGGGCTCGTGTCGAGCACGACCTCGCCGGCGCGCAGGGCAACGACACGGTCCGCGAAGCGCGCCACGAGCCGCATGTCGTGGGTGATCAGCACACAGGTCAGCGAGCCGAGCGCGGTGCGCACGCGCGCCAGCAGGTCAAAGAGCGCCTCCGCGTGCACCTCGTCCAGGCCGGTGGTCGGCTCGTCGAGAATCAGCGCGCGCGGTGCCCGGGTCAGCAGCGCGCCCAGCGCGAGACGCTGGCGCTCACCGCCACTCAGGTTGTAGGGGTGGGCCTCCCACCTGCCCTCCAGGCCGATCAGCGTGGCGACCTCCGCCGCCGCGGGCGCGTCGCCACCGGCGGCCACCTGATGCCTGGAGGTGAACTCGAGCTCCGCCGCGACGCTCGCGCCGAACAGCATGTCGTCGACGTTCTGGAACAGGTAGCCGACACGGTCTGCCTGCTTGGCGATCCGGCCGAACCTGACCGGCTCGCCGAAGCACGTCGCGGTACCCGTGTCCGGGGTCACAAAGCCCATCAGCGCAGCGCCAAGCGTCGTCTTGCCGGAGCCGTTGGCCCCGACAAGCGCAACCCACTCCCCTTCCGCGATCCGCAGGCTCACGTCGCCGAGGGCCCGCTTCTGCTTGTAGGAGACCGAGAGGCCGCACACCTCCATCGCGGACGCGGCGCGCGGACGCGGCGCGTCAGCGGCCGGAGGCGACGGCGCCCGGCGCGCCGCGCACGACTGGATCCCAGCATCGGCCAGCGCCTGCGCGGCCTCTTCAACCGTTAGCGGTACGCCGGACGCAAACCACTCGGGCGTCAGCTCGGCGAGCGTGACGAGCTCCGGCGGCCTCACCCCCGCCGCGTGCCAGCGGGCCGTGGGCGTGAAGGCGCGGCGCGGGTGTTCGTCGACGACCACGCGGCCGCCGTCGACGAGGATCACGCGGTCGGCGTAGCGGACGACCTCGTCGAGCTTGTGCTCGACGAGCACCACGCCGTGCCCGCGCTCGTGGCTCAGCCCTGAGAGGATCTCCATCACCTGCTGGGTGCCGACCGGATCCAGGTCGGATGTGGGCTCATCCAGGACCAGCAGCGGGGGCGCCATCGCCAGGGCCGCGGCGATCGCGACCCGCTGCTTCTGACCGCCGGACAGGCTGCCGATCGCCTCCCCGGCCAGCTCCTCCGCGCGCACGGCCGCCAGCGCGGCGTGGACCCGCCTCACGACCTCCTCGTGCGGCAGCCCGAGGTTCTCCGGGCCGAAGGCGACCTCCGCCGCGACCTGGTACTGGATCAGCTGGTACTCGGGGTTCTGGAAGGTGATGCCGACATGCTGGGCCGCCTCGTGCAGCGGCACGCTCGTCAGATCCACCGTGCCGTCGCCGCCTCGGTCCAGCATCACCTGCCCGTCCAGGCGACCGCCGACCCGGCCCGGGACCAGGCCGGCGAGCGCCAGCGCGAGCGTCGACTTGCCGCTTCCCGACGGGCCCGCGATCACCACCAGCTCCCCAGGCCGAAACGACAGCTCGATGCCGGTGAGGACCGCCGGCCCCTGCTCGTGGTACCGGAACGAGCTGATCGCGGCGCGCAACTGAAACCGCGGGCTCATGGCCGACTGGCACCGGCGCCGGCCTGGATCCGCCGCGCGCGGCGACCCATCACGATCCAGGCAGCGACGATCACGAGCTCCATCAGCACGCCGAGGATGATCAGCGAAGTACCGGAGTTGCGGGTCTTGGCAAACGAGCCGCCGAGCACCGGGAAGACGGGGGTCGCGTCCGAACTGAGGCCGTTGGTGGCGGCCAGGACGATCCCGTCGGCCAGCACCGCGGCCGCCAGAATCGCGGCGAGGATGAGGAAGCGGCGCAGTGGCCGCGTGCCCGTCATCGCCGCTCCCCTCCGCCATCCCCAGAACCGGACGAGGAGGCGCCCCCGCCGGCAACGGCGGCGCCGGCCGTGACCGCGCCGAAGCCCGCGACCGCCGGCATGCCGGTCGGCGACCCGCCACGTCCGACCGTGGTTCCGGACGCTATCCCGACCGCGCGTGCGACGGAGACCGCGAGCGGCGCGGTCACGGCTGCCTCGATGCCGTTACCGATCGCGTTGCCGAAGAAGCCGCCGCTGCCGGCGATGTTCGTGCCGATGAAGCTCGCCCAGGTGTGGATCTGGCCGTTCAGGAAGGGGTCGAGCACGGCGTCCCCGACCAGGACGTTGGGGCCACCGCGCAGCACGCCGATGATGAATCCGTCGATCAGCATCGCCCGCGGGCTGGACAGCAGGCCGGCGCCGCGGCTCATGATGAAGAGGTCGGTGAGGATCCCCTCGTCCAGCGCATCGGGCCAATTTGGGATGTTCAGGCCGTGGGTCGAGAACATGATCTCGCCGAGCACACGCTTGACGAAGATCAGCGAGGTCACCGTGCCCGGTTTGCGGATCGTGGCGACCGCCACCATGACGATGAACATGTAGGGGAGGTCCGGGAGCTGGATCCAGTTCAGGAAGTTGCCCGCCACCGGGATGCTCGAGACCAGCGGCCCGAACAGCTGGTCGTTGAGGAAGGTGTCCCAGGCCAGGAGCAGCACCGACAGGATGGCGAGCACGAACACGTCCTCGGTGCTCCACCTGTTGGCACGGTTGCGGCGGGGCGCGATCACGAACAGGTAGACCACACCGGCGAGCATCACCAGCCAGGTGGCCGCGTAGAGCAGCGCCTTGATGGCGTTGGGCGGGTCAAAGGTGCCGTACAGCCACCCGTGCAGGGTGGCGGCGGCGGATAGCAGCATGTGAGGCTCCTTTCGATTGGCGACGCGCCCTTTAGAGCGCGCCGATCGCCGACGGTTGTTCGATTCCGACCAGGCGCAGCACCGCGTCGAGCCCGCGGCGCTCACCCGGACGCGTCTTGGGCAGCACCAGGCTCGCGCAGCCGGCCGCGACCGCGCCGCTGTCGGCGTAGCCGTTGTTGCCGACCATGAGCGTCACCGCCGGGTCGACGTCCAGCTGCGCGCAGGCGATCGCGAAGATCTCCGGCTCCGGCTTGGCGATACCGTGCTCGAACGAGAGCACCCAGGCGTCGATGTAGACGTCCAGGCCCGCCCGCTCGTAACCCTCACGGATGTTCCAGCCGGTGTTGGAGACGATGCCGACGCTGACACCGGCGTCGCGCAGCGCCGCGAGCGTCGGCGCCGTGTCGGGGTAGGGGATCATCGACACGGGGCTCGTCTTGAACTGCTCGTAGAAGCTCTCCGCCAGGCCGGGGACGATCGCGTCGAGCGGCGCGTAGCACTCGCCGTAGTAACGGCGGTGTCCCTCCGCGGAGCGGTTGCGCCCGAACACGAGCGCCTCGTCCCTGATCGCGTGCTTGTGGGCTTTGACCTCGAGCCAGGCTTCGCGGGCACGCTCCAGGTCGACCTGGCAGCCGAGCTGGGCCGCCAGTCCGGTGATCGCAGGCGCACGGTCCGCCTTGTGGAACAACGTGTCACCGTTGTCGAAGAGCACGGCTTGAAACCACGTCACATGGACTCCTTCCAGTCGGTTGGGCAGTGCCGCCGGCGGCCGGACTCACGCTGCGAGACGGATGCCGGGCCTACAGGAGCAAGCTCATCACCGGCCCGCGTGGCGGATGTCAACGACTTGAGAAGCCGGGCCCGGGCGAGCGAGAAATACGCGCCCGATCGGCCGTCCCGCACGAAAGAAACGAAAGAACGGCAGCGCCCGGCCCAGGCACCCCTCTGGATCGAGCCTGCCTAACTTTCGTCCAAGGTTCGCATAGACTAAGTGGTCACCGTGCAAGCCTTGAGGATCGGAGAGTTCGCGCGCCGTGTCGGTGTCCCAGCCACCTCACTTCGAGCCTGGGAGCGCCGCTACGGCCTGCTCGCTCCGGCGCGCTCCGCCGGCGGCTTCCGGCTCTACGGCGACGCCGACGCGCGGCGCGTGGAGCTGATGCTCCGCGGGCTCGCACAGGGGCTCTCCGCTGCGGAGGCGGCCTCGGCGGCGCTGAGCGCCGCTCCCGTCGGCGCGGCCACGGCCGATACCGGCGACCTGGCGCTCGCGCGCGAACGGCTGCTCGCGGCGTTCGGCGGCTACGACGAGGGGGCCGTGCACGCGGTGATCGACGATGTGCTGGCCGCCTACGGGCTCGAGGCCTGCCTGACGGAACTCGTGCTGCCGGCGCTCAGAACCGTCGGCGCCGCCTGGGAGGGTGGCGCGCCGACGATCGGCCAGGAGCACTTCGCCAGCAACCTGATCCGCGCTCGCCTGATGGCGCTGGCCCGGCTGTGGGGCAGGGGGAGCGGGCCGCTGGCCCTGCTCGCCTGCGTCCCGGGCGAGCGGCACGACATCAGCCTGATCGCCTTCGGCCTGGTGCTGCGCAGCTACGGCTGGCGCATCGTCTTTCTCGGCACCGACACGCCGATCGACACGGTGCGCCAGGCGGTCTCTGCAACCGGGCCGACGGTGTGCGTGCTGTCGGCATTCGCACCGGCGCTGCTGGACGCAGAAGGCCCGGCGCTGCGCCGTCTGGCGCGCGAGACGCCCGTGCTGCTGAGCGGGCCCGGCGTGAGCGACGAGCTCTCCCGGCGCCTGCGGCTGCAGCGACTGGGCGGCGACCTGGTCGTCGCCGCACGCGAGCTCGACGAGCTGTTCGGACCGCGGCCGCAAGCGGCCTGAGGGGCTCAAGCGCCGAGCCGCCGGAGCGCCCTCGCGCTACCAGCCCGCCGTCCCCGGTCCGCCCTTGAACGGCCCCACGAGCTCGCTCGTGATCCAACCGCCGTAGAAGTCTCCGGCCTGTGCCGCGACCCGCTCTTCCCCCAGCCAGGCCGCGTCGAGCCGGCCGGGATAGAACGCGACGGCGCCCGCGAGAACCTCGTAACCCGCCGACGGCTCGTCGTAGCGCCAGCCGACAGCCGCAAAGCGCCGGCCGCCGATGACCGCATCCAGATAGCCGGCCCGTCCCTTGAACTCGCACCAGCTCGACGGATGCTCGCTCGCGCACAGCAGGTCCATGCGCAGATCGGCGGGCGGGACATAGATCGTCGGCGGGTGGCTCGTCTCGAGCACGCGCAGCGCCCGCGTGGAGTCGGCGAGCAGCACGCCGGCGAGTTCTGCCCGCACCCGTCGCCCCTCGGCCACGACGGCCGGCGGGCGCGGGTAGTCCCAGACGCTCTCGGGCATCGCCTTCAGCCGCGCGCGCGGCCAGCGGGCCGCGCGCGGGAGAGCTCAGGGTCGGCGGCGACAGCCAGGCGCAGGGCCTCGTCAAAGCCGATCGGATCTATGGCGAAGCCGCGCATCGGCTCCGGGTCGGTGACCACGGTGGGTGAGGCGAGCCCCTCGATCAGCGGGCGCGCCACGCCGGCGTCGACCGGCGTGACCAGGCCCACCCACAGTGATGAGAGCCAGGGCGTGATCAGCGGCACCGGCACGCGCGGCCGGCGGGGGATGCCGAGGATCGCGGCCATGCGGTCGAGCATCTCCGCGTAGGAGAGCACGTCCGGGCCGCCGATCTGGATCTCCTGGCCGGTCGAGGCGTCGAGCTCGAGGCTGCGCGCCAGGAACGCGAGCGCGTCGTCGACGTGGATCGGCTGGGTCTCGTTGCGAAGCCACGCCGGCGCGATCATCGCGGGCAGGCGCTGGACCAGATAGCGCAGCGTGCGGTAGGACTCGCTCTCAGGGCCCACGACCATGCCCGCGCGAAAGTAGGTCAGCGGCGGCCCGTACTCGCGCAGCAGGAGCGCGGTGTCGTGGCGCGAGCGCAGATGACGCGAGTGCGCCTCGCCCAGACCGCCGAGGTAGATCACGCGGCCGACGCCCTCGGCTCGCGCCATCTGGGCGAACGCGACCGCGGCCGCCCGCTCGCGCGCGGCGAACTCACCGGAGTTGCCGCGCCCCATCGAGTGGATCAGGTAGTAGGCCGCATCGACCCCGGCGCCGAGCCCGCGCAGGCTGGGCGGGTCCAGCACGTCACCCTCGTGCAGACTGAATCCCTCGCGCTCGAGCGCCCGCCCCCCGGGACTCGTGCGGCTGCGTACCAGGCAGCGAACCTCCGCGCCGGCCGCGGCCAGCTCGCGCGCCAGCCGGCCGCCGACGAAGCCGGTCGCGCCGGTGACGAGGACGCGCTGGCTCACGGCTCGGCGGGCGCTCCCGCATCAGCGGCCGCTCCGGGCGACGCGAGTGGCCGCGAGGCATCCGCCAGCCTGGCTCGCAGCCCGGCGAGCGCGTTGTCGCCGACCGGCTTGAAGGCCCGGGCCAGCAGCGGCTCGCCGATGCGCAGGATGCCCTTCATGGTCAGCTGCGCATCGTAGGTGACGCGCGCTCGCGCGGCTCCGCTCGCAGGGGTGTCGATCGCGTCCACCTCGATGGTGTCGAGCGAGACGACGGTGGCGTTCTCACCGCGCAGCGTGATCAGCCGCGGCGGCTCGTAGCGGACGACCGTGTAGACGAGCTCCGCCTCCCGGCCGCGGAAGCTCGCGAGCAGACGCACGCGCGAGCCGACCCTGATCTCGGGGTCGAGCTGCTGCGCCTCGATCACGCCCGGATCCCACTCCGCGGTCGTGGAGAAGTCGCTCAGGTAGGTGAAGACCTCGCCGGCGTCCCGGTCGGTCTCAACTGTGGCTCGGTAGCGCGCCATCGCTCATCTCCCATGGTCTGTCAGTTGGTCTATCACTCAGGCCGGCAAGCTCGACGCACGCCGACCACAGCGCCTCGCGCTCGCGCTCGGTCTCGCGCGCGAGGCCGAGCAGGTGCGTGGGCCGGGCACGCCGGTCGTGCCAGAAGCGGCCGCTCGAGCGGCCCGGCTCCGCGGCGGCGCCGAGCCAGACGATCGTGTCGGCGCCCTGTTCGGGCGTGCGCAGCAGCGGCCGCACCAGCCGGCTGAAGCCCGGCAGCGAAGCCTGCAAGCCCGGCGTGTCCGCCCACCCTGGGTGCATCGCGTGCACGGCCACCGGAGCGGCGTGCAGGCGCTCTGCGAAGAGCTCGGTGAGCACGACCTCGGCGCGCTTGCTGCGCGCGTAGACGGCGGCGCCGTCAAAGCGCCCTTGCGCGCTCTGCAGGTCCTCGACACGCAGCCGCCGGAGGTACATGCCGCCCGAGGAGACGTTGATGATGCGGGCCCCAGCGGCAGCGCCCACGGCGAGAGCGGCGTCCGGGGCGAGAGAGGGGTCTACGCCCGCCGCGAGGGAGGGGTTTTGCGTCGTAGCGACGCAAAACCCCTCCCTCGCGGTCGCGGCACCGGCCCCGGCACCGGCACCCCCGATCAGCCGCGGCAGCAGCAGGTTGGTCAGGAGGAACGGCGCCACGACGTTCACGGCGAAGGTGAGCTCGATCCCATCCGCCGAGACCTCGCGCGAGGCGGTGAGGACGCCGGCGTTGTTGACCAGGACATCCAGACGCTCGGACGCCGCCCGGAACTCGTCCGCGAAGCGCCTGACCGAGCCCAGATCGCTGAGGTCGCAGACCCCGATCCGCAGGCTGGCGCCGAGCCCGCGCCTGCGCAGCGCACCGAGCGCTTCCTCGCCGCGCGCCTGTGAGCGCACGACGAGCCAGACCGTGGCCCCCAGCCGGGCGAAGCCGGCGGCCGCGGCCAGGCCCAGCCCCGATGCGGCGCCGGTGATCATCACGACCCCGCCGGGGAGCGGCTCGAGCGCGGCCGGGGGCCACGACCGGCTGCGCAGCCGGTAACCGACGCTGGTGTAGCCCGCCAAGACGGTGCGGTCAAGCAGATCATCGATCGCGGCGTCGAACACTCCGGGGTCCAGACAGAAGCTCTACAAAATCTGTACAGAGTCTACACGCCCGGATGACCTGCGCTGACGCCAGCCGAAGGCGTATGGTCCATGGCAGCCCAACCAGATCGCGGCGACGCGACGACCGAGGAGGAGATATGCCTGATCCGACGAGCGGCGGAGCGCCGGGGCGATGACCGCAACTGCCCTGGATGACGGTTCGGCGCCCGGCCAAGCAGCGGCGCGGCCGGGCGGGATGACGGCTGGACAGCCGCGCTTTGACGACGTGCCGCTGGGCGAGGAGTGGCACTCGCCGCTCTACGCCATGGCCTGTCGCCAGTTCGCCCGCGCGGCTGACGTGCTGGCCCTGGAGGATGAGGTCCGCACCCGGCTGCTCGAGCCGCGCCGCTCGCTGGTCTGCAACTTTCCGGTGCGGATGGACTCCGGCGAGGTTGTCAACTACACCGGCTACCGGGTGCAGCACACGCTCGCGATGGGCCCGACCAAGGGCGGCCTGCGCTACGCGCCCGACCTCGGCTTCGGCGAGTGCGCCGCGCTGGCGATGTGGATGACCTGGAAGTGCTCGCTGGCTGGGCTGCCGTTCGGCGGCGCCAAGGGCGGCGTGCGCTGCGACCCCTACACGCTCTCGGCCGGCGAGCTGGAGCGGATCACGCGCCGCTACACGGCCGAGCTGCTGCCGGTCGTGGGGCCGGACATGGACATCCCGGCGCCCGACATGGGTACCAGCGAGCGCGAGATGGCCTGGTTCTATGACACCTACTCGCAGTCGGTCGGCTACTCGGTGCCGGCGGTGGTGACCGGCAAGCCGGTGGCGCTGGGCGGCACCGTCGGGCGCCACGACGCGACCGGCCTGGGCGTCGTCTTCTCGATTGAGAGCGCCTTCGAGGAGCTCGGCTGGTCGCTTCCGGAGTCACGCTTCGTGGTGCAGGGCTTCGGCAACGTCGGCTCGGTGGCGGCCCGGGAGCTGCACGCGCGCGGCGCCAAGGTCGTCGCCGTCTCAGACATCCGTGGCGCGATCGCAAACCCGCACGGGCTGGACATCCCGGCGGTCCTGCGCTGGGTGGCCGAGCACTACTACCTGGAGGGTTTCCCGGACGCCGAGCCGGTCGACGGCGAGGCGATGCTCGAGCTCGACTGCGACGTGCTCGTGCCTGCGGCGCGCGAGGAGCAGATCACCGAGCACAACGCCCCACGGCTGCGCTGCAAGCTGGTGGTGGAGGGCGCCAACGGCCCCACCACTCCGGCTGCCGACCGCATCCTCGCAGAGCGCGGGGTCGTGGTGGTGCCGGACGTGCTGGCCAACTCCGGAGGCGTGATCGTCAGCTACTTCGAGTGGGTGCAGAGTCACCAGAAGTACAGCTGGCAGGCCCTGGAGGTGCAGGAGCGGCTGCGCACGCAGATGCGCTCCGCCTACGACCGCGTGCGCGCCACCGCGACCGACCTGGGGGTGGAGAACCGCACCGCGGCGCTCGCCAGCGCGATCACCCACGTCTCCGAGGCCTCGAAGCTGAGGGCGATCTACCCATGAGCGCCGGCGGCACACCCGCAACTGGTGGGCCCGCAGGCGGCAGGCCCGCAGCCGGCGGGCCCGGGCGGCCTCCGCGCTGCCGCGGCTGGGCGCAGGAGGCGGCGCTCGCGATGCTCGAGAACAACCTCCACCCGGACGTGGCCGAGAACCCGGCGGAGCTGATCGTCTACGGCGGCATCGGCAAGGCGGCCCGTAACCAGGCGTGCCTTCAGGCGATCAAGCGCGAGCTGACGGTCCTGGAGGACGACCAGACGCTGCTGGTGCAGTCGGGCAAGCCGGTGGCGGTGTTCGAGACCCACGAGCGGGCGCCGCGGGTGCTGATCGCCAACTCCAACCTGGTCGGCGAGTGGGCCAACTGGGAGACCTTCCGCGAGCTGGACGCCGCCGGGCTGATGATGTACGGGCAGATGACCGCCGGGTCGTGGATCTACATCGGCTCGCAGGGGATCCTCCAGGGCACGTATGAGACCTTCGCGGCGGCGGCGCGCAAGCGCTTCGGGGGTGACCTGCGCGGGCGCCTGGTGGTGACCGCCGGCCTGGGCGGCATGGGCGGCGCGCAGCCGCTTGCGATCACGATGTGCGGCGGCACGGCGCTTTGCATCGAGACCGACCTGCAGCGGATCGAGCGGCGTATCCAGACCGGCTACCTGGATGAGCGGGCGGCCGATCTGGATGACGCCCTGGCGCGCCTGGCGGCGGCGGCGCGCGCGGGGCGGGCGCTCTCGATCGGGCTGCTCGGCAACGCCTCAGAGGTGCTGCCGGAGCTCGTGCGCCGGGGGGCGGCGGTTGACGTGGTGACCGACCAGACCTCCGCGCACGACCCCCTGAACGGCTACATCCCGGCGGGGCTGACGATGGAGCAGGCGGCGGTGCTGCGCGCGTCCGATCCGTCCGAGTACCTGCGGCGGGTGGGCGAGTCCGTGCTCGCGCACGTCGGCGCGATCCGGGCGCTGCAAGCGGCCGGGGCGGAGGCGTTTGACTACGGCAACGCGCTGCGCGGCCTGGCGTTCGAGCACGGCGACAGCGACGCGTTCTCCTACCCCGGGTTCGTGCCCGCATACATCCGGCCCTTGTTCTGCGAGGGCAAGGGCCCGTTCCGCTGGGTCGCTCTATCCGGTGACCCGGCCGACATCCACCGAACCGACGAGGCGATCCTCGAGCTCTTCGGCGAGCAGGAGCACATCGCCCGCTGGATCCGCCTCGCGCGCGAGAAGGTCCACTTCCAGGGGCTGCCGGCCCGGATCTGCTGGCTGGGCTACGGCGAGCGCCACCTGGCGGGCTTGCGCTTCAACGAGATGGTCGCCTCCGGGCAGCTGCGCGGCCCGGTCGTGATCGGCCGCGACCACCTCGACACCGGCTCGGTCGCCTCCCCGCAGCGCGAGACCGAGGCGATGCTCGACGGCTCCGACGCCGTCGCCGACTGGCCCATTTTGAACGCGCTCCTGAACACCGCCTGCGGCGCGAGCTGGGTGTCGGTGCACCAGGGCGGCGGCGTCGGCATGGGCAAGTCGATCCACTCAGGCCAGGTCGTGGTTGCCGACGGCAGCCCGCTGGCTGCCGATCGGCTCCAAAGCGTCCTGGTCGCCGACCCCGGGATCGGCGTGGTCCGCCACGCCGACGCGGGCTACGAGCAGGCCGCCCAGGTCGCGCGGGCGGGCGGGATCCGCATGCCGATGCTCGACGCGGACTGAGATCACAAGCCGCCACGCGCGCTCGCCGCGCATGCGGTGTGACGCCGGCCATCCGGGACCCCCACCGCAGCGGTGGCGAGTGCGAGCGGGCCGCCTGCCGGCGGCCCACTCGCCGACGCCTGCACTCAATGAACTGGGATGATCACCACCAAGCCGTTACCACCGGCGCCGCCGCTACCGTTGGCGCTGCCGGGACCGAGGGCGCCACCACCGCCACCGCCACCACCGGTACCGCCATTGCCGCCGTTGGAACTGCTGGACGCGCCACTGCCGCTGCCGCCACCGTTGGCCCCTCCAGCGCCGCCGGTGTTCCCCGTACCGGTCGCTCCGGTCCCCCCCGCGCTGCTGGTGAGACCGATCGCATCTCCCGAATAGCCAGTCGTGCCGCCCGAGCCCACGGACCCGCTGCCGCCAGACCCGCCACCGCCGCCCCCTGCCAGCACCGTAGCCGATCCACACGATACCTCGGTGCTGGTACCCGCCGAGCCGTTTATTGTCTGAGCGCCGCCGACGCCACCGGCGCCGACCGTGACGGCGCAGGTGGAGCCGACCGCTACGGCAATCAGGCCAGTAGCCGTTGCGCCGCCGCCACCGCCGGCGCCACCACTGCTGGCGCCGGACACATAGCCGCCGCCGCCACCGCCGGCACCCCAGGCCTCAACCTCGATCATCGACACCCCGGAGGGCACGGTGTAGCTACCGGAGCCCGTAAAGGACTGCGCTCCCGGCCCGGCGGGACCGGTCGCACCGGTCGCGCCCGCGGGACCCCTCGCGCCAGTAGCGCCGCTCAGCCCAGCACCACCCTGCGCGCCGGTCGCACCCGCAGGACCCGCGGGCCCAGCCGCACCAGCACGACCGACCAGGCCCCTCAGACCACGCAAACCCTGGGGCCCGCGCACAGACCACACGACGCGACGGTCACCACGCCGGCAGCGCCGCGCCATGTACATGACCCCGCCGCGGCGCTGCACGCACGCGGAGATCCTCGGCGCAGGCCGCGTGGCCGCCAACGCCACCGCCGCCGACGCGCCACCAAGCAACACCACCGCCAGCGACACCGACACACCAAGCCGCCGCCGCATCCACGACACCAGGCGATACATCCACCATCACCTCCAAACACAGGTTCACTCCGTCAACACCACCGCTGGCCATCCTACGCCAGCGTGACGACGGTGCTGGAAGCGGCACTCGCCTGCGCCGCTTCCAGCACGCGGAGAGCCTGGACCGCGTCGGACGAGTCGACCGGTGGCACCGGCTCGCGGCCGCCCGCGCGCGCGTCGAGCGCGTCGCGCAGCTGCGCGTAGAAGGTCTGCCAGGCGCCGCGCTCGGGCGTCAGCGGAACGCTACGCTCGCCGGCGATCAGGCGCGGGTGAGCGTGCACCGGCTCAACTCCCCACTCTGGGTCGGTGTCGGGGCGCCGGCCGGCGCGCAGGCGCTCCTCCTGCGAGTCGAGCTCACGCACGATCAGTGCCGCCTGTGTGCCCAACACCCGCAGCCGCGGGCCGGGTGCCGCCGCGAGCACCGAGGCGCGCAGATGACTGATCGTGCCGGAGCAGTGGGAAAGCGCGAGGAACACATCGTCATCGGCAGGGGTCCGGCGATGGTGGGAGATCTCCGCGTAGACGCTCCGCACCGGCCCGAAGTGTTGGAGCGCCTGGTCCACGAGATGGCTGCCGAGGTCGAGCAGCAGCCCGCCGCCCTGCTCAGGGGCGGAGCGCTCGCGCCACGCGTCGGGTCGCGGCTGCGGGCGCCAGCGCTCGAAGCGCGACTCGTAGCGGAGCACCTGGCCGAGCGCGCCGCTCGCAATCAGGCGCGCGAGCGTGAGCTGGTCTGAGTCCCAGCGGCGGTTCTGAAAGACGGTGAGCAGAGCACCGCTCGCCTCAGCGTGCGCTACCAGGTCGTTGGCAGCCTGCAAGGTTGGCGCCAGCGGTTTGTCCACGACCGCCGCGAGGCCCAGATCGATCGCGCGCATCGCCAGGTCCACGTGCGAGTCGTTGGTGGTGGCGATGACCACGGCGTCCAGCTCGCCCGCGAGCGCCCAGAGCGCGTCCGTGTCGGCCAGCAGACGGGCGTGAGGGTGATCCTGGCGCGCCTGAGCTTGGCGCTCCGCGTTCGCCGTGACGATCGCGGCGACGTTCAGGCCATCGGTCGCCTGTACGAGCGGAGCGTGGAATACCCTGCCCGCCAGGCCGTAGCCGATGATCGCGATCCGGCGCTCGGACACCGGGCGAGCTTACCTTGATCCGCCGCTCGGCTCAGAGCTCGAGCGCGGCGTACGCGGGCGCGTATGCGTAGGGATGGTGAAAGACCTCGAGCGGCGACTGTCCGCGCGCGACGGGGACCGAGAACGTGTCGCCTGTGCGCCTGTCCTCGACGCGGACGAAGACCAGGTCGTCGGCAACACACCAGAGCAGCGCCACGTCCAGCCCGTCAGCCGAGCGAGTGTGGAGCTCTCGCACCCGACGCTCAGGGGCGTCCTGGCCGGTCGGTCTATCTGGAGCTGTCGTTTGCACGGTGGTCGTCGCTGGACGCGGGCCCTGTTGTTGGCTACACCTGAGTAGATCGGCAGCGCGCGCGCAGCCATGAGCAACCGGCTCAGCGGATGGCCGCGCCGGCCGATCCGCGACGCCCATGGGGCTGTAGGCTGGGGAGCGTGTCGCGCCTGAACGATCCGGCCGCCGTCGCCCGCGAATACGCCACCGAGACCGGCCTCGCGGCCAGACGAGCGCTGTACGAGAGCATCGACGGCGAGGACATGAAGGAGGTGCTGGCGCAAACCGTGTTGGCACTGGCGCCCGACTCCATCCTCGAGGTCGGCCCGGGCGGCGGCGAACTCGGTCAGCGCCTCGTGGAGGCAGGTGTCGCGGACTACCGAGCGGTTGACATCTCGCCGCGCATGGTGCAGCTCGTGCGTGCCCGCGGTCTGAGCGCCGAAGTTGCCGACGTGCAGTCGCTGCCTTTCGCCGACGGCCGGTTTGACTGTGTGGTCGCCGCATGGATGCTCTACCACTTGCCCGACCTCGACCGTGGCCTGGCGGAGATGACACGGGTGCTCCGGCCTGGCGGCTCGCTGGTGGCCGTGACCAACAGTGAGCGGCATCTGAGCGAGCTCTGGTCGCTCGTCGATGAGCAGCGTTGGGAGCTGCCGTTCAGTGCCGAGAACGGGGAGGCAGCGCTCGCTCGCCACTTCGGCGCGGTGAGCGCCAGGCGGGTCGAGGCATGGCTGACGCTGGCCGATGCCGAAGCGGCCCGCGACTACATGAGCGCCTCGCCCTCTCGGGGGCATCTGGCCGCGAGGATGCCTGCGCTGGCCGGTCCGCTGAGGGTCGGCTCACGCACCTGCCTGTTCGTCGCCACCAAGCGCTAGCGCGCTCAGGACGGCTGCCCGAGGATCGACTCCATGTCCGAGAGCTGGCGGCGGATGCCGCCACACACCTGTTCACAGAGATCGAACACGCTGTCATCGGTGATCGCGTACACGACGCTCGTGCCGCGCTTGGCGCGGGTGACCATCCCCGCACCGTGCAGGATGCCGAGGTGCTTTGAGACGTTCTGCTGAGAGGCGCCCAGGGCCTGCTGAAGCTCGCCGACCGTGGCCTCGCCCTCGCGCAGAAGATCGAGCAGCCGGATCCGCATCGGCTCGCCCAGAACGCGAAAGCGCTGGGCGACGAGGTCGACGAGCGGCTCCGAGAGCGGCATCGGTGGGACTGGGCGAGCGGTTGTCACGCGTAATACGCTAGCACAAGCACTCGGTTGTGGAGGTGGCCGCGGCCGAACCGGGCGCCTCACCGCTCAGCGGCCGAACCGGGCGCCTCACCGCTCAGCGACCGGACACCGACCAACCCGACCGCCGCCCCGACCGAACCGCCCGCTACCACTACAGCGTTGTATAGTTCAGCAGGGTCGGCAGCGCCGACCCCACCCACGACAAGGAGCAACAGATGTGTCGAGCAGTCACCTGCAAGCAGTGCGGAAAGACCACCTGGGCCGGCTGCGGCCAACACGTCGAGCAGGTTCGGCGTTCAGTCCCCGCTTCACAATGGTGCCAGGGGCACCCCAAGCAGCCTTCCAGCGGCGGCATCTTTGGGCGTCTCTTCGGGGCCGGGAGCAAGGCGTCGAGCTGACGCACCATCACGCTGCCAGCCCCGCCGGCGAGCGACGAATCGGTCGGGCGCCGGCGGGGCTGGCAGAGCGCAGGGGTGGCGAGGCTCTGCGATCCGATCGGTGCGCGATCGCCCCTCAGCGCTGATGGCCACCGCTGTGGTTGCGGCGAGTGATGTCGAGCATCTTCGGGTTGATGACCGCAAGGCGCCAGGTCTGCAATGGCACGAACGTGCGACGAAGGACGGCGAACCGCGCCAGCTTGGGCGCGTAGCGAGCCTGATCTTCGTTCATCTGCCTACCGCGGGAGGCGATCCTAGTCGGGGACGATCGGGTAGACGATCATCGACGCGGCCGTGCCGGCGAAGGGGCTCGCGCCGGCGGAGGCCACGCACGCGGCGCCCATCTCGGCGATCGACGCCTCGTGGGTAGGCGCAGGAGCCATCACGGTGCCGTCGGGGCTCGTGTGGGGCATGGAGATCTGGTGTGAGGGCGCGAAGGCGCCGCCAGCCGCGAAGATCTACTGGCGGGCCGGCGACTGGCAGGTGCGGGGCCGGTCAGCGGCCTTCCACTCGGCCTATGGCTTCTGGTCGTGTTCTGCTTCCACGCGCATGAAGTCGCTGGGCAGGAAGAGGCGATCGGTGATCGTGGCGCCATCACGTCCGTCAGCCTCGAGGCCGACGCCGCTGCACGGGACAGCGGCATCGCGAAGTCAAACTCGCGTTCGCTCACGCCGCCGTCGAGCGTCTCGCACACGATGCGATCCTGCTCCACCCTCTGCACGTGCGCGCGTGTGACCCAATCGGTCCCGCGCTCGTATTCGTTGGTGATCCCGGTGATGTCGGCTCTGTAGCGCACGCCGTGGCGCCGCGGCTCGAACTCGACGCGGCTCGAACTCGAGGTTGACGATGTACTCAAAGGTCGCCCCCTCGCACGTGCAGGTGCCGTGGCCGGCACCGAGGATCAACGTTCGCCGCTCGCCGCGGCGCATGCGCTCGATCTCCGGCCCCAGGCCCTCAGTCTTGTCGAGCTGCAGCGAGGGGCCGGCTGCGTTGACCAGGAAGTCGTAGGGCACCCTGTGCGCCGTGCATCCGCGCTGACGGAGCTCACATGCGGCGTCTACGACTGAGCATCGCCCTCGGGGTGGATCGACTGCGCGGCCGAGCAGGTCGGCGGCGCGACCAGGACCTTGGTCGCCTTCATCAGCCCGACTCCCACCCAGGCGTTCGACGGGACCCAGCTGAAGTCGGGTCTGCAGTTGCCATCCCGTCTCGCACTCCCGATTGATTCCTCGAACTCCTCCGGCCCGCCACGGTGGTCTGGGGCCACCGTTCGCGACGAGGTCGCCACGTGACTACTACACCCTCGCACCCCTGTTTAGTTGTGGCATTGTCATCGCCAGGCAGGACACGTCGGTGAGCGGCGATTGCGCATCGATACCCCATGGGGTATGCTGCTGCCATGGACCAAGAACAAGCACACAGTAGTAGAGCGGTGCTTGGCGATCGCTCGACCACCGCCCCCGGCCGCCTCGTGATCGTCGGCGGCACCGCGGCTGGCATGAGCGCCGCCGCGCGCGCGCGCCGCCACAGCGAAACCGCTGAGATCATCGTCCTCGAGCGCCAGCGCCACGTATCGTCGGCGAGCTGCGCGCTGCCTTATTACGTCGGCGGCGAGATCGACGATCCTGACCAACTGACCGTCCACACGCCTGAGACACTGCGCGCTTGGCTGAACCTCGACGTCCGCACCGAGCACGAGGTGACTGCCCTTGACGCAGAGCACCGCGTCGTCGAGGTGATCACGCCCAACGGCGCCGAGGAGATCGCCTACGACGAGCTGATCATCGCGGTGGGCACCGAGACCGCCCGGCCGCCCATACCAGGACTCGACCATCCCCGCGTGCAGACGCTCCGCACCGTAGACGATGCGCTCCGGGTCTACGAAACGCTGTCTGACGGCCACACTTCGGAGGGCCTGCGCCGCAACTGGCGGCCGCTCGTGCTCGGCGCAGGCTTCATCGGCGTGGAGATCGCGGAGGCTCTCGCGCTGCGCGAGCTCCCGGTGACGCTCGTGGAGGCCGGCTCGCATGTGCTGCCGCCACTCGACGAGGAGACAGCCTCCGTTGCCGCCGAGGCCCTACGCGAGCTGGGCGTCGATCTGCGAGTCGGGCTCACAGCGGAGCGCATCGAGCACGGCCGAGATGACAGCGTCGTGGAGTTCTCCGACGGGTCAGCACTCAGCGCCGACCTGATCATCCTTGCTACCGGCGTGCGGCCGGCCACCTCGTTGTTCGTTTCGGCGGGTGTCGCAGAGCAGCGCGGATCGCTCATCACCGATGCCCAGGGCCGCACGAACCTGCCACACGTCTGGGCGGTCGGCGATGCCGCATTGGCATCCGACGCGACCAGCGGGGAGCGTCGGATGGTCGCGCTCGCGGGACCTGCAAGCCGCGCCGGCCGGATCGTGTCAGACAACATCTTCGGCGCTGCGACACGTCCCCTGCCGGCCGCTGTCGGAACGGTGATCGCGCGGATTGGCGAGCTCACCGTGGCCAGCACCGGGGCGAACCGCAGGACCCTGGCGGCGGCTGGCGTCGCTCACGTGACCGCGCACCTGCACCCCAGGCATCACGCCTCTTACTTCCCAGGCGCCCAGGTGCTGCACATGCTGCTCCACTTCGACCGTGAAGGCGGGAGGTTGCTCGGCGCGCAGATAGCGGGCAAAGCCGGCGTCGACAAGCGCATCGACGTGCTCGCGACCGCGATTCGCTCCGCCCTGACGGCCGCCGACCTGGTCGAGCTCGATCTGGCCTACTCGCCGCCTTACGGGTCGGCCAAGGACCCGGTCAACCTCGCCGGCATGGTCGGCGCCAACCTGCTCGACGGCACGCTTGCGGCCACCTACGCGCAAGACCTGCCGGAAGCTGATGATCGCCACCTCCTGCTCGATGTGCGCTCACGTGGAGAGTTCCGCTCGGGCCATCTGCCGGGCGCAGTCAACGTGCCTCACACAGAACTCCGCGACCACATCGACGAGTTGCGCGCGCTGGCCGGCGACCAGCGCGTTGTCGTGATCTGCGCTTCCGGAATGCGCTCGTACTTGGCCCACCGAGCGCTCCGCCTGGCCGGCTTCAACGCCACCAGCCTGTCCGGTGGCCTGACCACCTACCGGCACGTTCACGGCTCACTGAGCGCCCGCGAAGCGAGCACGGGGAGGCTCGCCGCATGATCGCCGCACCCGTTCCGGAGACCTCCGTCTCGACGCAGCGTTCGGAGCGTCACCACCGTATCGTCAACCGTCTGCGGCGCGCCCAGGGTCAGCTCGACGCCGTCATCCGCGCCGTGGAGGCCGACCAGCCGTGCGACGAGGTTCTCACGCAGCTTTCCGCGGTCCTTCATGCCGTCGAGCGGGCCGGCTTCAAAATCGTTGCCGAGGCGATGCACGACTGTGTCAGCGGCGCCTCGAGCGGCGGCCCCGACCTGGACGCGCTGGAACGGCTGTTTCTCGGGCTCGCATAGACCAACCCTCCACCAAACCCAACCACAGAAACGAGAGCGACATGTGTCACGCAGTCAAGTGCAACGTTTGCGGCAAGATCACGTGGGCCGGCTGCGGCCAGCACGTGGATGAAGTGATGCGCGACGTTCCCGCCCCACAACGCTGCCAGGGCCACTCTGCCAGGGAACAGGCTGCCGCCACCCGCCGCTGAGGCGGGCAGGAAACGCCGGGGGCCGGCCGTTCGCGATCCGCACGGCCGGCCCCCGGCGTACCCGCGCCCGCCGGCGCCGACCCGCCGGCACCCGCTTGCGTGGATGCTCACGGTGCAGCCGCCAGCATCCGGAGCGTGTCCAGCGATTCGCGCGTGAGCGCCCGGAAGCCCTCGGGGCGGTCATCGGCGACCCAGCGAGAGAAGGCGACGCGAAACACGGTGATCGCGGCGTCGGCGGCGAGCGTGGCGGCGGGCTCACCGACACCGCGCGCGCGCAGCGCGGCGGCGGCGGCGGCGGCCATGGCCGCCAGCTTGATCAGCTCGCGCTCCTGAAGTTCGGGGCTCGAGGCGATGATCGCGGCGCGCTCGGCGGCGAACCGGTGGCGTTCGGCGGTGAAGCTGTCGCCCAGCGCGTGCAGGCCGGCTTCCATCGCAGCCAGCGGCGGCGCCTCCGCGGGTGCCTGCGTGACGGCCGCCACGAACGCCTCGACGAGCCGCTCGGAGCCTATGAAGAGCACCTCACGCTTGTCTGCGAAGTAGCGGAAGAAGGTCCGCTTGGTAAGCCCCGCCCGCTCGGCGATGTCCGCCACGGTCGTGGCCTCGTAGCCGCGCTCCAGGAAGAGCTCGAGGGCAGCGGCCTGAAGTCTGCCCATCGCGTCCGGAAGCCAGCGCATAGCCCGCAAGCGTAGCTGATGACACTCCGTGACATAGCTGTGCTAACGTGATGGCACTAAATGACATCGAGCGCGGCGCTGCTCGACTCCACAACACAACACGCAGAGGTCTCCATGCATGTTTTCGTCACCGGCGCATCTGGACACATCGGATCCGCCGTCATCCCCGAGCTGATCGCCAACGGCCACACGGTGCTCGGCCTCGCCCGCAGCGACGAGGCTGCCGCCAAGGTCAAGGCGCTCGGCGCGCAGGTTCGCCGCGGCGACCTCACCGATCCGGATGACCTCGCGCTGGCCGCCGCCGAGACTGACGGCGTGATCCACCTGGCGATGCGTCACGACCTCGCGTTCAGCGGGGACTTCGCGGCCGCGGCAGCCTCGGACCTGGCGGCCATCAGGGCCATCGGCGCCGCCCTGGCGGGCAGCGACAGACCATTCGTCGGCGCCAGTGGCTCACTGGTGCTCGGCTTGACCAGGCCCGGCAGGGTCGGCACCGAACAGGACGCGGTGAGCGGTGACTTCCCGCGCATCGAGGCCGAGAACCACCTCATCGGGCTGGCTGACCAGGGCGTCCGCTCGGGCACAGTGCGCCTGGCTCCGACCGTTCACAGTGACCTCGATAAGCACGGCTTCGTGCCGACCCTGATCGGCTTCGCACGCAAGCACGGGTTTTCCGCCTACATCGGGGACGGCGCCAACCGCTGGCCGGCCGCCAACACCCGGGACATCGCCCGCCTCTACCGGCTAGCGCTCGAGCGCGGCCCAGCCGGGAGCCGCTACCACGGAGTCGAGGGGGAGGGCATCCCCTTCAGACAGATCGCCGAGGCCATCGGCCGCGGCGCCGGTGTGCCCGCGCGCGGCGTGAGCGTCGAAGAGGCGCCCGCGTACCTGGGCTTTCTCGCCGCGTTTGCCGGCGTTGACAACCCGATGTCAAACGCCTGGACGCGTGCGACGCTCGGCTGGGAGCCGATGCAGCCCGGGCTGCTCGATGACCTGGCGACGGGGCACTACTTCGAGCAGTGAGGGGGACGGTCGGGCGGGGCAGCCGAGCCAGCGGGCCGGCTGCCCCAGGGGCGGCGACCGCCCGGGCCGGCGTCCGCCTGATCTGGTTTCAGATGACGATCACCGCGGCTGTGATTCGCGCGACGTGACCGCGGGTCCGCGGGCCCCTGGGCAGGCCGAGCGGTCCGGCCGCGGAGTCTCGGCGGTGGATCAGGTTCCGCAGTCAGGGACCGGCGCCGTGCACCACCACCGTCGGGCCAGGGCACCCGCGCTCAGCCCAGCCAGGCGGAGGCGAGCGCTTCGGCGAACGCTCGCCACCGGCATCCGTGAGCCGCCGCCTGCGACATCTGCCTCTGCCGGCCCAACTACGCGACGTCCACGCCGTCCGCCGCGACGGCGGCTCGCTCCACGCGCCGTTCTTAGCAAGCCCCCAGACCGGCGGAATGAACGGTTGCGGATGACGCCGTCGCCAGGTGATTTCGTGTATGGGAGCGACGCGACTCGAAGCCCGCGACCTCCGCCGTCACAGTACGCAGCTCAACAGCGCGTTTGCGCTGCAAATATGCATTTCCTGGGCGCGGCGCAACCGCAAATGTCACGGCTTTGGCTTGCGCACGCATTGGGATCGTCCCGCTGATCATCGAGTGACGCGCGAGCTTCTCGGATTGTCGCTCAGACGGTGGACGCTCGGGGCCGGTGGCGCAGCTGTTCTGATTGCCAGATCGCTTCCAGCGGGACGGCGTGCATGCGGTCCCCGAACGGCAGCGTCCGCTGGCCCGTGTAGAGAAGGATCCCAGCCCGCAGCCGCGCCCCGAGGCGGTCACGGAGGTGCACAAGCCCCGCGAAGTCGCGGGCCCGGACCGTGGCGGCCGCTTTGACCTCGATCCCGACGACCTCGCCAGAGGGCCGCTCCGCGATCACGTCAACCTCACGCTCGCCCTCGCGGTAATGCCAGAACGATTGTGGCTGCTCAGACCACGATGCCTGCCGCTCAAGCTCGGTCGCGACGAACGTCTCAAACAGCGCCCCCGCCAAGCCATCGTCGGCACGCAGACGCCGTTCGTCGACGCCGATCAGGCCGGCCAGCAGCCCAGGATCGGAGACATACAGCTTCGGTGCTTTGACCTGGCGCTGGCCGAGGTTGACATGCCACGACGCACGGATCCGCACGAGGAACAGCCGCTCAAGCACATCGAGGTGGCTCTTGGCGGTCTTCCCGTCGATCCCGGCCTCACGCCCGAGCGCCTCATAGCGTGCGAGCGAACCCGAGCGAGCAGCAACCAAGCGCAGCAGCGTTGCGACCGAGACCGGGTCGTGGACGCGCGCCGCGTCGGCAAGATCACGGTCAAGAATCGAGGCGACATAGCTTGAGAAGAATCGTGTCCGCGCAGACCCGGCCCGCGCGAGCGCCTCGGGAAAGCCGCCGGCGAGCAGCCGCGCAGCATATTCGTGGCGGCCGACCGGAGCGTCAGCCACGCTCCGGACTTCACCGTCGAACGCCCGGTCCAGAAACCCCTCGCGGGGGCCGGCGATCTCGCCCTGAGTAAACGGCCACAACGTCAGATAATCCACGCGACCCGGAAGCGCGTCGGCGACCGCTGGGATCCGACGCAGATTCGCAGACCCCGTCAGCAGGAACTGCCCACGCGTCCCGTCACGATCAAGCCGCGCCTTGATCGCCAACAACAACTCCGGCGCACGCTGAACCTCATCCAGAACAGTGCGAGCGCCGAGTGCCGCGACAAAGCCCACCGGATCTGCCAGGGCAGCGGCCCGGGTCGGCTCATCATCCAGAGTGAAGTACTCCGCAGACAACGGCCCGACCGCGAGCGCCCGAACGAGCGTGCTCTTCCCAGCCTGCCGCGCCCCGAGCACCGCCACCGCCCGGGCACTACCCATCGCCTCAACAACAACCGGCCCAAGCCGACGCTCAATCAACCCACCGGATAGCAGCCCGTCAATCACCCCGGAGAACAGTATCTGCTAACTCGGAAAATAGTGGAAGTCAACTCGGGACTCAGTGACAGAACGAGCGTGGAACATGCGCTGTTAGCACCGACGCGAGACTCCCGCCCGAGCGAGTCGCGCAAGCGGCAAGCACGAACCCGACCGCCCTTGTCCAACTACCGGCCCGTCTCCGTCGATCCGTTTTGCCGCTCTGCCGGCTCCCAGCTGGATCGGGAGCGCTGTCGCGGGACTGCGAGCGGCGTAAAGCGCGTTCTAGCCCTGGAACCGGACTCAAAACGCCGGACTCAACCTGCTGCCCCTGGCCGAGAATCCACCATCCGCAACAATCAACGCTGCACTTAGGAGGACTGCCCACGGCCGTTCGGGTCCTGACGTAGATCTGGCAGCGGCCGGTCGCGCTAGCCGGGCAGTCCACCGTTCCGGAGCCTAGCTTGCTATTCGCTGGTGCTACCCCCGAGCTGGACGCCGACAGCTCGTCGACAGCTCTGACACCCAAAGCCCTGGAAACACTGCCGTTATTGGAACGGGAGCGACGGGACTCGAACCCGCGACCTCCGGCGTGACGGGCGGAAGATGTGGTTCCGAACGCCATGGATGCCTGGTCTTGCGAGGGTTGAATAGCCTATGAATACGGCGTCTATGCCACGTAAGGGGTGCCTGCGACCGTTACCGATGGTAGATGTTGCCTGGACGGTTGCCCGTTTCTCTTTCGTTCGACACGAGCGGTAGCTTATGGGTTCATGGCAACCCCTGGCCCCACCTCTCGGCCGTTCGTACGCCAGCGTGCCACCGGACCGTTCTGGTATGGGAAGTGGTCGCGGAATGGGCAGCCGGTGATCCGGGGCTTGGGTCGTGCGTGGGCCGAAGCTGACGGATCGGGCGGCTGGCGGCGACGACGCGGCCGCCCACCCAAAGGTGTTCTCACCGAGGCGCAGGCATGCCAGCGCATGCTCGAGCTCGTCCGCATGCACGACACCGAACAGACACTGCTCGAGCGGGACGCCGAGGCGCGTCGCCGCCGAGGCGTGACATTTCGGGAGCTCTCTGCCGACTATCTGGCATGGCTTGAGGATGTGAAGGACGCCAAACCATCGACGCTGCGGGATCATCGGCTGCTTCTTGCCGAGCCAGGTAGCGCTTACCGTCGCGGATCCGGGACCTCCCGTGGCCTGGTGATGGCAGCGCTCGGCGACGAGCCGGCACGCGAGATCACGACTCGCCAGATCGAGGAGCTGCTGCGGTCGATCTCCAGAACCGGCGTGGCGCCACGCACGGTCAACAAGACACGCCAGCTCGTTTGCGCCATCTTCAACTACGGAATGAAGCCCAGCACGTACGGGCTGGCAGCGAATCCCGCCGCTCACGCCGACCGGCGAGTTGAGCCCGAGCGCGGCCCGCTCTCGTTCTACTCGCCAGGAGAGATCGAGCAGCTTGCGGACGCGCTGGCCTCCGGAGCCCACCGGAATCCATCACGGCCGGCACTCAGCGCCGGAGAGCGCGAGGCTCGCGCGGACGAGGACACCCAAGACGCCGAACTCGTCCGAGTAGCCGCTTACGCAGGGCTGCGCAGAGGCGAGCTTGTCGCGCTCCGCTGGCGCGACGTGGACTTCACCGGACGCAAGCTCACCGTCCGACGTGCACTCTCGGGCGCTACCGAGGTCAGCTCGAGCAAGAGCCGCCGCACGCGGCAGGTGCCGCTTCCCGAGCAGGCCGCCCAAGCTCTCGAGCGACTGAAGGCTCGCGGCGAGTTCACGCGTCCCGACGACTACGTGTTTGCCAACCGCCTTGGGCGTCGCATTGACCCGTCGGCCCTGCGCCGCCGCTTCGAGCGCGCTCGTGATGCAGCGGAACTTCAGCCGCTGCGGTTCCACGACCTACGCCACACCCATGGCTCACTGCTCGTCGCCGGCGGTATCGATTAGGTGAGCGTCAAGGCAGCGATGGGTCACTCTCGGATCGCAACGACGGAGCGCTATCTCCACGCCCGCCCAGCCGGCGAGCAAGCCGATCGCTTCACGCGTGCCCTGGCCGGACTGTCCTCCCACTCAGAAGAGCTTACGCATGCCGCGTAACCAGCGCGAATGGATCAAGACGTTGGAGACCGAGGGCTGGACCCAGGAACGCGGCGGCAAGCACGTGGTCAAGATGACCAAGCCTGGCGCGCGGCCAATCACTCTGCCGCATCATCGTGGCCAGACCTACAGCAAAGGCCTCGATTCTGCGATAAAGAAACAGGCGGGTCTATGATCGACGCTACGAGGACGCCGATGGATCAGAAGCAACTACACGTCGCCGTACATCACGAGGACGGCTCCTACTGGGCCGAGGTCAGTGAGCTGCCTGGCTGCTTCGCGTCGGGATTCACTGTCGCCGAGCTGATCGAGTCCGTCGAAGAGGCGATCGCTCTCTACCTAGCAGGAGAGGGCGAAGAGTGCGCGTCAGTGGCGGCCGAACTCGCTGGCTTCGAACTGTCGATCGAGACCGCCCGCCCCCTCCAAGCCGCGTAGGGAACACCGGCACGTCAGCTAGCCGGCCAGCAAGTTTTCCAGTCTGGGCCGCAGAAACCGCCACGTCTTCCCAAGACGACTGGCAGGCAGCTCCCCGCGCCGGGCCAGCTCGTAGACGGTGGATCCGGGCATCTTCAGCAGATCCGCAACCTCACGCGCCGTCAGCACCTCGTCTCTCGTGAGCATGGTCTTGCGGATCGGCGCGGCTTCTGCTGGCGTTGGGCTGGTCGCGTAGGCTGACATTGTCAGACCTCCAATTAGGTCTGGCCTGGCCCCGGGGCGTTCCCGCACCGCCAGGGCCGACTCGTGATGACTACGGGAATCTACCGCCCACGTCGGACAGATCCGCTTCCAGTAGTAATCTCCTCGCATGGGTCGAGCAGTCGATGCGGATGACCTGCTGGACGCCAACGGAGTCGCCGAACTGCTCGGCTTCGCCCACCGCAACACCGTGAGCGTCTATCAGCATCGCTATCCCGACATGCCCCGCCCCGTACGCGATTTCGGTGACCGCCGAGCGAAGCTCTGGCTCCGCTCGGACATCGAACATTGGCGCTCCGACGTGACAAGCCGACCGTCGACGCCAGCCGACAACGGCTGACGCCCGAGTCGTTGCCGTTTCAGATCCGTATTCCTGAGGTGGGGTTGTTCAGCTCTGGGTACCGAAGACTGCCCGGCCGGTGACGGGCTCGGATGCCCGTCGCTGGCCGGGCAGTACCGCGAGAGCGAGACACAAGACAATGACCCGGCTGGGCGCGTCGACAGCGCCGCGGAAACCGCGGACACCGGCCGGATGGCGCGGACCGCAACCGCGAGATCACCAGAGGGGGATTGGAGTCGCTGCGGT
>DAIDME010000101.1 GCA_027449125.1 Solirubrobacterales bacterium | reverse complement strand
GTGCCGGTGCCGGTGCCGGTCGGGTCCTTCGGCGCGGTGGGTGGGGGGCCGGGCATGTCAGGGTGAGCAAATCAGGCTGGCGCCGCGCAGTTTGCGCGCTTATGCATCTGGAGCGTGCGTTTTGGAGCAAACTGGCGCGAGGGCCGGCAGTTTGTGCATCCTGACAGGCGCGCGGGGCGGGTCTGGGGCCGCGCGGGGCGGGTCTGGGGCCGTGCGGGGCACCCGGGGCGGGTCCCGGCTGGGTGCGCTCATGGGCGGCTACTGCGCGTGCAGCCGCTCGCGCAGGACCACCTTCAGCCGCTCTTCGCAGAAGGCGGCGTCGATCGCCGCCGCGGTGAGCGCTCGCAGCTGCTGCTCTGACCAGCCGAACTGCTCGGCGCAGAGCGCGTACTCGCCGGCCAGGGTCGCGCCGAAGTACGGCGGGTCGTCAGAGCCGAGCGTCACCCGCACCCCGGCCGCGTGCAGGTGCGCCAGCGGATGCTCTGAGAGCGAGCGGTAAACCCCGAGCGCGAGGTTGCTGGTCGGACAGACGTTCAGCGTGATCCCACGCGCCGCGAGCTCGTGCACGAGGGCCGGGTCCTCGCTGGCCCTGACCCCGTGATCCAGGCGGCTGACGGGCAGCCGCAACGCGTCACGGACGCTCACCGGACCCTGCCACTCACCCGCGTGGATCGTGCACCCGAGACCAGCGTCGGCGGCGATCGCGTAGGCACTGGCGAAGTCGGACGGCGGCACGCGCTCATCGCCGGCCAGGCTGAAGCCGACGATGTAGGGGTGCGGCCGCTGCGCCGCCCGAGCGGCCACTCGCACAGCCTGGTCGGCGCCGAAGTTGCGGACCGCTGAGACGAGGATGCGAGCCTCGATCCCGTGCTCGCGTCGCGCTGCGTCGATCCCCGCCGCGATGCCGCCGTAGTGCTGCTCGTCGTCCAGGCCGACGAGCGCCGCATGGTCGGGCGACGCCGTCAGCTCGGCGTAGATCGCGCCCGCGCGCGCGATACCAGAGAGGTACTCGTAGGTGATGTCGCGGTAGTCCTCGCTGGTGCGGATGACGCTCGCGGCGAGGTCGTAGGTGCGCAGGAAGTGCAGGAAGTCGCGGAAGTGAAAGCGACCGTCCACCGACAGCAGGCCGTCTGGCAGGGCGATGCCGTTACGGGCAGCGATCCGGGCGATCAGCTCTGGCGGGGCGGTCCCCTCCAGATGGACGTGCAGCTCGGCTTGGGGCAGCATCGGGCGTCGATTATCGCTGGTAGGCTCGGCACGCCGATGACACGCAACGTATCTCTGGGCGAGCTGCTGGCTGGGGTTGAGGGACTCGCGCTGCTGCGCAACCTCTACGACGGCGACGACGCGACCGCCGGCAGGCGGCTGGCCGAGCTGCGCGGCATTCTCGCGGACCAAGCGCTGGATCGCGCCGAGCTGACGCCTGAGTTTGACGCCGCCGCCGGCTACGCCCTGTGGTCGGACTCCTACGACCAGCCCGGCAACCCGGTGGTGGCGGTCGAAGAGCGGGTCGTCCACGGACTGCTGGACGGTGTCAGCGCCGCACGCGCGCTGGATGCCGCCTGTGGTACGGGCCGACACGCACGGGCGTTGACAGCTCGCGGCCACGAGGTCACTGGTATCGACCTGACCCCGGAGATGCTCGACCGCGCCCGCATCAACGTCCCGGGCGCCAGCTTCGTGCAGGCCGACCTGCGCGAACTGCCGTTCGCCGAGCGTCGCTTTGGGCTCGTGGTGTGCGGGCTGGCGCTCTCACACCTTCCCGATCTGGACGCAGCCGTGGGCGAGTTGGCGCGCGTGCTCGAGCCAGGTGGACGGCTCGTCGTCTCGGTGCTGCATCCATTCCAGACGCTGCTGGGCTGGAACGCCCCGTTCACGGCGCCCGACGGGACCCGGGGCTTCGTGCGCGAGCACCCGCACCTGCACTCTGACTACCTGGCCGCGTTCGCCCGCGCGGGCCTGCGGATCGCAGGCTGTCACGAGCCGCTGATCGGCCATGCGGAACTCGAGACCAAGCGCCGCGCCTTCCGCCACGTACCCGAGGCGACTGCGGCGGCCTACCTCGGGCTACCGCTCGTGCTCGTCTGGGACGCAGAGCTGCCTGGCGCCTGACGGCGAGCGGACGAGCAGCTTACCCGCCCGCTTTCAGCTGATCGTCTCGATCAGCGGCGCTGCGGCCGCGGCGGGCGGCGACCCGTCGCTCAGCTCGAAGGCCGCTCGCAGCGCCGCCGCCGCGCGCGCGGCCGTGGCCTCGTCGCGCGCGTGGACGACCGCCAGCGGCCGCTCACCGGGTCCCACCGCCTCGCCCAGCCCGGCCACCTCGGTGAGGCCGACGGCGTGGTCGACCGCGTCGGTCTCGCGCACTCGCCCGCCACCGAGCTCGACGATCGCAAGTCCCACGGCGCGCACGTCTATGGCTGTCACGCTGCCCACCCGGGCGGCGTCAACCGCGCGCGCGACCGGGGCCGTGGGCAACAGTTCGGCGGGCCGCTCGAGCAGGTCGGAGGGGCCGCCCAGCGCCGCGACCATGGACGCAAACGCTTCGGCGGCGGTGCCGTCCGCGAGGACACGCGCCGCCATCGCCCGCGCCGCGGCGCCGTCGCCCGCGAGCCCCGCGAGCACCAGCAGCTCGGCGCTCAACGCGAGCGTGACCTCGAGCAGGCGCTGGTCGGCGGCGCCCGTGCCCGTCAGCAGCTCGATCGACTCGAGCACCTCCACGGCATTGCCGGCGCTGCGACCCAGGACCTGGTTCATGTCGGTCAGCAGCGCGCTCGTCACCAGGCCGTTGCCACGCGCCACCGCGACGATCGCCTCGGCCAGCTCGCGCGCGCGCTCCGGCTCGGGCATGAACGCCCCAGAGCCGGCCTTGACGTCCATGACCAGTGCGTCGAGCCCGGCGGCGAGCTTCTTGGAGAGGATCGACGCGACGATCAGGGGCAGCGACTCAACCGTGGCGGTCGCGTCGCGGATCGCGTAGAGGCGCCGGTCGGCGGGTGCCAGCGCGCCCGTCTGGCCGATGATCGCGCAGCCGACCCGGCCGACCACGTCGCGCAGGCGCTCGGGTGTGGGCATCACGTCGTACCCCGGGATCGACTCGAGCTTGTCGAGCGTCCCACCCGTGTGCCCCAGCCCACGCCCGGAGATCATCGGCACGGCCGCGCCGCAGGCGGCGAGGATCGGCGCCAGCACGAGGCTCACCTTGTCGCCGACGCCGCCGGTCGAGTGCTTGTCGACGACGGGCCGGCCGAGGTCCCAGCTGAGCACCGCCCCAGAGCGCATCATCGCACCGGTGAGGGCGACCTGCTCGGGGCCGGTCATGCCGCGGCAGAAGACCGCCATGGCGAGCGCGCCGACCTGTGCGTCGGAGACGCTGCCGTCGGTGATCCCGTCGACCAGCTGGGCGATCTCGTCCGGGTCGAGCCGGCCGCCGTCGCGCTTCTTGCGGATCAGCTCCGCGGTCAGCACGTGCCCGTCACCAGTAGCGGGATCGCGGCTACCAAAAGGCGCGACAGGTCACCGGCCGCCCGAGCGGCGTCCGCGAGCGTCTGCTCGTGACTGAGCGGCACGTCACTCAGGCCCTCGGCCAGGTTCGTGATAGCGGAGACCGCCGCCACCCGCAGCCCGCAGTGACGGGCGACGATCGTCTCCTGCACGGTGGACATGCCGACCGCGTCGCCGCCCAGCACCCGGATTGCGCGGATCTCCGCGGCGGTCTCAAAGGACGGGCCCAGCCAGCCCGTGTAGACGCCCTCCGCCAGATCGATGCCGAGGGTTGCGGCGGCCGTCCGCAGCGCGTCGAGCAGCGCCGGGTCATAGGCCCGGCCCATCGCCGGAAAGCGAGGCCCGACACCGGCATCGTTGGGTCCGACGAGCGCGCTTGTGCCGGTCAGGTTGATGTGGTCGGTGACGGCCATCAGCCGACCCGGTCCCACCTCTGGCCGCAGCGAGCCGGCGGCGTTGGTCTGCACGAGTATCTCGGCGCCGGCTGCTCGCAGCCAGCGCACCGGCGCGCGGATCGCTTCGATCGGTCCACCCTCGTAGAGGTGTGCGCGGCCCTGCAGCACGGCGACCGGAACGCCGGCGACGGTGCCCTCGATCAGCTGTCCGGCGTGCCCCTCGACGGTCGGACGCGGGAAGCCGGGCAGGTCGGTATAGCTGGTAACCCGGGGCCGCTGCACCGCGTCGGCGACCGCGCCAAGGCCCGATCCGAGGATCACGCCGACAAGCGGTCTGAAGCGCGCGCTCACTGCCCGAGTGCCTCGGAGCCGAAGGCAAGCGGCAGCAGCTCGCCGAGTGTGAGCACGCGCGGCTCGCTGCCCGGCCGGCCGAGGTAGACGGGGGTGTCCGGTCCGGCGAACTCGGCCAGGCGCTGGCGGCAGCCGCCGCAGGGCGGGCAGTGCTCGACACGATCGGCGACAACCGCCACGGCCGCGATCCGCGTCTCGCCGGCGGCCACCATCGCGCCGATCGCGCACGCCTCGGCGCACTGCGACTGCGGGTAGGCAGCGTTCTCTACGTTGGCGCCGACATGGATTGCGCCGCCGTCCCCGAGGATCGCGGCCCCGACGCGGAACCGCGAGTACGGCGCGTAGGCGTGCATCATGGCCGCGGCGGCGTGGCCCATGAGTTGTTCCGGATCAGCCCGCATCGCGGCATTGTAAGCGGCCGTTTGACGCTAGGATCGCGCGCCATGAGCGCACCGCCGACCGCACAGCTGACCGTGGTCGAGCACCCGGTGCTGGCCGACCGGCTGACCGTGCTGCGTCACCGTGACACCGCCTGGCCGGACTTCCGCCACGCGCTCTTCGAGTGCGCCGCGATCCTCGCGGTCGAGGTCGCCCGTGAGCTGCCGGTGCGGGAGGTGGAAGTGCAGACGCCGCTCGAGACCACGCACGGCGCGAGGCTCTCGGCCCAGGTCGTGGTGGTGCCGGTGCTCCGGGCCGGCCTGGGCATGGTCGACGGCTTCCTGCGTCTGCTGCCGGAGGCGCGCGTCGGGCACCTCGGGATGGCGCGGGACGAGCGCGCGCACAAGCCGGTCGACTACTACTCGCGGCTGCCGCCCGGCCTGGCCGACTCGTGGGTGTTCGTGCTTGACCCGATGCTCGCCACAGGTGGCAGCGCCGTCAACGCGCTGGATCACCTCAAGTCCTCCGGCGCCACGCGGCTCGGGCTAGTCTGCCTCGTCGCTGCGCCCGAGGGCATCGCGGCGGTGGCCGACGCACACCCTGAGGTGAGGATCTGGACGGCCGCGGTGGACCGTGGGCTGGACCACAACGCCTACATCCGCCCCGGCCTGGGCGACGCCGGCGACCGGGTGTTCGGCACCACCTGAGCCGGCATTGCCCGGGCCGGCACCGCCTCGGCTAGCATCAGGCGCCTGATGAGCCGCAGGCTGGCACACGTCGACCGGGTGGGTGTCGCGGAGCGTGCCGCGCAGCTGGGCAGGCGCTCGATCAAGACGACCGCCAAGCAGCAGGGCATCCGCATCGCCGTGTCGGTGATGGATCTGACCACGCTCGAGGGCTCGGACACCGCCGGCAAGGTCAGGCAGCTGTGCGCAAAGGCCGTCTGTCCCGCGCCCACGCTCCCGGAGATCCCGTCGGTGGCCGCCGTCTGCGTCTACCCGTCGCTTGTCGGGGTCGCACGCGAGGCGCTGGCCGGGACGGGCGTGCGCACCGCGTCGGTCGCCACCGGCTTCCCCGCCGGCCAGGTGTCGCTGGCAGCCAAGCTCCGGGACACCGGCGACGCCGTCCAGGACGGGGCCCAGGAGGTGGACATGGTGATCTCGCGCGAGGCCTTCCTGGCCGGCGACGACGCGCGGGTGATGCACGAGATCGAGGCGGTCAGGGAGGCCTGTGGCGAGGCCCATCTCAAGGTGATCATCGAGACCGCCGAGCTCGGCTCCTACGAGCACGTGCGCCATGCGTCGATGCTGGCGATGGAGGCGGGCGCCGATTTCATCAAGACCTCGACCGGCAAGGCCGCTGCTGGCGCGACTCCCGAGGTCTGCCTCGTGATGCTGGAGGCGATCCGCGACTACACGGAGCGCAGCGGCAGGATCGTCGGCTTCAAGGCGGCCGGCGGCGTGTCGAACACGAAGGCCGCGCTGCACCGGCTGGTGCTGGTCAAGGAGACGCTGGGCGACGAGTGGCTCACGCCGGCGCGGCTGCGGATCGGCGCCTCCTCGGCGCTCAACGATCTGCTGATGCAGTACGCGAAGACGCAGACCGGTCGATACGCTCGCGGCGAGGACTTTTCGCTCGAATGACCGTTGAGCCACGCCAAGCGCTCGTCTGGGATTACGCACCCGCACCTGAGGCCACCGACCACCTGCGGTTGCGCGACCGCTACGGCCTGTTCATCGCGGGCGAGTTCCACGAGCCGGCGGTTCCGCGCTATGAGCCGAGCGTCAACCCGGCCAGCGAAGAGCCGATCGCGGAGGTCGCCTGGGCGGGGCCCGCCGACGTCCGGCGGGCGGTCGAGGTTGCGCGCGCAGCGCAGCCCCGCTGGGCTGCGCTGCCGGGCCGCGAGCGCGCCAAGTACATCTTCCGGATCGCACGGCTGATCCAGGAGCGCGCGCGCGAGCTGGCGGTGACCGAGACGCTCGACGGCGGCAAGCCGCTGCGCGAGTCCCGCGACGTGGACATCCCGCTGGCGGCGGCGCACTTCTTCCACTACGCCGGGTGGGCGGACAAGCTGCGCTACGGCGTCGTTGCCCGCGAGGTGGCGCCGCTCGGCGTGGTGGCGCAGATCGTCCCCTGGAACTTCCCGCTGCTGATGGCGGCCTGGAAGCTTGCGCCGGCGCTCGCCTGCGGCAACACGGCGATCCTCAAGCCGGCCGAGACGACGCCGCTGACCTCGCTGCTTTTGGCCGAGATCTGCCAGGAGGCGGAGCTGCCCGAAGGCGTCGTAGCGATCCTCCCTGGGGACGGCGCGACCGGCGCGGCGCTGGTGCGCGCGCCTGGGATCGATAAGGTCGCGTTCACCGGCTCCACGGCGGTCGGTCGCGACATCCAGGCTGCGCTCGCCGGCCGCGACATCGCCCTGACGCTCGAGCTGGGCGGCAAGTCCGCCAACATCGTCTTTGAGGACGCGGCGATCGACCAGGCCGTTGAGGGCATCGTCAACGGCATCTTCTTCAACCAGGGGCACGTCTGCTGCGCCGGCTCGCGGCTGCTGGTCCAGGAGAGCGTCGCCGAGGAGGTGATCGCCAAGCTATGGGCGCGGATGGGCCGGCTGCGGGTCGGCGACCCGCTCGACAAGAACACGGACGTCGGCGCCGTCAACTCGGCCGCGCAGCTCGAGCGGATCGAGGAGCTCGTCAGGGCCGGCGAGGACGAGGGCGCGGTGCGCAGGAGCGTCGCCTGCGAGCTGCCGGAGCGCGGCTTCTGGTTTGCCCCGACGATGTTCACCGACGTCTCGCCGGTGCACCGGATCGCCGTCGAGGAGATCTTCGGGCCGGTTGTCTCCGTGCTCACCTTCAGGACCGTGGAGGAGGCGATCGCCAAGGCCAACAATTCGGTCTATGGGCTCGCGGCGGGGATCTGGACCGACAAGGGCGCCAAGGCCTTTCAGGTCGCCTCCGCGCTGCGTGCCGGGGTGGTCTGGCAGAACACCTACAACCACTTTGACCCGACGGCAGCCTTTGGCGGCTACAAGGAGTCGGGCTTCGGTCGTGAGGGCGGACCCGCCGGCCTGCGCCCGTATCTGCGGGTGGTGCGCTAGCGGTGGCACGGCTGACGGTTCGCAAGACCTACAAGCTCTACATCGGGGGCGCGTTCGTGCGCTCGGAGTCGGGCCGGGCCGATCCGCTCGGCGAGATCAACATCCCGCGCGCGTCGCGCAAGGACGTGCGTGACGCGGTGGCCGCGGCCCGGAAGGCGCAGGCGCGCTGGGCGGCGCTGACCGCGTACAACCGCGGCCAGATCCTCTACCGCGCGGCGGAGGCGCTCGAGTCGCGCCGCGCCCAGATCGAGGCGGTGCTGAGCGAGGATGGCGCCGGCGGCGGCGAGGCCGTGGCCGAGCTGGACGCGGCGTGCGACGTGCTGGTGCACTATGCCGGCTGGACCGACAAGCTGCAGTCGGTGCTCGGCGGCGTGAACCCGGTCGCCTCGCCCTTTCTCTCCTTCTCGCTGCCCGAGCCGACCGGGGTCGTCGGGATCGTCGCCGCCGACCGGCCGGCGCTGCTGGGGCTGGTGGCGGAGCTCGCGCCCGCGCTGGCGGCGGGGAACGCCGTGGTGGCGGTCGTGTCGCGGTCGGCGCCTCGTGCCGCGCTTGACTTCGCCGAGGCACTCGGCGTCTCGGATCTGCCGGCGGGTGTCGTGAACCTGCTCTCCGGCAGGCTCACAGAGGTGGGGTGCGCGCTCGGCGCCCACCGCGACCTGAACGCCATCGTCGACGTGTCCGCTGACGCCGAGCTTGGCGCTGAGCTGGACCGGCTGGCCGCGGAGACGATCAAGCGCGCGAGCCACCACCCCGTCGCCGGCTCCTACGAGCAGGCGACCGAGCCGGCGCTCGAGCGGATCGCGGCGCTCACCGAGCTGAAGACCGCGTGGCACCCCGTCGGCGTGTAGAGGACCCGGCGCAGGACGCCGCGCGCGGCCTGCGGCTTCAGGCGCGCACGCTCGGCGAGGCCTGGCTTGCGGTCGCCGCGGCGATCCTCGAGCGTGGCGCGGAGCAGACCTACGACGGGGCGCCGACGCTCGAGCTCGAGTTGGTCACCCTCGCGATCAGCCAGCCGTGCAGCGACGATGCGCTGATCGCGCAGCTGGGCGACCCCGAGCGGCTTGCCTGGATGCGGGCCAACTTCACAGACCACGCCGCGGTCGAGGAGCTCGGGATGGCACGCAGCTACGCGAGCCGGCTGCATGACTACGGCGCCGCCGGACACGACCAGGTTCAGTGGGTCACGGACCGTCTGCGCCGCGACCCGGCGTCACGCTCGGCGACGATCACGACGTTCGAGCCGCTGCTCGACAGCTCATACATTCCGTGCGTGAGCCTGTTTGACTTCTGGCTGCATGGTGGCCGACTGGCGGCGGCGGTGTACGCTCACTCGATCGACTTCGGCACCAAGGGCTACGGCAACCTGGTCGAGGTCGCGGCGCTGATGGAGCGGATTGCGGGCGCGCTGGAGGTTCCGGTCGGGGCGCTCGAGTTGATCGTCAAGTCCGCGCACATCTACGCGCCCGACGTTGCGGCGATGCGGGCGGTTACCGTTCAGAGCGTGCCGCGGCCGGCCAGCCAGACGCTCTCGTAGCTCGGGTCGGGCCCAGCCGCCGGGAGGTCGTGGTCGCCGTCGCAATGCGGGATCCCGAGACCGTTGGTGCCGGCGAGCGCGGCGATGATCAGATCGACGGGTAGCACGCAGCGAGGCCGGCCTGACGCCGGTGCTGAGCGCGACATCTACTGAAATCTGTCGCTGGATAACAAAATGCTATACAGGTGTATAGAACCCTACACTTCTTCAGCAGTGGACCCCGTTCGCAACCCATACTCCCCCGGGGCCGGACGCAAACCGACAGCGCTGGTAGGACGCGATGGTGCGCTGGAAACCTGGGGGACATCGGTCGCGCGAGCACTCAAAGGGCGTACTGATCAGCCGGTGGTCCTATACGGACTGCGGGGCGTCGGCAAAACGGTGCTGTTGTCCGAGTTCCGTCGCCAGGTTGAGCAGCAGGGTTGGATCTTCGCCCAGGTGGAGGGCGGTAGCGGCAGGGCTCTTCGAGAGCTGCTCGGCGAAGCGCTTTACGAACCGCTCTCGAACATCGCCAAGCCAAGCGCCGGCGCGCGGCTTTTGAAGAGTCTCAAGACAGCGCTGAGCTTCAAGGCGTCGTACGACATGACCGGCAGCTGGAGGTTCGGTCTGGACCTCTCTGGTGAGCCGGGCGGAGGCGCGGACACGGGCGTTCTCGACACCGACCTCAGAAAGCTCATTCACGACCTCGCCGACGCCGCGGAAGAGGAAGGGGTCGGGCTAGCGATACTGATCGACGAAGCTCACGATCTCACCGCGGTGGAACTCGCCGTGCTATGCACGATCGCACACGCGGCGGCGCAGGATAGCTGGAGGGTGCTCTTCGCCTTTGCCGGGCTTCCGAGCCTCCCGCGGATTCTTGCCGAGGCGAAGTCCTACGCCGAGCCCTTTAGATATTTGCGGATCGAGCAGCTCGATGAGCGCGCGGCAGCCGAGGCGTTGACCATCCCTGCCCGGATCGAAGAAGCCGAGTGGAGCGGTGACGCGATCCAGGTCGTCGTCGACGCGTCAGGACGCTACCCGTACTTTCTCCAGCAGTTCGGTCAGGAAACCTGGAATGTCGCTGCTGGGCCGGTCATCCAGAAGCATGACGCTGAGCTGGGAGTCGCCCGCGGTAAGAACGACCTCGACAACGGCTTCTACCGGGCACTGTGGGATCGAGCGACTCGCGCCGAGCAGGAGTATCTACGAGCGATGGCTCGAGATGGCGATGCCGGCAGCTCTTCCGGCGAGATCGCGGCGCAGCTTTCGAAGCGACCCGAGAGCCTGGGCCCGAGGCGGGCATCATTGATCGCGAAGGGTTTGATCTACGCGCCTGAACACGGCGTTGTCGCATTCACCGTTCCCGGCATGGCGGCATTCATCGACCGACAGATCGCAGAATGAACGCCACCCGGTTGCGGGGCTGAGCGCAGCGACGCTGCAGCAAACACGACGGCGGCTGTAGCCCGCCCGCATCGGTGAGGCCGGTGTCGACCGCGGGCACCCAGCCCTACTTCGGTCCGCGGCCCTCGGGTTGGCTCCGAGGCCGGCGAGATGATGTTTGATGCTTGGGGAGGCGTTGCGGCCGGCTCCGCCCCCGGCACCTGAGACCGTCGCCGATCGGCGCGCGGGGTGACCCTCCGCGGCCAGGGTGCCTCAGACAAACGGCTGACCTGGCAGCGCCGGCGCGTCGCAGCCTGTCAGCCAGCGCATCACGCTCGCGCCGATATCCGCCAGCAGCCCGTCGTGCCGGCGCCCGCGGTCGCCGGCGAAGCGCGCCAGCAGCAGCGAGTGCTCGCGCGTGTGGTCGCTGTGGCCGGAGGTCGGGTCGACGCCGTGGTCGGAGGTCAGCACGAGCAGGTCATCCTCGCCCAGCTGGGCCAGCCACCCGCTGATGGCCGTGTCGATCCCGCGCAGCGCGGCGGCGAACCCGGGCACGTCGTGGCGGTGGCCATAGAGCTGGTCGGTGTCGACCAGGTTCGTGAACACCAGGCCAGTGTCGAGCTGCTCCACCAGCAGGCTCGTGGAGTCCAGCGCCTGGGCGTTGTCGGCGCCGGGGTGTGAGTGGTCGATCCCGACGCCGGCGAACAGGTCGCGGATCTTGCCGACGCCGTGGACCGGAACCTGCGCGGCTCGCAGCTCCTCCAGGTAGGAGCGGGCGGGCGGCGCGAGCGCGTAGTCGTGGCGTCCCGCGGTGCGCTTGAACGTCCCCGGCGCGCCGGTGAACGGCCGGGCGATCACGCGCCCGACGGCGTGCTCGCCGGTCATCACCGCGCGCGCCGCCGCGCACACCCGCCGCAGCTCCGTCTCGGAGAGCACGTCGTGGTGGCAGGCGATCTGCAGCACCGAGTCGGCGGAGGTGTAGAGGATCAGCTCGCCGGTGCGCAGATGCCGCTCACCGTAGTCCTCCAGCACCTGTGTGCCGCTGTACGGGCGGTTGCAGCAGAAGCGCCGTCCGGTGGCCTGCTCGAGCGCGCGCACCACCTCGGCCGGGAAGCCCTCCGGATAGGTCGGGAGCCGCTTCTGGGGGATCACGCCCATCATCTCCCAGTGGCCGGTTACCGACTCCTTGCCCGGCCCGAGCGGGGCGAGGCGGCCGTGCAGCGCCGGTGCCGCCGAGGGCGGCACGCCCAGGATCGGCTCGATCGAGCCGAGGCCGAGGGCGCCGAGCACCGGCAGCTCGAGCCCGCCCGTCAGCGCTGCGACGTGCGCCAGCGTGTCAGAGTCGGGGCTGTCGCCGTAGTCGGCGGCGTCCGGCAGGGCTCCCACCCCGCAGGCGTCGAGCACGATCACGAACGCTCTGCGCATCCTGGTGCCGCGTGAGGTCCGCCCGCCAAGCTAGGCGATGATCCCCTCGAGCTTCAGGATCCGCCGCAGGATCGCCAGCGACGAGGCGTAGGTCGAGTCCATGCCGTAGTAGGACAGCCCGCGCGCGCCGAGCGTGCGCGCCTGCGTGTAGGGGGTGTCCGAGGCGTAATGGATGATCCCGAGGTCGATCGGCAGCTTGGAGAAGTTGACCGCTTCGCCGACCGGGTAGCGGTCGGGGTCGGCGAGCTCGTAGACGGCGTTCAGGAACGGGCCGGCCTCCATCTCCACGACCGTGAACGCCTCGCGGTAGTAGAAGTCCAGGTAGGCGCGGTTCTGGAGGAACGTCGACTTCACGGTCACGGCGCGCTGGTTGTCGAGCCCGGTCCCGAAGCGCAGATCGGCGGCCAGATCCTCCACGCTGAAGGCGTTGTCCAGCCAGTAGGTGGAGCGCGAGTGCTCGTCGTGCACGACGCTCGAGATCAGCACGTCGCCCACGTCGGCGTTGAGCGTCGCGGCCTTGCCGAGCACGTACACGCCCCGCAGCGACGCCGCGTCGATCGCGACCTCGCGCAGGATGTTGTAGGCCGCGACCCCGAGCGGGTAGTCGATGTTCACGATCTGGGCGCGGCTTGCGGCGAGCGCGTCGCCGTCCACCTCGCCCAGCCGCGGGTCCAGCGAGTGCACGCTCAGCGTGGCCAGCGGGATCAGCTGCGCGGACACGCGCAGCGCGGCGCTGCTGCGCAGGTGCCTGACCCCGTAGACGCCCTCAGCCTGGCTGCGCTCGGCGACACCCTGCGCGCCGCGTGCGCCGAACCACTGACGCGCCGCGAAGTAGAGGAAGTTCTCCCACGAGCCCTCGCTCTCGCCGGCACGGAAGCGCTCCAGCTCTTCGCGCAGGACGTCCTCCGCCGGCAGCGACTCGACGAAATCGACCAGCTGCTCCTCGCGGTCACGGGCGACCCCGGTGGCGATGTTGACGAGGCTGTGGGTGTTGGAGGAGACGAAGTACAGGGGCGCGTGCCCGCCGCTACTGGCCCGCTGGCCAGTAGCGGCGCTGTCAGGCTCGCCCTTGGCGGCCGTGGCGTGCGGGGGCGCCAGGTGGCGCAGCTCCGCCTGGATCGGGGCCCACCAGCGCCTGGTCATCCTGGCGTAGCCGGCGTTGCTGCCGCCGAGCATCCTGACGCGCAGCGACAGGTGCCGGGCGGCAACCAGCTCGAGCCGCTGCGCGAAGTGCGCTGCCCACGCCTCCTCGAGCCGCCGCCAGTCGTCGTCGCTGCCACCGAGCAGCTGCGCGCAGTGCTCGGGCTCGGGCCGTTCGCGCAGCCGGCCGCCCGCGCCCGCGAGGCGCAGATGCATCTTGTTCCACTCGATCTGGTAGGCCACCAGCGTCGGCACCAGGTCGTCCACGTCCGACGAGCTGGCGATCAGCACCGCCAGGGTGCCGTCGGGGCCCACGTACCAGCGGCGGCGGCGGGCCGGGGACTCAACCTCTGGCCAGCTGGTGACGTCGATGCCGTCGGCTGCCAGCGAGTCCACCGACTGGCCCATGACCACACGCCGGGCGCCGGCGATCGCCTCCGGCAGGCGCGCCACCGCGTACAGGAACGCGCCCAGGTCGATCTGCTCGCTGGCCGCCAGCGAGTGCAGGCTCGAGCGCATCGCGCGGTGCGAGGACTCCAGCACGCGCAGCCGCGTCTCGCCGCTCGAGCGCAGCAGCGTCGAGTAGGTCCGCTGGTAGAGCTCGACCTCGTCGGACAGGCGCTCACCGTTGTCGGTGAGGGTGGTGATCGAGAGTCTGGCGACTGACACGCTACTCCTTGACGTACGGGACTCCGTCGGCCGCGGGCGGGCGCGAGCGTCCGATCAGGCCCGCCACGGCGATCAGGGTGAGCACGTAGGGGAGCGCCTGGAAGAGCGTGCCGAGCGTCGCCGAGAAGGTCTCCATGCGATAGGCCAGCGCGCTCGAGAAGCCGAA
Organism: Solirubrobacterales bacterium; assembly: GCA_027449125.1. Classification (GTDB taxonomy): domain Bacteria; phylum Actinomycetota; class Thermoleophilia; order Solirubrobacterales; family Solirubrobacteraceae; genus Palsa-465. Next base: position 12,842 of record DAIDME010000101.1, on the reverse strand, counting down.
GAGGATCGTGGCGCCCAGCGCCCCGACCGGGTTCCACTTGCCGAAGATCACCGCCGCCAGGGCGATGAAGCCACGGCCGTCGGTCATCTGAAAGTTGAACGAGCCGTCGAAGCCGTCGGCCAGATAGACGCCGCCGAGCGCCGCGAGCACGCCCGAGACGGTCACCGCGGCGTAGCGCGTGGCCAGTACCCGCAGGCCGACGGTCGAGGCCGCCATGGGGTGCTCGCCGACCGCCCGCAGGCGCAGCCCGGCCCGCGTCCGGAACAGGAACCACCAGATCACCGGCACCAGCAGCAGGGCGGCCCACGTGAGTACGTTGGTGCGGCCGAAGGCGACGCCGAAGAAGGCGGTGTTCTTGATCACCGGCAGCACCAGGTTCGGGACCGTCGGGACCGTCCCGGGGGTGCCGTTGTTGCCGAACTGCGCGACCAGCAGGTAGCCGGTGATGCCGTAGGCCAGGAAGTTGATCGCCATTCCGGAGACCACCTGGTTAGAGCGCAGATGGATCGAGAAGTAGGCGTGGACGAGCGCCAGCAGACCGCCCGAGAGCATCCCGATCAGCATGCCGAGCACCCAGCTGCCGGTCGCGTAGGCCCCCCAGACGCTGAAGTAGCAGCCCATCAGCATCATGCCGTCGATCCCGACGTTGACCACCCCGGAGCGCTCGGAGATCACGCCGCCCAGGGCGCCGAACAGCAGCGGCGTGGTGAACGTGAGCCCCGAGGCGATCACCGCCGACCAGGTGAACACCTGGCTGACGTTGGCTGCGCTCTGGTTGGTCATGGCGAGCGCCAGCGGGATCGCCACCAGTCCGAAGAAGATCGTCACGCCACCGAGGCGGCGGTGCTTGGGGTCGAGCACGACGAAGGCTCCGGCGAGCGCCGCCAGCAGGCCGAGCGCGATCGACGGCCACGGGGAGCGGGCAAGCACGGGCGGCAGCGGCAGGATCCAGGCGATCAGACCCAGCGCGGCGCCACCGAGGCCGACTCGCTTGGTGGTCAACACCGTGGAGAGGCGTTCGCTCTCGCCCTGCTTGGGTGTCAGCGGCGCGGCGATGCTCACAGGCCCGGCTCCGGTCTCAGGGCCTCGGCCGGGTCGCGTGCCGGATCGTCGACGGCGAGCGCGTCGCCGCGTGCGGTGGCGGCCTGCGGCTTACCCCAGCCGAGCTTGCGTGGCAGCCCCAGCAGGCGCAGGGCGATGAGGTCGGTCGAGACCAGGAGCACCACCAGGCCCTCGATTATCAGGGTCAGCTGGGGGGCGAGCTCCGGGTTGATCGAGCTGGGATTCAGGTTGATCGCCGCGGTGCCCGTCTCGAGCGCGCCGAACAGCAGCGCCGCAGCGACGGTGCCGATCGCCGTGTTGCGGCCGAGCAGCGCCACCGCGATCCCCAGGAAGCCGACCTGTGAGGTGGAGATCGTGGTGCTCGACACCTGGAACTCCCAGCCGAACACGTCGATGCCGGCGGCCAGCCCGGCGAACGCGCCGCAGATCGCCATGGTCACTATGTAGCTGCGAGCGACGTTCATCCCCGAGGCCGTCGCGGCCGTCGGGTTGTGGCCCACGGCGCGCACCTCATAGCCCAGCGTGGAGCGCCGGATGATCGCCCAGTACAGCACCGCCACGATGAGCGCCAGGAACACGCCGACGTCGAGGCCCTGCAGCTCCGGGTTGCCCCAGATGACCGGCAGGTGCAGGTTGCCGGCGATCGTGTTGGAGACCGGGTTGCCGAGCGCCTGCGTACCCTGCAGCGGCCCGCCCTCCTGAAACAGGTACGAGGCGACCCAGATCGCGATCCAGTTCAGCATGATCGTCGAGATCACCTCGTGGGCGCCGAAGGCGGCCTTCAGCCAGCCGGCCAGAGCCGCCCAGCCGGCTCCCACCAGCGCGCCGAGGAAGATCGCGAGCACGATGTGGATGACCGGGTCCATGCTCGTGAACACCGTCCCGACCCAGACCGCGATCACCGACGCGACGGTGTACTGCCCCTGGGCCCCGATGTTGAAGAGCCCGACACGGAACGCGAACGCGACCGAGAGCCCGGTGAGCACCAGTGGCGCCGCGGCCACGAGCGTCTGCTGGAGGTCCTGGGCGGCGATCGTGCGGTTGTGGCCGGAGACCCAGGGGAACAGCCAGTTCAGGCCGGTGCCGTCGAAGATCGCGCCGTAGCTCGACAACGGGTCGTTGCCGGTCACGAGCATCACCAGCCCGGCCAGCACGAAGGCGGTCAACACGGTGATCAGCGGGATTACCGCGCTGCGGCCGGCCCGCTTGAGCGCCGAGGACTTCATGCGGCCGCGGCCGCCCCACCGGTCATTGCGATACCAAGCTCCTCGTCGCTGACATCCGGCGGGAACTCCGCGACGATCCGGCCCCCGTAGATCACCAGTACGCGGTCTGCCAGTGCGCTCACCTCCTCCGACTCGAGCGATACCAGCAGGACCGCCTTGCCCGCGTCGCGCTGCTCGATCAGGCTCGAGTGGACGAACTCGATCGCGCCCACGTCCAGCCCCCGGGTCGGCTGGTGAGCCACCAGCAGCTTCGGGTCGGAATCGATCTCCCGGGCGACGCAGAGCTTCTGCTGGTTGCCGCCCGACAGCGCTGAGGCCGGGCTGTCCGGCCCGCCTCCACGCACGTCGAACGCTTCGACCAGGCGGACGGCGAGTTCTCTGATGGCCTTGAGGTTGAGCCAGCCGTGCCGGCTGAGTGGGGGTTGACGGTAGCGTCGCAGGGCGAGGTTCTCGGCCAGCGTGAACGGCAGCACCAGGCCGACGCGGTGGCGGTCCTCGGCTATGTGCGCGATCCCCGCGGCCGTGGCCGCGCGTACGCCACGGCCGGCGATCTCTGTGCCGTCGACCGCGATCCGCCCGGCGGTCGGCTCGCGGATGCCGGTGATCGCCTGCACGAGCTCGCTCTGGCCGTTGCCGTCCACGCCGGCGAGCGCGACGATCTCACCGGCGCGGACCGTCAGGCTGGCGCCCCGCACGGCCTCCAGGTCGCGATCGTCGCGGACGTGGAGATCCTCGACGCTCAGGATCGTGCGCCCGGGCTGCGCCGCATCCTTGTGCACACGGAAGATCACGTCACGGCCCACGACCATGCGGGCCAGTGACTGCTCGGTCGCGCCGGCGCGCGGCACGGTGCCCATCGAGCGTCCGCGGCGCAGCACCGTGATGCGGTCGGCGATCTCGAGCACCTCACCGAGCTTGTGGGAGATGAACACGATCGCCGTGCCGTCGGCCTTCAACCGCTCCAGCACCGCCATCAGCTCCGTGATCTCCTGTGCCGTGAGCACGGCGGTGGGCTCGTCCAGCACGAGTATGCGGGCGTTGCGGTACAGGGCGCGGAGGATCTCGACGCGCTGCTGCATGCCCACGCTGACATCCTCGATGCGTGCGTCGGGGTCGACGGCGAGGCCGTAGCGATCCGAGAGCTCCTGCACGCGCCGGCGCGAGGCGCGCCGGTCGAGCACGCCGAGTGCGGCACCGCTGCCGCGCTTCACCGGCTCGCTGCCGAGCACGATGTTCTCGGTGACGGTCATCACCGGGATGAACATGAAGTGCTGGTGCACCATGCCGATCCCGTGTGCGATCGCGTCGCCGGGCGAGCCGATCCGCACCGGCTCGCCGTCCACCAGGATCTCACCCGAGGTTGGGCTGTAGAGCCCGTAGAGCACCGACATCAGGGTCGACTTGCCGGCGCCGTTTTCCCCCAGCAGGGCATGCACCTCACCGGCCTGGAGGTCGAAGTCGACCCGGTCGTTGGCGACGACCGGGCCGAACCTCTTGGTGATCGCCCGCAGCTCGAGCACAGGCGTCTGGTCTGTCACTGCGGTTGGTCCTTCCAGCTGCTCTGGAGCAGGCCCTCTACTTGACGAGCATCGTCGTCGGCACGTTGATCTTGCCGGCCTTGATCTCAGCCAGCAGCTTCTGCAGCTGCTTGGCGTACGGCTTGGCGACCGCGTTCAGGCGGCCGTAGCCGGTGCCGTTGTTGTTGACGTCGTAGACCAGGTTGCCGCCGCCGGTGAACTTGCCGTGCAGCAGGTCCTGAGTCGCCTGGAACACGGCGTTGTTGACGCGCTTGAGCGCCGAGGTCAGGATGTATGAGCCCAGGTAGCCCTGGTCGGCGTCGACGCCGATGCCGTAGACGCCGTGCTGCTTGGCTGCCTGCAGCGCCCCGAGGCCACAGCCCCCGGCCACCTGGAAGACGATCTTCGAGCCCTGGGCGATCTGGTTGTCGGCCAGCGTCTCGCACGGCGCCTGGTCGGCGAAGTTGTTCGAGAACGCGTTCAGCAGCTTGATCTTCGGGTCAGCGGCCCTGGCGCCGGCCTGGAAGCCCGCGATGTAGGCGGTGACCGACGGAATGTCCTGTCCGCCGACGGTCGAGACGGTCTTGTAGCCCTTGGCCTTGGAGACCAGGCCCGACAGGTAGCCGACGAGGTATCCGGACTGCTGGGACTTGAAGATCAGCCCCTCCACGTTCTTGGGCTTGCCGGGAATCGTCTGAGCCGGGGTGTCGATGATCGCGAAGTGGGTCTTGGGAAACTCCTTGGCGACCTGGCCGAGCGCGTCGGTGAAGTCGAAGCCGACCGCGACCACCAGCTTGTCTCCGTTCTCGGCCTCCTTGGTGAGGTACGGGACGTAGTCGGCGCTGGAGGTGGAGACCAGCACCTGGTACTTGACGCCCAGCTTGGCGTGTGCGGCGAGCTCGCCCACGTAGGCCAGGTGGTTGAAGCCGTGGTCGTTGAGGCCACCGGTGTCTGCCACCACGCCGAGGGTGAACGACGAGGCGCTTGACTTCTTGCTGCTGCGCGTCGTGCGCGCGGAGCTGGCGGCGGTGCCGATCAGCCCTGCGGCCACGGCCGCCGCGACAGCTGCGCCGGCGGATAGACGGGCGAATACCTTCACAAACCCCTCCTTTGGTGACTGCTGTCACCTAACGTACGTTGACGCGACCCCAGATACCGGTCAATGGTCTGGGTCTAAGTCCTTCACGATAACATTGCCTGAGCCTGCCTTGCAACTCATTTCGGAGCACCGTCGGCGACGCTAACCGCAGCCTAACTCACCCTGGTGGTGGCCGCTGGATTGACCGCCGGGATGACCGCATTTCCGTACGCCGCGAGCGTCTGCTCCTTGGCGTCGTGCTGGAGGTAGAGCGCGAACTGGTCAACCCCCAGTTCGCGCAGCGCCTCGAGCTTGTGCACCTGCTCACTGACACTGCCGAGCAGGCAGAAGCGCTCCACGATCTCATCGGGCACGAACCCGGTGTGCTCGTTGCCCGCCCGGCCGTGCTGGTTGTAGTCATACCCCTCCCGCTGACCGATGTAATCGGTCAGCGCCTGTGGCACCGGGGCGTCGGCGCCGTAGCGGCTGACGATGTCAGCCACGTGGTTGCCGACCATGCCACCGAACCAGCGACACTGGTCGCGTGCGTGGGCCAGCTGCTCGGCGGAGCCGTCGGTCACGTACGCGGGGGCGGCCACGCAGAACCTGATCGCCGCCGGGTCGCGGCCCGCCGCCGCCGCGGCCTCGCGCACGTAGCCGATCATCCAGCGCGCGATGTCTTCGTCGGCCAGCTGCAGGATGTATCCGTCGCCGATCTCACCCGCCGCCCGCAGCGCCAGCGGGCCGTAGGCGGCGATCCACACCTCGAGGCTCGAGCTGCGTGCCCACGGCAGCCGCAGCTGCGCGTCGCCGACCGACGCCGGCCGGCCGTTGGCCAGCGCGCGGATGACCTCGGCCGCGGCGCGCATGTCCTTGACGGTGGCCGGCTTGCCGCCCGTCACGCGGACGGCGGAGTCGCCCCGGCCGAGGCCGCAGACGGTGCGGTTACCGTACATCTCGTTGAGCGTCGCGAACAGGCTGGCTGTGACAGTCCAGTCACGCGTGCTGGGATTGGTGACGAACGGCCCAACCGTGAGTCGCCGCGTCTGCGCCAGGATCTGACTGAAGATCACGTACGGTTCCATCCACAGCAGATGCGAGTCGAACATCCATAGGTGAGTGAACCCGTAATCCTCCGCCTGTTGCGCAAAGCGGACGAGCCGCGACGCGGGCGGGTCAGGCTGCAGGACGAGTCCGAAGTCCATCGGCGTGTCAGGAGAGGTACTGGGAGGGAGCACGCCTGATGAAGCGCCCGTGTCCGGCTCTGCCGACGTATCCCGACTCGTCGACGATCACAGCTCCACGTGAGATCACCAGATCCACGTGACCGTCTATCTCGAAGCCCTCGTAGGCCGAGTAGTCCATGTTCATGTGGTGTGTCCTGTTGACCCCGAGTGACGTGTGGCCGTTGGGGTCGTAGATGACGATGTCAGCGTCGGCCCCCGGGGCGATCACACCTTTGCGGCCGTACATGCCGAACATCCGCGCCGGCGTGGTGGAGGTGATCTCGACAAACCGCTCGAGCGTGATCTGCCCGTCCACCACGCCCTGGTACATGAGATCCATGCGGTGCTCGACCGAGCCGATGCCGTTGGGGATCTTCGAGAAGTCGCCGCGGCCGAGCTCCTTCTGCTCCTTCATGCAGAACGGGCAGTGGTCGGTTGAGACCATCTGCAGCTGGTTGGTGCGCAGGCTCCGCCAGAGTTCCTCCTGGTGCCCTTCGTGCCGGGAGCGCAGCGGGGTCGAGCAGACCCACTTGGCGCCCTCCAGCTCACCCCACTGCTCGGAGACCGCGGCCAGCTGCTCCTCCAGCGACAGATAGAGGTACTGGGGGCAGGTCTCGCCGAAGACGTTGGCGCCGCGTGCGCGCGCGGCGGCGATCTGCTCGACGGCCTGCTTGGCGGAGACGTGGACCACATAGAGTGGAGCGCCGGTGATGTCGGCGATCATGATCGCCCGATGCGTCGCTTCCTCCTCCGCCTGCCAGGGGCGTGTGAGGCCGTGCCAGCGAGGCGTCGTGTGGTTGGCTGCGAGCGCCTGCTGCACGAGCACATCGATGACAGCGCCGTTCTCCGCGTGCATCATCATCAGCGCGCCGTTCTCCGCCCCCTTCTGGAAGGCGCGCAGAATCTGGCCGTCGTCGGAGAGGAAGACGCCCTTGTAGGCCATGAACAGCTTGAAGCTCGTCACCCCCTCGGCGACGAGCGCGTCCATCGCCTGGAGCGACTCGTCCTGGACGTCGGAGAGGATCTGGTGAAAGCCGTAGTCGATCGCGCAGTTGCCCGCAGCCTTCTGGTGCCAGAGCTCGTACTGCTCCATGACGTTCTGGCCCGCGTACTGAACGACGAAGTCGACGATCGTCGTGGTTCCGCCCCACGCCGCCGCGCGGGTGCCGGTCTCGAACGTGTCCGCGGCCTGCGTGCCGCCGAACGGCATCTCCATGTGGGTGTGTGCGTCGACGCCGCCGGGCAGCACGTACCTGCCGCTTGCGTCGATCGTGCGCTCCGCCATGATCGGCCCGAACGGCTCGCTGCCGGGCGCGATCAGGGCGACGATCCGCTCGCCGTCAACGAGCACGTCGGCCTGCGTGCGGCCGGTCGCGCTGACGACGGTTCCACCCGTGATCAGCAGCGTGCTCATGGTTCGCAGAGCGCGCCGTAGGTCTCGGGACGGCGGTCGCGGTAGAACTGCCAGTCGTCGCGCATCTGCTGAACGAGGTCCAGGTCGAGGTCGCGGACCAGCAGCTCCTCGTGCTCGCTCGAGCCGAGCGGGCCAACGAGGTTGCCGCGCGGGTCCACAACCTGTGAGCTGCCGTAGAAGTCGACGGCCTCGCTGCCGAACTCGTTGTCCTCGCGCCCGACGCGGTTGGGCGCCAGCACGAAGTACCCGTTGGCCACGGCCGCCGCCGGCTGCTCGATCTCCCACAGCCGGTTGGACAGTCCCGGCTTGGTGGCGCTCGGATTGAAGACCAGCTGTGCGCCTGCCAGCCCCAGGGCACGCCAGCCTTCGGGGAAGTGCCGGTCGTAGCAGATGTAGATGCCGACCCTGCCGACAGCCGTCTCAAACACCGGGTAGCCGAGGTTGCCGGGGCGGAAGTAGAATTTCTCCCAGAACTTGTCCAGGTTCGGGATGTGGTTCTTGCGGTAGCTGCCGAGCACGCGTCCGTCCGCGTCGACCAGCACGGCGGTGTTGTAGTAGACGCCGGTGTCCGCCTGCTCGTAGATGGGCAGCACCATGACCATCTGCAGCTCTCGCGCGAGCGCGGCGAAGCGCTGCACGACGGGGCCGTCGATCGGCTCGGCGTAGCGGTAGTACTTCTTGTCCTGGGTGATCCCGAAGTAAGGGCCGTAGAACAGCTCCTGGAAGCAGATCACCTGGGCACTCTGGGCGGCGGCGTCGCGGGCGAAGCGCTCGTGCCTGTCGAGCATCGAGCCCCTGTCCCCGGTCCACCTGGTCTGCGAAATCGCTGCGCGCAAAACCCTGCTCACAAGCCGGTCCTCCTCGTTAAAGAAGCACGCCAAGCTAGCACGAGCCGCCCGTGAGGTAAAGGACGATCCCGCAGGCCGCGCCAAACGGTCAGCAAGATGACCGAGACGCCGCTCAGGGGGCCCCGGGCGCGGCCGGCATCGCGCCGGCCTGAGCCACGCAGCGGGCGGCCGCGGCCATGGCCAGCGCGGGGCCGCCGACGAGGTAGCCCGCGGCCAGCGCGTCGCCCGCCCCGGTGGTGTCGGTCGCGCTCGTCGGGACCGCCGGGAACGCGCCTTCAGGGAAGACCGCGCCGCGGGCGCCGCGTTTGAGCACCCAGGCCGGGGCCGTCAGTCGGGGAACGGCGGCCCGTTCGGCCTCGTTGGCGAAGATGAGGTCGGCGCCCAGCTCGCGCACGAGGCTCGAGAAGCGCTCGGCGCCGTAGCGCTCGATGTCCTGCGCGGAGGCGAGGTCGAGCGTCACTCGCCTGGCCGCGCGCGCGGCGGCGAGCGCGGCGCGTGCCATCGGTTCGCGCAGCAGGCAGTAGCCGGAGACGTGCAGAACATCGGCTTCGTGGACCCACTCCGCGTCTATCGCCTCCGGCGCGAGCTGCGCGGCCACGCCGGGGTCGGAGGCCATGGTGCGGGCGCCATCTGGCTCGCGCACCGAAACCACGATGCCGCCCCTGCCGCTGATCACGGGGCCGCGCACCTCCACCTCGCGCCGCCCCAGCTCGGCGGCTGCGAGCTCGCTTGCCGCGTCGCTCCCGCGGGCACAGATGAGGCGGCTTCTGGCGCCGAGCGCCCGAGCCCATGCGGCGACGTTGGCTGCCTGCCCGCCGCCCTCGAGCCTGATCGTCGCGGGCCGGTCGGCGTCGGGCGCGAGCGGCGCGTGCGGGAGGACGACAACGTCGAGGATCAGGTCCCCGATCGTGCAGACGAGCGGTGGTGCGACTGATCTGCTGGCCGGCTGGCTGCTCACAGGTGGAGATGATCGCGACTTGACGCCGTTTCAGCGGCGCCGTCCCCGAGTCGGTACGGTTGAGCGGGTGAGTTCCGCGACCGGCCCCCAAGCCCTCGAGTTCTCGGCCGCGGTGGCCGAGGCGCTCCACACCGGCGCGCCGGTGGTGGCGCTCGAGTCGACGATCATCACCCACGGCCTGCCGCACCCCGAGAACCTCGACGCCGCGCTCGCCTTCGAGCGGACCGTCGTCGAGGGCGGCGCGGTGCCGGCCACGATCGCGCTGGTCGACGGCGTGCCCCACGTCGGTGTCGAGCCCGAGCAGCTCGAGGCTCTGGCCCGCTCCGAGCATGCGCTCAAGCTGAGCGCCCGCGACCTGCCGGTCGCGATGGCTCGGGGCGCGAGTGGTGGCACCACGGTAGCCGCGACCGCACTGCTCGCCGCACGCGCGGGCATCCGGGTGTTCGCCACCGGCGGCATCGGTGGCGTGCACCGCAACGCGAGCGAGACCTTCGACGAGTCGGCTGACCTGGGGATACTGGCGAGCTGCCCGGTCACGGTCGTCTCCGCCGGCGTCAAGTCGATCCTCGACATCCGCGCGACGCTCGAGCGCCTGGAGACGCTGAGCGTCACCGTGCTCGTCCACGGCAGCCACCAGTTTCCCGCGTTCTGGTTGGCCGACAGCGGCATCCCGGTCGACTTCGCCGTCGCGAGCGCCGAGGAGGTCGCGGCGATCATGCATGCCCGCGACGCGCTGGAGCGCGTGAGCGGGATCCTCGTCGCCAACCCGCTGCCGCTCGCCGCGCAGCTCGACCCGGAGCTGCACGACCGCCTGCTGGCGGACGCGCTCGCCGCGGCTGAGGCCGCGGCCGTGAGCGGCAAGGAGACGACCCCGTTTCTGCTGGACTACATGCACACCAACACGGGCGGCCGCAGCGTCGAGGTGAACCTGGAGATCGTGCGCGGCAACTGCCGGCTGGCGGCGCAGATCGCGGCGGCATACGCCGCCGGGCCCTGACCTGCAGCTCCGCCCGGCGCCGGGCGCCGGGGTCGCTCAGCGCCGGTTCGCGGCCGCGAAGTCGTAGACCGCGAGCGTCTGCTCGGCGATCGCGCGCCAGCCGAACTGCTCGACCGCCCGCCGGCGCCCTGCCCGCCCCAGCTCGCGCGCCAGGTCCGGGTCGGCCAGCAGCCGGTTGACGGCCGCGGCGAACTCGGCGGCGAAGCGTTCCGGGTCGACGGGGTCGATCGAGCCGGGCTGCTGGTCCAGCGGGACCAGCAGCCCGGTGACACCGTCGCGCACGACCTCCACGATCCCGCCGGTGGCGCTCGCCACAACCGCCGTCTCGCAGGCCATCGCCTCCAGGTTGACGATCCCGAGCGGCTCGTAGATCGACGGGCAGACGAACACGGTCGCGTGGCTCAGCAGCTGGATCACCTCGCGCTTGGGCAGCATCTCCTGGATCCAGAGGACGCCGTCGCGGGTCGCGGTCAGCTCGGCGGTCAGGGCCGCCACCTCGACACCGATCTCGGGCGTGTCGGGCGCTCCGGCGCAGAGCACCAGCTGGGCGTCGGGCGCGAAGTCGCGGGCGGCGCGCAGCAGGTGCGGGACGCCCTTCTGGCGGGTGATGCGACCGACGAAGACGACGCTCGGGCGAGCCGGGTCGACCCCCAGGCGCTCCAGCACGTCGGTGCCCGGGTCGGGGCGGTACTCCTCCGTGTCGATCCCGTTCAGCACCACGTGCACGCGGTCAGGCTCGATCTCGGGATAGGCCCGCAGGATGTCGGCGCGCGAGCTGTGCGAGACGGCGATCACGGCGTCCGCGGCCTCCAGCGCGGTGCGCTCGCAGAAGCTGGAGAGCGCGTAGCCGCCCCCCAGTTGCTCGGCCTTCCAGGGCCGCAACGGCTCCAGCGAGTGGACGGTCGCGACGTGCGCCGCGCCGTGGATCAGCTTGGCGAGGTGGCCGGCGAACTGCGCATACCAGGTGTGGCTGTGGACCAGCTCGGCGTCGCCCAAACGCGCGGCCATCAGCAGGTCCACCGACACGGTCGCGAGCGCCGCGAGCTCCGGCGCGGTGCCCGAGAGCTCCTGCCAGGCGCTGTAGGCGTGGACGCGCGGGTCCTCGCGCGGCTCGCCCCAGCAGTGCACGTCCAGCTCCACCAGCTCGCGCAGCTCGCGGGCGAGGTATTCCACGTGCACGCCGGCGCCGCCGTAGACCTCCGGCGGGTATTCGCGGGTCAGCAGCGCGACGCGGCGCGCGTTCGCGGGCGACCCGGGCTGCGCGCTTGGCCCGCTCACGCGCCGCGCGCCGTGACGTGCACGCCCTTGGGCACCACCACGATCCCGGCGGGCGAGACGGTGAAGCGCGCCCGGTCCTCCTCCGGGTCGACGCCGATCCGCGCGCCGGGCTCGACCACCACGTCCTTGTCGACGATCGCGCGCCGCACCACGGCGCCGCCTCCCACGTTCACCCCGGAGAAGATGACCGAGTCGGTCACCAGCGAGCGCGCGTGCAGGTGCACGCGGGAGGAGATCACGGAGTGGTCGACCGTGGCGCCGGAGACGATCACGCCGGGGGAGACCATCGAGTCCAGCGCGTGTCCCATGCGCTCGTCCTCGGCGAAGACGAACTTGGCGGGTGGCAGCGGCTCGGTCAGCGTCAGGATCGGCCAGTCCATGTTGTACAGGTTGAAGACCGGCGTGACCGAGATCAGATCCATGTTGGCGTCGTAAAAGGCGTCGATCGTCCCGACATCGCGCCAGTAGCCCGCGTCCCGCTCGGTCGCCCCCGGCACGACGTTCTGTGCGAAGTCATAGACCTGTGCCTCGCTCGAGGCGACCAGCCGCGGGATGATGTTGGTGCCGATGTCGTGGGCCGAGTCCGGGTCCTCAGCGTCCTCGGAGACGATCTCGATCAGGCGCTGCGCGTCAAAGACGTAGTTGCCCATGGACGCGTACACCTGATGCGGCGCGTCCGGCAGACCGATCGCCTGCGCTGGCTTCTCGCGGAACTCGGCCACCGTGCGCCCGTCGGGTTCGGTCTCGATGACCCCGAACTGACTGGCCTGCTCGATCGGCACGCGAATCGCCGCGACCGTGACGCCGGCGCCTGACTGCACGTGCTGGGCGACCATCTGCGACGGGTCCATACGGTAGATGTGGTCGGCGCCGAAGACGATCACCTGCTCGGGGCGCTCGTCGCGCAGCAGGTTCAGGTTCTGGAAGATCGCGTCGGCCGAGCCGGCGAACCAGTGGGGGCCCCGGCGCATCTGCGCCGGCACCGTGGCCACGTAGTTGCCGAGCAGGTTCGAGAGCCGCCAGGTCTGGGAGATGTGCCGGTCCAGCGAGTGGCTCTTGTACTGCGTGAGCACCACGATCCGCCGGTAGCCGGCGTTGACCAGGTTCGACAGCGCGAAGTCGATCAGCCGGTAGTTGCCGCCGAACGGCACCGCCGGCTTGGCGCGGTCGAGCGTCAGCGGCGCCAGGCGCTTGCCCTCTCCACCGGCGAGAACCATCGCAATCACGTTCGCGTCGGG
>DAIDME010000100.1 GCA_027449125.1 Solirubrobacterales bacterium | reverse complement strand
GGGTACTTCGCGGTTGACCTCGGCGTAGATCTGCACCGTCAGGGCCTGTCAGGGCTCGAGGTTGGCCTCGTGCTCGGCGGCATTCTCTGCGGTGCGGCGGCCGCCGTCCTGGGTGTGCGTAGCGTCGCGGACAGGGCCGGCCGGCGGCGCTGCTACCGCGGCGGCTACATCGGGCAGCTGGTGGCGTGCCTGCTGCTCGTGCTCTCGCCCTGGTGGTGGCTGCTGATCCTCGCCGGCCTGACCGGCACGCTGTCGAGCGAGATCAACGACTCAGGCCCCTTCGGCGCTCTCGAGCAGGTCATGCTCACGACGAGCGTGTCCGCGGAGCAACGGCTGCGTACGTTCAGCCGCTACGGCGCGATCGGGACCGCGTCGAGTGCGCTGGGCGCGCTCGGTGCGGGGGCGTTCCAGTTGGTCCTCCCAGGTGTGATCGGCGGCACGAGCTTCGTGCCGATGGTGCCGCTGTCACTGCTCGGGGTGGTGTGCGCTTGGGGACTGTCCTCGCGTGTCGAGGACCTCTTACCGGGCACCACCACCACGTCAACGGCGCCGGCCAGCGCGCCCGGGTCCATCAGCGACGGTACCCGCCGGACGGTGCGCCGACTATCCGCAGTGTTCGCGCTCGACTCGTTCGGGGCCGGTTTCGCGGTGCAGGCTTTCGTCGCTTACTGGCTGGCCACGCGCTTCGGTGCCAGCATGTTCGCCGTCGCGGCGATCTTTCTGGGAACCGGCCTGCTCCAGGCCGGTTCGATGGTGGTGGCTGGTCGACTCGGCGAACGATTCGGCCTGCTGGACACGATGGTGTTCACCCACCTTCCGTCGAACGTGTTCCTCGCCGCGATCCCGCTCGCGCCGAGCCTGCCGTTCGCCGCACTGCTGCTCTGCCTTCGCGCGTCGCTGTGCGAGATGGATGTGCCGACGCGAAACGCCTATGTGATGGCCCTGGTACCGACGCAGGCGCGGACAGACGCCGCGAGCACGACCAGCTTTGCCAGGCTGCTCGCGCGTCCGCTCGGCCCGCTCCTCGCCGGTCTGTCTCAGAGCCTGGCGCTCGGAGCGCCATTCATCATCTCCGGGGCACTGAAGGGCATCTACGACATCACGCTGTGGGTGTGGTTCCGGCGCGTCCCGCTCTCAGGGCAGGCTGGTGACGCGGAAGCTGCCCCCGTCCGAGCCGAGCGACAGATCCGCTGAACTCAGACTCGGGCGAGCCGACCGCAGGCGAGCGGCGAGACCTCCCGCCGGCACGCGACGCGGCAAACCTGCCCGGCTCTCGGCTCATCCGGCACTTCCGAGCCGGCATGACGGTGCCGTGGCGATGGGGTTGCGCGGCCGCGGCGCCCCGGGCTAGCCTTGTGCCAGATGCGTGCCACCAAGTCCGCCGGGCGCACGCTGCTTGCAGCCCTCCTGACCGTCCTGGCGAGCGCGGCGATGCTGCTCGCCCTGATCTCCGGCTCGGTCACGTCACTGACCGGGTCCGGCTTCGCCGGCCGCGCGCTGCGCGTTGTCGAAGCCGGGCCGTTGCGCTCGGCGGTGGTGAGCACCGTCACCGATCACGTGCTGGCCGTCACCGGCAACCGGGCGACGGTCACCCCGATCGTCTCACGAGCCGTGGACGAGGTCTTCGCGAGCCCCCTGGTGAGCGCCGAGATCAGCGCCGCAGCCCGCTCCCTCCAGAGCCAGCTCGAGTCGGGCCGGGCGAGGGCGCTGCGGCTGGCGCTTCCGGGCATCGGCCCCAGACTCGCCGGCCGGGTCGCCGCCCGCAGCCCGCAGCTCGCCGCCGTGCTCAACCGCATCGGCACGCTCGACGTGGTTGACATCCCGTTGCCGGCGGCCGCCTCCACCGCCGCGCACGACCTCGCGCTGGTGGGCCGTGACAGCACGCTCGCGTTCATCCTGGCAGCAGGCCTGGCCGCCGCCGCGCTGCTCATCTCCCCGTCGCGCTGGGGCACGCT
>DAIDME010000099.1 GCA_027449125.1 Solirubrobacterales bacterium | reverse complement strand
CGATACATACAACGTCGCCCCCACCAGCGAGCGGCGCCCGGCGCTGCGGATCGCCTCCACCTCCGCGTGTGGCTCCCCTAAAGCCCGGTGATAACCCTCGCCGACGACCTCCCCACCAGCCACCAGCACGGCACCAACCCGTGGATTGGGGCTCACCTCAGCGCCACCCAGTGCCGCCAGCTCCACGGCGCGCCGCAGGTGACGCAGGTCCGCTTCGCTTCTCACCGGCACGCGCTCAAGCATACGTGCGCGGCCGGGCTCAGGCGTCTGCCCAGGCTGCCTGGACGATGCGCTGGTAGGCGCCGCCCGGGTCACGCTCGCCGAAGATCGCGCTGCCGGCCACCAGCAGGTTCGCTCCGGCGCGCGCGACACCCGCCGCGGTGGCGCCATTGACACCACCGTCGACCTCCAGCGCCACCTGCTCAGCGAGCAGCGCGCGCAGCGCCGCAAGCTTGGCCAGCGAGTGCGGGATCAGACGCTGGTTGCCCCAGCCGGGGTTGACGCTCATGCACAGCGCAAGGTCGAGCACGCCGTCGGCGGCGACATCGCTCAACATCGCCGTCGGCGTTGCCGGACAGATCGCCGCACCCGCGC
The DNA here is from genome assembly GCA_027449125.1 of Solirubrobacterales bacterium. Lineage (GTDB taxonomy): Bacteria > Actinomycetota > Thermoleophilia > Solirubrobacterales > Solirubrobacteraceae > Palsa-465. The sequence goes on along the minus strand of DAIDME010000099.1, from coordinate 133,215 downwards.
CGCAGCCGAGCTCACGGATGGCCTGCAGGGCGTAGTGCAGGTGCGCAGTGGCCTCGACATGCACCGTGATACTGTCGGCGCCCGCCCTGGCGAAGTCGGCCACGTGCCGTTCCGGGCGCTCGACCATCAGGTGCACGTCGATCAGCGCCCCGGCTCCGTGCACGGTGGCCGCGATCGCCTCGACGACACCGGCGCCGAAGCTGATCGGCGGCACGAAGTGCCCGTCCATGACATCGACGTGGATCACCCTCGCGCCCGCGGCCAGCACCTCCCCGAGCTGGCTCCCGAGCCGCGCCATGTCCGCCGCCAGGATCGACGGGGCGACCTCGCGCGCGCACAGCCGTGCAACCGTGCCGGCTGCGTCTGGCGCCCTGCCAGGCTCGCCGCTCACAGCGCCCTGAGCATGGTCGCCTGGCAGTGGTTGCAGCGCACGATCGCGGTGGACGACATGCGCACGATCGTCGAGTGCTCGCCGCAGTTGGGACAGACCGACTGCAGCTCGTAGCGGCTCATGCAGTTAAGGCAGCGGTAGCGTCCGGGCAGCGTGCCGGGGCGCAGCCACGGCTCGCCGCAGCTGGGGCAGTCAGGGCCTGAGGTCGACTGCTCATCGGGCACCATCTCAACTTTAACGTGCGCCTCTCCGGTGCCTCAGTCGCGCGATGTAGAAGCCGTCGGTGCGCTCCAGCGACGGCAGTATCTGCCACGCGCCATCAAGCGTGAAGCGAGCGTCGGCGGCCAGGAAGCCGCCGACCAGCCGCTCGCCCTCGACGCTCGAGACGGTGCACACCGAGTAGACCAGCGTGCCTCCTGGCCGCAGCATCGTGGCGGCGTGTGCGAGCAGCTCACGCTGCGTGGCGGCGAGCGCCGGCAGGTCGGCGCGGCGCGGCTGCCAGCGCAGGTCCGGCCGCGACTGCAGCGTGCCGAGGCCGCTGCACGGCGGGTCGACCAGCACCCGGTCAAAGCCGTGCTCGTCGTGGTATGCGCGCGCGTCGCGCGTCACCACGCGCACCTGCCCGGCGCCGAGCGTGAGGCAGGTCTGCGCCAGTGCCCGCGCCCGCCCCGCGTGGCGCTCGACCGCGACGATCTCCCCCTCACCCCGCATCAGCGCGGCCAGGTGCGTGGTCTTGGCGCCGGGCGCGGCGCACATGTCGAGGACGCGCTCACCCGGCTGCGGATCGAGCACCCGCGCGACGACCGCGGAGGAGCGCGATTGCGGCATCACCGCGCCGCCCGTGAACAGCTCGGAGCCGAAGGCGTCGTAGGGACCCTCCAGCACCAGCACCTCCGGCAGCTCCGGCAGTCCCGGTTGCGCCGTCCATGCGGGCGCAGCCCGGGCGGCGCAGCCCGCTGGCAGCGCCGCCCGCACGGCCCCCACCCCTGCCCGCAGCGCATTCACGCGCAGCGCCGACTCGGCGGGCTCGTTGACGGTCTCGAGCAGCGCCCGCGCGGCGTCGGCGCCGAGCTCCGCCCACCACAGCTCAGCCAGCCAGTCGGGCACCGAGTGGCGCAGCGCCGCCTGGCGCACGGTGGCGTCGCCGAGCGCCGCAAACCGCGCCGGCGCCTCGCGGCTGGCGCGCCGCAGCACGGCGTTGACCAGCGCCGCGCCGCCGCGGCTCTCACGCTTGACCAGCTCGACGCTCTCGTTGACGGCGGCGTAGTCGGTGATGCCGCCGAGGAAGACGATCTGGAAGAGGCCGAACCGCAACGCCGCGAGCACGGCCGGCTCGAGGCGCTCGAGCGGGCGCGAGCAGAAGCCCTCGAGCAGGTGGTCGAGCGTGCGCCGCCGCTGGACGGTGCCGTAGACCATGGCCGTGGCGAGCGCCCGGTCGCGGGGCGCGAGCTCCGCGGCGGCCGTGTGCAGCGCCCGGTCGGCAAAGGCGTCCTGCTCGAAGACCCGCCGCAGCACCGTGTAGGCGGCCGCGCGGGCTGGGGCGACGCTCAAGCTCGTCGCCCGCGCAGGTAATCGGCGTAGGCCATACGACGTCCGCCGGGGGGTTGCACGGTCACCGGCTCCAGGCGACCGCCGTCCAGCCGTGCCTCCCAGACCCCGAGCCTGGCGCCGTCGGCCTGCTCCAGGTAGGCGCCGATGTGGGGGCTCAGGGCGCGCACGCGCCGCAGCTGCGCCTCGGCCGGTTCGGCCGGGTCGAGCCGCCGCTCGCCGGGGTCGAGCTTCTCCGCGTAGGTCGCCTCCCCGTCGTCCTGCGCGACGCAGTCCGGCCGCTCGTCAAGCGCGCGCACCAGCAGCTCACCACCGAGCTGCTCGAGCCGCGCGGCCAGCGAGCCGTAGTCGTCGTGGGGCAGGATCGGCGTGGGCTCGCTCAGGCAGACCGGGCCGCTGTCCAGGCCCGCGGTCAGACGCATGATGCAGACGCCCGTGACCTCGTCGCCCGCGAGGATCGCCCGCTCGATCGGGGCGGCGCCGCGCCAGCGCGGCAGGAGCGACGGGTGCACGTTCAGCGCCGGCGCGAGCGACAGCAGCGGTTCGCGGATCAGCTCGCCGTAGGCGCACACGCAGAGCGCCTGCGGCTCGGCCGCAGCGATCGCGCCGAGCACGTCCGGCTCCGCCAGGCTGGCAGGCTGCGCCACCGCCATGCCCAGCTCGCGCGCGGCTTGCACCACCGGCGGGGCCGCCATACGCCGGCCGCGCCCCCGTGGGCTGTCGGGCCGGCTGATCACGAGCGCCGGTCGATGCGGCGAGTGCGCGAGGCGCCGCAGCACGCCGGCCGCGAACGCTGACGTACCGAGGTAGACGGTTCTCACGCCTGCTGCCGGCGCTCCTGCCACTCACGCAGGGTGCGCATCGCCTGCTTGCGCTGGTCGCGTGGCGTGCGGTCCAGGATCAGCACCCCGTTCAGATGGTCGAGCTCGTGCTGGATCACGCGCGCCTCCAGCCCCGATGCCTCGACCGTGATCGGTGCGCCGAGCTCGTCCTGGGCAGTGACGCGGATGTGGATCGGGCGCTCGACGTCGACGTGCACCAGCGGCAGGCTGAGACACCCCTCCTCCGCGATCTCCTGTTCACGCGAGGACCACACGACCTTCGGGTTGACGAGCGCCGCCAGCGGCGCCCCGACCTGCACGCGGTAGACGAACAGGCGGTGCAGCACCCCCACCTGGGTCGCCGCCAGGCCGATCCCGAGCCCGTCGTCCATCAGCAGGCCCATGCGCTCCACCTCGTCCCGCAGCGCCTGGTCGAAGCGCTCCACGGGGCGCGCCTCGGTGCGCAGCACCGGATCGCCGAACTTGCGCACCTGCGCCAGCGCCGCGTCGCGCCGCGCCGCCACCTCGGGGTCGAGGGCAGGCTGCTGGTCCTCGGCCTGCTCGTCCAGTTCATCAAGTGCGTCGCTCACAGCCTGAGTCTATTCGCGCCGGCCAGGCGGCACTCACTGCGGGTCGACGTCGACGCTGAGCGCGACGGCCCCGCGAGCGCCGGCCACCGTCGTTGTCACGGCGTCCACCGCATCGCGCGCCGCGGCTATCACCGCTTCGCGATCCACGCTTCTGAGCACCAGCTGGCAGCGCGCGCGGCCACGCAGCGCAAACAGCGGCGCCGGCCCCAGCACAGCCACCGCGGCGGGATGCTGGGCGGCGGCGGCGTGCCGCGCCAGCGTCTGGCCCACGCGCAGCGCGTCCCCCGCGCTGGGGGCGGCACAGACGATGCGCACGAGCGTCGCGAACGGCGGGTAGCCGAGCGCCTTGCGACGGCGCAGCTCGCCGCGCACGAACGTCTCCGAGTCGTGCCGGGCCGCCAGCATGATCGCGCGTGCCGCCGGATCCTGCGTCTGGACCAGCACGCGGCCGCCGGCGCCCGGCTCGGCACCGCCCCGGCCGGTGCGTCCCGCCAGCTGCGTGATCAGCGCGAAGGTCCGCTCTTCGGCGCGAAAGTCCGGGAAGCGCAGCGTCTGGTCGGCGTCGACCACCACACCGAGGCCGACATCACGGAAGTCGTGCCCCTTGGCGACCATCTGCGTGCCGACCAGCACCCCGCTCGACGCCGCGTGAAAACGCTCGAGGATCCGGGCGCGGGCGTCGATGCCGGCGGCGTCGGCGTCGAGCCGCATGACCGGAAAGTGCTCGTCGACCAGCGCGTGGGTCAACTCGTGCTCGAGCCGCTCGGTTCCGGCGCCGTGCCGCGCCAGCGACACCGAGCCGCAGTCAGGACAGTGTCCTGGCACCCGCTCGCGGTGACCGCAGTGGTGGCAGGCCATGAAGCCGCCCGCGCGGTGCAGAACGAGCGCCACCTCGCAGTGCGGGCACATCCACACCCGGCCGCAGGAGCCGCAGGAGAGGAAGTTCGACCACCCACGGCGGTTGAGCAGGATGATCGCCTTGCCTCCGGCCCGACGGCAATCGGCGAGCGCCAGCCGCGCCTGCGGGTGCAGCGGGTTGTGCAGGCCGCGCATGTCGAGGATCTCCACCTGGGGCAGAGCGCCGCCGTCGACACGCTGGGCCATCAGCAGCCGGCGGGCGCCAAACACGCTCTCAGGGCGCGGCGTGGCGCTGCCTGAGAGCAGCAGCGCGCCGTGGACCCGCGCGCGGCGCGCCGCGACGGTGCGCGCGTCGTAGCGCGGGTCGCCCTCGTGCTTGTAGGAGCTCTCGTGCTCCTCGTCGACGACGATCAGGCCGATGTCCGAGAGCGGCGCGAACACGGCCGAGCGGGCGCCGACGCAGATCCGCGCGTCCCCGCCGGCCAGCCGCGACCACTGCTCGTGGCGACGCCCGTCGCTCATGCCGGAGTGCATCACCGCGACGGTCTCCCCGAACCGCGCGCTGAAGCGGGCGAGCGCCTGCGGCGTGAGCGCGATCTCCGGCACCAGCACCAGCACGCTGCGCCCCCGCTCGAGCACCATCTCCGCCGCCCGCAGGTAGACCTCGGTCTTGCCCGAGCCGGTGACGCCGTGCAGCAGCAGCGGCTCTTCGCCGGGACGCTCGCGCGCCAGCGCGACGCCGATCTCCGCCAGCGCCGACTGCTGCTCAGCGGTCATCGGCAGCGCCACGGCGGCGGTGCTCGAAACACGGAAGCGCGGCGCCGGTCGCGGCGTGGCGGCGAGCTCCAGTGACACCAGGCCGCGTGCCTCCAGCCGGCGCAGCAGCGGCGTGGAGATCTCGGCGGCGCGCCGGGGCCCGCCACGCAACGCCGCCAGGGCCTCACGCTGGCGCCGCCCGAGTGGCGGCTTCAGCGCCGCCCCGCCGTCTGCGCCCGCGGCCCGAACCCCGGCCGCGGTCAGCGAGGCCACCAGCACCCGCCGCTCGCGGATCCCTCGAAGCGCCCCCGGCGGCAGCAGCACCGCAAGCGCCCGGGCCGGCGTCGAGCAGTACTCGCCGGCAAGCCAGACCGCCAGCTCAACGAGCTCGGCCGGCAGCCTCGCGTCGAGCATCTCGGTCGCCGACACGAGCCGCTCCGGCGGCAGCTCGGAGCGCTCCGTGATCTCCGCGATCACCGCCGGCAGCGTGCGGCGCGCGAAGCTGACGCGCAGCAGCGACCCCACCCCAGCGCCCCGCTGCACCAGATCGGGGGCGAGCAGATAGTCGTACAGGCCCGTGATCGCACGGGTCTGGGTGAGCGGGATGACGCGCGCGATCAAGCGGCGCTCGCTACCTCTGCTCCCGCTGGCCGCCACGTCCGCGGCGCTCGTTGCGCTCGACGAAGTCGATCATCAGCGGGATCCCCTCCATGCGGTAGCGCTCACGCATGCGGTTCTCCAGGTAGTAGGCGTAGTCGCGGGTGATCAGCGCGTGCGAGTTGACCTGGATCGAGAAGCGCGGCGGGCGCTCGCCGGTCTGCGTCATGTAGATCAGCTTCAGCCGCTGGTTGCGATGCCGGGCGCCGCTGGCGGCGGGCGGCTGCCGTGCCGCGACCACGTCGGCGATGAAGCGGTTGAGCTCTGAGGTCGCGATCCGCCCGGCCCTGCGGTCGGCCAGCCCGACCGCCTCGACGAGGATCCGCTCCACGTTGCGTCCGGTCTTGGCACTGGCCGTCAGCAGGCGCGGGCGCAGGCGCAGCTTGCGACCCACCCGCACGCGCTCCGCGTCCAGCTCGTCGGGCCCGACACCGCCCTGGCCTTCGGCCTGCAGATCCCACTTGTTGAGCACGAGCGCCGTGGCGCAGCCTGACTTCATCGCCATCTCGGCGACGCGCAGATCCTGCGCGGTGACCCCGTCGCCGGCGTCACAGACGACGAGCGCCACATCGGCACGCTGCGCGGCCCGCTCGGAGCGCAGCGCCGTGTAGTACTCGAGCGACTCCCCCACCTTGGCGGCGCGCCGCAGCCCGGCCGTGTCGACCAGCACCAGGTCACGGCCCTCGAAGCGCATCGGCAGGTCGATCGCGTCGCGCGTGGTCCCCGCCAGGTCCGAGACGATCACGCGCTCGGAGCCGAGGAAGCGGTTGACCAGCGAGGACTTGCCGACGTTGGGGCGCCCGATCAGCGCCAGGCGCACGGGCTCCGCCGCCGCCGGCTCGCGCTCCCGCGCGGGCCCGGCCGCGACGATGCGGTCCAGCAGGTCGCCGGTGCCGAGGCCCTGCGCGGCCGACACCGCGACCGGCTCGCCCAGACCGAGCGTGTGGAACTCGTGTGCGAGCGCCATGTCGCGCACCGAGTCGACCTTGTTGGCGGCCACCAGCACGGGGATGCTCACCCGCCGCAGGAGGTCGCCCATGTCCAGGTCGCCGGCGCGCACGCCGGCGCGCGCGTCCACCACCAGCACGGCGACGTCGGCGTCGGCGAGCGCCTCACGCGCCTGGCGCTGGATCTGGCGGGCCAGATCGTCGCGCTCCTCCAGGTCGACGCCACCGGTGTCGACCAGCGTCAGCTCGCGGCCGTTCCACTCGGTCACCACCTCCTTGCGGTCGCGCGTGACCCCGGAGCTCTCGTGCACCACGGCCTCGCGCGTGCCGCTCAGCCGGTTGACCAGCGAGGACTTGCCGACGTTCGGGTATCCGACGATCGCGACCTTCATCTCGACGCCGAGGCTAGCGGCCCGTGGCGAGCGCGACGATGCGCTCCACCACCTGCGCGGCCGCCAGGCCGCTCGAGTCGATCACGGTGGCGTCGGCCGCGGGGCGCAGCGGCGCCTGCTCCCGTGTGCGGTCGCGCTCGTCGCGCAGGCGCTGTTCCTCCAGCACGCGCGCGGCGTCGAGCCCCAGCTCGCGCGCGCGCCGCTGCGCGCGCGCGTCGTCATCGGCGGTCAGGAAGACCTTGACCTCCGCCCGCGGTGCGACGACGGTGCCGATGTCACGCCCCTCCGCCACCCAGTCGCCGTGCGCGAGCAGCCGGCGCTGGACGCCGGTCAGCGCGCGGCGCACAGCCGGGTCGGCGGCCACCTGCGAAGCCAGCTCGGCGACCTCCGGCGCGCGGATCGCCGTGCTGACGTCCTCACCGTCGAGCAGCACGCGCTCGCCGAGCTCGATGGCGACGGTGTCTGCCAGCGCAGCGGCCCGCTGGCCGCTGCGCAGGCTGGCGAGCGCCACGCAGCGGTACATCGCCCCCGTGTCCAGGTAGCGGAAGCCGAGCGCCTGCGCGACCGCGCGCGCGACCGTCGACTTGCCGGCGCCCGACGGCCCGTCTATCGCGATCACCATGAGCCATCCTCCAGGCCGACCGACGCGCCCGTCGCCCGCCAGAGCTCGAAGAACTCCGGGCAGGTCTTTGAGACCACCGCGGGCTGCTCGATCAGCACGGGCACGCGCAGGCCGACGAGCGAGAAGGCCATCGCCACGCGGTGATCCTCGTAGGTGGGCAGGCGCACGTCCGGGCGCGGCGTGCCGGGGTGGATGCGAATCTGGTCCGGCCCCTCGTCGACCTGGATGCCGAGGCGCCTGAGGTTCTCCGCGCAGGCGGCGATGCGGTCGGTCTCCTTCACGCGCGCGTGACCGATGCCGGTGATGGTCGTGGGACCGTCGGCGAACACGGCGACGCAGGCCAGCGTCATGAACACGTCGGAGCTGCCGTTCATGTCGGCTTCGATCCCGTGCGGCCGGCCGGGTCCGGTCAGCTCGAGCGCGGCGCCGTCACGGACCGTGCAGCCCATCCGCTCGAGCAACGCCACGAGCTCGATGTCGCCCTGCGCGGTGGCCCGCCGGTCGAGCCCGGGCAGCGCCACGGTCGCCCCCGTGAGCGCCGCGGCCGCGAGGAAGTAGGAGGCCGTGGAGGCGTCCGGCTCGACCGCGAACTCGGTGGCGCGGTAGCCGCCGCGCGCGACCGTGATCGCGTCCCGCTCGACCCTCGGCTCGACGCCGAAGGCGCGCATCGCGTCGAGCGTGAGCTCCAGGTAGGGCCGGCTGACGAGCGCCGCGAAGCGCAGGCGCGTCTCGCGCCTGGCAAACGGGGCCGCCAGCAGGAGGCCGGAGAGGAACTGGCTCGAGACGGAGGCGTCGACGGTCACCGTGCCGCCCTCCAGGCCGTGCGCGTCGAGCTCGAGCGGGAAGGCGTCGCCCGTGACCCCGGCGCCCTGCGCGCGCAGCGCCTCGAGCACCGGCCCGAGCGGCCGGCGGCGCAGCTGCGCGTGTGCGTCGACGCTGAAGCGGCCGCTGCCCGCGGCGAGCATCGGGACCAGGAAGCGCCCGACCGTCGCGCCCATCCCGCAGTATACCCGCGCGGGTCCCGACGGCGCGCCGCCGAGCCCGTCGAGCTCCCAGCGCACGCTGCCGTCCGCGCCGGTCCGCTCGCTCACGCCGGCGCCCAGCACTCGCAGCGCCTCGAGCATCGCGCGCGTGTCGTCGGCGATCAGCGGCTCGACCAGCGTCGAGCGTCCCGCGGCGACACCGGCCAACAGCAGCGCGCGGTTGGTGATGCTCTTGGATCCCGGCACCCTGACGGTGAAGCGCTCTGGCGCCCGGCCCGGCGCGACCCGCGCCGGCGCGCTCACGGCGAGATCCTCGCGCGGGCGGCGGCGGCCCGCTCGCTGAACTCGCGCAGGCCGTCGCGATCACCGCTCGCGAGCAGCTCCTGCACGCCGCGCAGCGCCGTGATCGCCTCGCTGATGGCCGCGTCGACCGCCTCCCGGTTGTCCAGGAAGATGTCGCTCCACAGCTCGCTGTTGGCGCCAGCCACGCGGGTCGCGTCGCGGAAGCTCGGCCCCACCGCGCCACCGCCGTCCAGCTGCGCGAGCTGCGCCACCAGCACGTTTGCGAAGACGTGCGGGAGGTGCGAGACGCTTGCCATCAGACGGTCGTGGGTGCCGGCGTCGATCTCCGCGGGCAGCGCGCCCAGCCCCTCGACCAGCGCCCGCACGCCCGCGAGCGTGGCCGCCGAGCTCGCCGGGCCGGGCGTCAGGTACCAGGTGGCGCCGGCGAACAGGTCGCCGCGGGCCGCGGCGCTGCCGCGGCTCTCGGCCCCCGCGAGCGGATGACCGCCCACGAACCGGGGGTCGCTGACAGCCTCGCAGAGCGAACGCTTGGTGGAGCCGACGTCGCTGACCACGCAGCCGGGCCCGACCAGCTCGAGCACCGCTCCGGCCAGCCGCGGCAGCGCGCCGACCGGGGCGGCGAGGAACACGGCCTCCGCTTCAGCGACGGCGCCGGCCAGCGGGCCGGCGCCGGAGTCGATCGCGCCGAGCGCGAGGGCCGCGTCGACGGCTCCGGGGTCGCTGTCGAAGCCGCTCACCTGCGCGCCCAGGCGCTCACGCGCCGCCAGGCCCAGCGAGGCGCCGATCAAGCCCAAACCCACTATCGCGACGCGCAACGGCGCCCCTTCAGCGGCTCTGCGCCCGACGCGCGCGCGCGGCCTCGGCGAGCGTCTCGAGCAGCCCGACGGTCGTCTCCCAGCCGATGCAGCTGTCGGTGATCGACTGCCCGTAGGTGAGGCCACCGAGCGGCCCGGCCGGCTGCTTGCCGGCGACCAGGAACGACTCGACCATAACGCCGATCATCGTGCGGCTGCCGGCCGCCACCTGGCCGGCCACCGCCGCGGCGACCTCCGGCTGGCGCTCGGCACGCTTGCCGCTGTTGTCGTGGGAGAGGTCGATGACCAGGCGCTGGGGCAGGTGCGCCCGCGCGAGCAGCTCCGCGGCGGCCGCCACCGACTCGGCGTCGTAGTTGGGCCCCGTCTTGCCGCCGCGCAGGATGATGTGGCAGTCGGTGTTGCCGCGCGTGTGCAGGATCGCCGAGCGGCCGTCGGCGTCGATCCCGGGAAACGCGTGCCGCGCCGCCGCGGCGCGCACCGCGTCGACCGCCACCTGAGCGTTGCCGTCGGTCCCGTTCTTGAAGCCGACCGGCATCGACAGGCCCGAGCCGAGCTGGCGGTGGATCTGGCTCTCCGTGGTGCGCGCGCCGATCGCCCCCCAGGAGACGAGGTCTGAGATGTACTGCGGCGTGATCGGGTCGAGGAACTCGCAGCCGACCGGCACCCCGAGCGCGAGCACCTCGAGCAGCAGCCGGCGGGCTATGCGCAGGCCGGCGTTGACGTCGCCAGAGCCGTCCAGGTGGGGGTCGTTTATGAGGCCCTTCCAGCCGATCGTGGTGCGGGGCTTCTCGAAGTACACGCGCATCACGACCAGCAGATCGTCGCGCAGCCGATGAGCCTCGGCGCTCAGGCGCTCCGCGTACTCGCGCGCGGCGTCCACGTCGTGGACGCTGCACGGGCCGACGATCACCAGCAGGCGGTCGTCCACACCGTCGAGCACCGCGTGGGCGGCCGCGCGGCCGCGCAGCAGCACGTCCAGTGGCTCGCCGTCCAGCGGCAGCTCGTCGAAGAGCTCCTGGGGCGTGATCAGGGGAACGAGGCGCTCGATCCGCTGATCGCGGACCGCGTCGGCCTGGGTGGCACGGATCACAGTCATCACGGCTGCCTCATGCGGTGGCGGTTCATCGTCTGTTTCCTCTCGGGCTACTTGACTGAATGTACGCAAAGCGGCGCGCGCGGGTTACGCCGCGCGGTGGCGCGGATGATCTGCGGCGCTCGGCTCCCTTGTGGGTCGCCGCGCGCCTGTGACGGACGACCCTGGGCTCTGCCAGCCGAGCGCCTAGCTAAATCGCCAGGCGTAATAGACCGCGTACCAGGACCAGCCGGTGGTGTTGCTGACTGAGTCGCTCATACGCTTGCAGCGCAGCGTACCACTCACGCGAGCGCCGCGAGCGCGGCGAGCAGACGCGCGCTCTCATCCGCGGTGCCGACGGTGATGCGCAGGAATCCCGGCCCGCCGAGTGCGCTGCCACCGCGGACGAGCACCCCGTGCTCCTGCAGCGCCGCCACCACGGGCCCGTCCTCACCGCTGTCCGAGACGCGTACCCAGAGGAAGTTCGCATCGCTCGCGGCGACCCAGTGCCCGCGCTCGCGCAGCGCCGCGGCGAGCTCTTCGCGGGCGGCGACGGTTGCGGCCACGCGCTGCTCGACGGCATCCTGGTGGCGCAGGGCCTCGGCCGCCGCCGCCTGTGCCGCGGCGGTCAGGTAGAACGGCTGGCGCACCTGGTCGACGGCTACGCGGAATGAGTCGCTTCCGCAGAGCGCGTAGCCGACCCGCAGTCCGGCCAGGCCGTAGACCTTCGAGAACGTGCGCAGCAGCACCAGGTTGGGGTTGGCTTCGAGCAGCTCGAGCGAGGCCAGCGGGTCGCCGACGGTGAGCGAGAACTCCACGTAGGCCTCGTCGAGGATCACGCAGACGTGGTCGGGCACGGCCTTCAGGAAGGCCTCTATCTCACCCAGCGGCAGCGCCGTGCCGGTCGGGTTGTTGGGGTTGCAGACCAGCACCAGGCGGGTGGCGACGGTGATCTCGGATGCCATCGCCTCCAGGTCGTGGACGCCGTCGGCGCTCAGCGGCACCGCGATCGCACGCGCACCCGAGGCCGCCGCCAGGTGCGGGTACATGCTGAACGACGGCCAGGCGTAGACCAGCTCGGCGCCGGGCTCGAGCAGCGCCTCGCCGGCCGCCAGCAGCAGGTCGCAGGAGCCCGCGCCGAGCGCGACACGCGCCGCTGAGAGCCCGTGGCGCTGCGCGAGCGCCTCACGCAGCTCGGCGTAGCTCGGGTCGGGGTAGCGGTTCGCGCCGATCACCGCGCGGCGCGCCGCTTCGACGACCGGCTCGAGCGGCCCGAACGTCGCCTCGTTGGAGGCGAGCATCGCGACCCCAGTGCCGAGGCTGTAACCGGCGGCCGCCGGGTAGACCGGGATCCTGCGGGTTTTCTCCGCGAACTCGATCGCCATCTGCCCGAGACTACTGCGCCGCGTCCAGATCCGAGCGCAGGACCCGCGCCGCGTTCAGGTAGACGTGCTGCGGCGTGTGACCCTCGTCCGCGTAGTAGTGCAGCAGCGTGCGCACCACGCGCGGCAGCGAGCCGGGCACCGGCACCTCGCGCGTGCACAGCAGCGGCACCCGGCTCAGGCCGAGCTGGCGGGCGGCAACGGCCGGGAACTCCGCGTCCAGATCCGCGGTCAGCGTGAAGATGCAGCTGACCATCGCTTCCGGCTGCAGGCCGTTGCGGGCGATCATCTCGCGGATCAGCTCGTCGGTGGCCCCGAGGATCGCGGTGGCGTCGTTAGAGGCCACGCTGTTTGCCCCGCGTAGCGCGAACAGTCGTTGCATGGGCCGCGGATTGTGCCAGAGGACGCGAGCGGCGAGCCGCCGAAGCCATGTCTTTACCTGGACCTGACATGCTCCGCGCGTGCCAGTCGTGCTGCTGACAGCGCTCGGAGCGTTCCTGCGCTTCTTCTACATCGGCCATCAGGGCTTCTGGTACGACGAGTCCTACACCGTCTTCCTGGTCGAGCACGGGCCGGGCACGATGCTCCGGCTGATCCCGCAGCTCGAATCCACGCCGCCGCTCTACTACCTGATCGCCTGGGTCTGGGCGAGGATCTTCGGCTTCGGCCCGGCTGCGCTCAAGTCGCTCTCGGCGCTGTTCGGGACGCTCACGATCCCGGTCGCCTACGCCGCCACGCGCAAGCTGCTCGCGAGCCGGCGGGCGGCGCTCATCCTGACCGCGCTGGCGGCCTGCAACCCGCTGCTGATCTGGTATTCGCAGGAGACGCGAGCCTACGAGCTGATGGTGCTGACCTGCGCGCTCACGCTGTGGGCCTTCGCCTATGCGCTGGAGGATCCGCGGCCGAAGTTCATGGCGCTGTGGGCGCTCGCCAGCGCGGTGGCGCTGGCGACGCACTACTACGCCGTGATCGCCGTCGTACCCGAGGCCGTCTGGCTGCTCTACCGCCACCGCCGCGCGCGCGCCGTGTACGGGGCGCTGGCGGCGGTGGCCGCCGCCGGCTTCGCCCTGCTGCCCCTGGCCCTCACTCAGAACCGCACCAAGAACAACAGCTGGATCGCCAACTCCTCCTACCTGCTGCGGCTCAGACAGGTTCCCGGCCTGTTTCTGCTGGGTCCGCAGACGCATCTGCACACGCTGCTCGAGGTCCTCGGCGTGGCGACGGTCGCCGTGGCCGCCGTGCTGGTTGTGCGCGAGGTCCATGGGCGCGACCGGCGCGGCGCGCTGCTGGCCGGCGGCCTGGCGCTGGCGGGCTTCCTGATCGCCGCCGGCCCCGGCTACGGCACGTTCCTGGGACGCAACCTGCTGCCGCTCTGGCTGCCCGCCGCGATCTTCGTGGCGGCCGGCCTGGGGGCCGGCCGCAGGCGCCTGCTGGGCGTCGGCGCCACCGTGCTGCTGTGCGCGATCGGGGTCACGGCGGTGATCAGCGTCGATACCACCACCGCCTTCCAGCGGCCCAACTGGGCTCCGGTCGCCAGGGCCTTCGGACCCTGGCCCGCGGCCGGGCAGAGCCGCCGTGACGGGCGCATCATCGTCGTTCAGTACAACGCGGGGATCCTGCCGCTGGACCTCTACCTGCCGGACCTGCGCTACGCCAAGTCGGCGAAGCTCCGGCGGATCACCGAGATCGACGTCGTCGCCGCGCTGCCCCACAACGGCCTGGGTGGCTTCTGCTGGTGGGGCTCGGAGTGCAACCTGATCCCCTCGCGGCTGGACCGCCACTACACAACCCCCGGCTTCCACGTCGTCGCACGCCACTACGTGCATGACTTCGGGATCCTGGTGCTGCGCGCCGACCGGCCGCTCACGGTGCGCCTCAGCCAGGTCGCGGTGCCCGTGACGCGCAGGGCTCCAGACGGCAGGCTCTATGTGCCGACCCACGCCCAGCTGCACGACGCGATGCTGGTCCAGCAGGCCTGAGCGCGCCGCTCTGGCACCCTGAACGGTGTGCTGAGCCAGATCGCCGCCCGTCGCCGGACCCTGGCCGCCGTCGCGGGCCTGACCGCGTTCGCCGCCGTGATCCGCCTCTACGGGATCGGCCGCCAGGGGCTGTGGTTCGACGAGGCCTACACGGTGATGCTCGTCAAGCTGCCGCTGGGGCGGATGCTCTCGACCATCCCGAGGACCGAGTCGACCCCCTACGCGTACTACGTCCTGGCGTGGACCTGGACCCGGGTATTCGGCCACGGTGCCGCCGCCATCCGCTCGCTCTCGGCGCTGTTCGGGGTCGCGCTCGTCCCGGTCGCATATCTGGCGGCGCGCCGCCTGCTCGACAGTCGCCGCGCCGGCCTGGCGGTGGCGGCACTGACCGCGTCCAATCCGCTGCTCGTCTGGTATTCGCAGGAGGCCAGGGCCTACGAGCTGCTGGCGCTCACGGCCGGGCTCAGCCTGCTCGCCTTCGCCCACGCCCGTGAGCGGGCGTCTCCCCGCGCCCTCGCCGCCTGGGCGCTGGCGAGTGGGCTGGCGCTCGCCAGCCACTACGAGGCGGCCCTGCTCGTGATCCCGGAGGCGCTCTGGTTGGCGGTCGCGCACCGCCGCCGTCCGGCCACCTGGGCTGCGCTGGCGTTCGTCGCCGCCTGCGGCGGCGCGCTGCTGCCGTTGCTCGTCAAGCAGACGAGCGAGCACAACGCGGCCTGGATCCGCAAGGCGCCGCTCGGCGCCCGCCTCGGGCAGATCGCGCCGCAGTTCCTGCTCGGCACCGGCTCCTACGCATACGCGGCGCTTGCCCTCTGCGGCCTTGCCGTCGTGCTGGCGGCGCTGGCCGTCATGTACTTGCGTGGCGAGCGTGGGCTGCGCCGGCGGGCGCTCGTGCCGGCGGCGCTCGCGCTCGCCGGCTTCGGGCTCGTGATGGCGCTTGACGCAGCCGGGGCCGACACCGTCATCACCCGCAACCTGCTGGCGCTCTGGCTCCCGGTCGCGGTCGCGCTCGGCGCCTGCCTGGCCGTGCCACAAGGCCTGCGAGTGGGCCTCGTGCTGACCGCCTTGCTGTGCGCGATCGGCCTCACCGCGAGCGTCAGCGTCGCCGCCGACCCGACCCTGCAGCGGCCCGACTGGCCGGCCGTGGTGCGGGCGCTCGGCCCCTGGCCGAGCGCCCGCCGGCCGGCCGGCTCCACGCGCCTGCTGGTGTTTCAGCGCAACGTCTGGCTGGAGTCGCTGACCGCCGTCTACATGCAGCACACCAGCAGGCTGCGGCGCGGCAAGCCGCGGCGGGTCAGTGAGATCGAGATCATCGCCAACAGCGCGCCGCCCGGTTCGAGCGAGCACTGGCTGTGCTGGTGGGGCGCGGGCTGCAACCTCGAGCCCTCGAGCCTTGCGCGCGGCTACGACATTCCCGGCTTCCGCGCCGTGTCGCGCACGCACGTGCGGCAGTTCACGATCCTGACGCTCGTCTCGGCGCGTCCGCGGCGCGTCTACCAGGGCCAGATCCTGCGCGCGCTGCGGCGGGCCGGCTCACCCCTGTACGGGGTGCTGATCCAGCGGCCCTGAGCAGGCTGACCTCGGCCGCGTTCAGCTGCCTGTAAGCACCCGGCCGCAGATCACCCAGCTCCAGCGGACCCAGCCGCACCCGCTCCAGCGCCAGCACACGGTGGCCAACGGCCTCGCACATCCGTCTGACCTGGCGCTTGCGCCCTTCGTGGATCGTCAGCTCGAGCGTGTCGGCGCTCACCCGTCGCACGCGCGCGGGCGCGGTCAGACCGTCGTCGAGCTCCACTCCGTCGCGCAGCTGACGCAGGGCTCGCTCCGGCACGGGGCCCCTCTGCACGCGCACCCGGTAGGTCTTCTCGACCCCGAAGCGGGGGTGTGTGAGCCGGTGCGCGAGCTCACCGTCGTCGGTCAGCAGGATCAGCCCGGTGGTCCCGGCGTCCAGCCGTCCCACCGGGTACAGGCGTCGCTCACCGGGGACGAGCGCCACCACGGTCGGGCGCCCCTGGGGGTCGCTGGCCGTGGACACCACGCCGGCCGGCTTGTTGATCGCGTAGACGACCGTGCCGCGCGCGGGGCCGATCGGTCTGCCATCGACCTCCACGCGCCGGCTCGCGTCTACGTCGCGCGCGGGGTCGGTGACGCACGCTCCGTCCACGGTCACCGCCCCCGAGCGGATGATCTGCTCGCACGCGCGGCGGGAGGCCACGCCACAGCCGGCGAGGTACTTGGCCAGTCGCATCGGCCTGTCACCATAGCCGTCGTGGACCTGGACCTACTCGAGCGCACGCTGGCCGAGCTCGGCGAGCCCGCCTACCGCACGCGCCAGGTGTGGCAGTGGACTGCTGCGGGCGCCGCATCCTTCGAGCAGATGACCAACCTGCCGCGGAGGCTGCGCGTCGCGCTGGCTGAGGCGGTGCCGTTCTCGACGCTCACCGTTGAGGACGAGGCGCGCGCCAGCGACGGCACGGTCAAGGTGCTGCTGCAGACGGCGGACGGGCGGCCGCTCGAGGCGGTGTTGATGCGCTACCGCGACGGCCGCCGCTCGCTCTGTCTCTCCTCCCAGTCGGGCTGCCCGCTCACCTGCACGTTCTGCGCCACCGGGCAGATGCGCTTCGGGCGCAACTTGAGCGCCTGGGAGATCCTCGACCAGGCGCTGCACTTCCGGCGGATGACGCCGGTTGACCACTGCGTGTTCATGGGCATGGGCGAGCCGTTGATGAACCTGGACGCGGTGCTGGCAGCCTGCCGCAGGCTGCCTGATCTCGGTATCAGCAGCCGGCACACGGCGGTCTCGACCGTCGGCTGGATCCCGGGGATCGAGCGGCTGGCCGCCGAGGCGTTGCCGCTGCGGCTGGCGCTCTCGCTGCACGCGGCATCCCCCGAGCTGCGTTCGGCGCTGATGCCGGTCAACGACCGCTACCCGCTGGCCGACGTGCTCGCGGCCTGCGAGCGCTTCTACGCACGCAAGCGGCGACGGATCTTCGTGGAGTACGTGATGCTCAAGGGCGTCAATGACTCGGTCGGACAGGCGCGGGAGCTCGCCGCGATCCTCGACCCCACGATCTTCAAGGTCAACCTGATCCCCTACAACCCGACCGCGACCGGGCTCGAGGGATCGACCCCCGGTGCGATCGCGGCGTTCGCGGCCGAGCTCGAGCGCCACGGGCTGGGCGCGACCGTGAGGCTCACGCGCGGGCGCGAGATCGCCGCCGCCTGCGGTCAGCTGGCCGCCGGCGCCGCGCGCGGGTAGCTGGTACCGGCGTCGCGGCGCTAGACCCCGGCTCGCGCCTCGCCGGCGCGCAACAGCCGCTCGCGCAGCTCGGCCTCGAGCTCGGGCGGCGCCTCAAAGGCGCTGATCGGCGGCAGCTGATCGATCCCTCGCAGCCCGAACAGCTTCAGGAACAGGTCGGTTGTGCGGTAGAGCACCGCGCCGAACTGTGAGCGCCCGGACTCCTCGACCAGCCCACGTTCGAGCAGCGTCGCCGCCGCCGATTCGGCGTTGACGCCCCGGATCCTGGCGATCTCCGGCCGTGAGACCGGCTGCAGGTAGGCGATGATCGCGAGCGTCTCGGCCTGAGCCGCGGTCAGCGCCGGGGTTCGTGGCCGTGCGAACAGCTGCCTGGCACACTCTTCTGCCTCGGGGTGCGAGCACAGCGAAAAACCGCCGGCGAGCTCCCGCAGCACCAGCCCGCGCCCCTCCTGCGCGTAGCAGCCGGCGAGCTGGTCAAGCGCGGCGCCGACAGCGTCGGGCTCGGCCTCCGTCGCCTGCGCCAACGCCTCCAGCGCAACCGGCTCCGGCGAGAGGAACAGCAGCGCTTCGAGCTTGGCTGCCAGGGTGATGCTCACGCCGCCGCCGATCCGAGCGCGGCGACGCCCAGTGCGGCGCTGTCCGGTGCGGCGCCGTCCCGCGCCGCCGGCCGCACCTCGATCGCGCCGAACGGCGCGGACTGCGACCAGGTCAGCTCGCCCTGCTTGTAGAGCTCGAGCAGCGAGTAGACCGTCACCGCGACCGTGATCCGATCGGCGCCGCTGACCGCCTCGTCGAAGTTGAAGGCGCCGCGGCGCAGCAGCCCGCGCAGATGCGCGAGGCGCTCCGCCACCGTCACCCTCGGGACCGAGATGTGGCGTACGTCCACCTCGGGCGGCAGCTCCAGCAGCCGCCCGACGGCCGCCGCCAGGCTCTCCGGCCGGTAGATCGCGGTCGCCTCACGCAGCGCCGCACGTCGCAGGCTCTCCGGCAGCGGCGCCGAGCGGAACCGGTACCCGGACTGCGCGCGCAGATCTTCAGCCAGGCGTGCGCCGGCGCCGCGGTAGCGGTGCGCGTCGAGCAACCGCTCCACCAGCTCGGCCGCCGCCTGGGCCGGATCGAGCTCGATCTCCTCCAGCTCCTCACCGGGCAGCATCAGCCGAGATTTGAGCTCCAGCAGCGCCGCGATCAGCACGAGAAACTCGGTGGCAGCCTCCAGGTCCAGTTCACCGCGCGACTCGAGGTGGTCGATGTAGGAGATCACGATCTCCGCCAGATCGACCTCCAGCAGATCCACCTCCTCGCGCAGGATCAGCGTCAGCAACAGGTCAAACGGGCCGTTGAAGATCTCCAGGTCGAGCTCCAGGTCGACCAGGCTGAGGGACCTCGTGCGGGTGGCGTGCCGGCTCACTACCTGCGAGCTTATACGTCGCCCCGGCCGGATTCCCTGCTTTGCGCCGGCCCGCGCCGGCGCTCGGCGTGGCTCAGCCGACCGGGCCGACGCCCATCGCGCCACGCACCTGGCGCATCGTCTCGGCCGCGATCGCCCGGGCACGCTCGGCGCCGCGTTCGAGCGTCCGCTCCAGCCCCTGCTCGTCGGCGCGCAGCGCGCCGTAGCGCTCGCGGACCGGCGCGAGGTAGGTGGCCACGGACTCGCCGACGGCAAGCTTCAGATCGCCGTAACCGGAGCCGTCGAACTCCC
This sequence comes from Solirubrobacterales bacterium, assembly GCA_027449125.1. Classification (GTDB taxonomy): domain Bacteria; phylum Actinomycetota; class Thermoleophilia; order Solirubrobacterales; family Solirubrobacteraceae; genus Palsa-465. The sequence goes on along the minus strand of DAIDME010000099.1, from coordinate 114,144 downwards.
GCTCGAGCGCCGCCACCGACGTACCCCGCACCGCCGCGAGGACCTCCAGCAGGTTGCTGATGCCGGGCTTGTCCGGGCTGTGGCGGATCTCACGGCCCGAGTCGGTGACGGCCGTGCGGAACTTGCGGATGATCGCCTCGGGCTCGTCTGTCACGTATACCGTGCCCTGCGGGCTGCCGCCGGTCGTCGACATCTTTCGCTCCGGGTTCTGGAGATCCATGATCCGCGCGCCGACTGGCGGGTAGTAGCCCTCGGGGACCACCAGCGTCTCGCCGAAGCGGGCGTTGAAGCGCTGAGCCACGTCGCGCGTGAGCTCCACGTGCTGGCGCTGATCGTCGCCGACGGGCACCTGCTCGGTGCGGTAGAGCAGGATGTCCGCGGCCATCAGCACCGGGTAGCTGAAGAGGCCGGCCGAGATGAATTCGTGCTGTGCGGACTTGTCCTTGAACTGGGTCATGCGCGTCAGCTCTCCGTAGGCCGTCGCGCTCATCAGGAGCCACTGCAGCTCCGTGTGCTCGGCCACGTCGCTCTGGCGGAAGAGGATCGCGCTCTGGGGGTCCAGGCCGGCCGCCAGCAGCACTGCCGCCAGGTCGTGGACGTCGCTGCGCAGCGCCACCGGGTCGTATGGGACGGTCGTCGCGTGCAGGTCGACGATGCAGTAGATGCCCTCGCCTCGCTCCTGGCCGGCGACGTACTGCTCGACGGCGCCGATGTAGTTGCCCAGGTGCTTGCGTCCCGTTGGTTGGATGCCGGAGAAGATGCGCACGTCACGGGCAGGCTAGCGGCCGAAACGGCCACCTGGCCGTCCGCCGTCCGCCGCGACCCGGGCGCTCGGTCGCTGGCACAGCGATCCCCGCGCTGGAGCCTGGGGTGAGGTCGCGCTGATCCCGGGCGCGCAGCGGACGCTGAACCGGTAGCGGCCGGCCGGAGCGGTGACCTGCACCGAAGTGGGCGCCCTGCCCGAGGGCCACCAGGCGAAGTACCACCCGTGCTCGATGGACGCCTTCACGGTGCTGCCACCCTCCAGTCCCAGGCGCAGCTCTGATACGCCGCCGCCCGCCCGCCCGTACGCGTGGCTGCCCGCCTCCAGGCCGGCCACGCGCCGGCCGTTCACGTACTCGACGCCGGGTGAGCGCGCGAAGCGAGGCAGGCTCACGTGCCCGGTCGCCGCGGGTCCCGGGATCGTCCTGCTCCTGAACGTGATGCTGCCCTCACCGGCGGCATCCCCGTCGACGCACACGTATGTCGCGTGACGGTCCGTGGCGAGCACCGCGACGTACTTTCCGCTGACGTCTGTCAGGACGTTGCGAACCGAGGCTGTGCTCGCGGATGAGCTCGCGTGGGCAAGCGGGTGGCGGTGCGCTCGCCCCGCACGCGATCCGGCGCGCTGCGCGGATTGCGCGACCGACCTGTCACAGGATCTGACGGCCGCCTGCACGGTGCGGGATCCTGACTCGGAAGCGGCCGCTGCCCGGCCAGCCGGCCCGCGCCCGGAGGCAGCGGCGGGCCCGAGCAGGGCGGCGACGCTCGCCACCACGCCGGCGGCGAGCGCCGGCGAGGCGGTCCTGAATGCCGCTAGCGGCAGGCGCCCAAGCGAGGTGCGGCCGTGATTCCGGCCCCGACCGGCGGCACGCTCCTCAGCAGAGTGCACGGTGCCCATGCGCTGGCTCAGGCGAGCGCCGGGCGGGCTCGCCCGCGTCGATCCGAACCCGCCAGGCGCCAGGCGACGATCACCCCCGCGAGTCCGCCGCAGAGGTGGGCCTGCCAGGAGATCCCGGCGTGCGGGACGAGGCTCGAGATCAGCACCGCCCCCCAGACCACGGCGACCAGCATCCCCACCGCGAGCTCGCGGAGACGGCGGTCGAAGAAGCCGCGAGCCATCAGGTAGGTCGCGTAGCCAAAGACGATCCCGCTGGCTCCGATCGTGCTTTCGTCCCCCGGTCCGATCAGCCATGTCCCGAGCCCGCCGACGACGGCGATGAAGCCGGTCACGACCAGCAGGCGCGTGGCGCCCTGCAGGGCGATCACCAAGCCGAGCAAGACCAACGGGATCGTGTTGTCGATCAGATGCTGGAAGCTCGCGTGGATGAACGGCGAGCTCAGGATTCCCCAGAAGCGCGCCAGGTTGCGCGCGTAGATCCCGTCCCGGTCGAGCCGATATCCGTCTGCGGCGTTTGCGACCTCCACCAACCACATGGTGAGCACGATCGCGCCCAGCGCGATCATGCCGTCGGACCTGAGCGGCGCTTCGGCAGACGGCCAGCGCAGCCGCCGCGCCCACCTCTGCACGGGACGCCCGTAACTCACTCCTCAAGCATGGCAGCCCGGGCAAGCGCGAGCGCCACGGCGACCCGCCGCTCCAGCGACGGCAGGTGCAGGAACTCCTCGGGCGTGTGGGCGCCGCCGCCGCGCGGTCCCAGGCCGTCAACGGTCAGCGGGATCAGCGCCGCCAGGTGGCTTGCGTCGCTGGCGCCGCCACGGGCCCGTGGGATCAGCGGCCCGCCGAGCAGCGCCGCCGCACGCTCGAGCAGCGGCGCGGCCCGCACGCGTGCGTCCATCGCCGGCCAGACGCGCTCCATCACCGGCTCGAGCCGGACTCCGCCCAGCTCGGCGGGCAGCGCGTCGAGGACGCGCCCGAATGCGTCGGTGTCATCGGCGCGCACGTCAAAGACCAGCTCGCCGCCCGCAGGGACGACGTTGCTCGCATCGCCCGAGCGCATCACCGTGGGAACGACCGTCAGCCGCGAGGCTCCCGACGGATCGTTCTGAGCGGCGCCTGCGATCGCCGCCTGGGCGAGCGCCAGCAGCGCGTTGCGGCCATCCTGCGGGGCGGCGCCCGAGTGCGCGGCCCGGCCGTGGGCCAGCACTCGCAGCGTGCCGGCGCCCTTGCGCGTGACGATCACGCCGTCGCGACCCTGAGAGTCGACCTCACCCGCCTCGAAACACAGGCACGCGTCGTAGCCGGCGAAGCGCTGCAGATGACCAAACGGGGCCACCCGCCACTCCTCGTCGCAAACCAGCAGCACCGCGATCTCCGCGTAGCGCTCGACCTGCTCCGCGCAGGCGCGGGCGACCGCGAGCGCCACGGCCACGCCGCCCTTCATGTCGATCGTGCCCGACCCCACCAGCCGCTCACCGACCCGCTCAGCCGGCCGGTGCTGCGCGTTGGCCACCACCGTGTCAAGGTGCCCGAGCAGCAGCAGGCGCCGGCGGCCGCTGCCGCTGCGCGTCGCCAGGAAGTCGGGCGCGCACGCGGGTGTCGAGCAGGCTGGGCGCGTGACCTGCCAGCCGGGCAGGAAGCCCGTGCAGAGCGCGATCGCGCGCTCGACGCCATCTATCTCTCCGGACGGCGTCGAGACGTTCACCAGGCTCGTGGTCTCGGTGACCACGCGTGCGCTGATGCGTGCGGCGAGCTCGGCAACCGCGTTATCCATGCGCTCGCCTCAGAGCGCTTGGCGGACCACGGGATGACGCGCGGCGCCCGCCTCATCGAGCCTGCGCACGGGGGTCGTATGCGGCGCCGTTCGCGCGATCTCCGGGTCTCTGGCGGCCTCGCGCAGGATCTCCGCGACGACCGCGGCGAAGTGGTCGAGCGTCTCGCGCGTCTCTGTCTCCGTGGGCTCGACGAGAAGCGCCTCCTCGACGATCAGCGGGAAGTAGACAGTCGGGGGATGCACGCCGTGGTCCAGCAGGCGCTTGGCCAGATCGAGCGTCCTGATGCCCAGCTCACGCTTCATCACCGCGCCGGAGAGCACGAACTCGTGCATGCACAGCCGGTCGTAGGCCGCCGGGAGATATTCCAGCACCCCCTCGCGGCGCAGGCGCGCGAGCAGATAGTTGGCGTTCAGCACGGCGATCGTGGATGCCTCACGCAGGCCAGCCGCCCCGAGCGAGCGGATGTAGGCATAGCTGCGGACGAAGACACCGTAGTTTCCCTGGAAGCCGCGCACGCGTCCGATTGACCGTGGCCTGTCGTCATCGAGGTCGAAGCTGCCGTCCTCGCGCATCACGACCTGCGGCCGTGGCAGGTAGGGCTCCATGTGTTCCGCGACCGCCACCGGGCCGGCGCCCGGTCCACCACCGCCGTGCGGCTGCGTGAAGGACTTGTGCAGGTTGAAGTGCACGATGTCGAACCCCATGTCGCCGGGGCGGCTGACGCCCATGATCGCGTTCAGGTTGGCGCCGTCGTAGTACAGCGTCGCGCCGACGTCGTGGACGGTCCTGGCGATCTCCTCGATGTGGCGCTCGAACAGCCCGAGGGTGGACGGGTTGGTCAGCATCAGGCACGCGACATCGTCGTCGGCGTGGCGCCGCAGATCGTCGATGTCAACGTTTCCGTACTCATCCGTACCGATCTTCACCAGCTCGTACCCCGCCATCGTGACCGTGGCCGGGTTCGTACCGTGTGCCGTGTCTGGAGCCAGCACCTTGGTGCGGCGCTCGCCGCGGGCCTCGTGGTAGGCCCGCGTGAGCAGGACGCCCGTCAGCTCGCCGTGCGAGCCGGCGCTCGGCTGCAGGGTGACGTGTGGCAGACCCGCGATCTCACCGAGCGCGTGCTGCAGCCGCCACATCAGCTCGAGCGCTCCCTGTGCGTCCTCGGGGGCTTGCAGCGGGTGAAGCTGCGCATGCCCGGGCAACGCCGCCACCCTCTCGTGGAGCTTCGGATTGTGCTTCATCGTGCACGATCCCAGCGGATAGAAGCCGGTGTCGAGGTCGAAGTTGCGCTTGCTGAGCCGTGTGTAGTGCCTAACTATCTCGGGCTCGGAGAGCTCGGGAAGGCGGGCGGGCTCACGACGCCGCAGCTCAGGGGCGATCAACTCGTCGAGCGGGCGCACAGGCACGTCGAGCAGCGGCGCCGTGAAGGCACGACGCCCCGGCCGTGAGCGCTCGAAGATCGTCAGCTCGTCGTCCGCGGAATCGATGAACCAGCGCTGCCGCGATGCATCCACCTGGTCGCTCATGCGAGTGCCTCCGCGATCGTGTCGGCCAGCAGATCAATCTGTGTACGCGTACGTTTCTCAGTGATGGCGACGAGCAGTGAGTCGTCCGCGTAGCGGTAGCCGGGGTTGATGCCGGCCTCGCGGCAGCGCGCGATCACCGCGTCCAGGTCGCCGTCGATCCGGATCGCGAACTCGCGCAGCACCGGCTGGCGGTGCACCAGCGTCACGCGCGGGATCGCCGCGAGCCGCTCCCGCGCGTAAGCCGTTCGCTGCACCAGCAGCTCAGCCAGCTCCACGAGGCCCTGGCGCCCGAGCCAGCTGAGGTAGACGACGCCGGCGAGCGCGTTCAACGCCTGCGCCGTGCAGATGTTGGAGGTCGCCTTCTCGCGGCGAATGTGCTGCTCGCGCGTCTGCAGCGTGAGCACGTAGCCGAGCTTGCCCTCGCTGTCCCTGGTCTGGCCTGCGAGCCGACCAGGCAGCCGCCGGATGAGCTCATCGGTCACGGCGAAGAAGCCGAACGACGGGCCACCGTAGTCGAGGTGGTTGCCGAGTGTCTGGCCCTCACCGACGACGACATCGACCCCTTGGGCGCCGGGCGCCGCCAGCAGGCCGAGCGAAACCGGATCCGCCGCGCAGATCGCAAGTGCGCCCACGCCGTGGGCGGCATCGACCAGCGGCTCGAGGCGCTCGACCGCGCCCAGGAAGTTGGGCTGGCTGACGATCACGGCGCTCACCTCCTCGTTCAGCCCCGCGTCGCGCAGCGCCTCGACGGTTGTGGCGCCGTCACGCAGGTCAACGACCTCAACCGCCATCCGCCAGCCGCGGGCGAGTGTCGCGAGCGCCTCGATCGCGTGCGGATGCACCCCGGCCGAGACCAGGAAGCGTCCACGGCCGTTGTGCAGCTTGGCCAGGTAGCCGGCCGCCGCCACCGCGCTTGGCCCTTCGTAGACAGACGCGTTCGAGACCGGTAGACCGGTCAGCTCGCAGATCGCGGTCTGGTATTCGAACATCGCCTGCAGGCCCCCCTGGGAGACCTCGGGCTGGTAGGGCGTGTACGGGGTCAGGAACTCCGCCCTGGAAGTGATCGCGTCCACCAGGGCCGGGACGTAGCTGTCATACATGCCGGCGCCCAGAAAGGTGACCTGCTCCTCGGCACTGAGGTTGCGCCGCGCCAGGGCGGCGAGCTCCGCGTAGACCTCCTGCTCGGATAGCCCGTCCTCGAGGGCCAGCGGGCCCTCGAGGCGCAGACCGGCGGGCACGTCGGCGAAGAGGTCGTCCAGCGACGAGACACCGACCGTCGCGAGCATCTCGCGCAGGTCGCCCTCGGTGATCGCGGTGTAGCGGCTCACGTCAGCATCGCGGCGTAGGCGCCGGCGTCCATCAGGCTGTCTGCTTCAGCCGGGTCGGTGAGCCTGACGCGCACCAGCCAGCCATCGCCGTAGGGGTCCTCGTTGATCCGCTGGGGTTCGGCGCTGAGTGCCTCGTTGACCTCGGTCACCTCTCCCGAGAGCGGCGCGACCACGTCTGAGACCGCCTTGACGGATTCCACCTCGGTGTAGTGCTCGCCTTTGACCAGCATGGAGCCCACGGCCGGCGGGGTGAAGAAGACCACCTCGCCGAGCGTGTCCTGCGCGTACCAGGTGATCCCGAACGTGGCCTCGCCCGGGTTGGCCGGGTCGATTCTCGCCCAGTCGTGCTCGGCGTTGTAGCGGAGGTCCTCGGGGTAGTGCGGGTCGGCCATCTAGCGGTCCTTTTGGTAGAGGGGCTTGGTCGCAACGGTCGCGGCGCGTAAGGTGCCGCGCACGTCGATCTGAAGCTCGCGGCCCGGGATCGCGCGCCACGCTGGCAGGTAGGCGAGCCCCACGCCGCGATCGAGGCTGGGCGAGTAGGTGCCGCTCGTCACCACGCCGCCGCCGTCCGGCTTGCCGCCGTCGTCCGGCGCCGGCAGAACGGCGTTGCCGGCGCGCGCGATGCCCGGGCCGTCCACGACGAACGGGACGAGCCGCTGCCGCGGTCCCGCCGCTCTGACCGCCGCCACGCGCTCGGCACCGATGAATCCGGTGCGCTCCGCGCAGGCCCAGCCGAGCCCGGCTGAGATCGGGTCGTGCTGCTCGTCTATGTCGTTGCCGTAGAGCGGAAAGCACGCCTCGATCCGCAGGGTGTCGCGCGCTCCAAGGCCCGCGGGCCTGGCACCGGACTCCACCAGCGCACTCCAGAGGCGCGCCGCCAGCTCCGGTTCGCAGAGCAGCTCGAGCCCATCCTCGCCGGTGTAGCCCGTGCCGCAGGCGAGCACAGGGACACCGCCGAGCTCGCCGCTCGCGCAGCGCATCCGTGCCGGCAGCGACGTCGCGCTCAGCTGCGCTAGCAGCGGCCGGGCCTGTGGCCCCTGGACGGCGAGCATCGCATAGCCGGCCTGCAGATCTGTGACCACGGCCGCGTCAGCGTCGTTGTGAGCCCGGATCCAGGCGAGGTCGCGCTCGTGGTTGGCACAGTTGGTGACGATCAGCAGGCGCCGCTCCTCGATCCGGTAGACGATCACGTCGTCCAACACGCCGCCCTGCTCGTTGCAGATCAGGCTGTAGCGCGCGGAATCCACGTCCATGTCGCTGACCTCGGCGCTCAGGACCCGCTCGGCGAGCTTGAGCGCAGCGTCACCGCGCAGCTCGATCTGGCCCATGTGGGAAACGTCGAAGACGCCTACGTCCCGGCGGACCGCCAGGTGCTCTTCGCGGATCCCCGCGTACTGGATCGGCATCTCCCAGCCGGCGAACTCCACCATCTTGGCGCTGGCCCGCAGGTGCTGGTCATAAAGTGGCGTGCGTCTGAGCGTCTGTGAGCGCGTATCTCTCACAGACCGCAGCGTATAGCGCCGGCCGACTGCATGACGACCGGCGCCGTGCCTACGCGACAAATGCGCGGATTCATCTACGACGGCCGTCACGCAGCGCACAAAACTGCGCCTGCGCGCCCGACGCCGCCGGACGCTCAGCGATCACGCAAAAACGACGGGATGTCGATCTCGTCGTCGCGGATCTCCAGACTCGAGCGCTGACGGTCGTCGAAGGTCACGTCGCGGCGGTTGCCGCGTTGACGCCCGGCACTCGGGCCGGTGGCGCGAGAGCTGCGCAGCGTCCCGCGATGGCTGTGATCGAAGCCCGTGGCGATCACGGTCACCCTCACCTCATCCGCCATCGCGTCGTCGATCACCGCCCCGAAGATGATGTTGGCGTTGGCGTCAGCAGCGCCCTGCACGATCTCGGCCGCTTCGTTGACCTCGAACAGGCCCAGGTCACTGCCACCGGTGATGTTCAGCAGGATGCCTCCCGCTCCCTCCACCGACTCCTCGAGCAGCGGCGAGGAGATCGCCTCCTTTGCTGCCTCCCCCGCCCGGTTCTCGCCGCTCGAACGGCCGATCCCCATGAGCGCGGAGCCGGCGTCGCGCATGATCGTGCGCACGTCCGCGAAGTCCAGGTTGATCAGGCCGGGAATGGTGATCAGGTCGGTGATGCCCTGAACGCCCTGGCGCAGCACGTTGTCCGCCTCGCGCAGCGCCTCGGTGAGCGAAGCCCTGCGCTCGACCACGGACAGCAGCTTCTCGTTGGGGATCACGATCAGCGTGTCCACGTGCTCGCGCAGCCTGTCGATCCCCTCCTGTGCCTGGCGGGCACGCTGCTTGCCCTCGAAGGCGAAGGGCCGGGTCACGACACCCACGGTCAACGCCCCGATCTCGTTCTTCGAGATCTCGGCGATCACCGGAGCCGCGCCGGTACCGGTACCGCCCCCTTCGCCCGCTGTCACGAACACCATGTCGGCGCCCTTCAGGGCCTCCTTGATGTCGTCACGAGACTCCGCCGCTGCCCCCTGGCCGATCTCGGGGTTGGCGCCCGCGCCGAGTCCCTTCGTCAGCTCCGTGCCGATGTTCAGCTTGATGTCGGCATCGCACATCTGAAGCGACTGGGCATCGGTGTTGGCCGCGATGAACTCGACTCCGCGCAGCCCTGCGTCAACCATGCGGTTGACCGCGTTGGTTCCGCCGCCGCCGACTCCTACGACCTTGATGACTGCCAGATAGCTGCCGCTTCCCATGATTTTCAGTCCGACTCTCGATTCGAGATTGAGCGTTTACCCGCTCGCGAGGCTCCGCGGGGGCTGTCGCACGTTACGGCCATATCTTCGGCCAAGTCAACGCCGAGAGCCGCTACGCAACGATCCTTGCAGATCGGCCGACTCTCGATCGGGATCAGAGGGTACCACCCACATCGTGGCTAAAGCTCTAGTCGAGGGTTAGCCAGGCTAGCCGCCGCCCGCACCGGTCGCGAGACCGAGCGCGGCGGCGCGAGATGCCGAGACGCCGACTCCGGCCGCGGGGTGCACCGGGTCCGTCACGACGATGTACGAGGCGCCCGCCGAGTACCTGTTCTGGAGCACCGCGATCGCCGAGCGCCACTTTCGCCCGAGCTCAACGGCGGGGCCGAAGTACAGCTGCGGTCCCTTCCGCAGCTGTACGACAACCCCGTGCTGCGCGGTCCAGGTCGCGTTGGCGATGTGCGGGATCAGCGCGTATGGGGCGGCAGCCAGCACGGCCACAGCGGCCCGTGCGCCGGCAGCGCTCACCACGGGCTCGGACGGAGACTGCGCCAGCGGGAGCTTCGGCAACCTGACTCCACGCGCGCCGCCGGCGATCAGCTGACCGTCCGCGGCTACCACGCGCGTGCCACCGGGGTAGGCGGCGACCGCGACCGGCACCTGCTCGGCCACATGAATGACTATGGCGTGCGCGCTGATGCTCGAGACCGCCAGCGACTGGACGAAGCGGAACCGAGCGACCCCGGCTTCCAGCTTCGCGACGCTCAGATCGAGCGTCGTCATCTGCAGCGCGGCGCCGGTGAGCGCGGAGCGGATCTGAGCTATGTCGGGACCGGCAAGGCCGGTGATCTTGACGCTGCGGACCTGGACGAACGTCGAGCTCCTGAACCACATCCAGCAAAGCCATCCGCAACCACACACCGAGGCGATCACGAGCACGGTCCACAGCGGGCGCGGGCGCCACGGCCCGAGCCGCCAGGGCACCGCGCGCCGCCCACCCAGAGCCTCGGACTGGGTCCGACGGTCGGTGGTCACGAAGGTCTCCAAGCACTCGGAAGCTCGACCTCGCCAAGCACCTGGACCTCCGGCTCGAGGTCGATACCAAAGCGCTCGCGTACGCGCCGGCGACCGAGCGTCATCAGCGAGACCACATCCGCTGTCGTCGCGTCGGCGACGTTCTCAATGAAGTTCGCATGCTTGGCGCTGAAGCACGCGCCACCCACCCGCAGCCCCCTGCAGCCGGCCGCTTCGAGCAACTGGCCCGCCGTGCGCCCGTCTGCCTCCCCCGCGGCGGGATTCTTGAACGTGGAGCCGAACGTGCGTACGCCGCTCGGCTGCGCTTCGCGGCGCTGGCGCCGCAGCTGAGCGAGCCGCTCACGGACGGTCTCTGGATCCGCGCGGGAGAGCTGGAAACGGGCACGGGCGACGACCTCACCGGTGAGCAGATTGGAGCGCCGGTAGGCGAACCCAAGTTGATCGGGAGTGCGGCGATCACGCCCCTCGCGGCTGACCACCTCGACCCAGTCCAGCACGCTGGCAAGCGCTCCACCGTAGGCGTTGGCGTTCATGCGCACCGCACCGCCGACCGTGCCGGGGATGCTGACACCAAACTCGAGTCCGGCCAGGCCGGCACGAGCCGCGGCCGCCGCCACCGCGGGCAGGCGCGCAGCTCCGCCGCAGATGATGCGTTCTCCGTCCTCAGGGTCGACTGTGATCTCTGCAAGGTCTCCGTCCATCTTCAGCACCAGGCCGCGGACGCCGGCGTCCGCTACGAGCAGATTCGACCCGGATCCGATAACCCCTACCTCGAGGCCCGCCCGCGCCGCCCACACCAGGACCTGCTCAAGCTCCGCGACGCTCCTCACGCGCGCGAAGAACTCCGCGGGTCCGCCAGTGCGGATCGTCGTCAACCGCGCGAGCGGGACCTGGCGCTCGATTCCCGGCGGCAGCTCGGGTGGCTGTGCGCTCACAGCGTCCGAGCGTAGAAGGGGCCCAGGACACCTGGGGTCGCACGGCTGCGCTGCCGGCGGGCGGTCAACTCGCCGGTTGCCGTTTGCTCTCGGCGGACGCGCCCACGAGCGCTCGGCCCAGTGAGTCGATGTTCCCGGCACCCATGAGCAGGCAGAGGTCGCCGGGTGACAGCTGCGCGGTCAGCCATGCCCTGGCGTCATCAAGCGCGGGCATCCACGCCACCGGCACACCGGCGTCGGCTGCCGCGGCCGCGACCAGGTGTCCGCTTACACCCGGAAAGTCAGACGGGCTCTCACGCGCCGCATAGACGTCCAGCACCGCCACCAGGTCAGCGGCAGCCAACGCACGCCCGAAGTCCCGCGCAAGCGCGCGCGTGCGGGAGTAGAGGTGCGGCTGGAAGACGGCAACGAGCCGCGTGGCCCCGAACTCGCGCGCGGCGGCGATCGTCGCCGCCACCTCCGTCGGATGGTGCGCGTAGTCGTCATAGACCGGCGCGCCAGCAGCTGTGCGGCCCAGCAGCTCGAGCCGGCGACGAGCCCCGTGAAACGAGCCAATGGCCTTCACCGCGGCCTCGGGCGGTGCGCCCGCAAGTGCGGCGACCGTCAGAGCACCGGCCGCGTTGACGGCGTTGTGAAGGCCCGGCAGCGCCAGCTTCACAGGCTGCCCGCGCCAGACAAACGTGATGCCGGACGGCTCGGCTCGTGGTTCCCGCGCATCGTAGGTCAGCGTCTCAGCTGCCGCGGCGGCGATCCGCCTCAGCACTGGCCTGTCCCAGACGACCGCGGTACGAGCGCCGCTCGCGAACTCCACAAGCGTCGCCTCCAGCTCGAGTCGCGAGCCGTAGGTCGCGTGATGGTCGAGCTCGGCATTGGTGATGATCGCGATCTCCGGTCTGTAGCGGAGCAGCGAACGATCGGACTCGTCGGCCTCCAGCACGATCCACTCGCCCGAGCCCCAGCCCGCGTTGCGGCCGGTGTCGCGCAGCTCGGCACCGATCACGTACGCGGGCTCCAGTCCGCAGGCGCTCAGGACGTGGGCGATCATGCCGGCGGTCGTGGTCTTTCCATGGGTGCCGCTCACGGCGATGCAGCGCTTCAGGCCGGCGATCTCTGCCAGGAGCGCCGAGCGGTGCAGCGGCTTGGCGCAGGCGCCCAGCTCAGGGTTGTCCGGCGCGACCGCGCTCGAGTACACGACCTGCGCCCCGGCCGGCACGTTGGCCGCGCTGTGGCCGATCGTGGGGTCGATCCCGGCGCCCTGCAGCAGACGCCAATAGGGCGAGATGGCGCGGTCTGACCCGGTAACCTCGGCGCCGAGCTGCTTGGCGATCAGTGCCAGGCCGCTCATGCCGGCACCGCCGATGCCGACGAGATGCAGGCGACGCCCGGTCCACGGCTGTTCACTCATGGCTCGAGCTGCGCGAGTTGACCGCTGGCCACGGCCGTCCCGGCACCACCGGTGGCTGCCGCGAGCACCTCCGACGCGATCACGGCAGCAGCATGTGGCCGCGCCAGACCGAGCGCAGCGCGCTCCATCGACTCGAGCCGGCGGCGGTCCGCCAGGAGCCCGTGCACCTCGCTGCGCAGACGCTCTGCGCTGAGCTGCTCGTCGGCGATCACGATCGCTGCGCCGGCGCGCCGCATGTACTCGGCGTTGATTCGCTGGTGGTCGGCACTCGCGTGCGGGTAGGGAACCAGCACCGCGGGCCGCCCGGCCGCGGCCAGCTCCCAGATAGACCCGCCAGATCGGGCTACCGCCAGGTCGCACGCGACGATCGCCTCGATCAATCCGTCGAGATAGCCGACCAGCTCGTACCCGTCGCGCGGTGCGCGCAGCTCTGGCAGGTCTCGCTCGCCGGCGGCGTGCAGCACCCGGAAGCGGCTGCCGGCAAAGGCCTCGACGGCGGCGCGGTTGATCGAGCGCGCCCCCTGGGAGCCGCCGAACACCAGCACCAGCTGTTCGTCGCTCGCCACGCCGAAGCGGGCTCGGGCGGCGGCCCGGTCGGGCGGCAGCGGCGGAATCGGTCGCCCGGTGACCACGAACTTGGGTGGGCCGTGGTCGGGGAGCGGCAACGCCACGCAGACGCGGCGCGCGAACGGCGCGAGCACCCTGTTGGCCAGACCCAGGTTGGCGTCGATCTCTGCGATCACGAGCGGAATGCGCAGCAGCGCCGCAGCCAGCCCGACCGGTGCGGCGACGTAACCGCCGCCCCCATACACCGCCTGCGGCCGCCTGCGGGCCAGCAGTCGCAGCGCGGCGCCGAGCGCGGCGAGATCGACCAGCGCCGCTCGCGCAAGCGCGGCTTTGTCGCCGCGCGGCAGCGGCCGCACCCGCAGCCGGTGGAGCGGATAGCCCGCCGCCGGCACGAGCCTGCGTTCCACACGGTCGCCGCCGGCGAACTCAACGGCCGCCCCGCTAGCTTCCAGCTGCCTGGCTACCGCCAACGCGGGCACCACGTGCCCTGCGGTCCCGCCGGTGGCCACCATGATCAGCGGCCGCGTCACGAACGCTTCCCCAGTCCGCCCGCTCCCGCTCGCCGTCCACCAGCCGCAGCTCTCGGGCTGCCGGCCGCGCGATACCGAGCAGCAGTCCCACAGCTGCGAGCATCACGATCAGATTCGTGGGCGCATAGGAGATGAAGGGCAGCGGCACACCCGTCAGCGGGGCGATCCCGAGCACTACGAATATGTTGAGGATTCCCTGACACAGGATCAGCGCGGTCAGACCGAAGGCAAGCAGCTTCAAGTATCCGCTTGCGGCGCGGCGGGCGGTACGCAGGCCAGCGTAGGCGATCATCCCGTAGAGCCCGACCACGACCACGATGCCGAGCGTACCCAGCTCCTGTCCGACCACCGCCAGGATGAAGTCTGACTGAGCCTCTGGGAGCCACATCTTGCCGACCGACTGACCGAGACCGTCGCCGAAGAGCCCGCCGGACCCGACCGCCATCTGCGCCTGGTCGGCCTGGAAGCCCGCACTGGTGCGCTCCGAGAGCGGGTGCAGGAACGAGGTGAGACGCGCGAGCTCGTAGGGGTGAACCAAGACCATCAGTCCCACGCCGGCCGCGGCGATCAGCAGCACCCGCAGCAGATGGCCGCTCGGCGCGCCCGCGACGACGAGCATCGTCATGATCGTCGCGAAGCAGACGAACGCGGTCCCGAGGTCTGGCTCGACCGCTATCAACAGACAGGCTGGGCCCATGGCGACCGCGATCGGCGCCAGCGCCTGCCTGAAGTCGCGCTGCAGTCTTCGCGGGTTGTCAGCCAGGTAGCGAGCCGCGTAGAGAACCAGGGCCAGCTTTGCGATCTCCGACGGCTGGAACTCCAGCGGCCCGACCGCGAACCAGCGCCGCGCGCCGGCCACGTCTCGACCCAGGCCGGGCACGAGCACGATCAGCAGCATCCCGCACGCACCCAGGAGCAGCAGGCGCGTGCGTTCCGGCGTGATCAGGCTCAGGCCGAACTGCTCGCACAGGCGCATCGTGACCAGCCCGATGGCGATCGCGACCAGGTAGACGACGAACTCGCCTGTGCCGTAGCCACCCGCCAGCGCCCCCAGCGGGGAGGACGCGCTGTACACCATGACCGCGCCAAATGCGATCAGGCAGAGGGTCGCTGTCATCAGGATTCTGTGCTCGAGCGGTGGCGCGAGCCTGCGGGCGTGTGTGGCGGCTGGCGGCATGCCTGTGTACTTCCACGTGCGCCGACCAAAGCCTCTTGCGCGGCCGGCCGTGACGGCCGTGCTCAGCGGCCGCTGTCAGCCGCGGCCGGCAGCGGCCGCGAGCCGATCAGGGGCGCGGCGACGTGCACCGCCGCGGGCTGGCGGTCGGGCACGGAGATCTGGTAGAGCGTGAAGCCGATCGCGCCGCAGGCGGCGGCCACGATCCAGAAGCGCAGCATGATCTTCGTCTCCGACCAGGCTTCCATCACGAAGTGGTGGTGAATCGGTGCCATCTTGAACACGCGCTTGTGAAAGACGCGGAACGAGAACACCTGCACGATCACGCTGGTCGCCTCAAAGACGAAGATCCCGCCGATCACCAGCAGCAGTATCTCCGTGTTGGTCATGACCGCGAGGCCAGCGATCGCACCGCCGATCGCCAACGAGCCGGTGTCGCCCATGAAAACGCTTGCGGGGAAGGCGTTGAACCAGAGGAAGCCGATCGACGCGCCGCACAGGCAGCCGGCGACCAACTCCAGGTCGTGGTCCTGCGGCCCTGTTACGTAGGTGATCCCGATGTAGGTCAGGAGCGCGATCGCCCCACAACCGGCCGCAAGGCCATCCAGCCCGTCGGTCAGATTGACGGCGTTGGTGGTGCCCGCGAAGACCAGGTAGATGAAGATGATGTAGACCGGAACGGGCAGGCTGACGCTCGCGTGGAACGGACGCAGCGACACCGAGTCGGACATGCCGGCCTTGTGTGTGGCAACCCACCAGAGCCCGACCGAGATCAGCAGCAGCACGACCATCTTGGTGCGTCCGCGGATCCCCAGCGAGCGACGCCGCAGGATCTTCGTGTAGTCGTCGGCGAGGCCCAGCGCCGCGCAGGCAAGCGTTGCGCCGAACACGCCCATCGAAGCCCAGTCATGCGTCGAGAGAAACACGTACGGGATGGCGAACGCGAGCACGATGATGATCCCGCCCATCGTCGGAGTTCCCTTCTTGCCCTGGTGCTGCAGCAACTCCTCCTGGATCTGCTGGCCGAACGACCTGAACCGCAGGAAGTCGATGAAGCGCGGGCTGAGGAACAGGCACATCAGCAGCGACGCCGAACTGGAGATCAGCACCCTACCGGCCTGCGTGCTGAGCGAGTGTGTTGTCGACGCCACGATCATGGCGCCGCGCCCGCAACCAGACTCGCGCACACGGCCTGCAGACCAACGGCGTTTGAGCCCTTCACGAGCACCACGTCACCAGGGCTCAACAGCGGCGCGAGCAGGTCGGTGGCGGCTGCGGCGTCGGAGGCAGAGACGGTCGCGGCTTTGAAGTCCTTCACCATCGCCGCGGCTAGCGGCCCGACGGTGACCAGCAGGTCAGCGCGACCGTTGGCGTAGGCGCCGATCTCGCGGTGGAAGCGCTCCGCGGCGGGGCCGAGCTCAAGCATGTCCCCCAGGACGGCAACCCGGCGACCCGAGGCTTCGCTCGCGGCGAGCCCGTCGAGCGCAGCCCGCATCGAGACGGGGTTCGCGTTGTATGAGTCGTCGATCAGCGTGACCCCGGAGACGGTCACATGTCGCCGACCGCGGCCGGCCGGAGGTTCGAACACGAGGCTCCCTTCGGGCCGCACTCCGATCGCATCTGCAGCCGCCACCGCCGCCAGGAGGTTCGAGCGCAGGTGCGGCTCCGCGAAGTTCACCTGCATCCGCAGGCGCTCGCCGTGAAGCTCGATCTCGACCTCGGTCGCGCGCTGGCCGGTCAGGCGCACGTCACCGTCGGTGCCGAAGGTAACGGTGCGCACGTCGTCGCGGATGTGGGGTGCCAGCAGGCGTTCGCCCGCCGGGACCACAGCTGTGGCTCCGGGCTCGAGCGCGGCGATGAGCTCCGCCTTCGCACCGGCCACCGCCTCGAGCGAGCCGAGCTGGTCCAGGTGCGCCGGGCCGATGTTGACGATCACGCCCACGTCAGGCTCGGCGATCCGTGCGAGCTCGGCGATCTGCCCGGGTCCGCGCATCCCCATCTCCAGTACCAGAACCTCGGTGCCCTCTGGGGCACCGAGGATCTGCAACGGCAGACCGATCTCAGTGTTGAGGTTCTCCACCGAGGCAACCGTCGGCCGTTGCGGCGAGATCAGCGCCGACAACAGATCCTTGGTTGTCGTCTTACCGGTGGACCCCGTCACGGCGATCACGCTCGCGCCGAGCTCCCGCCGCCAGGCGGTCGCCAGGCGCTGCATCGACGCCAGCGGGGCTTCGGCGAGCATCACGACCCCGTCGCCGGCCGGGCATGCGTGCTCGGAGCCGACCAGCACTCCCCACGCTCCTGCCGCGAGTGCCGCCGGGGCGAACGCCCCGCCGTGCCCATGCCTGCCGGGTAGACCCACGAAGAGGTCACCGGCGCGTAGCTCACGCGAATC
Organism: Solirubrobacterales bacterium; assembly: GCA_027449125.1. Lineage (GTDB taxonomy): Bacteria > Actinomycetota > Thermoleophilia > Solirubrobacterales > Solirubrobacteraceae > Palsa-465. Next base: position 97,077 of record DAIDME010000099.1, on the reverse strand, counting down.
GACCGTCACGCGCACGGGCCCGGCTGAGCCCGCCGACGGGTCGCCCATCAGCGTCGCGTCGGCGGCATGAGCCACCTGTTGCGCGGTCCACGATCTCATCGGCCACGGAGCGTAGCTGCCGGGATTAGCCGGGGACGCGGCATGGCTCAGGCGCCCCTGCGGGCCTGAGCCAGGGCCTGGCGTGCGACCGTGGCGTCGTCGAACGGAACCTTCAGGCCATCGGCGAACTCCTGCCCCTGCTCGTGCCCCTTGCCAGCGATCAGCACGACATCGCCGCTGCGCGCGCCGGCCACCGCCGCCATGATCGCCGCCCGGCGATCCGGGTCGTGGTCCACCGGCCGTTCGATGCCACCGAGGATCTCTGCGATGATCGCCTCCGGCCTTTCGGAACGTGGGTTGTCCGAGGTGACAATCACGTGGTCAGCGAGCCTGGAAGCGATGGCGCCCATCAGCGGCCGCTTGCCACGGTCGCGGTCGCCGCCGCAACCGAACACGACGTGCACGTCGCCGCTGCTGAGCTCGCGCGCCGTGCGTAGGACGTTCTCAAGTGAATCTGGCGTGTGGGCGTAGTCGACCACCACCGCGAACTCCTGCCCAGCATCGATCGTCTGGAACCGTCCCGGCACCTGGCCGGCCCGCTCGATCGCGGCCAGCGCCGTCTCGGACGCGACACCGAGGGTACGCGCGGCGGCGAACGCGCCCAGCACGTTGTACACGTTGAAACGCCCGCGCAGCGGCGAACGCACGCGCGCGCTCCCCTCGGGCCCCGAGATCACGAATTCGGACCCGGCGAGCGCGGTGCGGACCTCACTGGCCCGGTAATCGGCGTCGGGACGCTCCAGCGCAAAGGTGACTGGCGCACGGACGCTCGTGTCCGCCGCCAGGCGCTGCCCGTAGGGATCGTCGACGTTGAGGATCGCACGCTCGGCCTCGAGTTCCGTGAACAGCAGTCGCTTGGCCTGAAAGTACTCCTCCATCGTGCGGTGGAAGTCGAGGTGGTCCTGCGTCAGGTTGGTGAACAGCCCGAGCGCGAAGCGTGCGCCATTCACCCGCCCCAGCGCCAGTGCGTGCGAGGAGACCTCCATCACACACGCGGCGTCGCCGCCATCCCGCATCGCCCTGAACGAGCCCTGGAGATCCACCGCCTCTGGTGTCGTTCGCTCCATTTGCGCGGGCTTCCCGCCGATCACGCTGCCGACGGTCCCGAGCAGGCCGGTCTGGCGCCCGTCGGCCTCCAAGAGCGCCCGCAACAGGTGTGCGGTGGTGCTCTTGCCGTTGGTGCCGGTGACACCGGCCAGCACCAGCTCCCGGGAGGGCTGCCCGTAGAAGATCGCTGCGGCCTGGCCCATGCGCCGGCGCACGTCGTCAACCACGACCTGTGGTGCCTCGATGTCCAACCGGTGGTCGACCACCAGCGCCGCGGCGCCGCGGCTGACGGCATCGGCGGCGAACTGGTGGCCGTCCGAGGCATAGCCCCGCACGCAGAAGAACAGGTCACGCGGCCGCACCCGGCGGTTGTCGTAGGCCAGCCCGGCGACCTCCACGGCCGGTGCGCCCGGGAACAGGAGATCCAGATCCATCGGCGCCAGAGGGTAGCTAGGGCGTTGGCGGCATCGCCGGATGCATCGCAGACGCCGGGCAGGCATGCGGGGGGCAGGGGTCGATCCCGAAATGCGGTACCGCCCAGCCGACGATCTTCTGGAAGGCCGGTGCGGCCACGCTGCCGCCATAGATCGAGCCCTGTGGATCGTCGACGACGACCAGCACGACGAGCCGCGGCTTGCTGGCCGGCACCATCCCGACGAACGAAGCGACGTACTTCGTGGCTGAGTACTGGCCGTTGACGGCCACCTGTGCGGTCCCGGTCTTGCCAGCCATGTCATAGCCGGGGATCGCGGCGCCGGAAGCGGTACCACCGTCGGCGAGCACGCCACGGAGCATGTAGCGCAGCTCGCGCGCCACCTTGGCGGAGACCACGCGCCGGCCCTTCGGCTCGGGCACGCGGTGACCGCCGATCGACTCGATGATCTGCGGCGTGTGCAGCACGCCGCCGTCGGCGACGGTGTCGTAGAGCTGGATCATCTGCATCGGGGTCACCGAGATGCCCTGACCAAACGGCAGGTTGTACATCGAGAAGCCCGAGTACTGCGAAGGTTGCAGGACGATCCCCCGCTGCTCGCCCGGTAGCGCGACGCCCGTCGGCCGGCCGAAGCCGTACTCACTCACCCAGTGGCCGAAGCGCTCGGGGCCAAGCCGCCGGCCGATCAGGTCGGCGCCGATGTTGCTCGAGAACTTCAGGATCTGGGCGATCGACAGATTCTCCCAGCCGTGGGTCTCGGCGTCCGTGACCGTGTGGCCGTAGGCCTGCAGGAAAGGTGGTATGCGGAGCACTGTCGAAGGGGTGATGAGGCCGTCCTGCAGCGCACCCGAGACCGTGACGGCCTTGAACGTCGAGCCGGGCTCGTAGGAGAAGTCAACCGCCTGATCCTCGGCCGCGGGCAGGCGCCCGCTCACCGAGGTCAGAGCCGTGGCCGGTAGGTGGTCGAGGTTCAGCGACGGCCAGTTCGCGAGCGCGAGGATCTGGTCTGTCTGCGGATTGGTCACGATCGCCGTGGCCCCCTGAGGCTTGTACTGCGCGCCGATTCCGTCGATCACGCTCTGCACCTCGGCCTCCAGCGGCGCGGAGATCGTCAGCCGGATGTTCTTGCCTGGTACCACGGCTTTGGCGGTGCTCACGGCGATGGGCTTGCCCTGCGCGTCGATCACCGTCTTGCGCACCCCGGCCCGGCCGGCGAGCTGCGTGTTGAACTCGTACTCGAGGCCGTCGAGTCCCTTGTTGCCTCCAACCCAGCCGATCACCTGACCGAGCTCGCTGCCCCGCGGGTACACGCGTCGCTCGGTCGGCACGTCCCAGATGCCGTTGACACCGACCGATCCACCCACCTGAAGCGACATGATCCGGTCCGCGGTCGCAACCGAGACGTCGGATGCGAGCTCGAGGTAGCCCAGACGGGGGTGGCGCAGGAGCGCCAGCGTCCTGGAGGTCGTGCTGCCGATCAGCGGCGCGAGCGCCGCCGCGACTGGCCTCAGGTTGCGATATGTCCTGTCGATCAGCATCGGATCCGCGTAGATCGCCTCGGCGGGCTCACTGATCGCGTAGGGGACCCCGTTGCGGTCGGTGATCTCACCACGCAGCGCCGGCACCGGAACGGTCTGCACCTGCTGAGCGGTCGCCGCCTGACGTAGCGCCGACGAGCGCACCGTGCCGAGGTACCCCGCGCGCAACGCGCCGACCAGCAGCATGAGCATCACCAGGCCGAACATGACCCCAACCCGGCGATCAATCGCATCGATCGAGCGACGCGGCGTTGTCGTCGACACGGTGTTCGTCACCCCCCGATGCCGCTGCCCCCGTTGAGGCTCACGGATGGTGTGGTTGAGGGAATCGTGTTGGTGCTCACGCCCGCTGAGCCGGTGGCTGTGGTCTGCGGGGTGGTCGTCGCCGTGCTCACGGTTCCCGTCGGTGAGCTGTTCGAGCCGGCCGTGCCCGTCCCGGCAGCCGCACCGGTAGCCGTCGTGGCAGCACCGGTAGCCGTCGTGGCCGCACTCGTAGGGGGCGTGCTGGCGCTGTTAGATGTGAGCGTCGCAGTCGGGGTCGTCGGTGCCGCCCCGATCGCGCTGAGCGTGGAACCGGCCTGCGTCAGCTTCGCGTCGAGTTGCTGCTCTGTGGCCAGTCCAGACAGAAACGCCGACGCGGACGGCTTGCTGATGTTGTGGATCGCGGCGCTCACATTCGCACCGGTCGCCCCTTCCAGAAAGTGAACATCCAGTGGGTTCGGCAGGTGCATCCCGTACGAAGCCGCCAGACGGTCGATCCGGCCGTTGTCGCTGAGCGCGGAGATCCTCGCCTCCAGGATCGCGTTGCTGCTCTGCAGGCTCGCCGCCTGCTGGACCTCGCTGCCGACGCTGGCACTCAGCTTCAAGACCTCGACCCGGAGGCCCACGATCAGCACCAGCATCGCGGCCAGCACCGGTATCCAGGCACGGCCCCGGACGATGCGGTCGAGCCTCGGGGCTTGCAGATGCAGCCGCCTGCGCCCGGGCGCCGTCAGCGTCGCCGCTCCGGGGTCGTTGCGCGTGCCTGCGCGCCCCTCCCGCCGGCCGCCGAGGCTTACCTCGGGCCGGACCAGCTCGCGCTCCAGCGTGGCCGCAGCCGCCCTGGCACGGCTGGACGGGCGCGTCTGCGGACGCGGACGCGTCTGCGGACGCGGACCACCCAGCCCGGTGGATGGCATCGGTGCGGTCGTTCCGGGGCGCGCTGCATCCTGTTTGCTGCGCTCACGGGCGCTCGGCCGGTCGCGCCGCCGGCCGGCTGCGGTGGCTGGTACCTGTGCCATGTACGCCCTTCGCTACTCCGACTCGATCTTGCGCGCCGCGCGCAGATGCGCGGACCTGGACCTTGGATTGGCCGCTACCTCGCCGGGCGTGGGAGCGATGGCGCGGCGCGTCAGCAACTCGGCTTCGGGCTCGTGTCCACACACGCATACGGGCAGTTCCGGGGGGCATACACAGCCCCGCGCTCGGTGCGCGAGGAAGCGCTTGACGCGCCGATCCTCGAGCGAGTGGAACGAGATCACGGCCAGTCGGCCGTCAGCTGAGAGCAGCTCCCAGGCAAGCGGCAGCGCTGCATCGAGCTGCGTCAGCTCGTCGTTGACGGCAATACGCAGCGCCTGAAACGTACGCCTGGCCGGATGCCCGCCCGCGAACTGCGCCGGAACCGGAATCGCGCTCTTGATCACGTCCACCAGTTGCTGTGTCGTGCGAAGAGGTTCGCTTACGCGTGCGCGGTTGATCGCCCTCGCGATCGCGTCAGCGAAGCGCTCCTCCCCGAAGTCGCGCAGCAACCGAGCCAGTCGGCGCTCATCCCAGGTGTTGATGATCGTCGTGGCGGTCAGCTCTTGGCCGGGATCCATCCGCATGTCCAGGGGCGCGTCATAGGAGTAGGAGAAGCCACGCTCCCAGGTGTCCAGCTGCATCGACGACATGCCCAGGTCAAGGTAGACGGCGTCCGCGCGGACACCCTCCGCACGCAGTCTCGTCAGGCCGGCAACGAAGTCACCCCGGATGAAGCGCGTCCCACACCCCGCCTCGGATCCCAGCTCGGCGAAGCGCTCCCGCGCGAGGGGGTCGCGGTCGATCCCGATCAGCATCCCCCCGGTGCCGATCCGATCGGCTACCAGGCGAGCATGGCCGGCGGCGCCGACCGTGCAGTCGACTACGACAGCGCCCGGCGCCGGGTCGATCAGATCGATCAGCTCGCCGGCCAGGACTGGCACGTGCGGCGTGGTCATGTCAATCAGTGTTGTCAAAGCTCGCAGTGATCTCGGAGAAGCGGGACAGGGCAAGGGCGTTGTACCGCCCGAAGGCCGTGCGATCCCAAAGCTGCATGTGGTCGCCGGCCCCCGTGATGACGACATCGCGGTCGAGGGAGGCAAATTCCCTCGCCGGCTGGGGGATCACCAGACGGTTGGCGGAGTCGACCTCCAGGTCCCAAGAGTTTCCGTACAGCAGGTTGCTCAGGTCGCGCGCGCGGGGGCCAAGCGGGTTCAGGTTCGCAAGCGCTGCCGAGACGAACGTGTCGTAGTCGTCCGGGCGCCAGATCGCCAGCGAGCGCGTTTCGCCAAGCTCGGTCTCCGGCGAGAACGCGAGCACCACTCCCGCCTTCAGCGCCTCGCGATAGCGAGCCGGCACGGTGAGCCGGTTCTTCGTGTCCAGCGCGTGTTCGAAGGTGCCGCGGAAGATCAAGGTCGCTCATGTGCGTGGCGGGAGATTGGGACCCGGGTGGCTGGATGGGAGGAGTCCCGCCACCCGGGTCCCTGCATGCGTACCCCACCCTAACCCATTTCCTCCCACTTTGCAACTCGACGACTGTCATTGGCCCCACAGCACCGCACACCTGCCCTCAGGATCGTGCCGCTGGCCGCGTGTGTCGCATCACGCAGCCAGCGTGAGACCCGGAGAACGGCGCTGCCCCGGCGTCGGTTCGACTGGCGTCAGGAGTGGCACCACCTCGAGCAGTCGGTAGCCAACACCCCAAACGTTGACGACGTAAGCGGTCCCGTCCCGCGAGAGCTTCCGGCGCAGGCGAGATGCGTGTGAATCGAGCGTCCGCGTCCGTGTGGCAGTGCTCCCACCGTTGCTCCAGCCCCAGACCGTTGCCATCAGCTCAGCCCGCCGGAAGACCCTCCAGGGGTCGCCCGCCAAGACGAGCAACAGGCTGAACTCCTTGTTGGACAGGCGTACCACGGTGCCGTCGGCCCAGACCTGACGGGCGCCGACGTCAATCGTGAGCCCACCGACGCGCAGCCGCGCCGGCTCAGCCCGGCGCCGCGCACGACGCAGCAGCGCCGCCACACGCGCACGGAGCTCCGGGTAGACGAGGTCGCTGCGGCTGACGCAGTCATCACACCCGCGATCCAGCGCCCGGATCCGATCGAGCACCGAGCTCGTCTCGGCCACCGCGATGATCGGTAGATCGCTGTCGACGGCAGACGTGATCCGATCGGCCGAGCGGATGCGTCCGACGAGCTCGAGCCCGTCCCCATCGGGGAGCCGGCGGTCCAACAGGATGAGATCAACCGGCGCCCGCTCGAGCAGCTCGACCGCACCGGTCAGCGAGCCGGCCTCAACCACCGCGTAGCCGTCGGCTGTCAGATTGTCACCGAGATAGGCGCGTGCTGCGCGATCCTGGCTCGCGACCATGATGGTCTCCGTGTTGTCTGTTGTGTTGTCATTTGTCTTCACACACAATGGAGGCATCAGCGAGGCGGAATTAACCCCCCCTACCGGGGCAGCGGCAGCGCTCAGGGCGCAAATACCGGGATTCCGTGCAACATCACTTTCAGAGCTGCGCGCGGGCAGGAGTCAGCCATAACATGCCGACGGCATGTACCGGCGCGGCAACTACTCTTCCGGCGAGGACTTCGTCCTCGAATACGGCGACCTCCGTTTCACCTTCAACGAGCGCGACTTCAGCGAACGCTGCGAGCAGGCTGCACGACGCTTGGGCTTCATCGGCGACGGGATCACCGACGACGAGACGGAAGACCTCATCAACCTCGTGGTCAATGGCGAGGTCACCGACCCGGCCTCGGCGCTGGGCCAGCACGTCAACGACTGCTGGCCGGAGCTCGTGGGCCCGTCCGACCGCTCGCTCGTTCATTGGCTGAGACGGCTGATCTTCCGCAGCGCCTGGCTCGACCAGCGGGTCAAGGAGGGCGAGCTCAGCGTCGTCTTCGACGACGCAAGCGGTGATTTCGTCTACATCCAGCCCGAGCGCGGCGGTGAGCCGATCGCGCTGGCTCCGGAGCCGAGCTGGGGCCGCGTGGCGTACGTCAGACGCTGAGAGGCTAAGCGCTGAATAAGCGCTTAAGGCTCGGCTTACTTTCACGTCACTCGGCTGAGCAAACCGCCCGTTGACCGTTTACGCTGGCGGCAATGACCGCGCGGATCTGGCTGGTAATACCCACCTACAACGAGGCCGAGAACGTCGTCCCGGTGGTCCGTGCCGTCGCCACCGAGATGGCGAAGGTAGCGCCCGGCGAGTTCCGCATCCTGGTCGTCGACGACAACTCCCCCGACGGTACCGGGCGCATCGCTGACGAGCTCGCGCTCGAGCTGCCGACGCTCGAGGTGCTTCATCGCAGCGACAAGGGCGGCCTCGGCCGCGCCTACATCGCAGGCTTCCAGCACGCGCTTGGCGGCGGCGCCGAGCTGGTGGTCGAGATGGACGCCGATTTCTCGCACGACCCGCGCTACCTGCCGGGCCTGATCGCCGCCGCCGACGACGCGGATCTGGTGCTGGGTTCGCGCTACGTTCCCGGCGGCGCCGTCAGGAACTGGAGCCTCATGCGCAAGCTGATCAGCCGCGGCGGCAGCACGTACGCACGGCTGATGCTCGGGATCAAGGTCAGAGATCTGACCGGCGGGTTCAAGTGCATCCGCCGCGCGGTGCTGGAGGCGATCGACCTGGACACCCTGCGCGCGGACGGCTACGTCTTCCAGATCGAGGTCACCTACCGCGCGATCAGCTCCGGATTCAGGGTTCGGGAGGTGCCCATCCTGTTCGCTGACCGCACGACGGGGTCCAGCAAGATGTCGGGCATGATCGCCCTGGAGGCGATGCTGCTGGTGCCGAGACTCCGGCGTGAGCGCACACGCCAGCTGACGAGGTCCAGGTGAGCCCCAACGGGCGGCGACTGACGCCGAGGAGTCACTCACCGCGATGAGTCTGGAGGCGCCGCTTGGCGCGGCATTGGACGCCTCGGGCGGCGCAACCGCCCCTCCTCGCCTCTCCGCGCGAGCCTTGCTGCCGGAGCATCTCCGGACGGCCGCGCGTCCCCGGTTGATCGGTGTCGTCGCCACAGTCTCAGTCCCGCTCCTGGGACTGCTGCTCTGCATGGCGGGAACCCGCACGCCTTCACTGGTCCCGCAGTCCATCGCGCTCTGGCCGCTCGCATCGGGCATGGCGGGGCCCCTGCGGTATGTCGGCGTCGGCCTCAGCGTCGGAGAGGTGGTCACCGCGCTCGTGTGCTTGATCGCGGCGTACCTGATCGCGATCAGGTACGGCGACCACGTGCCCGCGCGCGTGACCGTCTGGGCGGTCGTGGCGTTCACGGTGATCGTGCTCGTCGGCCCGCCGATGTTCTCCACGGACGTGTTCTCCTACCAGGCGTACGCGCGGATGTTCGCCCACTACCACATAAACCCCTACACGCATGGGCCGAACGTGATCCAGCTCGACCCGCTCTACAACTACATCGGGGCCAAGTGGATAGCCACCCCCAGCGTCTACGGGCCACTGTTCACCCTGCTGAGCGCGATCTTCGCGATGACCTCAGTCGCGTTCAACGAGTTCGCGTTCAAGCTGATCGCGACGGCCGCGAGCGCCGGCACCATGGTGCTCATCTGGAGGGCAGCCAAGCTGCGGGGCGTGAGCCAACCACGCGCGGTCGCCCTCTTCGGCCTCAACCCGCTGGTCACGCTGTACGGCGTTGGCGGCGGCCACAACGACCTGCTGATGCTGTTGCTGAGCACCGCCGGGGTGTACGCCACCCTTACCCGGCGTGACGGCACCGCCGGCGGCCTGATAACCACCGCCACCGCGGTCAAGCTGACCGGCGCGATCGCCCTGCCGTTCGCGCTGCTGAGCGAGACCGGCCACGAGCGCAGCCGCCGCAAGCGGTTCGTGTTCGGGACCGCGGCGGTGACCGTACTGGTGGCGGCCGTGAGCTACGTGGCCTTCGGGACCGGGGTGCTGCACCTCTCCAGCACGCTCCAGCAGGTGCAGTCCGAGGGCGCGTGGCAGAGCCTGCCGGGCTTCCTCTTCTCGGTGGCGCGCATACCGGTGTCGCACATGGTCCAGCTTGCCGACGAGGCCGTGCTCGCCGGCATCGTGGGGTGGCTGCTGTGGCAGGTCTGGCAGCGCAGGCTCGACTGGATCGAGGGGGCGGCATGGGCGACGTTTGCGGTGCTCGCCACCGCCTGGTCGCTGCTGCCCTGGTACGTGTGCTGGCTGATGCCGCTGGTTGCGCTCACCAGCAACCGTCGCCTCTGGCGGATCGCCACGCTAGCCACGCTGATGGGGAGCACGATCATGATCGCGGGCGCGTTCCCGAGCTGGGGCTGGCTGTAGCCACCAGTCCCGGGGACAGCCCGGGAGGGGCTAACCGCCAGCCGGGCTCGGGCCGCCGAGCGTCACGGGTCCGGCCACCGCGGGCGGCATGTCAGGAGCCAGCGACGAGCCGGGCTGCTGCATGGCCTCGAGCCGCTCGACGCGTCTCGCCAGGCCGCTGATTGCGTCAGCGATCGGATCGGGCAGGTGAGCCCAATCGGCGCCCGGCCCATCGGGCCTGCGCCCCTCCACCCTCACCGGGCGACCCGGGATGCCAACGACCGTCGACTCGGGTGGCACGTCGTGGATGACAACCGTGTTCGCACCGACCTTGGCGCCACGTCCAACGACGATCGGGCCCAGCAACTTGGCGCCCGAGCCGACGATCACATCGTCGTGCACGGTGGGGTGGCGCTTGCCGGTCGCAAAGCCGGTACCGCCGAGCGTCACGCCCTGGTAGATCGTCACGTCGGCGCCCAGCTCCGCGGTCTCACCGATCACGACGCCCATGCCATGGTCGATGAACAGGCCTGGGCCGATCCGCGCCGCGGGATGTATCTCGATACCAGTGATCGCGCGCGAGACGAGCGCGATCATGCGGGCCGGAAAACGCCACCCGGCGGCGAACAGTCGACTGGCCAGGCGGTGAGCCAGCAGAGCCTGCACCCCGGGCCAAGCCGCGAGTATCTGGACCGCCGAAACACCCTCCGCGGCGGGATCACGAGCGCGTACCGCCCTCACGTCGCACCTGAGCTCCGCGATCACCGCCCTCAAGGGGTCCGCCATGCTCACGCCACAAGCCTATCCTCGACCGCCGTCGGGCGCGAACCAGCCAAGCGAGACGTACCGTTCTCCCGAGTCCGGCAACACGACGGCGATCCTCGCTCGCGCGAACTCCTGTCGCGCCGCCACGTTCAGCGCGCCCGCCACAGCAGCGCCCGCCGATATGCCCACGAGCACCCCCTCTCGAGCAGCCAGCCGCTGCGCCGTCAGCACGGCTACCTCGTCGGAGACCGGAAGAACCTCGTCGATCACCTCGCGATTCAGCACCTTCGGGACGAAGCCGGCGCCGATGCCCTGGATGCGGTGGGGGCCGGCCACCCCTCCCGAGAGCACGGGCGAGCCGGCCGGCTCAACGGCAACCACATGCACCATCGCGTTGCGGCCCTTCAGGTACTCACCCACCCCGGTGATCGTGCCGCCCGTGCCGACGCCCGCCACGAACACATCGACGCGACCGTCCAGCGCCTCCCACAGTTCGGGTCCGGTGCCGCGACGGTGCGCTTCGGGGTTCGCTGGATTTGCGAACTGGTCGGGGAGGTAGACATCGTCGCGGCCCGCCATCTGCCTGGCCGCCTCCACCGCCTCGTGCATCCCACCGAGCGACTCCGTCACCTCGACGGTGGCACCGTAAAGCGCCAGCAACCGCTCGCGCTCGCGGCTCATGCCCTGCGGCAGCGTGAGCACGAGGTCATAGCCCTTGGCGGCACAGACAAATGCCAGCGCGATCCCCGTGTTGCCGCTGGTCGCCTCGACGATCGTCGTGCGGCCCGGCTCGATGCGTCCCTCACGCTCAGCCGCTTCGATCATCGCCAAGCCGATGCGGTCCTTGATGCTGCCGCCGGGGTTGAACGCTTCGACCTTCGCGAACAGCTCCGCCTCCGAGTCGCGCGGAAGCGTCCGTGTCAGCTGTACCAGTGGCGTGCGCCCCACATAGGCGGCGATGCTGTTCGCGGCTTTGACCATGCACCGCTGAATCTAGCGGTGTCGCTTAGATGAAGTACATGGCCTGGCCGTCGGCCTGAGCCTCGCGCGCCGCCGCCTCCGCGACGGTGCAGTCGCGGAGAACCGCCCTGGCCGCGCGTGCCGCGTCGGCCAGCACACCGCTCGCCTGGCTCCCGAGGGGCCCATCCAAGAACTCAACCACCTCCAGGACCGTGACCTCAGTCGCTGGCCTGGCGAAGCTGTAGCCGCCCTTCACGCCGCGCTGGGAGGTCAGCACGCCGGCGCGGCGCAGCGCGGCCAGCAGTTGCTCGAGGAACTGCACGGGAATGCCGCCGCGTCGCGCGAGCTCGGCGACCGGTACCGGACCGCCGCCGCCGATGCGGTGCAGTTCCACCAGCGCACTCAGCGCATATCTGGATTTGCTGGTGATAGAGAGCAGCGCTCAGATCCATCCACGTTCGGTCGCTATGAGGACCGCCTGGGCACGATCCATCGCTCCCAGTTTGCCGTAGACGTTGTGAAGATGCGTGCGCACCGTGCTGGTTGAGAGCCCGAGCTCGGATGCGATCTGCTTGTAGACCATGCCCCTGGCGAGCCGCCTGAGCACGTCGACCTCACGTGTGGACATCGGACATGGGTCAATCTGCCGCGGCCGGTCAGAGCCGACCACCATCGGCAGCTCGTACATGATGCGCCGCAGCTGGTCCGCGTTGAGGTTGACCGCGCGTGCGGCGCTGAGCAGCTCGGACGGCGTGACCTGAGCTCCGAGCAGGTAGTGCGCGAGCATGTCCGCGAGCCTGATGATCGCCGCCTCGCCTGTCGCTTCCGCCGAGTGATGCGACTCGATGACCTGGGCCAGCACGGGCGGCAGGCCCCAGCGCCTGGCGATGACGCCACCCACGACCGCATGGTCCACGCCCAGCTCACGCCGTTCGCGCGCTACGCGCTCCTCGGGCGTGCGCGCATCGGCGTGAACCTGCGCCGGATAGCCAGGATAGGCGTGGACGAGCACGAGCTTGCCAAGGTCGTGCATCATCGCCGTCACCATCAGCCGGTCGCGGGCGTCGTGGTCCACCGCTGAGGCGATCCGCTCGGCAGCCCGCTGCGTGGCGCTGCCGTGCAGACGGAAGCGCTCGGGCAGGTTCTGCCACACGGCGGTGCGCTCGAAGAAGTCGTAGGTGCGTGCCCGCTGAGCGAGCGCCAGCACGGTCGCGGAGGACAGCACCTCCAAGGCACGGACGGCGCTGTCGGCGCGTCTGCGGCCGGCTGTCTCGCCACGGTTGGCCATGCGCATCACCGCAATGGTGAGCGCGAGGTCTCCCTCGACCACGCGCACGAGGTCAGCCGTCGTCGGCTCCCCATCCGCAAACAGGTCCATGACCCGGTCGCGCGTCGCGCTCAGCATGGGAAACGCCTCCAGCGCCTCGAAGGCAGCCGTCAGCCGCCGACCCTGACCCTCGTTGTGATGGCGCTCACGTGCCACCGCCGGCTCGCCGGTGCGATTGATCGGGTTTGCGGTTGCGGCCACGTGCTGGTTCTCGTGCTCGGGAGCAGTTCGGTTGAGCGGGCGCGAACCCACCGCTGCTGCTATCGGCACTTGGCCGCGATCTGTTTAGGGTCGCGCGCGCGCTCAGCTGGACAGCGCCCGGTCGATCAGCGCGACCGTTCGCTCTCGACCGAGCAGGGCAACGGTCTCGAAGATCCCCGGCGAAACGGTCCTACCCGCGATCGCGACCCGCAAGGGCTGGAACACCTGCCCCGGCTTGAGGCCACGCGCGTCCACCACCGCGCGCAGCTCGCGCTCCACCGCCGCTGCGTCGAAGCGCTCGAGCGCCGCCAGCCGCCGTCTGACCTCGCCGAGCACATCGCGCGCACCCTCCGCCCCAACCACCTTCGCAAACGCCGCCGGGTCGTCCCTGGGGCCGTCGAAGATGAAGCCGGCGAGTGGCCAGAAGTCGGCGAGCGTCTGGATCTTCTCACGCGAGATCTCGACCGCCGCACCCAGCCCGCTGCGACCCGTGAACGCCTCGAGCCGCCGCGTCAGCTCCTCCGGCGGCAGCGCTCGCAGATGCATGCCGTTGATGTGCCGAAGCTTCTGCTCGTCAAAGACCGCCGGGCTGCGGGAGACCCTTTCCAGACGGAAGCGCTGCGCCATCTCGTCCATGGTGAAGAACTCCTCGTCCGGCGCAAAGCCGGTGCCCAGCAGGGCGATGTAGTTGTTGACCGCCTCGGGGAGGTAGCCTCGTTCCCGCAGCTCCTGAACCGACGCCGCACCATGGCGCTTGGATAGCTTCTTGCCGTCCGGCCCGAGCAGCATCGGCAGGTGCGCGTAGAGCGGGGGCTCGGCGCCCAGCGCCTTGAAGACGAGCAGTTGCTTGGGCGTGTTGGAGATGTGATCCTCGCCGCGCACCACGTGCGTGATGCCCTCGTCCAGGTCGTCGACGGCGACCGCGAAGTTGTACAGCACCGAGCCGTCCGCACGGGCGATGATGGGATCGTCCATGCTCGCGTTGGGGAAGCTGAGCTCCCCGCGCACGAGATCGACAAAGCTCGTCACCCCCTCGTCTGGGACGCGCAGCCGCACGGCCCCGTCTGCCTCAGGCGTTCCGCGGAAGCCACGGTCGGCGCCGTGTCGCTCTTTGTAGGCGCGCACGACCTCCGCGTCCGCCGTCGAGTGGTAGGCATGGCCATCGGCCAGCAGCTGCGCCAGCGCCATGCGATGGCGCGGCGTGTTGGCGATCTGAGAGATCGGGCCTTCGTCCCAGTCGAGCCCGAGCCAGCTCAGCGCGTCGATGATCTGGGCGACGTTTGCCTCCGTGGAGCGCTCACGGTCGGTATCTTCGATTCGCAGCACCAACGTGCCGCGCCGCCCAGCCTCCGCTTGGGCTGCCGGCCCGTGGGCCAGCAGCCAGTTGTACAGCGCCGTCCTGGCACCACCGATGTGCAGGGCGCCGGTGGGTGATGGTGGAAAACGAACTCTCATGATGACCGGAGGCCCATGCTAGACACAGAGGTTGCCGCGGTGCCCGGCCGATGCTGATCGGCGCCCACGTCTCGCCAGCCGGCGGACTCTATAAAGCCGTCGAGCGCGGCGCCGAGCTGGGCGCGGAGACGATCCAGATCTTCAACCAGTCACCGCGCATGTGGCGCCCGACCAGCTACAGCGATGAGGACCAGGCACGCTTCGCGCAGGCCCGTGTCGACAGCCCCGTGCAGGCGGTGCTGATCCATGCCGTCTACCTGCTGAACTGCGCCTCCGAGGACCCGGAGATCGCCGCCAAGTCACTCACCTCACTGACCCACTCGCTGCGGGTCGGCGCCGCGATCGGCGCAAGCGGCGTCGTGCTGCACCCGGGCTCGGCCAAGACCGGCGAGGTGGATGCCGCGATCCGTCGCGCCGGCAAGGTGATCGCGGAGGCGCTGGCCGAGTCGGAAGGCTGCGAGCTGCACCTCGAGGACACCGCGGGCGCCGGGGGCACGCTCGGGCGCTCGTTCGCGGAGCTGGCGGCGCTGATCGACGCCGGCGGCGGCAGCGAACGGCTCGGCCTGTGCCTGGATTCCTGCCACCTGCTGGCCTCTGGCTACGAGGTCCGCACCGTCGACGGGCTCGAGCGCACGCTCGCCGAGTGTGACGCCGAAGTTGGCCTCGAGCGGCTGCGGTCGCTGCACCTGAACGACTCGCTGACCGGCCTCGGCTCCAACCGCGACCGGCACGCGGCGCCGGGCGCCGGTGAGATCGGCGCAGAAGGGCTCGCGGTGTTCCTCTCGGACCCCCGGTTCGCCGGCCTGCCGGTCGTGCTCGAGACCGGCAGCGCCGACGGCGCCGTTGCGGCCGCAGACATCCAGCTGGCGCACGAGCTGCGCAACCGCGGGGTATCGATACGTGAGGCTGCCCCAAACGGGTAGGGTGTGTGGCGTGAGCGGAGCACATCGTCGGACCCAGGCATCGCAGCAGGCGGCGGACGCGCTGGTCATCTTCGGCATCACCGGCGACCTCGCCCGCAAGATGACGTTCCGCTCGCTCTACCGGCTGGAGCTGCGCGGTCTGCTCGAGGTGCCCGTGATCGGCGTCGCAGTGGATGACTGGACGGCGGAGCAGCTGGCCGCTCGCGCCCGTCTATCGATCACGGAGAGCGGCGAGCAGCTCGACGAGGAGGTTTTCGCGCGCCTCGCGCAGCGGCTGCGCTACGTGAGCGGCGACTTCTCCGACCCCGAGACCTACAACCGGCTCGTGCGCGAGCTCGGCCACCTGCACAACCCGACCTTCTACCTGGAGATCCCGCCCAGCCTCTTTGAGACCGTGATCGCGGGCCTGCACACGGCGGGGCTGGTCACAGGCGGTGAGCGCGTGGTGGTGGAGAAGCCGTTCGGTAACGACCTGGCGTCGGCCCGCAAGCTCGCCGCCGACCTGCATCAGCACATCCACGAGGACCAGCTCTACCGGATCGATCACTTCCTCGGCAAGATGGGCCTCCAGGAGATTCTCTATCTGCGCTTCGCCAACACGACGATCGAGCCGATCTGGAATCGCAACTACGTCTCCTCGGTTCAGATCACGATGTCGGAGACGGTCGGCGTGGAGGATCGCGGCCACTTCTACGACCCGGTTGGCGCACTGCGCGACGTGGTGGTCAACCACCTGTTGCAGGTCGTCGCGGCGGTGGCGATGGAGCCGCCCGCGGGCGGTGACGCCGACACGCTCAAGACCGCCAAGTTCTCGGTCCTGCGCTCGATGGCGGACGCCGATCCGGCTCGTTACGTGCGCGGCCAGTACGACGGCTACCGCGACATTCCCGGTGTCGCCAAGGGCTCGAGCACCGAGACCTACGCGGCGCTGCGGCTGGAGATCGACAACTGGCGCTGGGCCGGCGTGCCGTTCTTCGTGCGCACCGGCAAGTGCATGCCCGCCAAGCAGACCGAGGTGCGGCTCGTCTTCAAGCACCCCCCCAAGCTCGCCTTCATCCAGACCGCCAGCAGGCTTCCGGAGCCCAGCCAGATAGTCGTCAAGATCGACCCGAGCACGGGCGTCAAGATGATCGTGGACGCGCATCGCGCCGACGCGCGCGGAGCCTCGGAGATCCACCTCGACATGGAGTTCGCGCAGGAGGGCGGCGAGGGCCCGACCCCGTACGAGGTGCTGCTGCACGCCGCGATGATCGGCGACGGCACCGCGTTCACCCGCCAGGACAGCGTCGAGGAGAGCTGGCGGGTGATCCAGCCGCTGCTGGATCACCCGCCAGAGGTGATCTCCTACGCCTGCGGCTCGTGGGGGCCACCAGAGGCCGACAAGCTGCTGAACGGCTACGGAGGCTGGCGCGGACCATGGCTCGCTCCGTCACCGGCAGCCGGTGAGCAGACCGAGTAGCCGCGCTCAAGCCGCGGCCGCGGCGGAGTTCCCGCCGGCCGGCAGCAGCGCCGCGCCGAGCTGCTGCGCCAACTCGGCGTGCAGTCCGGCGGTGCGCATCACCCGGTAGCCATCTCCAAGCCGCAGGCGCCGTGTTCCGTGAGATCCCTCGAGCGCGAGCACGACCTCGGAGTCGCCGGGGTAGGCGGCGAGGATCTCACGCAGATCCTCGATCAGGTCCGGCGCCACCAGCTCAGCGTCCAGACGGATCTGCAGCGCCTCCGGTGCCTGCGGCAGCGGCGCTTCCCGCTCCGCTGTGGCCAGCTCGGTCTCGGTCGGCTCGAAACGCTCGACAGACGAGACCACGACGCAGGTCCTCGCCGCGTCCTTGTGGTCGACCTTGCCCTTGACGATCACGAGCGCGTCCTGGGCGACGGCGTCGCCGGCCTCCTCCAGAGCGTCCGCGAAGATCACCAGCTCCACCGAGCCGTGGAGATCCTCGAGCGTCGCGAACACCATCGGGTCCCCCTTCTTGGTGCGCAGCCGCCTGAGCTGGCCGATCATGCCGCCGAGCGTCACCCGCTCCCCATCCTTGCGCTCACCGACAGCGCCGAGATTCACGTCCGTGCGGGCGCCGAGCGCGGCACCTACCGCCTTCAGCGGATGCGCGGAGATGTAGAGCCCGACAGACTCCTTTTCCATCGCCAGCAGCTCGCTCTGCTCGAACTCACCATCAGGGATCGGCGCGTGGCTCGGCCGACGCGCTGACACGTCCCCGCCGTCCAGGCCCAGCTCGACACCCAGGTCGAAGATCGAGCTCTGACCGATCTGAGCATCCTGCTGCGCCTTCTGACCGGCCGCCTGAGCCTGTTCCAGCACCGCGAGCATGCCCATCCTGGTCGCCCCGGTCGTGCCGAAGGCACCGCACTTGATCAGCGCCTCGATCGCCTTCTTGTTGACGGTCCGGCTGTCGACCCGCTCGCAGAAGTCGAAGATGTCGGTGAACGGTCCGGAGGCGCGCGCAGCCTTGATCGCCTCCACGGCCGCATAACCGACGCCCTTGACGGCGTCCAGCCCGAAGCGGATGTTGCCGTCCACCACGACGAAGCGGTGATCCGAGAGATTCACGTCGGGCGGCAGGATCTGGATCCCCATCTGCTCGGCCTGGGAGACGAAGAACGGCACCTTGTCCTTGGTGTCCATCACCGAGGAGATCAGCGCCGCCATGTACTGCGCCGGGTAGTTGGCCCGAAGCCAGGCGGTGCGGTAGGAGATCAGCGCATAGCAGGCGGCGTGGGATTTGTTGAACGAGTAGTCGGCAGACTTCTCATTGGTGGTCCAGATCCAGTCGGTCACGCTCTCACTGGTCCCCGAGGCGCGACACCCGGCGACGAACTCGGGCTTCAGCTTCGCCATCGCCTCACGGTTCTTCTTGCCGATCGCCTTGCGCAGGTCATCGGCCTTGGCGCCGCTGAAGCCGGCGAGCTGGCGCGAGATCATCATCGCCTGCTCCTGGTAGATGATCACGCCCTTGGTCGACTCGAGGATCGGGCGCAGGCGCTCGTCGTGGTAGTCGATCGAGTCGGGGTCGTGCTTGCCGCGGGCGTAGGCGGGGATCGAGTCCATCGCCCCAGGCCGGTAGAGCGCGCCGAGCGCCACGAGGTCGTCGAACTCTGTCGGGCGCACGCGCTTGAGCGCCTCCCTGAAGCCCTCCGACTCGAACTGGAACACGCCGACCGACTCCCCGCGGGCGAGCATCTGGTAGGTCTTCTCGTCGTCGAGCGGCAGCGTCGCCATGTCGGGGCGGCTGCCGGTGGAGCGCTCGATGATGTCGAGCGCGTCCTCGATCACATCCAGGTTGCGCAGGCCCAGGAAGTCCATCTTCAACAGGCCCATCGCCTCGACCGGCTTCATCGAGAACTGGGTGACGGTGCGGTAGATCCTCTCGCCGTGCTCGTCGGTCTTGTTGGTGTCGGCGAGCTGCACCGGCACGAGGTCGGTCAGCGGCTGCGGCGCGATCACCACCGCGGCGGCGTGGATCGAGGCGTTGCGGACGATCCCCTCGAGCCCGCGCGCCACCTCGATGATCCGGTGCGAGTCGGCGTTTGCCTGCACCTCGGCGGCGAGCGGCTGTCCGGGCGCGAGACAGTCCTCGAACTTGGGCGCGCGTCCCTGCTCGGGGTCGGGGATCAGCTTCGCGAGCTTGTCGCCGAGCGCGTAGGGGTAGCCGAGCACGCGCGCGGCGTCGCGAGTCGCGGCCCGTGGGAACATCTTGCCGAAGGTGATGATCTGGCCAACCGACTCGCGGCCGTACTTCTCGGTCACGTACTGGATCACCTGCTCACGCCCGCGCACCGAGAAGTCGATGTCGATGTCTGGCATCGACACCCGCTCGGGGTTCAGGAAACGCTCGAACAGCAGGTCATAGCGCAGGGGATCCAGATCGGTGATGCGGGTTGCGTAGGCCACCACCGACCCCGCCGCCGAGCCGCGCCCGGGACCCACGGGGATGCCGTGGTCACGCGCCCACTTGATGAAATCCCAGACGATCAGGAAGTAGCCGCTGTAACCCATGCGTTCGATCACGCCCAGCTCGTACTCGGCCCGCTCGCGCGCCTCCGCCGGGACTGGGTCTCCATAGCGCCACAGCAGGCCGTCCCTCACGAGCTTGCGCAGATACTCGGACTCGACCATTCCATCGGGGCACTCGAAGCGCGGTATCAGCTGCTTGCCAAGCTCGATCTCCACATCGCAGCGCTCGGCCACCTCGAGCGTCGAGGCGAGCGCCTGCGGCCAGCGGGCGAACTTCTCCGCCATCTCCTCGCTGGAGCGCAGGTAGAACTCGTTGGTCTCGAAGGTCAGCTTCGGCGCTTCAAGCGTCGACTTGGTCTGCACGCACAGTAGCGCTGTGTGGTTGTCGTAATCCTCGCGGCGCAGGTAGTGCACGTCGCCGGTGCCGATCAGCGGCCGGCCGAGCTCGCGCGCGATCCGCTCGATCCCGGCGTTTGCCTTCTCCTGGGCCGCGATGCCGTTGTTCTGCACCTCGAAGTAGACGCCCTCGGGCCCGTAGATCTGGATCAGCTCATCGGCCACGGCCCGTGCCTCGTCCTCGCGGTCGGCCACGAGCGCCTGGCAGAAGCGCGATGCGAGGCATCCCGTGAAGGCGATCACACCCTCCGCGTAGCGCGCCATCAGCTCGGCGTCAACCGTGGGCTTGCCGCGCTGCAGGCCCTCCAGGAAGCCGGCCGAACAGAGCTTCACGAGGTTGCGGTAGCCCTCGGCGTTCTCCGCCAGCAGCGTCAGGTGGTGGCGCTTGCCGCGCTTCGTGTGATCGTCGGTGACATACACCTCACAGCCCTGGATCGGCTTGATCCCGTGCTTGCGGCACGCCTGGTAGAGCTCCACGGCGCCGTTCATCACGCCGTGATCGGTGAGCGCCAGCGCCGGCTGTCCGTACGCCGCCGCCCGCTCCGCAAGCCGGTCGATCTTCGCCGCGCCGTCTAGCAGCGAATACTCGGAGTGGACGTGGAGGTGGGCGCAGGACTCGCTCATCGCAGACACCGAGGATAGGTTCACCGCCGGACGGCCAGCGCCGCGGATGCGGCACCTTGGACGCTCGCCGCTGGGGCGGTCACGCGGTCACACCGGTAGCATCCAGCTCGTCCGCGTTGAGGTGGATCGCCACGACGGACGTGGGGTTCAGCTGTATCCGCAGACGCGGGACCTCACAGACCGGCCCGGGTCGGGCCGCCGACGGAGTTGAGGCCCTCAGCGCTCTCCGGACCACACAACACGACCGCATCACGGAGAGCCTCCGCCTGCGCCCGCTCCGGTGGTTGCCCATCCGCCACGAACTACACCGACCCTCGCGCCCTCTGGCGAGCTTCATGCCCTGCTGCTGGAAAGTGTCGTCAGCCGTCAGAAATATATGTACACGTCCGGATTCGGCCAAGACGTGCTGACATTATCCATGACATGCTCGAGCTGCCCAGGTCGGGCAGTGTTCAATAATTGCACGGCGGCGAAGTTCTGGCCGCATTGCTCGCCCGGAGCGCCCTTCGCCCACGTGCTCGAGCTTGTGAACCAATAACCCGTAAAACAGCTGTAGTTCACTGGGTATACGTCCAGCGGGATAGCATCTGGCTGCTCAAAGAGATTGGGCGAGTTGCTGCCTGGAGAGGCAAAAGTGTAGTAACAGGGTGAAGAGTTCTGATAGTTGCCGCATTGTGGCCACGCCTCGGCTGCGCGCGCTGTCGCGAGCGAAACGAGGACCGCGACTCCGAACGCACCCAAGATGAACGCCAAGCGGTGTGTTAGCGCGGTGACCATGGCTAATTCAGCTGCCTTTCGTCGGTCCTGGTGCGTAGCCAAGCGCCATTCCGCTGGCCGTATAGTCTGGAGAGAGGATCTGGCCGTTGACGCCATACACCTCTAAGTCTCTCTGGTCGCAGGGTCCACAAATCGCGGAACTCGGCCCTCCAGGGGGACCCGCGGACCCGATCGGAGTGGTCGGAGCCGGCTCCGCAAGCGCATAGTAACCGCCGTGGGATACTGGAGCGGTCACGCCAGTGGCCGAGTCGCGAACTAATGCCGCCACCCCCTTTGCTTCGGCGAAGCCAACATAGATGACGTAGTCGCTCCCGTTTGACGTGCGAACGAGGTCATTCCAAACTTCCACCGCCTGACCTGTGAACCCACCTCCTTGAAGTGTCTGCTGCTGCTGGGTCTGGAAGCACCCGGGCACGGTCCCTCCGTCCCACCCGTTGCTGGCTGGAAGGGAACTTGGGAGCGGATCGCCAGCCCACGTGCCATTCGGCGCCTTGAGCGCGAAACAGAAGCCGCCAGCCTTCGTGAGTCCGGCCCAAGCTTGAACTGTGCCGTAAGACGGTATCGTGACTGTTGCGAACTGCCGGACCGAGGACGGTATGACAGTCTCCTGGTTGCCGTTGAAGCGCATGCCTTGCGGGTCAGCCTGAAAGACGCTAGTTGCGTTGACAACTACGAAGGTCGCCGCGGCCAGTGCGGTTCCCGCGAATACCACGAGCAGCGCTGATGGCAGGAAGAGAAGTGACCGGATCCGCACGCGCCGACCGGCGCGCCCACGTACAAGAGCGTAGATTAGCGTACGATGCTCGTGCTGGTTCGTGGACGAACCTCGGCCTAACGAACCGGCCAGACGTGGAAACCGCACCGAATCTTCACCTCCGAATTCGTTGTGGCGCACGGTATCACCGCGGTTCGCTCATGTCAACGGCCAGCGACTGACGTGCTACTGACGGTCTGCAGGTCCGCGTCACTGTTGAGCCTCACGCGTCGGTCTCGGCGGTCGTGATCGCGAGCGTTTCGAGGCCGGTGACGAGTTGGCGTGGGCGGCGAGGGTCCGCGATCCAGCAGTGGCGGCGGTCAGTCTGCGCGCAGATGAGCACGCGGACGCCCGAACGGCTCACAAAAGCGGCCAGCACCTTGTCGATCACCCTCGACCGGGTGAAAATGGCCAATGTGCAGTAATGTCCTCGCTGCCCGAATGGGAACACTGGCGGTTCCCTTCGCCTCAACGCTGCGCTGTGACGCAGGACCGGCCTGCGCTAATCCGGCCGCAAGCCCGGCCTACCGCTCGGGCCCGTCATCGCGCGCCGGAGTCCGCTCGCGCAGCCGCTCGAGCGCCGCGTCTAAGCGCGCCGGAGAGATCGCGCCGAGCGGGTCGGCCGGCAGCCCGGCGTTGGGACCGGCCGCCGCCCCAGGCTCGGCCGGCGCCGGCCCCATCCCAGCACGCGCCGGCTCATCGGCCGACGCTCCGCCGCGCCCCCGCCGGCGCCACGGCCAGCGGCTCATCGGCTGTTACGCACCCGCCAGGCCAGCCGCGACTGCAGCGACCACAGCTCGATGAAGCCCGGCGAGGCCTCCTGGCTGAAGAGCCCGCCAGACTCGGCGAAGGTCGCAAGCTGTGCATCGTAGACCGCGTAGGGTGACTGTCTTGTCACCACCCGCGCCGAACCCTTGTAGAGCTTCACGCCGATCCGCCCGGTCACCTGCGCGTTGGCGGCCAGCATGTAGGCGTCCAGGTCTGAGCGCAACGGCTCCCACCACAGCCCCGCGTAGACCAGGTATGCCCACCTCTGGTCGAGCATCGTCTTGAACTGGTTCTGGTGGATGGTGCCGACCAGCCGCTCGAGCTCGGCGTGCGCCGGCAGGAGGATCGCGGCCGCCGGCACCTCGTAGATGTCGCGCACCTTCAGGCCGACGATGCGATCCTCGATGTGGTCGACGATGCCCACCCCGTGGCGCATGCCCGCCGCGGCGACGCGCTCGAGCAGCTCCACGAGCCCCAGGCGCTCGCCGCCGAGCGCCACCGGCACCCCGGCGTCGAAGTCGATCTCGAGCAGCTCCGACTCGTCCGGCGCCTCCTCGGGCCGCGTGACCAGCTGGAAGACGTCGTCCTGCGGCGCGACCGAGAGATCCTCGATCCAGCGCCCCTCGCTCGAGCGCCCCCAGAGGTTGTCGTCGATCGAGTAGGGCGCCACCTCCGCCCCGCCCTTGACCGGGATCCCGTGCTCACGCGCGTAGGCGGCCTCCTCGTTGCGCCCCATCTTCCAGGTGCGCACCGGCGCGATCACCTTGAGCTCCGGGGCGAGCGTCGCGACCGTGGACTCGATCCGCACCTGGTCGTTGCCCTTGCCGGTGCAGCCGTGGGCGATCGTGTCGCAGCCGGTCTGGCGCGCGAGCTCGACGGCCAGCTTGGCGATCAGCGGCCGTCCGAGCGCCGTGAACAGCGGGTAGCCGAGCCCGTAGACGGCGTTGGCGCGGATCGCCGGGACGATGTACTCGCGCGCGAACTCCTCGCGCGCGTCGACGACATGCGCCTCCGCCGCTCCCAACGAGAGCGCCTTGCCGCGCACGACGTCATAGTCCTCGCCGGGCTGGCCGAGGTTGACGGTCAGCGCCACCACCTCGGCCTGGTACTCGTCCTGGATCCACTTGAGCATCACGCTCGTGTCGAGGCCGCCGCTGTAGAGCAGGAGCACGCGGTGCACATCCTCGGGCCTTGCCAGATAGGTTGCTGTCTGTTCGCTCACGCCCGCAAGGCTAACGCGGCGAAGTGATCGCCGCGTTCCTCAAAGTCCCGGTAGGCATTGAAGCTCGGGGCGGCGGGCGAGAGCAGGATCACCGCGCCCGGCGCCGCCAGCCCTCTGGCCAGGCGCGTTGCCTCCCGCATGTCTCCCGCTGTCGACATGCGGGCCGCGGCGAAGCCGCCCACCGCCGCGGCCACGGCGATCTCCTGACCGGTGTCGGGCAGCACGACCAGCCAGGTCGGCTCGGCGCGCGCCGCGAGGGTCTGGGCGAGCGGCCCGTAGTCCTGGACGCGGTCGGCGCCGCCGGCGATCAGCACCAGTTGCCGCCCGGGGAAGGCCGCGACCGCCGCCACCGCTGAGGCCGGCGTGGTGGAGATCGAGTCATCGACCCACTCCACCCCGTGCTCGTCGACGTGCACGGTCTGCAGCCGGTGCGGCAGCCCCTCGAGCCCCTGGAGCGCCTCTGGCAGCTTCGCCAGCGGCAGCCCGGCGGCCCGGATCGCAGCCACCGCCGCCGCCACGTTCTGGGCGTTGTGGGCGCCGCGCAGCGGGATCTGCTCCGGCGCCACGACCGGCTGCCAGCCGCCGCGGTCGCCAAGCGGGCGAACCGCGGCGCGCACCCCGCGCAGCTCGAAGAGCCGGAGCTTGTCGGCTCTGTAGCGCTCCTCGCTGCCGTGCCAGTCAGTGTGCTCGCGCGAGAGGTTGGTGAGCAGCGCCACCTCGGGGCCGACCTCCAGGTCGGCTATCTGGTAGCTCGAGAGCTCGAGCACGACCCAGGTGTCCGGGTCCAGGTCGAGCAGCTCGATCACCGGCCGGCCGATGTTGCCGGCCAGCTCGACCGGCACGCCCGCCTCGCGCAGCAGGTGCGCGAGAATCGTGGCGGTCGTGCTCTTGCCCTTGGTGCCGGTGACGCCGATCACCCGCTGCCCGCCGCGCTCAGCGAGCCACAGGCCGGTGGCCGTGACGACCGGCAGCCCGCCGGTACGGGCCTCGTGAATCAGCGGCTTGTAGATCGAGACGCCGGGCGAGCGTACGAGCACGTCGGCCCGGGCGAGCGCGGCGCGGGTCCGCTCGGCGGGGGTCTCGTCGTCTACGACCGCGACGATCCTGGCGCCAGGCAGCCGCGCCTCGAGCTGCCCGCGCAGCGCGCGCGTCTCGCGCCCGAGGCCCCAGAGCGCGACGCTGCGGCCGTCAAGCTCCGAGAACTTCACCTACGGCGCCCGTCAGCTCGTCCGGGATGTCATGGTCGGCGTCGAGCGCGAAGAGCGCGGCAAGCCCGGCCTCGTCGAGCTGGTGGCCGTCGAGGACCTCGGCCTCGAGCCGGCGCACGTTGGCGTGCTCGCGCCAGGCCGTGCTCGCGCAGAGCAGCTGGACCGCCGCCAGGCTCTCACGCGGCTCGCCGACGCACTCAAACGGCTTGGCGGCGCCGGTGGCCGTCAGGCGCATGAACCCCTCGTACTGGGCGGGGTCGTCGAGCAGATCCCGTCTGAAGATCTCGCGCATGTGCGCGGGTGTGGCGAACGGAGCGAGGATCAAAAAGACAAAGCGGCACTTGTCGCAGTCACAGCACCAGGAGCTGGTGCGTCTGGCGGGGTCGAGTGCGAACACGCGGTTACAGCTGGTGAACGCGCCGTGGTAGCGCTCCAGGCGGGCGAAGGCGCGGGCGATCGCGAGCTCGGAGGCGGGCCGCAGAATCGAGAAGATGCGCGGGGCGCCATCCACCTCGGCGGCGGCGCGCGCGAGCAGCCGCTCGGCGCGGCGTCCCTTGGAGAACTGGTGGTTGATCTCCACGCCCTGCCAGTCGATGCTGCCCGTCGAGGCGCTGCGCTCGTTGGCCATCGCGACCGCGTCGATCCCCTGGGTGGCCGCGGCGAGCAGCGCCACGGCGCTGACTATCGCCGTCACCGGCACGTGGCCGTTGAGCGCGCCACGGTCGTTCAGCTCGATCAGCAGCGGGTCGATCGTGCGCTTGACCTGGAGGCGCGGCAGTCCGGCAACCTCGGCGCTTGCGCGGATCGGCGGCGCGTCCCCGACCGAGAAGAGCGTCGTCTCGAGGCCGCTCGCGCGCGCGATCTCGATGGCGACCGCCGAATCCTTGCCGCCCCCGACCGGCACGAGCAGCGAGCGCAGCGGACGCTGCGGCCCGTTCGGCTCGGGGTCGTCGCCGCGCGGAAACTGCGGTCGCGGCAGCGTGCCGAGCCGGTTGACGTAGGCGAACTCGCCGAGCCCTTCTGAGTACAGCGCCGCCAGCAGCTGCCCGGCGGCGGCGGGCGGAGCGCCCGTCTCGCAGACCAGGTGACGCGGAACCGCGGCCTTGTAGTAGCTGATGCCGGCGACCCAGTGCAGCAGGTCGAGCAGGCCGTCCGTGGCGGGCGTCTGGACCCGCGGCGTGGGCAGCTCGAAGGTCTCCTCGAACTCATTGTCGTCGAGCGCGTAGCCGAGCCGCACGAGCCCGCCGGGGCTGATGCTGCGGTAGGTGAACTGAAAGGCGCTGATCTCGCCTGGGTTGAAGTCGTTGACTGGAAGCGTGGACACGGGCACTAGCGTAGTCTCGCTGGCTGATGACCCGAGACGTTGCGATCATCGGCGCCGGCATCGTCGGTTGCGCAACCGCCTGCTTTCTGGCGGAGCGCGGCGTCTCAGTCACCGTGTTTGACCGCGCCGGCGTGGGCGCCGGCGCCTCCGGTCGCAACAACGGCCTGGTCGAGCACACCTACGACGCGCTCACCACCGCGCTCTACGAGGAGAACGTGGCGCTGCTGCGCGAGCTCCTGGGCAAGACGATGCCGGCGGAGCCCGTGGGCGCGATGCTGCTGGTCGATGATGAGCCGGCGGCCCGAGAGCTGGCGGCGCATTACGGCGAGTTCCCAGAGCTTGCCGCGCAGGTGCTCGACCCCGATGCGGCCCTGGCGCAGGAGCCGCTTTTGGCGGGCGACATGTGGGCCTGCCTGCTCCGGACCGGCTATCCGATCAGCCCGCTCGAGGCGACCGAGGCGGTGGCCGCGCGCGCACGCGCTGGCGGGGCGCAGTTCGAGCTGGCCACGGAGGTGGACCTGGCCGCGCTGCGGCGCACGCACGGGGAGGTCGTGGTGGCGGCCGGCACCGGCAGCGGACGGGTGCTCGGCGGGCTGATCGACGCGGGGGCGGTCACACCGCTTTGGGGGGTGATCGTGCTGGTGGAGCTAGCGCAGCACCCCCGGCATGCGCTGATCGAGGGGACGCTCACGCGCGGGCTGCTGGCCGGGGCGGTCTCCGACGTGGCCCCGTTCACGCTGCTCGACAGCCCCTCGTGGCTCGCGGTCGGCTCGACGCTTCTGGCCGGCGAGGAGCCGCGCGGCGCTGACTGGGCGCCGCGGCTGCTCGAGCGCGGGCCTAGCTTCGTACCGTCGCTGGCGCAGGCCCTGGTGCGGGGGACGCTCGTTTGCGCGCGTCCCAAGTCGTTCGACAACCGGCCGCTGCTCGGCAGGGTCCCGGGCCAGGACCACCTCTGGATCGCCTCCGGGCACGGCGGCCGCGGCCTCTCACTCGGCCTCGCCTCCGGACGGCTCATGGCTGACGCGATCCTGGCCGGCGACGAGCGCGTGATACCCAGCGAGCTCTCGAGTGCCCGGCTTGACCGCCCCGCGCCCCCAAATCGCATGTCCGTGGCTTGATTTGGGGGTCGCGGGCGTTTCAGCCGCCCCGGACCCCCAGCGCTGGCGGCCGACGGCGAGCTTTGGGGCTCAGGGGATGAGCGTCGCGTGGCCGGTGGCGACGTAAAGCGTCCCGCTCGCGCCCGAGGCTGTGACGAAGCGCAGCTCCGCGTGCAGCGCCGCGGCCTCGGTCGGGGGCACGGCCGGGCGTAGCAGCGTGACCGCCCCGACGCCCGCGATCGGTACGCGCCGGGTCCCGGCCTGAGCACCGAGCGAGCGCTCTATCAGGAGCAGGCCGTTACCACGGTCGGCCGCCTCGCGGCCCGCGTAGACGGCAACCCGCTCGCTGCCACTCACCGCCAGCCAGCCGTTGGTGTAGGTCAACCCGGAGCCAGCGGCCGGGCGCACCTGCGCGCCGAAGCTGACCGCGGGCCGGGGGCCATGTGCGCGGGAGCGCCCCGCCAGCAGGCTGATGGCGACGATCACGACGACGAGCGTGGTGGCCACCAGCCAGCTGCGGTGACGCAGCAGCGACTCATCGGGTGCACCGGTGCCGGCATGCCGGTCCTGCGGATGCTCGGCCGACAACAGCGGGCCTAGGCTCCGGCGGCCTGGAGGTCTGGGTGCAGCCGCCGCTCGACCTCCGCCCAAAGTGCTTTGTAGGCGACGGACGCGGCGCTCTGGGGCGCGAACACGGTGACCGGGTTGCGCTCCTCCCCCATGAGCTCCACCTCGTCTGCGGTGGGGATCGCGACACCGAGCACGGTCAGCTGCTCGATGCCACGCAGACGCTCCATCACCTGCAGGTGCAGGGGCCGGCTGACATCCGCCATCGAGAAGAACGCAAGCGTCGCGGTGCCATTGCGGCGGCCCACCTTGCCGGCGCGCGCCAGCTCCTCGAGCTGCTCGTAGGCGCGCGAGGAGAGCGTCGCCGGAATCACCGGCACGAGCAGCGCGTCAGCTGCCTCGAACACCGCCTCCGAGACCAGCGAGATGCTCGGCGGGCAGTCCAGGAAGATGTAGTCGTAGTCAGCCCGCAGCGGGGCCAGCACCTTGCGCAGGCGCGCCGCCGGCCGCTTGAACTGGTCCAGAGCGAGGTCCAGGTGGCGGTAGGAGAAGTCGGCTGGCAGGAGCTCCAGCCGTTCGTGGTCGGTGGCCTTGATGTGGTCTCCGGCCGAGTCGCGCTTGCGCAGCAGGCCGCGCCCGCCCCCCTTCACCTTCGGGCGCACGCGGAACAGGTACGTGCTCGCCGCCTGCGGGTCGAGGTCCCACAGCAGCGTCTGGTGCCCTGCCGCGGCCGCCAGGTAGGCGAGGTTGACGGCGGCGGACGTCTTGCCGACGCCGCCCTTGATGTTGTAGGTGGCGATCACCCTGGTGTCGCGTGCTGTGTTGGCCATGTGGTCTATCGCTCTGGGAGTCAATCGCATATTCGCGCGACGAGCCCGCGCGCTCGCGGGGACGCAAAACCCGAGAAGGCGGCTTGGAAGCGCTCGCGAGCCGCAGCCTGCTGCGCCTCGAGCCCTGCGAGCAGGGCACCGGCGGCAAGCAGCGCCTCGGCGCCGCCCGGGCTCGCGGCCAACTCGGGCGCGAGCGTCCGCAGCGTGGCGGCGTGGACCGCGCAGTCCTGGTGGCAGCCGAGCACGTCCTGCAGTTGCTTGAGCGTCGCGATTAGCTCGCTGACGGCCTGGGTGTCGAAGAGCGCCGTGCCGAAGAGCTCGAGCAGGTAGCGGAGCTCCTTGCCCTGCTTGCGCAGGTCGTGATAGGCCTGTGCCTCCGTGGTCGGGCCAATGGCAGCGCCGGAGCGCACCATGCGGCGGTGCTGGCGGCGGATCCGTGTCGCCGCCAGCACCGCGACCGGCGGGACGACGGCTCCACTCGCACGCGCGGCCACGTCCAGCAGGCTCTCTAGCGTCTGCTCGAGCTGGGTCCTGCGAGAGCTGCGCAGCATGGCGGTCATCTCCGCGCGCGCACGTTCGAGCCGGCGCTCCAGCAGCAGCCGCAGCGGCGCCAGCTGCGCCGCTGACGCGTCCAGCGTCTCGAGCAGCACCTCCAGGTCACGCGTGCTGGTGGTCTGCGCCGCCAGCCAGCGCAGCTCATCCGAGAGACGCCCGGCAGCGGCTGGGTCCAGCGCGACCCGCATCTGTCGCACGACGGTGCGCGCCCGTCGGTTGGCGACCCGCAGGTCGTGCAGGTACTCCGGTTCCTCACCCACCAGGACTCCCGGGAGGTTCGCCTGCTGGATCTCGAGCAGGCGCTCCAGCACCCTCGCCGCCGCAACGTTCGCCGGCTCGTCCGCGGCCATCGGCACGCGCGCCTGCTTCCACTGCCATGCGGGGCGCAGGCCACCGGCCTCGAGCCAGTGGCGTATCCGCTCGCAATCTCTGTCGTAGCCGCGCAGCGGCACGAGCGTGAGCCACTGGCTGCCGCCGGGCAGTGCACGCAGCTCGATCCGGCAGACCAGCTTCTGGCGCTCGTCGCGCAGGTCGATGCGGCCGCCAGTGGCGTGCGTCAACCCGTAGCTTGGCGGCAGCGCCGTGCGCACCTGCGCCGCGGCGTCGCCGAACGTGAAGAGCTCGCCGCGAGCGCTCACATCAGGCCAGGCGCGCGAGCCGCGCGACCGCCTCGTCGACCTGCTCCTCTGTGACGATCAGCGGGGGCTCCAGCCTGAGACTGGAAGGACCGGTCGCATTGAGCACCAGGCGTGCCTCGACAAGTGCGCGTCGCGCGAGGTCCACGGCAGAGACGCCCCCTTTCAGCTCGGCGCCGACGAGCAGGCCGCGGCCACGCACCGACGCCACGAACGGCAGCTCTGACAGCGCCGCCATCAGACGCTCGCCGGCGCGAGCGACGTGCGCGAGCAGCGCCTCGTCTGAGCAGATCTCGAGCGCGACCAGCGCCGCGGCGCACGCAACGGGCCCGCCGGCGAAGGTTGAGCCGTGGTCACCGGGGCGCAGCGTGTCCGCGAGCCGCTCGCCGGTGACGAGCGCCCCGATCGGCAGGCCGCCGCCGAGCGCCTTGGCGCTCGTCAGCGCGTCCGGCACGACTCCGGTCTGCTCGTATGCCCAGAGCGTTCCGGTGCGGCCCATGCCGGTCTGCACCTCGTCGAAGATCAGCGCCGCGCCGGCATCGTCACAGGCATCCCGTGCCGCCGCAAGCAGCTCAGCGGAGAGCGGCAGTACGCCGGCCTCCCCCTGGATCGGCTCCAGCAGCACCGCCGCCGTTCGGGGCGTGACGGCGGCCCGCAGCGCATCCGGGTCCTTCTCACAGGCGACGAAGCCCGGTACCAGCGGCGCGAACGGCGCCTGCTTGGACTCCTGCGGCGTGGCTGAAAGCGCCCCGTAGGTGCGGCCGTGGAAGGCGTCGTGCAGCACCACGATCTCACCGCCGGGACGGTGGCGCCGAGCGAGCTTGATCGCGGCCTCGTTGGCCTCCGCGCCCGAGTTGCAGAGGAAGACCTTGCCCCCCAGCGAGCTCTCGGAGAGCGCCGCGGACAGCCTCATCGCCGGCTCGGTGTAGTAGAGGTTCGAGACGTGCGTCAGCTTGGCGGCCTGCTCCCGGATGGCGGCGACCACGCGCGGGTGGCAGTGACCGACGTTCAGCACCGAGATGCCGGCGAGGAAGTCGAGGTACTCATGGCCGTGCTCGTCCCAGAGCTTCACGCCCTCACCACGGACGAACTGCACCGGGCTGCGGGCGTAGGTCGGGATCGCGTAGCGGCGCTCCAGCGTCTCGAGCTCGGCAAGCGTCACGGCTCGCCGCCAAAGGAGTGGATCTTGGTGCCCGAGCCGGCGTCGGTGAAGAGCTCCGTGAGCAGCGAGTGCGGCACACGCCCATCCACGATGTAGGCGGCAGAGACCCCCGCGCGCACGGCCTCCAGGCACGCGTTCAGCTTCGGCCGCATCCCGCCCGAGACGCCGGGCAGAGCCCGCTCCAGCGCGTCGGCACCGACCTCGGAGATCAGGCTTTCCGGGTCGGCTGGGTCGCGCAGCCAGCCGGGCACGTCGGTCATGAACATGACCTTGTAGGCGCCGAGTGCCGCAGCGACGGCGCCGGCGGCGTCGTCAGCGTTGATGTTGTAGGAGTTGCCGTCGACGTCCGCGCCGACGCTGGCGATCACGGGTATGTAGTCGGCTGCGATGTGGATGAGCACGCCGGTGTTGACGTGGTCGATGTGGCCGACGAAGCCGATGTCGGCGCCGCTCGGCGCGGCCATCCTGCTGGCGCGGAAGAGCAGGCCGTCATCGCCGCTCAGTCCCACGGCCGGCTGGCCGTGGCGGTTGATCTGAAGCACGATGTCCTTGTTGACCTTGCCGACCAGCACCATCTTGGCAAGCTCGACGGTCTGCGCGTCGGAGACCCGCAGGCCGTCGACGAACTGCACCGGCAGGTTCAGCCGCTGCATGTAGGAGGTGATCTCCGGCCCACCGCCATGGACGATCACCGGGTTCATGCCGACGTACTTGAGCAGCACCACGTCGCGCGCGAACTCATCTCTGAGCAGCGGGTCGACCATCGCCGCACCGCCGTACTTGATCACCACCGTCTTGCCGTGGAACTCGCGGATGTAGGGCAGCGCCTCGAGCAGGGTCTGCACGTCACGCTTGGGTCGCGCCTGGCTCACGTCGTGTACTCCGCGTTGATCGTCACGTACTCGTGGCCGAGGTCGGAGAAGTAGCGCTCGGCCTCCGCGCCTTCACCCGGCAGCACGACCTCATATTCGACCTCGTCACCCGAAACCGCCTCGGCCAGCGCGCGCGCGTCGTAATCGGCGTAGGCGCCGTTTGCGCAGACGACGATGCCCTCGATCGCGATGTCGACTCGGAGTGGCGCCATTCCCGGCAACACCGCGCCGACCACCTGGATGATCCGCCCCCAGTTCGGGTCGCCGCCGTAAAGGGCCGTCTTGACCAGCGGCGAGTCTCCGATCGCGTGCGCAACCCGCTCGGTCAGGTGCTGGTCGCCACCCTTGACGAGCACCCTGCCAACCCGGCGCGCACCCTCCCCGTCCTTGACGACGAGCAGTGCCACCTGTCGCAGCGCGGCGTCGAGCGCCTCGCCAAACGCCCGCTCGTCAGCCGTCTTGGGCTCGATCCGCACGCCCGAGGCGCCGGAGGCCAGCAGCACGATCGTGTCCGAGGTGGAGAGCTGGCCGTCCACGCTGATTCGCTCGAACGAGCGCTTGGCGCAGACCGAGAGCAGCAGGTCGGCCTCGTCGGGCTCGATGACGGCGTCCGTTTGCACGAACACGAGCAGGGTCGCGAACTTCGGCGAGATCATGCCGGCGCCCTTGGCCTGGACGCTCAGGCGCACGGAGCCGGCGCTGAGCGCGACGTCCAGCGTGACCTGCTTGGGGAACGCATCGGTGGTCCGGATCGCCTGCGCGAAGGCATCGGCGCCGGTGGGTGCCAGCTCGCGACCGAGGCGTGGGAGCCCGTCGATGATGCGCTCGATCGGTAGCGGCACACCGATCACACCGGTGGACGCCACCGCCACCTGGTGCACGTCCACACCGGCCGCGGCCGCGCCGGCGGCCGCCATCGCCGCAGCGTCGTTCAGCCCGCGCGAGCCGGTGGCCGCGTTGGCGTTTCCGGAGTTCACCACCACGGCGCGCAGCTCCCAGAGCTTCGCCTCCCTCAGGCTGTGGAGCACCGGCGCCGACTGGGTGCCGGAACGGCTGAAGCGCGCGGCGCTGGTGGTGGCGGGCGCATCGGAGACGATCAGGCCGAGGTCCATGGCACCGTCGGGCTTGATGCCGCAGGCGCCGCCGGCCGCCCTGAAGCCCTTTGGCAGCAGGCCGTCTGTGACCTCACTGACGTTCTCGGGTGCCGTCACCCAGCGTGACTGAAAGAACGAATCGCTCATCTGCTGATACCGGTCCCCTCGGGCAGGCCGAACATCAGGTTCAGGTTCTGGAGTGCCTGTGAGGCAGTGCCCTTCCAGAGGTTGTCGATCGCGGAGAACACGATCACACGGCCTGTGCGATCGTCGCGGAAGACGGCGATCCGGCAGATGTTGGTCTCGCGCACCGCGCGCACGCCGGGCGGGTCGGTCGCAAGCTCGATGAACGGCTCGCCCGCGTAGGCTTCGCCGTACAGCTCACGGAGCTGATCGAGCGTGAGCTCCGGGTCACTCAGCGTCGCGTAGCAGGAGACGAGCTCGCCCTGGTCGAGCGGCAGCAGGTGGGGTGTGAAGGTGATGCGCACGGCGCTGCCGAGCGCCGTGAGCTCCTGCTCGATCTCCGGCGTGTGACGGTGACGTGGCACCCCGTATGCGTTGACGTTCTCGTCGACGGTGACGAAGTGGGTCTTGTCGCTGGCCGCGCGTCCAGCCCCTGAGACACCGGACTTGGCGTCGACGACCACGTCGGTGAGCAGGCCGGCGCGCGCGAGCGGCGCCAGCGCGAGGATCGTGGCGGTCGGGTAGCAGCCGGGGTTGGCGACCAGCTCCGCGCTGGCGATCTGCTCGCGGTAGAGCTCCGGCAGACCGTAGACCGCGCCGCCCAGCAGCTGCGGCTCCGGGTGCGGCAGGTACCACTCCTCGTAGGTCGCGCGGTCACGCAACCGGAAGTCGGCGCTCAGGTCTACGACCCTGACGCCACGCCCGCGCAGCGCCGCAACGAACTGCGCCGCGGCGCCATGCGGGTAGGCCACGATCGCGGCGTCGACATCGCCGTGGCGCTCGATGTCGGCCTCTTCGAGCACGATCGGCACGCGGTGATGGGGATAGAGCTCGTCGATCCGGCGGCCCACGTCGGTGCGGGCGGTGACGTGACGCAGATTGAACTCGGGGTGCTCGTACAGGAGCCGCGCCGCCAGCGAGCCGGCGTAGCCGCCGGCCCCAAACACGGCCACGGTGGGGGCGCTAGCCGGCGTCACGAAGCCTGCCCCCCAACTGGTTCTCAACGGCCACGACGATCAGGTTGCGCTGGCGCGCAACCTCTTCGTCGGTCAGCGTCCGGTCGCCCGCCCGGAAACTCAGGCGCACGGCCACCGACTTCAGTCCCGCGCCGAGCCGCTGCTCGTCACGGAACACGTCAAAGATCTCACTCGCCTGGAGCAGCGGCCCACCGGCGGTCGCGATCACGGCCACCAGCTCGCCAGCCGGCAGCGACTCGGGAACGACGATCGCGAGATCCTCGCGGACGGCGGGGAAGCTGACGAGGTCGGTGAACGCCTGCGGCCCCGGTGGATCGATGGTTGACAGGTCAAGCTCGAAGGCGGCCACCGCCTCGTCCAGATCCCAGTCGCCGGCGACCCTCGGGTGGATCTCCCCCAGCCAGCCGACGCTCGCGCCGGCAACCTCGACGGTAGCGGCGCGGCCGGGGTGCAGGAACGGCCGCTCGGCCCCGGCCACGAGCTGCCAGGCGATTCCGGCACTTTCGAGCACCGCGCCCAGCAACCCCTTGACGGCGAAGAAGTCGGCCTGCGGTGGGTGCTGCTCACGCCAGCTGGGCGGCCGCACGGGCCCCGAGACGAGCGCCGCCAGATGGTGGGGCTCACGCGCCACGCCGCTCGGTCCGTCGGGATCTGGCAGGTACACGGCGCCAGACTCGAACAGCCCGATCCGAGTCGCGCCGCGGGCGCGGTTGCGCGCCGCCGCGTCAAGCAGCGATCCGAGCAGGCTGGTGCGCATCCGCGACTGCTCCGAGGACATCGGGTTCGCGAGCTCCACGGCGGGGTGCTGCTCGAGCAGGCGCGCTGCCTGCTCGACCGCCGCGAAGCTCCAGCCGACGATCTCGTGCAACCCTTGAGCGGCCAGCGTGTCCTCCAGCCGGCGCCGCAGCCGCTGCGCTGCCGTGAGCCGGCCGACCGCGGCCCTACGCGCCGGCAGCGTGGCCGGCAGGCGCTCGAGACCAGCCAGTCGTGCAACCTCCTCGATCAGGTCCGCCTCGCGGGTCACGTCCGCGCGGCGGAAGTCCGGCACGGTCACATCCAGCCCGTCGCCGCCGTCGCTCGCGTCGAAGCCGATCGTCTCCAGCAACTCGCGGCAGCGTGCGCGCGGGATCACCATGCCGAGCAGTCGCTCGATCCGCGCGTCGCGCAGGTGGATCTCGAGCGGGGGCGCCGGCGGGGCGCCGATGTCCAGCGTGCCGGGCCGCACGCGAGCCTCGCAGAGGTCCTGAAACAGCCTGGTGGCGACCGCCTGCGCCCAGAGTGTCTGCTCGGCGGCGAGGCCCTTCTCGAAGCGGCTGGATGCCTCGCTGCGCAGCCCCAGCGCCTGCGACGTCGCATGGATGTTCGGCCCGTTCCAGGTCGCCGCCTCGCTGACGATGCTGGTCGTCTGCTCGGAGACCTCGGAACGCCCGCCGCCCATCACCCCGGCAGCCGAGGTGGCGCCCTCCGCGTCCGCGATCACGACCATGCTCGCGCTGAGCGTGCGCTGCTGGCCGTCGAGCGTCGCGAGCAGCTCGCCGTCGAGCGCAGGACGGACGGTGAGCCTGCCGCCCGTGATCCGCTCGCGGTCGAACGCATGCATCGGCTGACCCGTCAGCAGCATCACGTAATTGGTGATGTCGACGACGTTCGAGATCGGGCGCTGTCCGCAGGCCATCAGGCGGGCCTTCAGCCAGAGCGGGCTCGGGCCCACGCGCAGGCCGTCGAAGATGCGCGCCGTGAAGCGCGGGCACAGCTCGTCACCGGCCTCGTTGAGCACCTCGATGCCGTGCAGCTCACCAAGGCTCCCGGGGTCGTAATCCCAGGGAGCGGCGCGAAGCTGCGCCCCGGTCGCGGCCGCGGCCTCGCGCGCAACCCCGTAGATCGAGAGACAGTCAGGCCGGTTGGGGGTCACCTCCAGCACGAGCACGTCGGTGGCGATCGGCGCGACATCGGCCAGTGGGGTTCCGGGCGCATGGGCCTGCTCGAGCACCATGATGCCGGTGTGCTCGTCGCTGATCTGGAGCTCGCGCTCGGAGAGGATCATGCCCTGCGATTCGATCCCGCGCAGCTTCGCCCGCCGCAGCCTGGTGCCGTCCGGCATAACGGCGCCCGGCCGGGCGACTGCGACCGTCTGGCCGGCCGCCACGTTGGGTGCGCCACAGACGATCTGAGCCGCGGCGGAGCCGCCGGTGTCGACCATGCAGACGCTCAGCCGGTCGGCGTCGGGATGCTTGCGCCGCTCCAGCACGTGCCCGACAACGAAGTGCTCTAGTTCGCTCACGCCGTGATGCTCGACCCGTTCGACCTCGGTGCCGGTCAGCGCCAGACGCTGCGCAAGCGTGTGGGCATCCATGTGCAGATCGCAGTATTCGCGCAGCCATTCGAGCGGCACCCTCATGCGAACTGCTCCAGGAAGCGGACGTCATTGTCGTAGAAGAGGCGCAGATCGCTGACACCGTGTTTGAGCATCGCGATCCGCTCGATTCCCATCCCGAATGCGAACCCCTGCACCCGCTCCGGGTCGTAGCCGTTGGCGGCTACACCTGCGAGCACGTTCGGGTCGACCATGCCCGAGCCGAGGATCTCCAGCCACCCGGTCCCCTTGCAGATCCCGCACCGCTCACCACCCGCCGCCAGCCCGCCGGAGCAGGCGAAGCAGGAGACGTCCACCTCGACGCTCGGCTCGGTGAACGGGAAGAAGTGCGGCCGCAGCCGCACCTCACGCTCAGCCCCGAAGATCGCTCGCGCGAACTCGAGCAGCGTGCCCTTCAGATCGGCCAGCGTTATGTCCTCGTCGACCGCGAGCCCTTCGACCTGGTGAAACTGCGGCGTGTGCGTGACGTCGGAGTCCCGCCGGTAAACGCGCCCTGGCACGATCAGGTAAAGCGGCGGGGGCGTGCGCTCCATCGCCCGGACCTGCATGGGGCTGGTGTGCGTGCGCAGCAGGACCTCATCGGTCACGTAGAAGGTGTCAGTCCAGGCGCGCGCGGGATGCTGAGGGTCGTGGTTGAGGGCGTCGAAGTTGTAGTGCACGCTCTCGATCTCGGGGCCCTCGGCCACGTTGAAGCCGAGGCCGATGAAGACATCCTCGATCTCCCGGCGGGTCTGGGTTATCAGGTGCAGGCGACCGATCGCGGGCAGCGGGTCCCCAGGGAGCGTGACGTCAACACGCTCCGACCTAAGCCGCGCCTCTAGCTCAGCCACGGCAAGCTCGCCGGCACGCCGCTCGAGCAGCGCCTCGATCTCCTTGCGGGCCCGGTTGGCGGCGCTGCCCACGGCCCCCCGCTGATCGGTCGGCAGCTGCGCGACGTCACGCAGCAGGTTCGGCAGCTCGGCCCTGCGTCCCAGGTAGCGGACCCGCAGTTCCTCGATCGCGACTGTCGACGCGGCGGCCGCGGCGGCCGCCTGCGCCTCGCGCTCCAGTTGCTCTATTCGGTCGGTCACGCTCATGTCCCGGTGATCCTACGAGTTGCCGACCTTGGACAGCTCGTACAGGGCGATCGCGGCGGCAGCCGCCGCGTTGAGCGACTCCGTCGCGATCGGGATCCGAGCCGTGTGGTCGGCACGGGCGAGCAGATCGGCGCCGAGCCCGTCGCGCTCGGCGCCGACGATCAGGCTGACCGCTGCAGCGCCGCGAACCTCCGCGGCCACGGCGGCAAGCGGGCGCGGTGCATGCGCGTCCAGCGCGAGCTTGACGCCGGGAAGCGACGCCGGATCGGCACGCACCAGCGCGACGCTGAAGACCGCGCCCATGCTCGCCCGCACCGCCTTTGGTCCGAACGGGTCCGCGCTGCCCGAACCGAGCGCGACGCAGCCGGCGCCGAACGCGGCACCCGAGCGCAGAACCGCGCCAACGTTGGCTGGGTCGCCGAGGCCGTGGAGGTATATGCAGACACCGCTGAAGTCGGCCAGTGCGGCCGCATCGAGCCAGCGCTCGCGGTAGAC
The DNA here is from genome assembly GCA_027449125.1 of Solirubrobacterales bacterium. Lineage (GTDB taxonomy): Bacteria > Actinomycetota > Thermoleophilia > Solirubrobacterales > Solirubrobacteraceae > Palsa-465. The sequence continues at coordinate 58,813 of DAIDME010000099.1, read as the reverse complement.
GGCGAGCGTCCGCGTCCCCGAAGCCAGTTCGCTTACGGAGCGCAGCGCCACGGCATCAACTTCGATGCCCGGTAGGCCGCTGCCGGCGCTGGCGAAGCGCTCCACCGGCTCCCAACCGGCCGCATCGGCGGCGCTCAGCAGATCCTCTCCCTCCGCGACGAACATGCCGAGCCGCTCGCGCTCGCGGCGACGCTCACGCAGCTTGCGGACCGTCTTCAGCTTCTGGTTGTGCGGGCTCGTGATCATGGTCTGGTCGGGAAAACGAAAAAGGGCGCCGTCCCGTGGGATCGGCGCCCTCTGGCGGTGCTGGACTGCGGCGATGCTCAGCCGGCAGCCAGCGCCTCCTGGGCGCGCTGCGCAAAGCGTCGGAAGGTATCTGCGTCGTGGACGGCGATGTCAGCCAGGACCTTGCGGTCGAGCTCGACACCCGCAAGCTCGAGGCCATGCATGAACTGGGAGTAGGAGAGCCCGTTCAGCCGGGCTGCAGCGTTGATGCGGGTGATCCACAACCGCCGGAAGTCGCGCTTGCGGTTGCGACGGTCCCGGTAGCGGTACTGGTCGGCCTTGAGCACCGCCTCCTTGGCCTTGCGGTAGCGACGCGAGGCATCGCCACGGAAGCCCTTGGCCATCTCCAGGGTCTCGCGGCGCTTCTTGCGGGCATGCACGGAGCGTTTGACGCGGCTCATGACTTCTTGGCTCCGAGCAGGGTCTTGACGCGGGGCGCGTCGTGGTCTGAGAGGATCACCGGGCTCGCGAGGTTGCGCTTGTACTTGGGCGATTTCTTCTCGAGGATGTGGCTCGAGAACGCGTGGCGTGCCTTCACCTTGCCGGTGCCGGTCAGCCTGAAGCGCTTCTTGGCGCCGGAGTGGGTCTTCATCTTGGGCATGATCGGACGCCAGTAAAGCAGATCAGCTCAGGACTGCGCAGGCGGCGCAAGCGACGGCGATGCCTCTGCCGCGACCGCCTCGCGCTGCTGGCGGCGCAGCTTCTTTTCGCCAGCGTCGGCGTGTGCAGGACCGGCGTGCTCTTCCTCGGAGGCGAGGATCGCCTTGGAGGGCGCGAGCATCATGGTCATGTTGCGTCCATCCTGCAGCGGCGTCTGCTCGACGACGGCGACCTCCGTGAGCTCGCCGGCGAGGCGCTCGAGCAGCGCCACACCGCGCTCCGGGTGGGTCACCTCGCGGCCTCGGAACATGATCGTGACCTTGACCTTGTCCCGGGCGCGGAGGAAGCGCTCGACGTGCCCCTTCTTGGTGTCGTAGTCAGCCTGCGCGATCTTGGGCCGGAACTTGATCTCGCGGATCGTTATCTGCTGCTGGTGCTTGCGCGCGGCCTTCTGCTTCTGCGCCTGCTCGTACTTGTACTTGGAGTAGTCGAGCACCCTGCAGACGGGCGGACGAGACTCTGGCGCGACCTCCACGAGGTCGAGGTCGCGCTCCTGGGCATAGCTGAGCGCCTCGCTGGTCTTGATGACCCCGATCTGCTTACCGTCCTCACCGATCAGGCGGACCTCGGGAACGCGAATGCGGTCGTTGATCCGCGTCTGGTCACGCTCCGGCATGCGCCGGTCGAACCTACGTGGTACCGGCACTAGCTGTTTGTGCGGCGCTGCGTCAAGCGGGGCCGGGCCGGTCTCGGTGAAGCTTCTGGATCAACGCCTGGGAAGTATAGCCGCGCGCGCCTCAAGTCAAGGAGCGGTTCGCAATCAGCGCGCCGATCCGCTCCTGGAACGCCTCGAGCGCGACCGCGCCCGTGTCGCCGGCACGGTGCTCGCGCACGCCCACCTCGCCAGCCTCCTGCTCGCGATCGCCGACGATCAGCATGAACGGCACCTTGCGCAGCTCCCCGTCGCGGATCTTGCGCGCTACAGATTCGCCACGGTCGTCGAGCTCAACGCGGACACCGGCGCCCGCGAGCCGCGCGCGCACCGACTCGCCGTAGGCGTTGTGGCGGTCCGAGATCGGCAGCACCAGCGCCTGCACGGGCGCCATCCAAACCGGGAACTCGCCCCCGAAGTGCTCTGTGAGGATGCCGATGAAGCGCTCGAAGGAGCCGAACAGCGCCCGGTGGATCATCACGGGCCGGTGCTCGGCGTTGTCCTCGCCGGTGTAGCTGATCTCAAAGCGCTCCGGCATCGAGTAGTCGAGCTGCACGGTTCCGAGCTGCCATGAGCGACCGATCGAGTCGGTCATGTGCAGGTCGATCTTCGGGCCGTAGAAGGCGCCGTCGCCAGGATTGATGTCGTAGGCGAGCCCGCGCCGCTCGAGCGCCCGCACGAGCGCCGCCTCCGCGCGGTCCCACATCTCGTCGCTGCCGATCCGCTGCTCAGGGCGAGTCGAGAGCTCGAGCCGCGCCTGGAAGCCGAACACCTGGTAGATGAAGGCGCCGAACTCCAGGCAGCCCAGGACCTCATCCTCGATCTGCTCCTCGGTGCAGAAGATGTGGGCGTCGTCCTGGGTGATGTGACGCACGCGCAGGAGCCCGTGGAGGGTGCCGCTCGGCTCGTGGCGGTGAACGAGCCCCTGTTCGGAGAATCGCACCGGCAGCTCGCGATACGAGCGCCGCGTAGCGTTGAAGAGCTGAATGTGCGCCGGGCAGTTCATCGGCTTGAGCCCCATCGGCCGGTCCTCGACCTCGGTGAAGTACATGTTCTCCTGGTACTTGTCCCAGTGCCCCGAGCGCTTCCAGAGCTCAACGTCGTAGAGGATCGGGGTCTTGACCTCGCGATAGCCGCGGTTCGCGTTCTCCGCCCGCCAGAGCTCCGACAGCGCGTTCCAGATCGCCATGCCGTTCGGCTGCCAGAAGGGCGAGCCGGGACTGAGCTCCGAGAAGATGAACAGGCCTAGCTCGCGGCCGAGCTTGCGGTGGTCGTTGCGCCGCGCGAACTCTAGGCGCTCGAGGTGCGCCTCCAGATCCTTCTGGGTGAAGAATGCCGTCCCGTACACGCGCGTGAGCATCCTGTTGCGCGAGTCCCCGCGCCAATAGGCGCCCGCGACCGACTGCAGCTTGAGCGCCTTGATCCGGCCGGTGCTCGGCGCGTGCGGGCCACGGCAGAGGTCGACGAAGTCACCGTTGCGGTAGAGGCTGACCGTCGTAAGCGGCGCCTCGGCGGGGGCGTTCTTCACGAGGTCCTCGATCAGCTCCACCTTGTAGGACTGGCGCTCTGCCCGGTAGCGGTCGAGCGCGACCGCTACCGGGACGTCCTCGCGCACGAAGCGCTCGTCCGCCGCGATGTGCTCGCGCATCCGCGCCTCGATCGCGGGGAAGTCATCTTCGCTCAGGCTCACGCCCGGCGGGAGCTCCAGGTCGTAGTAGAACCCGTTCTCGATCGGTGGCCCGATCGCGATCTGCACTCCGGGATGAAGCTCGAGCATCGCCTCGGCGAAGACGTGCGCGGCGTCGTGGCGGATCAGCTCGAGCGCCTCCGCGCCGCTGCGCTCGGTGATGATCTCGACGCGGCGCTCGCCGCCGGTCGGCAGCTCGCGCGCGAGGTCGTAGGTGACGCCGTCGACCTTGACAGCAAGCGCCGCGCGCGCCAGCCCGGGGCCGATCGCCGCGGCCGCGTCGGCGCCGGTGGCACCTTCCGGGAGCGTCAGTGTGTCGCCGCTTGGCAGCAGGAAGTCCATCATGTCCTGATCCTACGGAGATCGGCTGGCGCACGCGGCGTGCGCGAGTACGACGGGCCTCTGGGCTTGACATGCGCGAAGGCAGTCCAGTAGGAGCTGCGCCACGCTCCCGACTCGGCGCCGCGCACACAGCAGTGCAGGTGCCCAGCAGTCGCACACCGCGACACGCGACGCGACGGTCGCCGGCGGGCTTCCGTCTCACGCCGAACGTCAGCGAGCAGGTTGCAGGTTCGGCGCCGGTCGAGCAGCGAGAGACCGGCGGCGTCTCCACGACCAGCCACCCGCTCTCCGCTGAGCTGACCGAGCAGGACGGTCACCGGACAGTCCAGAGTCACGAGCTTCCAGGAGGCTGCTGGTCGCCGGCGCCGTGTACTTGAAGCCGCCCGCTTCGCAGTCGGCCAGGCTGCCCGGCGCCAAGCCATGGTGGACGCTCGATCTCAACGCAGCAACCAGTCGCGTGGCGCCAGGCCCCTCTGGCCTTACGTGACTGGTCTCGGGCCAGCCGGCTCTCAGCCCATCGGCGCTGTCCGGCTACCCGCAGACAGAGTCAAACGGTCGTGCGACCCGACGGCTCGACAAAGATCGTGACTGTCACGCGGGACATGCGGATCACCGCCTGCGGGCCACAGCCGCCCATGACCACGCCCCGCCCGAGACCAGCCGCTCAACCGCGTGGCCCTCTTCGAGCCCGGCGCGGGGGCCGCCTCGAGCCCGCCCGCCACTGGCTGCCGCTGACCCCGTCTCCCCGGCGCGCACGCTAGAGTTACGGCTCTTCCCAGGGCGATTAGCTCAGCTGGGAGAGCGCCACCTTGACATGGTGGAGGTCACTGGTTCGAGCCCAGTATCGCCCATCGCCAAAGTGCCTGCATCTGGGGCGTTTACGAGCTTCGGATCCGGCGATAGCGAGGCAAAACGGGGCCCATCGCTACCACTCATCGCTACCAAATGCGACGCGAATCGGTCGGGTTTCGCGCCTGGTGAACGTGGTCGCGGTGACCGCTACGCGCGGCCGCACGAGCGTGACGAGCGCAGCGTCGGTCTCGGCGAGACGGAAGATGGCGAGGACGAGCTCGCGGGCTGCAGGACGAGCCCGGAATCGGATCCGAATGGAATGAGCGCTCAACGGCCTGACTGCTCGCCGAGCATCTCCTCATCCTCCGCGACCCACCCCAGCGCCGCGGTCGCTGAACGAGACTGTTCGACCGCCTGCCCAGCGACGATTCGTACAGGATGAGCACGCCTCCCGAGACGATCAGCCTCTACCACATCACTCACGTTCAGAACCTCGCGCGCATAGCTCGCGACGGGCTCCTGTCGGACGCCGCAGTCCGGGTGAGAGGTGGACCGAGCGTCAGCATCGGGATGCCGGCCAACAAGGAGCGGCGCCTCAGCATTCCGGTGCGCTGCCATGCGGGCGACTTCCTGGGCGACTACGTCCCTTTCAACTTCTGCCCGCGGTCGGTGATGCTCTACATCCTGGGCATGGGTAACCACCCGGATATTGAGTATCGCGACGGTCAGGAGCCGCTCGTCCATCTTGAGTTCGACCTCGACGCCGTCGTCGAATGGGCGGCATCGGAGGGCCGGCGCTGGGCGTTCACGAGCGTCAACGCGAGCGCAGCGTACGCGACGTTCTACGACGATCTGGAGCTGCTCGACGAGATCAGTTGGGCAGCCGTCGCCAGTAACGACTTCGGCCGCGCCTCAGGAAACATCGAATCGAAGCAAGCAGAGTTTCTGGTCCGCGACGGCGTCCCTTGGGAGCTCGTCAACAGGGTTGGCGTGGCGTCGAAGCGAACGCAAGCACTCGCTCTTGCGGCGATGGCTGACCTTGACCAACGACCCGACGTCAGCGTCATCCCGCATTGGTACTTTTGAGCTGATCGTGGTTCGGTTCACGCAAGGAGACATCCTCAAGACCGACGCCGAGGCCCTGGTCAACACGGTCAACTGCGTCGGCGTCATGGGACGCGGCGTCGCGCTTCAGTTCAAGCAGGCATACCCGGACAACTTCCGCTCATACGCGGCCGCTTGCGAACGCGGTGAAGTTCGACCGGGTCGAATGTTCGTGTTCGAGACGCATGCGTTGAACCCACGGCTCATCGTCAACTTCCCGACCAAGCGACACTGGCGTGGCAAGAGCAGGATCGAGGACATCCAGTCCGGATTGGATGCCTTGGTCGACGAGGTTCGCAAGCGGGACGTGAAGTCGATCGCGCTCCCGCCACTGGGCGCTGGTCTAGGAGGACTCGATTGGCGCGCCGTCCGCCCGCTGATTGAACAAGCGCTCGCGAGGCTGCCGGACGTCGACGCCACCGTGTTCGAGCCCAACGCACGGCCTGAGCCCCTAGCGGTTCCGGCGCAAGTACCCGAGCTGACGCCGGGCCGAGCGGCGCTTGTCGGTTTGATTGGCCGGTACCTCGCCGGGATGATGGATACCTCCATCACACTGCTTGAGGTTCATAAGCTCATGTACTTCCTGCAGCGAGCCGGCGAGCCGCTGCAGCTGCGTTACACGAAGGCGGCATATGGGCCTTACGCCGAGAACCTCCGGCACGTGCTGAAGGCTGTCAACGGGCACCTCGTGACAGGGTTCGGTCCGGGTGACGACCCGACAACCGAGTTGGCGCTCGTTCCAGGAGCACTCGAGCAAGCGGAGACTTTCCTCGCCGGGCAGGCCGTAACGAGCGCTCGTTTTGCGCACGTCACCGGACTTGTCGATGGGTTCGAGTCACCCTTCGGTCTCGAGCTGTTAGCGACAGTCGACTGGGTCACCGCCCAGGAGCACGCCAGCGGCCCGGACGCAATCCGTGAGAGCGTCTACGCGTGGAACGCACGCAAGCGCCAATTCACGCCAGAGCAGATCGGACTGGCGGCCGAACGGCTCCAGCACTCGGGGTTCACCCCAACCTAGATCGCCATAACCACCGAACGAGCGCTTCCCGAGCGACGATGGCAGCGGCTATTCCTGTTCCGGTGGGGACCAGGTGGGGGCTGATGGGAGTGTTGTGTCACCGGATCCGATACCCTCGATCTCGGCGAGCACGTCTCGTATCCATCGGATCAGGTGGTCGGCTTGTTCCTCGAGCGTCGCTGCCGGTGGGATCTGGCTCAGCAGCTTGGTCTTGAACACGCGCCCAACCTCGTTTTTCCAGGTCGTGCCGAAGCTGAAGCCGCGCTGCACCGCTTCAAGGCGAAGGGCCTGGCCAAGCGGTGGCCCTGTGTCGCGTAGTCCCCAGGGCCAATCGCCGTCTACGATGCCGACTGTCATTCCCGCACCGATTGCTGCGGGACCGATGGCGTACCCGGATGGTCCGATCCAGCTCGCTATGTAATCCATGAGGACCGACGCGAGTGCCCAGGCGGAACCCGGATCCTCACCTTCAGGTGTGTTCTGGTGGGCCGTCTCGAATGCAGGCCAGCGCCCTTCGAGTTCGATGCTCCATCCAACTGCGTGGCTGCCCGGCGGTACAGGAAGCTCTGCGTGGAAGCGGTCTGCTGCCCCGTTTCTGTGTGTGGCTCCCAACCACCCGGGGTTCTCGCCGAGTGCGGCCGTGGGCAATCGCGCGAGCTCATCCCACCGGGTGAGTGCCCCGTCGGCTCGCGCGATCACGCCCGCATCATCGGGTTGTATGGGTGCACCTGCGGGCACGCTCAGTTCCCTTTCTAGGTACCAGGTCAACTCTGCCAAGAAGCGGTACTCGGCCGGCGTATCGAAGCGCCGTGCATGCTCCCGCCAGTCCTTCGGGCTCGCGTCGCGATCATCTGCCCATTCGGTGCCGATCGTGTAAGCCGCTCGCGCGACCTGAGTCCACGTCAATCGGCGGAACTCGTCCGGGAGGTTCTCCCCGTCACGACTCGCCGGCATGACCGCCAACAGAGCGTGGCCTCTGATCGCCGGGTAGCCCTGCTCTTGCGCTGGGGTCAGAGTCGCGTCGATCTTGTTCTCGACATACATGCGTCGGCCAAGGCCGGTCGTGGCGATGCACACGTCCGGTCGTTGGCTGCCAGCAGCGAGCATGAGAACTGGGTTTCGACTCGGTAATCCCCGAGCCGGTCGACGGTAATAACAGGCTCGGAGGGCTGAAGCGCTTGGTTCAGGAGCCATGCGGTCAACCCCGGCGAGGTGCGTAACACTTCCGCGAAGATCTCCGTCAGACGGTTCTCCTGTGCCCCGATCCGGGGGTACGAATCAGCCGCCGCCAGCAATCAGGACTGTCGCATCGAAATCGAACCGGGTAATAGCGGTGGCTCAGGCTCCGGTGCGACATTACAGAAAGCCGCACCCCAGATCGGTCGAGATAGCACGGACCGGGCCTAATGCTGTTTGGGCCGTCGGAAGCCTGAACAGCTGGAGCGCTGAACGCGACCGATCACGGGACCAACGCGCCGTGCTCGACGAGTCGGCCTCGGGATCGGGGGGTGCGCCTGACGAAGGAGGTCGCGGTTACCGCAACGCTTGGACACGCCTCCCGGGTAACCGTCAGTTCGTACCCCCCGTCACCGGCTCTGCGGGTGGTGGGGTGTCTAGGCCCATTTCGATGCGTTTGAGCGTGACGAGTTCGGCGTTGGTTTCGGCGAGGCGGAAGATGGCGAGGAAGAACTCGAGTAGCACGCGGGCGTAGACGATGTAGAACAGCGAGAAGATCGGCACGATGATCAGCAGCGTTATGGCGCCGAAGCCTGAGCTTGCGCTGAACGCGCTGATGATGAACAGGATGGCCGCCAGGCCGATCCCGATCAGTGTCAGGACGTAGACGATCTTGATGATCCTGGGTGTGACCAGCGAGCTGAACGACAGGTCAAACAGCGACCCGAAGAACCCTTTGGATTCCATGCTGTGTTGAGTCTCCTGTGGCAGCGCCGTGCCGCTGTCGGGCGCGGCTGTTGGCGCGATCCTACTTGGGGGCGTCGGCCTGAGCGACCAGAATTACTGTTTCCGGGAGCATCGGTGCCGTAGGCTTCGCGCGGGTTTTGTCGATCGGGCGGAACGGCGGTGGCTGCCGGTGGGTTCGGGTGTGGAAGGACGCGACGCAAGACAAGGGCGCTCCTGCGTCTTACCCGTGATGACAGCCTCATCCAGGAGCTGCTCGATCAGGGGCTGCTCACGGAGCCCCGGGGCCCGACGACATCCGCAACGCTCCGTTGTTCTCCGGGCGCTTGATGGCATGAACGGTCTCACGCCATCAGTTCGAAGAGTTCGCGCGCAGGTCGGAGACCGTCTGCTGCTCTGCTCCGATGGTCTCAGCGACTACGTCGACGAGCGAGAGATCGCACAGCTGCTGCGCACCAGCGATCGACACGCCGCGCTATCCCAGCTCGTCGATGCTGCGCTTCGCAACGGCAGCCGGGACAACGTCACCGTCGTTATCGCCGACGTGCTCCCAGGACAGGATCCCCAGGCGGGCTGGCTGGACGCACTCCCATACCCCGCTTAGAAGTCCTGACCATCACCGATCCGACGGCACGGCAGCGATCCCCTCCTGCGCCCGGCGCTCGTGGATAGCAACGGTGGTTAGGGTCGTTCGAGACTCCTCGTCACCAACCCGATAGCGAGCTCAGAGGTTCAGCAGGAACCGAAGCGATCGCGCGATCTTGAATAGGGCGGCGTCGGTTACGGCGCCTAGGCGCGCGATGAGCCTTTGCTCGGAGATCGACTTGACGTCCTCACACTTCGCGTAGCTGACCTCGTCGAGTCCGGAGCTGACGGGGTCGATCTCGACGTGAGAGGGCAGCCCCCTGGGTGTGGTGGTCGTCGGTATGACGATCAACACGCCAGCGCGACTCTCGTTGAGCGGGTCGGCTGAGACCACGACCGCCGGTCGACGTCCGGACTGCTCACGACCGACCGGCTCGCCAAAGTCGACGAGCCATACCTCACCGCGGTGGGCGCTCATGACGAGCGGTCACGGAGGGCGCCGCTCTCCGAAGCTCGCTCTGCCTCGATCTCATCCCACGCGGCGGGATCCGCGCGAAGTGCCTCGTAGCGGACCGAGAATCGGTCGAAGAAGACGCGACGCTCCAACGCGTCGGCGGCCTCATCCAGCAGTTGGGTCATGGGACGGCCGGTCTCGTCCGCCAACTTCGCGAATCGGTCACGAGTCTGCTCGCTCACTCTGATCGTCGTGCTCATACCGCAAGTCTACAGAACCGGCGCCTAAAACGTCTACTGGCGGGCGGAGATACGAACGCGCTCCGTCGCCAAAGCGCTTGTGAAGCAATACAGCCGCCCCAGGTCAAAGCGCTCGTGACGGGATGCAGTAGGTCAAGGCTAGGGCTGGAGGCTGGTTCGAACGAAAGGCTGCCGCATTAGCCCCCGTCCATCGGAGCCCCCCGAATCATGCGGCGATATCTCTCGTTTACAGGCACAACGACGGTGTCCAAATACTCGAATCCCAGATGCTCCCAGAACCCTCGTGCGCGGGTGTTGTCCGTATGAACCTCGAGCATCAAGCACATATCGTCTGTGGATGACGGATGGGCTCGAGCTCTGGCCTCAAGGGTGTCGAACAGCGTGCTCGCGATGCTGCGATCCTCCTCGGTACGTCGGCCTTGGTAAGCATCGTCGACGCCGAACCAAGCGATGTAGATCACCGTTTCGGTGTGGTCTCCGACGGAGAGCTCACGATGGCGCCACGTGCCGAAGCCGACCAAATGCCCGAGATCCAGATCCTCTACGAGGATCGTCTCGCCACGCGGTCCGGGCGTGCTGTCCCACAGCCATTCGGTGATCCAACGCCGGACTTCTTCCAGCGCTTCGCCCGAGCCGAAGTCGAAGGACTGGCAGGCATCCCTGTCGCCGTCAGAATCCGGATCCAGGAGGCGTGCGCCTAGGCGCACTCCGGGCACGCGCGTACTCGATTACTCGATTGTGAGCGGCGTAGCACTACGAAGGGCACCACTCCGCTTCGCCGCCGCAAATGCGGAAGCGTGCCTCGCCGAGAGCCGGATCGGATCCTCTGCGGTACGCATGGCGAGTACCGACTCGTACGTCCTTGATGCTGGTTCTTCGAGGCTGATCCACTCGAAGTCAATGCTGAACGCAGCTGGCTCAGCAAAAGCAGAATTGCTCATACATCTCCTTTATACCCGTCCTACTGAAGAGCTGTGTTAAGAGTGTCGGCAACACCCGCGCTCAACTCGCGCGCTGCCGACCAATAATTCCAGATCTCGTCAGCGGCCCCGCCGGCCCACGATGCAGCCCACCGACAGTCGAGAAACAGCGCGACGTCTGGCAGCTCAAGGTCGGTGAAGCTCTCAGCTCCCCAATCCGATTGATCCGACCGCCCGACGACCCCCGTCAGCCGATCAACTGCCTCCGAAGCTCTAATGATCCCGTATTCCGCGTGTCCGGTCATACCGTCGCCAGCGAGATCGAGAACTGTCGCCCAATCGGTCGGACCGACTCCAGATGGTAGGACAGGGACCAACGTGCGCACACCAGCTTCGACCATGGCCTCGAAACTTGAATCGAGCGGTATCACAAACTGAAAGCGTGCCGACCACCAATAGATACTTAGATCTCCGAGCTTTCCCAGAGCGATCTCGACAGAGCGTTTCGCCGGTTCGAGATCTGACTTCTGCGTCAGCACACCCACTGTTAGCCGGTCCGGCCGAACTGCTAGCTGGGTCCCCGCGGGAATCAGGCGCGCACCGATATGGCTCTCTTGCACCGCGAACTCGCGCAACATCCGACGCTCGTCGAGCTCGCTCAAGATCGCGACCCGATTCTCGTAGAACTTCAGCGACGGACGCCAGCCAAGCTCCAGCGTCTGCGTCCACGGATCCGCCACAGTGCGTCGGACTCTATCTATTCGCTACCGGCCCCGCCACGAGCGCCCTCTCGAGACGCCCGCGGGAGTGTCCGGCGTGCATGGTTGCCAAGCCTATACATAGACAGTTAGTCACGAGCGGCTGCCTGCCCGTGATGCCGGGGCCGAATTCGTCCGTCGGGGCAGCACCAGCCGACACGCGGTCGCATCGTCATAGATTCAATCGTAATGCAGAGTCTCGACTCGGCGGCGCATATAAGCGGCGGTTCACGGCTCGCGTGATAATCGCTTCGTTCGGAAAGGCTCGGGCGTCGATGCGAGCGCTTGGGCGACATACGAGGTTCATGCTCCGTCGTAAGGCACGCGGGTCGCGTCCGGGGGCGGGGGTAGTGTTCTCGCGTCGTGGCCCTAGTCACTGTTGACACGACGAGCGCATTTGACTCGATCCTCGCCTTCGCCGGCCCGCTTGCCGGCGTGATCGTCGGCGCCGTCGGCTCCTGGCGGGTTGCTCGGTCCAGAGATACGAAGACGGAGAAGCTAGAACTCACCAGAGCGCTCGCGAACTACATGGCCGCAGCTGAACTCGTCGCAGTCGAGCTGGACTCGTTTCCAGAGGATAGCTGGCTTGAGAAGAAGATCGACCAGTGGCTTCCTGTGCCTCGCCGGGGAATAGCGTTTACGCAGCGGATTCTTGCCCGGTTGGCTTTCGGTCGTCAGCACGAGGAGTTGCGGCTTCGGTATCAGCAAGCGAGAGCCGAACTGGTGCTCATAGCCCCGATCGAGATCATCGTTGTCGTGACACGAATCGACGAGTTCTTCATCGAATGGCAGACCGATCGCGGGGAGGAGATGAAACGAAAGTGGGTCGGCCTCAGCGACGGGCTTCGGCTCACGGCCCAGCTGACCGTGGATAAGGGTCGCGGACGGCCGTATAGAGCCGGTCAACCGCCAACCAGCTCCGCGCCCGAGACAGCAAGGGGGTGGCGAAAGACGAAGCCCGCTGGCGGCTTCGTCCGTCCTGCATCTTCGCCGCACCGTCAGCGGCGCTCGCTTTGGGTCATTTCAAGCCGCTGATCCCCGCGAGGGCAACAGCGGCGGATCGTCCTGTCGCAGATTGGGTTCTGGGGGTAGCCTGGGTGTGTGCGGCGGTGTGGCCCGATCGTGTTGGCCGTGGCAGTGGTGGCGCTGCTGGCGGTGTCTGGTGCCACAGTCGCGGACGGCTCGGCGGCGAGTCCGGGCGGGCAGGGTTTGCAGGAGGCGTGGGTTCTTGGGGCTGACACGGTGTGGGCGTGGACGCAGGATGAAACCGGCCCGGTGCGGGGTGGTGGCGCGCAGGGGGTCGAGCTGACTGTTGATGGTGGGGCGCGCTGGTTGGACGTCACCCCGCCAGGGCTGGGTGTCCAGGGCGCTGAGCACTGGATCAACGGGCTGTTCGCGCTGAACGCAAATGATGCTTGGGTTAGCTACGGCGGGCTGGGCGCGGGCGCTCGGCAATCGATCATGTCCACCGTTGACGGCGGCAAGCACTGGCGGGCGGTCGGCAGCGAGCCGGCCGTGTGCGCTCTTGACTTCGTCACCGTCAGCGACGGCTGGTGCGCCGCGGTCGGCGCCGCGGCCGGCAGTGAGTCGGTGACGCTGTATCGCACCAGCGACGGCGCTCGCAGCTGGCAGGTCGTGTCACGGACCTCCCCGGATTCAAGCTCGCCGGGCGGGCTTCCGTTCGGCGGGGACAAGAACATCGAGTTCACCACGCCCGACAGTGGCTGGGCGTCGTTTGGAACCGCGGCAGGGGTCGCGCCGCTGTTTGAGACCGGGAACGGCGGCCACACTTGGATCGAGCGAACCGTGGCCCCACCACCGCGGCACGCAGGTCCGGCGCCAAGGGATGGCTACGGGGCGATGTTCGCCGGCCAGCCGGTCATCAACGGCCGGTTCGGTGCGGTCGGTTACAGCATCGGAGAACAGGTCGGCACGCGGACCATCGTGTACCTGACAACGGACGCTGGTCGTGACTGGCGTCCGGTGCTGCCGCCCGGGCCAGGGAGACCGTGGCTTGTGGACGCGCTCACCAGCCGAAACTGGCGCCTGGTGTACGGCAACCGGATCCTCGCGACCGGGAACTCCGGGCGAACCTGGCAGACGATCACGGCGAACCACGCGTTCACAAACCTGTTGTACAGCTTTGGGTCGCCGACCCCGCCGGTTGTTATGTTCGCCTCAGTCAACCAGGGCTGGATTGTGCAGCCGGAGCCGGAAGCCTCGACCAGCACGCTCTGGCGAACCGTGGACGGCGGGCACCAATGGCACCAGGTAACGGTCCCAGGCACTTGACCGGCCCGACGGCCGCGCCACTCTCGTCGCGGCGACTGCGCGACCGGCATGCCGGCGACGTTGAGCGTGTCCGCCATCCCGCCAACGACAACAACGAGCACCGGCTGGCAGGCAGAACACGACCCAAAAGGCGTCCGGCCAGCCCAACACGAGTCCTTTCGCTCATCGGGGGTGGGCGCGCCAACGATCGCATCGGCGACGTTCGGTGCCTTCGTCGCGGCACGATCCATGTCCGGAGCCGTGCGTACGGTCTTGCTCGATGCCGAAGAAGTACCGCGAGGTTCGTGCTGCGTTGCTGGTAGCCGGCTGGGAGGTTGTCCGCCAGCGCGGTTCACACGAGGTGTGGGCGCGCATCCCGAACGAACCGAGCGGATCGTTGTTGCGGGCAAGGACAGCGCGACGGTGCCGGTTGGGACGCTCGGTAGCATCAGGAAGGCAAGCGGGTTGGAGCATTTGCGTTGAGCGAGTACGTGGTCATCTACGAGCAGGCCGAGGACGGCGATTGGGGCGCTGACCTCCCGGATGTTCCCGGGGTCGTCGCGCTTGGCGCGACTCGCGAGGAGGTCACGACTGGCATCGAAGCGGCGCTGGGCGCCTACGCCGAGGATCTCGCCGAACGCGGTCTCGGGTTGCCGGCGCCTCACCACGTGGCCGGGACCGTAGCCGCGTAGTCCCTGGGCGCCCAGCTCGCCGGGCGCCCACTTGAGTATCGCTTTCCGCGCTCAGAACGTGTTTCGGAATTCATGGACCGTTTTTCGGGGTCTCGGCCCATGGCCGGCGTTCTGGTAGGGGCGCGAGCCGGTTGAGCATCAGGCCGATCATCGCCCACTTCACGAGCGTCTCGTGGGTCTCAGGCAGGCGCTCGTAGTCTGAGCGCAGCCGCCGGAAGCGAAACAGCCACGAGAACGTGCGCTCGACGACCCACCGGCGTGGGAGGACCGCGAACCCTTTCTGCTCGGCGGGCTTTCTGACGATCTCAAGCGTGATCTGCCAGGCTGCCTTGACCGTGGCTAGCAGCTGCCCGGCGTAGCCGCCGTCGGCGAAGACGTGCCGGGTCGTGGGGAGCCGGCGGCGCAGGCGCTTGAGCGTCGGGCGGGCGCCGTCACGGTCCTGCACGCACGCGGCCGTGACCGCGACGACCAGCAAAAGCCCGAGCGTATCGACGACGATATGGCGCTTTCTGCCGTTGGTCTTCTTCCCGGCATCCTACCCGCGGGTCGCGGCCGGGACGGTGTCGGCGCCCTTGACGACCTGCGCGTCGATGATCCCCGCGGTCGGGTCGATGTGCTCACGCCCCTCCTTGGCCCGCACCCGCTCACGCAGCGCGTCATGGATGCGATCCACCGACCCATCGATGCGCCAGCCACGGAAGTAACCGTACACCGTCTGCCACGGCGGGAAGTCCTTAGGCAGCATCCGCCACGCGCAGCCAGCACGGTTGATGTACAGGATCGCGTTGACGATCTCACGCTTATCGTGCTCCGGCGGGCGGCCAGCCGGCCCGGCCGGCGGCTCGGGCAACAGCCCCTCGATCAGCGCCCACTGCTCATCAGTCAGATCCGTTGGATAGCGACGCCTCGATCGCACACCTCACTTTTCCGCAAATAGCGGACAAGTCCTCTATTTCGAAACACGCTCTCAGGCCGGCGGACGCCACGCTTGAGCGTCGGTGACGAGAAGCCTCTCGAACTCCGCGCCGAAGACGGCCGTCGAACCGATCAGCTCTCGCCGGCCGCGAGCATGTCCAAGAAGACACGCGGTGAGCAGATTGTGAGGTCGTCGGGCTCTAGGTCGAGAAGATCCCTATCAACTGAGACGAAAGCAGCGGAAACCACGACGCCAGCCTGTCCCAGCAACACCCTTTCAGGCATGTAACCCGTGCAGAAGTGCACGGAGGTGCTCACGCGTGCCCGTACGGCGCTGCCCTCCGTGCTCCCCCACGCCCGAAAAACAGTCGTTTTGCAGGGACGCTTCAGCCCAGTATTGCCCACTGAAGCCGCGTCGACGACGTTCCCGCCTCCGCGTCCCCAGGGGCACAGCCCGCGACTGGCAGGAGCACGGGCCGTCTCGGCAGCTGACGGGGCCGAGCTGTTCTGAACAGAGGGTTGAGCCGCCGTTCGGGCGCTGGCCGCCGCAGGTCTCGGGCGCCTCAGCGCACGAGGAAGGTGCCGCCGCTGCGACGCTGACCGGCGCAGCTGACCATGACGCCGACGCGTCCCGCGCGGAAGTTGCGCGGCATCGTCACCTGAATCCAGCCGTAAGGCATCAGATGTGAGAACCTGCGCTTGGCGATGTTCACGGTCAGTGTGCAGCGCTCGCGTGGACTGGTGGTGATCGTCACTCGCCCACCGGTAGCGATCCGCCGCGGCGAGACGGTTATGCGGAAGTTGGGAGCAGCGACCGCGACACCCACAAGCAGGGTCGACAGAACTACCGCCAGCAGCGGCAGCGCCAACAGCGCGCTGCGTGCCCGAACCGGACGCGCCCCTCTGGATGAACCTCTCGCCATGCGACGATCATAGGCGGTGGGCGGCGCCCACGTCAAGTGGAGGCCGGCCCTCACCGCTATGCGCTGCCCGATGGCCGCCGCGCGCGCACCAGCGCATCGAGCGCAACACGCTCGCCGTCCTCGGTCGCGACCGGGCGCTCGACCTGCTCGGAGCGCTCGATCGCCAGCCCGGCTCCGGCCAGATCACCGACCACGTCCTGGGCGGTGTAGAGCAACGCAGGGTTGGGCGGCCCGCCGTAGCCATGCTCCAGGTTGGCACTGTCGTGAGCCACGAGCAGCAGGACACCACCGGGCGCGACCGCCGCGGCGCCGGCGCGCACCACACCCGCCCGCTGCTCAGCCGGGACCTGCAGGTAGAACATCGCCACGAGGTCGTAGGCTTGAGGCTCCGGTCGGTGGGCGAAGAGATCCGCAACGAACCATTCGACCTCAACGCCACGAGCTTCGGCCAGCCGCCGCGCCTTCTCGAGCGCCACCGCGGAGAAGTCAACGCCGGTCATGCGCCAGCCGTGCTCCGCCAGCCAGACTGCGTTGCGGCCCTCGCCGCAGGCGAGGTCGAGGCCGCGACCCGGCGGGAGCGACTCCATCTCCGCGACGAGGAAGCGATTCGGCTGCGCGGTCCACACGAGCTCCGTGCCGCTGTAGCGACGGTCCCACTCCTGGCTGTTCATGGTTGCGCTCACGGGCGTGATCCTCCTGTACGGCCTCGGTTGATCTGAAACGCGGAGCATGGCCGCTCCGGCCGCGAATCGGTGCCTCAAGTGTGACACGACCGACCGAGCGCTCCGCCGGCAGCCGCCGGCCCGATGGCAGCACCGGTCTTCGGAGGGGGTCGTCGCGACCTCTCGGGTGATCGTGCAGCCCAGCCCGACCAATGCCATCCGGTCCTTCGTCCATTACGTGGGCACGGGCCGGACGCCCGGGCCGTGGTGGATCTCGCCGCTGGCTGACCGCCGAACCCTGACCGCCGCACCTTCGGCGTGCGTTTGCGCAGCTTCGATACCAGCCGTCTCAAGCTAAGCGACGCCGATCGCAATCCCGTGGACATGGCGGCGATCGCCGGCTGGCGAGTGGCTCACACCGCGCAGGCGGCATGGCGCCACATCCCCACCTCGCTGCCCTACGACGCCGCGGGCACCAGCGGCGCTTCGCTGCCCGCCTCGACCGACGTAGTCGCCGACCAGCCGGCGCCGCCGGTCATCAACACCGGGACCCTGTGTAGGTGAACCACGAGCGCAAGCCGTTACCGCTGCGCCCGCGAGGCCGCCCGCCGGGCCCGGGCAGCTGACCGCCAGCCGACCATGGCCGGACGGCTGCGGCTCGCCGAGATGGTGCCGGCCGCCGCGAGCACCCGGTGGAGCTCAGCCGAGGATCGCCTGCGCCCCGACCACGATTGCCGCGAGTACCACGACCACCCAGAAGGCGATCCGCCACGCCTGTTCGAAACCGATGCCACCAAGCACGTTGACTCCTCCCGTCCCTGACGTTAGCCAGGCTGTGCGTAGGTCTGGTTAGGCGGTGGTTCAGATGCCGTTGACCGCCGGCTTGCCCGGCCGGCGACGGATCGTGGGAGCGCGAGGCGCGGCTCGTCTGAGCTCAGGCCAGCTGGGCCATGCGGTGTATCTCCTCCTCGCTGGTCCAAGCGCCGACCGAGGCGCGGACCAGCCCGGCTGCTGGGATGCTACGCACGACAATGCCCTCGGCTAGCAGTCGCTTGACTTCGGCATCGGCATCCTCGGCCGCCCAGGAGACGAGCGTCGTGCGGCCACGCGGCGCAACCTTGTGGCCGCGCTCACGCAGCAGCTCCGCGAGCAGCTCCGCGCCGGCGGCGGCACGCTCGTGCACCCAGGTCCAGCCGGCAGCCGCGAGAACGTCCATCGCAGCGAGCGCCCACGTGCTGCGCAGAGCGCTCGGGAAGCCATCATCCAGCCGTGCCGTTCCCGCGGCCAGCCGTGAGTCCAGCGGGCGCCCGTGATCCGCGACGCTCGTAAAGCCGGGGAACGGCGGCTCGACCTCTTCGAGCCGGTCCGGGCGCACGTAGAGGGCGCCGCTGCCCTCCGGCCCACACATCCACTTCTGGCCGGACCCGGCGTAGAAATCCACGCCGAGCTCGTGAACGTCGACGTGGATGGCCCCGAGCGCCTGCGCAGCGTCGAGCAGGATCGGGGCGCCCGCGTCGCGCAGTGCCGCCACGTCCATGACCTCGCCGCCAACCCACGAGACATGTGAGCAGGCCACGAGCCGCGTCCGGGGTCGCACCTCACCGGGCAGCTCGGCGAACGGCACCACGCGCACTTTTACGCCATGCACGACCTGGGCGCGGCGCAGGGGCACGAGCACGCCAGGGTGCTCCTGGTCGCTCGTCAAGATCTCCTCGCCGGCCGACAGCGGCAGGCCGGCGAGCACGGTGTTGACACCGTAGGTCGTGGAACTCGTCAGCGCGACCTCGCCGGAGTCGGCGCCCATAGCGGTCGCGTACCCTGCCCGCGCCCGCTGCGCGAGGTCCATCAGCTCCGTGAAGTAGGCCTGCCCGACCCGCCCGTCCGTCAGATCGAGATGCACTCGCGCGCGGACGGCGTCCTCGACCGCCTGCGGCACCGGCCCTTCCGTGCCGGCGTTCAGATAGATGCGACGATCGAGCACCGGGAACTGTTCCCGGAAGCTCGGGGCGTGCGGCGGCGAGCTCATCGTCGGCAGAGTCTCTTCCATCGCTTGCGACTTAACCACATCGGACCGTGACGCGGCAAGCGTCAAGCGGCGGGCGAGAGCTCGCGAGGCGCCCGCCTGGTGCTGTTGATCTGTCAACTACAATCCATGTGATGGCAGTGACGCAGAGCAGCTCCCCCCTTCGTGGCGCCGCACTGGAAGCCTGGCGCGGGTACCTCCAGAGCCACGCGGGCATCGTGCGCGAGTTGGACGCCGACCTGATCGCACACCACGAGCTGACCGTGCGCGACTACGAGGTCCTGCTCTACCTCTCGCAGGCAGACGACCGCCAGCTGCCGATGTCGGCGCTGTCCGAGCGCACGATGCTGACCCGCTCCGGAATCACGCGCCTCGTCGATGGGCTGGTCGACCAGGGCATGATCGAGCGCGCCTCATGCGAGCGGGACGCACGCGTCTCCTATGCACGCCTCACCGACGCCGGCTACGGGAAGCTGCGCGACGCAGGACGAACACACGTCGCGGGGATCGAGCGACTCTTCCTGTCTCACTTCACCGCGGTGGAACTGGAACAGCTGGCCGAGCTGCTCAGCCGCCTGCCGGGCGCCACCGGCGGCGGGCAGTGCACGGCGGGCGGTCCCGCCGCCCCGCCAGCAACCGAAAGCTGCAGCGTCGAGTAGACACGCGACCGGCGCCGGGTCAGGGCCAGGCGCCGGCCGACAACGGTTGCGGAAGTGCCGCGCCTCGCTCGTGATTGATGTCTCAACTAACCCGTGCTATCGTAATGGTTGTCGGATCAACCATCGACCACACAACCAACACGGAGGAACGTATGTCCACAATCGCCCCAGAGGCAATCCAGGCCGGCACCTACAACGTCGACCCGTCCCACTCCAATGTCGGCTTCGCGGTGCGCCACATGGGCATCGCGACGGTGCGCGGCAACTTCAAGAAGTTCGAGGGCAAGGTCGAGGCCGGCGCCAATGGGCTGACCCTGTCGGGCACCGTCGACGCAGCCTCCGTTGACACCGGCGACCAGAACCGCGACGGGCACCTGCAGTCGCCCGAGTTCTTCGACGCCGCCCAGTTCCCGCAGATCACCTTCAACTCGACGGGCGCCGAGCCGGCCGCGGACGGCAAGATCAAGCTCACGGGCGAGATCACGATCAAGGGCGTGACCAAGCCGATCGAGCTCGTCGGCGAGCTCGCTGAGAACGGCCAGGACCCCTGGGGCAACGAGCGCATCGGCTTCGAGGTCGAGGGCAAGATCGACCGCCGTGAGTTCGGCCTGGAGTGGAACCAGACACTGCCCAATGGCAACCTGCTGGTCGCCAACGACGTCAAGCTGATCGTCAGCGTCTCAGCCGTCAAGGCCTGATCGAGGTAGAGGCTCCGCGATGATCAGGATCCTCGCCATATCCGGCAGCCTGCGGGCAGGCTCGTACAATACGAGCCTGCTGCGCATGGCCGCAGAGCATGCTCCAGCTGAGGTCGAGGTCGAGATCTACGACGATCTGGAGAGCCTCGCTCCGTACAACGAAGATCGCGAGAGCGATCCGCCGGCGAGCGCGACCGAGCTGATGGAGCAGATCCGCTCAGCCGATGCGCTGTTGCTGTCGACGCCTGAGTTCAACACGACGCTGCCCGGGCAGCTGAAGCACTTGGTCGACTGGGGCTCGCGCCCCTACGGTCCGGACGCAGCCCTGTACGGCAAGCCGGTCGCCGTGATCGGCGCGAGCCAGACCGATTACGGCGCCATGTGGGCGCAGGACACGCTGCGCAAGGCGCTCGGGATCGCCGGCGCCCGCGTCGCCGATGTCGAGCTCTCAGTCGCCCGCGCACAGGACAAGTTCGACGCGGCTGGCCGACTGACCGACGAGGACACGCTCGAGCAGCTCGAGCACGTCCTGCGCGGCCTGGCCGAGCACCACCGCGCGACCGTCACCGTTTGACCGGCTCCCAGGGCAATGGCAGATACGGTAACCACAGAGAGGCTGGCGCCCGAGACGACGATCGGCCGAGTGCAACTGACGGTCTCGGACCGCGAACGCTCACTCGCCTTCTATGAGCGGGCGCTCGGGCTGACAGCGACGCACGAGCCCGACGGCACGGTTCTGTTGGGAGGGGCGGCCCGCTGGCCGCCCCTCCTCTCGCTCACCGCCGACCCGGCCGCGCCACCCCGCAACCCGCGTGACACCGGCCTCTACCACTTCGCCATCCTGGTGCCCACGAGGATCGACCTCGCGGCCGCGCTGGTCCGCCTGGCCCGAGCCGGCTGGCGGCTCGACGGCGCCGCCGACCACCTCGTGAGCGAGGCGCTCTACCTAAGCGACCCGGACGGCAACGGCATCGAGATCTACCGCGACCGGCCACGCGGCGAGTGGCCCCACGACCGTGATGGTGGGCTGCAGATGGCTACGCTCGCGCTCGACGTGGACGCGCTGGTCGGCGAACTCAGCCAGGCTGATGCAACCGCGCTCGTCGACGCGCCGATGCCGGCCGGCACGCGCGTCGGGCACGTACACCTCCAGGTCTCCGAACTGGAGCAGACGGAGCGCTTCTACAACGCGGTGATCGGGTTCGACGTGATGGTCAGGGCCTATCCCGGCGCGCTCTTCGTCGCGGCCGGCGGCTATCACCATCACCTCGGCCTGAACACCTGGCAGAGCCGCGGCGGCCACGCGGCCGCGCCCGGCTCGGTTGGGCTCAGAGCCTTTGAGCTGCGCTTGCCCGACCAAGGCTCGCTCGACGCTCTGCTGGCGCGCATTCAAGCGGCTGGGCTGGCCGCCGATCCTGCGCCGGGGGGCGCGACTCTGATCCGCGACCCGAGCGGTAACGGCCTGCTGCTCACGCTCTGAGCTAACCTAGCGCCTGCTCCTGGCGACGTGGGAGAGCGGCTATCCAGCGGCCTGCAAAGCCGTTTACACCGGTTCGAGTCCGGTCGTCGCCTTTTGTCGGATCGCCCGCAAACACTGAGGTTCCGGAGCGCCGGCGGTTCTGGAGGCGGCCCTTGGAGAGCGAAGGCTCCACAAGGGCTCCCCAAATCATCACGCGGTGCGGCGCAGTTGCGCAACCGTGCCGGGCGCTGCTGTGTCGCCCCAGAGGCCGGACAGCTTGGCCGCAGCCTCCGGGTTCGGCGCATAGTGCAGATAGCGCTCGGTGGTCGTGATGTGGCGGTGCCCCATCATCCGCTGGACCTCATAGATGTTGAAGGCGCGGATCGCCTGCGTACCGAAGGAGTGGCGCAGGTCGTGGAAGCGCAGGATCGGGAGACCGGCGCGCTTGGCGGCGCTTCGGAACCGCCGGTAGAGGCTGATGCCGCAGATCGGCTCACCCGGCTTGGACCCGTGCTCGAACACCAGCGCATCCGCCGGCCGCCCCTTGCAATACGGCCAGAGGACCCCTCGCACGTTGTCGCTCATCGGCACCGAGCGGACGCGCCGCCCCTTGTTCCCAGCGTGACCGCCGCGGGTCGTGAAACCGTCCTCGAAGCGGACCACACCGACACCGAAGTCCACATTGCGGACCTTGAGACCACGAATCTCGCTGAGCCTCGGACCGGCCTCCGCGGCGAGCGTGTAGATCGCCACGTCCAAGTCCGAGCGCGCGTGGCGCTTGAGCGCCGCCAACTGCGCGGGCGTGTAGAACCGCAACTTGCCTTCGCTCTCGGGCTTCGCCCCGGCCCACTGCCAGGCGAGGGCGGGAGAGAGAGCATGGGTGCCGAAGGCACCGCGGACGATCCGTCGGTAGTGGTTCAAGGTGTCCGGGTTCCGCCCGGCCGCGACCAGCTCGCGGCGCACCGCCAGAAGGTCGTCATCGGTGAAGCTGTCGAGCGGCCGGTCGCGCCACGTGGTTCCCTGCCGCCACGGACGCTCGCAGAGGCGATCGGCGATCCGGCGGTAGTCGTGCACGGTCGAGGCGCAGGCCGCGCTCCCCTTCGCAGTAAGCGACGAACGCCGCGCATGCAGCACCCAGGCTCTGCCTGTGCTCGGGCGCTGCTGCCGCATGCTCGTCGAGGAACCTCTGCGCCACCGCGTTCGCCTGCGCCTCGGTGATGAAGCCGGCAGCCGGCCGGCTCGCCTTCAGCCATGCCTTGCCGAGCGTCTTGCGGGAGTCCTTGCCGCTCGGCAGCCGGTAACGCAGCACCCACACCGGATGCTTGCGCGGCTTGCCCTTGTGCTCCGTCGAGAGCTGCACGGAGCCGTGCAGATAGCTCTGAACGCCATGATCAGATGGTCCCAATTTTCTCTACTGGATCAAGGCGGCCTGCTCGCGCGCTACGCGCGCCGCAGGCCGCTGGCGGGCTTCGCCCGCCTCCTGATCCCGCGCGGCTGTCACAATCTCGTGGTGCCGACAGTTCTGATCCGACTTCCAGAGGGCGACGGGGTCGTGCGCCGAGATGACGGCTGGCTCGTCATCGCGCCGGACGTCGCTGATGATCGCGGTCAGCCGTTTTATGGTCGCGACGACTACCGGCCGATCGGGGTGCGACGAGATCATGACCGTTGGATCGTGGCTGGGTTGCTGCCGCCGGGGGCCGCCGGGGTCGAGGTCGTGGATGGTCAAGGCGCTCGGGTTGTCGCCACGATTGGCCCGGGTGTGTATGCCGCGGTTGTGAAGTCGTGGGCCGGCGATCTTGATCCGGTTGTTTGCTGCCGCGATCAGTCCGGAAGACCCGTCCCGCGTCCATTGCCAGCCGATTGGAGCCGGACGAAAGTCATCGACGCTCATGAACCATGTGCCGCCTGTGGTGCGATCGACTACGACGAGGTGACGCCAAATGACGGATCACGCGGTGGACGCGGCGGTCACGGCCACGACGGCCCGTTGGAAGCGAACCAAATGGTCGTGTGCTGCCGGTGCGGGCATGAACAGGGAGCGGGAGCCAGACTGACGCGCTTCAGTTGGCCTGACAACGAGGACGAGACTGCCAGGGCGGCTCGCGTCGCCCGGCATCGCTACGACGCGCGCGTGCGCAAGCGCGACTCGGATGCAATTACGCTCCGTGACGTCAGATTTCCGATCTACGCTGCCGAGGGGTGGCCTCTCACCATCACTGGCAGCGAATCACACGACGGCCTGACGAAGGTGACGATCGGGCATTTCGCCGACACGAACGCTGACCTGTGGGAGGCGCCAATCTTCAAAATCACCACGGCAATTGAGAAAGCGCACCAAGGAGAACGCGATCAATCCCACTACGCTTTAGAGATGTGGCTCCAAGGCCAGGATGACTACAGCGGACCGAAACCTGACGACCTCTCCGATGCGGCCATAAAGCTGTGGTTTGCTGCCCGGCGTCGCGATCGACACGCCGCAGTGCAAGCGGCCGTTGCTAGTGAACTAGAGATCATTGTTGACGGACGACCACAGACGTTTCTCACACTCAGCACCCCTATGGGGCAATGGGTCGGATCGCGCCGCCACGGCCGACTCGTCATCACAATCGCCGCCTCCAGCCTCGACACCACGAGCCTCACGCTCAAACCAATCCCAGACCTGCGAGCACAACTACTCGGCCCGAACCCTCAGGACCCCTCGCCGACGTAGAATCTGATGACGTTTCACCTGGCCTGGTACGGTGGACGTGCGGCGCTTGCAACCAATCAAATCCCGGTCGGAACCCAATCCCGACCGGGATTCGTTTGTCGTAAGACTTGCCGCCCACGGTTAGAAGCGTCACCGCCGTCGAGACAACGCGCCTAACCGATGCAGCAGACAGCGCCCGCCTACGTGCAGGTCTTGTTACGGCTGTTGTTATCCTCCGGCCCGCTGCCGTTCGGCGTTGACACAACCGCGGTCATCTGCGTGTGCATCTGCCAGCCAGCATTGCATGCGACAAGGTAAGACTGACTGGTGTACGGCGTGGTGCCACCCGCAGGGTTCTTGACCGCTCCACGTTGCCAACCGCCAGTCGCGTTCGGATTCGGTCTCTGCCACAGTGTCAACTGCACATTGTCCACGGCGTTGCCATTTGCGGGGTTCGTGCAGTTTATCTGCCCGTAAATCTCTGCCGCTCCATAATTGACGGGATAATTGGCGGGAAGCATTGCGCACACCGTCGCGGCAGCCGCCGCGTCCGGCGAAGCTGCCAGCAGCGGAGAATTCGGAGCGGTAGGGTTGAGTTCCGCTCCGCCTTGGTAAAC
This sequence comes from Solirubrobacterales bacterium, assembly GCA_027449125.1. GTDB lineage: Bacteria > Actinomycetota > Thermoleophilia > Solirubrobacterales > Solirubrobacteraceae > Palsa-465. Next base: position 33,765 of record DAIDME010000099.1, on the reverse strand, counting down.
GAAGTACGCCGGGAGACCCGATGGGTTATCCGGCCCCCCTGGTGCCGCAACCTGTGCGAGGGTAGGAGCAATACCAAGCCCGAACGGTCCATCAACAGTGGCAACAGTTGTGCCACCGGTGGACGCCGCTGCGGACCCGCTCGCTGACATCGCGACTGCCGCGATGACGACAGAAACGCCCGCCGCCAAACTCGCTAGGCGACGACTAGATCTGTGAAGCACCTTCGACCTCCTTGACTGTGTTGGTCGTGTGCCAGATCCCCCGGTTCGTCTGGTTGGTGCTCTCATCAGTACCGCCCGTCGATGCGAGGCATGAGAACATACTGTGACGACGCCCAGGCCAAGACCGAAGGACTCCCCCGAAGTCCCACCGAGAGACTGAGAAGCCCAGCAGGCTAGGTGTTGGCGGACAGGAGGCGGAGACCGGGGACCGCCTCGAAGATGCCGTCGTCAGATACCAGCGGAACCCCAAGACGAACCGCCGTTACCGCAATCCAGAGATCGCCAATGTGGTCCTTGGCAGCGAGCGCGTGGCCAGCCTTCCTACAGTCGGCCCTGAGTTGCGCACATACCGCAATCGTGCGGCGGTCCGGCTCGACTACCGGGTACGAGCCCAGGTCACGCTCCAGCCTGCGGCGTCTTAGCTCGCCCCAGCCAGCATTGATGGCACCGAAGCGGAGCTCCATCGACGTCTCAAACGAGATGACCACCGTGGCAGAGCCGATGATCTCGTCGTACCTGGCGCTGATCGGCGGCGGGCTTTCCTCAAGCCGCCAACTCATCACCATCGTGTCGGCGACGATGCGCTCCGCGCTCACGCGTCAGACCGCAGTACTTCTCTGAGCCGTTCCCAATCGTCGCGTGTCGGACCGTCAGGCCCGGCCGGCGGATGTGGCGGCACGTACTTCGTGATCCGCAACGCCTCGTCTGGCGAGACCAGCTTCAAATCCAACTCAGCGTCGGACGGAGTATCAGGAACGGGAACAGAGATACCTTCATTGTACGCCGCCCCCAGGGCTCCCCAAAAGGCTCCCCAAACACGCGAGTTCACAGCCGCCCGGACAGAACTCACGTCACCGAACAGAACGCAAACTCGGGCGCTCAGGACCGGGAAAGCATCCAGGTGCCGCGCTGCAAAGCCGTTTACACCGGTTCGAGTCCGGTCGTCGCCTCTTTTTCCCTGCAAATTCAAGGTAGTTGTGGGAGCAGTTGCTGTTACACCGCGTAGGCTCCCCAAACAGCACCCCATAAAGTCCCCAGCCGGGGGTACGCTGACGCTATGAGCGTGTCGTCGATCATTGAGGTGCGACCCGGCGTGCGCAGCGGCAAGCCTTGCTTCGTCGGTACCCGGATCACCGTGTACGACGTGCTGGAATACCTGGCGTCGGGAATGACGATCGAGCAGATCGTCGCGGACTTCCCGGAGCTGTCAGCCGCACACGTGCGGGCCGCAATCGAGTTTGCTGCCCTTCGTGAACGCCGCCTTGCCGCCGCGTGAAGCTGCTGCTCGACCAGAATCTATCCCGCAACCTGATCGGGAGCCTTGGCGAGCTTTTCCCGGACAGCACTCACGTGGCGACGGTGGGATTGGCAACCGCTACCGACCGGGAGATCTGGGACTACGCAGGTGCGCATGGCTACACGATCGTGTCGAAGGACTCAGACTTCCGCCAGCTCGCGTTCCTCCACGGCCCGCCCCCAAAGTCTGTCTGGTTGCGACTCGGCAACGTCAGTACCTCGACGGCGCTTCAGATGCTCGTAGAGCAACACGAGGCGATCGCAGCCTTCGGATCGACCGAGGACGAAGCGTTGCTGGTCCTACCTGGTCTTCCGTCGGAGTAGCGACGACGCTGCCGTCGCTCACGTCTCAGACCGCAGCACTTCCTCAAGACGATCCCAGTCCTCTGGTGTGGGATCGCCTGGCTGCGCCGGCGGGTGCGGCGGGACAGGCTTTTCCGCACGCAGCGCCTCATCAGGCGGTAGAACCGTCAGCACAGACTCAAGGTCGTGAGGCTCAGGGATCGACATCCGGCCAAGTCTACGTACGTCAACGCCAGGAGCTGGGCGGCTCACCCCCAAGAGCTCCCAAAAGGCTCCCCAAACTCGCGAGTTCGCACCGCCTCGGACGGGACCTACGTCGCCGAACAGAATGCAAACACATCGTTTAGGACTGAAATTACGCCCGAGTGCCGCGCTGCAAAGCCGTTTACACCGGTTCGAGTCCGGTCGTCGCCTGCGGCGTGCGGTCCCCTGGCCGCTCCGGTCCAGGCTGGGAGAGGACCGTGCCGCAACCGGTCAGGTCGTAGCCACCGAGGCGCGACACGCGGGCGTGGTAGGCGCGGCCGGTGAGTAGGTCGAGCAGCGCCTCGAAGGCCGGGTGCTCGCGCCAGCGTGCCGTCAGCCAGAGCTCGACGGTGTGCCACTCGATCCCCACGAACCGCAGACCGAAGCGTCGTGCGGCGGCTTCCGTGGTGAGCGCGGCGCTGTCCAGCGCCGCGGCTGCACGCGCCGCGTCTCGGTGGCTGCTCGCCACTGCTCCCGCGGGGAGCTCGGCGAATCCCAGCACCGCGGCAGCGCGGCGCAGCGCCCGCTGGCTGGAGGCGCTCTCCGGACGCTGGACGATCCGGGTGCCCGCCGCGAGCACCGCCTCCAGGCTGCCGTGGCCCATGCTCGAAGCCAACCCGAGCCCGACACGCCAAGCGGCGAGCCTGACCCTGGTCAGCTCCATGCCGGCAGGGACAAGGTCGCTCGGGAGCCCGTGCACCACCGCCGCATGGATCGTGCCGGACGCGAGCGAGGCAAGGGCGATGCCGCTGGTGGCGTCGATCGCCACCAGCTGACCGTGGGAACGGGCCCTGCTGGCCGCGCTCACAACGGCGAGCATCCGCTCCGCAAGCGCCAAGGCCGGGTCACACCCGGCGACGACCAGCGACCCGGGACCGACAGACGTCGATGCTGCGCCGTGCTCTGACACCGCGAACAAGTCCTCGACTGTGCAGTCGAGCGCCCGCGCGATCCTGATCGCCGCGTCAGCGGCCGGCACGTTCACGCCGGCTTCGGCTGCGGCCACCAGCTGTCGGCTGACACTGGCCGAAACGGCCAACTCCGCCTGTGTCAAGCCCAGCTCGGATCGGCGCTCACGCAGCCCAGATCGCATGCTCGGACTATATCTGCCAGGATCCTGGCATAGTCCTCGGGTGCAACTAACCACGCAGAGAGGCCGACATGCAGCGGAGCAGTCACCAAGTCGGAGGCGCCAGCCATCGCAGGCGCGTCACACATGCCCTCCTCGCGGCCCTGGCTCTGGCTGGCGGGGCCACCGGGGTGGCCGCCGCAGCGGCGGCGGCCAGACGCTCGGGCGCCGTTGACGTGTACTCGGCCGGGTCACTGGACACGCTCCTCAGCAAGAGCATCGGTCCCGCCTTTCACCGAGCAACGGGCTACACACTGGTGAACACGCCCGGCGGCTCCTCGACGCTCGCCGCCGAGATCCGCAACAAGACGGCGGTAGCGGACGTGTTCATCAGCGCCGCGCCGTCGATCAACGCGATGCTCGAGGGCAGGAGGAACGGTAGCTGGGTCAGCTGGTACGCCTCGTTTGCCGCCTCGCCCTACGTGCTCGGCTACTACCCCAAGAGCCGCTTCGCCCACGACCTGCGCACGATGCCGTGGTACAAGGTGATCGCGATGCCCGGGTTCAGGCTCGGGCGCACCAACCCCGGCCAGGATCCCGGCGGCGTGCTCGCGCTCGAGGCGCTCCGGGAGACCGCGAAGGCCAGGCATCTACCGGCGCTGGACAAGCTCGCAAGCGAATCCTCCGACGAGTACTCGGAGACCGCCGAGCAGGCGGGCATCCAGAACGGCCAGCTCGACGCGTCGTTCATGTATGAGGCCGACGCCAACTCGCAGCGCAGCCCGTTCGTGCCGCTGACGGGCGTGAAGGTGCAGGGCGACTACACCATCACGCTGCTGCGCCACGCACCGCACACGGCCGCCGCTGAGGCGTTCATCAATTTCCTGCTCGGACCGGCGGGCCAGAGGGCGCTGCGCGCCGATCACTTCGTCGTCCTGTCACCCGCGCGGGTCAGCGGCCGCGGCGTCCCGCCGGCACTCCGCGCGGTCATTCGCTAACACTCGCACGATGGAACGCAGGTCACCGCGCCCGCTGCTCTGGCTCGGCGGCCTGCTCACCGTCTACCTCGGCTATCCACTGGCGGCGTTCCTGATCCGCGTGGCCGGCGGCGGGCAGGAGGGTTGGAACGTCCCCGGCCTGTGGTCGGCGCTCGCCGTATCGGTGATCAGCGCCACCGCCTCGCTGGCGATCGGGGTCCTCACCGGCATCCCCCTGGCCTACGTGTTGGCGCGGCGCGACGGGCGGCTGAGCGGCGCCGTGCGGGTGCTGGTCCAGATCCCGCTGGCGCTGCCACCGCTGGTCACCGGCATCATCCTCATCTACATCGTCGGGCCGTACTCGTTTCTTGGCCGATTCTCCGGCCAGCGGCTCACGGAGACGATCTGGGGCTTGATCATCGCCCAGTCGTTCGTGTCGATCCCGTTCCTGGTGGTGGTTGCCCGCAGCGCCTTTCGCGCCGTGGACCCGGCACTGGGCGAGCTCGCCGCAACGCTCGGCCACGGGCCGCTCGCGCGTTTCTTGCGCGTCGAGGTGCCAGCGGCCTCCGACGGCATCCGCACGGGCATGATCCTGATGTGGCTGCGTGCCTTCGGCGAGTTCGGGACGGTGGTGATCCTCGCCTACCACCCCTACAGCCTGCCTGTCTACGTGGACAACCTCTTCTCGTCCGGTCCGCTCTCCCAGGCGGAGGCGCCGACCGTGCTCGCCTTCGTGGTGGCTGCGCTGGCGATCGCGCTGAGCGCCATCCACCGCCTGCCCCGTGGCCCGCGCCGCAGAAGCCCGGCGCCACCGCCGCCCCCAGTGACACCGGCACCGTACGAGCCGGTGCCGCTTCGCTTCCAGATCGCAGCAAGCCTCGGCACTTTCAACCTGGAGATCGCGCACGCCGCCGCACACGGTCGCCTCGCCATCGTCGGCCCATCCGGGTCTGGCAAGACATTGACGCTGCGCGCACTGGCGGGGGTCGCGGACACCACACACGCGGCGATCCGCTGCGGCGACCGCGAGCTCGCTCAGCTACCGGCCGAGCAACGGCAGATCGGATACGTCCCGCAGGGTCACGGCCTGCTCCCAGGACGCACCGTCTGGGAGCAGGTCATGTTCGGTGCGGATGCCGACCCAGGTGCAGCTGCCTGGTGGCTCGAGCGGCTGAGCATCGGCGAGCTGTCTGATCGCTACCCGGAGCAGCTCTCCGGCGGTCAGCGTCAGCGAGTCGGCCTCGCTCGGGCGCTTGCCTGTGCGCCGGCGCTGCTGTTGCTGGACGAGCCCTTCTCGGCGCTCGACACACCGGTCCGGGCACAGCTGCGGCGGGAGCTTCGCACACTGCAGCGCGAGCATGGCCTGGCCACCGTGCTGGTCACGCACGATCCTCAGGAGGCGGCGATGCTTGCGGACGAAATCGTGATCCTCGCTGGCGGGCGCGTCCTACAGGTGGGCACCGTCAGCCGGGTCTTCAGGCAGCCCGCCTCGCTCGAGGTGAGCTCGATACTGGGCCTGCGTAACGTGCATGCAGGCCGTGTGGGTCCGGACGGGACGCGGGTCGTGAGCGGACGGCTCAGCTTCGACCTGCCTGTGAGTGGTGGTGGCGGGGACGCGCGTGCGGCTGCCGGCGACGCCGTGCTGTGGGCTGTCTCAACAGACTGCGTGCGGATCGGACCCGCCGGCGCGGCAGTCTCCGTTCCCTTCGAGCTGGCCTATCCGGGCGTGGTCAGCGACATCATCGACCTCGGCAGCCACGTCGAGATCAGCGCCAGACTCGACCCCGGGATCGAGCTGACCTCCCGGGTCGCCACACCCCAGGTCAGCAGCCCGGGCCAAACCTGCACGGTTCACCTCGACCGCGACGCCGTGCGGATCTGGCCAACGACTGGCTGAGCCCCGCCAGGCTATACTGGGCGACCCACGCGGCTGTAGCTCAGTTGGCTAGAGCGTCTGCTTGCCATGCAGAAGGTCGAGAGTTCGAGTCTCTTCAGCCGCTTGTCAGAGAAGCCCTGCTAATCGCGGGGCTTTTCTTTTTGGTGGTACTCGTCATGGGGGCCGTCTTTGGTTTTGTACAACACGGCCGTACAACATTCGGTGCCGGGCCGCCACTTTGGGCGCCGGCCATCCGCGCGCCTCGCAGAAGGCCGAAGCACGGTCGTGAGCGCGTTGGCACGTATGAGCGCTCGCTTCGAGCCTGGTTCGCCTTCTCCGCGCGCGTGTCACTCGGTCGTTTGAGGCGTGAGCGGTCTGTGTCGCTCGCGGCTCGATCTGCGACCCATGGCACTACCGTGCGCTGGCAACGACCCTGGCCGCCAGCGTCGCGTCAACCTAATCGAGCCTCAGCGAGATCCCCGATGGGAGCGAACCGGTCACAACGGCGCGACGGCTGAGCGGCTGACCCGAGATCAGTCTTCAGAGCCAGGACACCGCGCAGCTTCACGCAGCCGGCTGAGCAGGCGCTGCCGGGCGCATGCGGACCTTCCGGACACACCGCGACTCTCGCCGCACGGCGCCAGACACCTCAGGCGGGAGGAAAGCAGCACCGACGGGCTTTATCAGATTTATCTGATACGCTGGTCGTTGTGACACGGATGACTGCAACCGACGCCGCCAGGAGCTTCTCCGACGTGCTGAACAGAGTCGCCGACGGAGAAGAGATCGAAATCACACGCAGCGGCGCGTCTGTCGCCGTGATCTCGCCACCCCGGGGCAGGCTGATATCAGCAGCTCGCTTCCGCGAGTTGATCGCCGCCGCGCCGGCGCCCGACACCGGGTTCATCGACGATGTCGAAGCCATCCGTGAGTCCGTAGCGGCGCCCGAGGATCCGTGGCCGTCCTGATCGACACCGGGCTGCTGGTCGATCTCGAGCGCGGCGTCGCGAACCCGACGGTTGATGCCGCCATCGGTGAGGAGGACCGTGCCATCAGCGTGATCACAGTCAGCGAGCTTCTGCACGGCGTCCACCGCGCCGAAGGCGCGCAGCGCGCCCGTCGCCGCGCCTTTGTCGAGCATATCCTCGCCGGGATGCGGGCGCTTGAGATCACCGAGCAGGTCGCGCGCGTTCACGCCGACATCTGGGCCCAGCTCGCCGCACGAGGCGAAGTCATCGGCGCACACGATCTTTGGATCGCCACAACCGCGCTGGCTCACGGCATGGGACTGGCGACCGGCAACACACACGAGTTCAAACGCGTTCCCGGCCTCCGCCTCATCGCGCCACCCGGGTAGCGAACGCGACTTCCGCGTGCATTGCAGGTGCGCGCAACCCGCAGGCGAGATGCCCGTCGGACCAGAAGAGCGGGTGCGGCGAGAGTTGGACCGACCAACGGGGTCCGTCCACGTCGGCGACCGAGCGATTGTCACGCGGATTGCGACAAGTGCTGCCGTAGAAGCCGAAGCTATGGCCGAAACCCGGCAGGAATGACGGTAAACGTCCATACGTCCCCGCTATCGCTCGGCCACGCCTGCGCAAGCGACCGCGCCCGCCGTTGTGCCATTCCTTTGGCATCGGCAGGCTGCGCGGCGGCGAGGGTCTGCGGGGACCAGGGCCGGATCCCATCAGCGCCCTGGCGGTGCCGGAATCGAGAGTCGCCTGCAGATCCCGCGGGCCGTTAGCGCCTTGATCTAGCGATCACGGGGGACCACAGCTCGCTCGCCGGTGACGGGGCTCTCCCACATCTCGTGGCTGGCTGCCTCTCGGACGAGCCGACAACCGTGGTCCTGAAGGTGGCGCTCGAGGTCTCGCTTCTTCAGGCGGCGACTTGGACCGACTCATACCAGCGCCCAGCCGGGCTCTGGTATGAGCGCGCCGCGAGCACGCCGCTGCTCGAGCGCCACGCTGATTGCATCCAGCACCAACGCGCGCGCCTGCTAGAGATCCTCGCCCTGGGTCTGAACCTCCGGCAGTTCGGGCGCATAGACCCAGCCCTCGCCCGCGTGCTCGTAGACGACGCTGAATCGAAGCGCGCTCACGCTATGAACGGTACCGCAGGCACTGGGAGCAACGGCTATCGCTTCCGCTCCGGAGCCCGATTGCGCCTCGTGAGTGGATTCGGGACGCACCGCTGCCGAGCCAGGCGCTGGTCCATTGAGGGCCGGCTAGCAGTCGACGATCGGGAGTGTCTGATCGAGGCGTGTGAGATCACCGCGATCGGAGCTGATGATCGTTGCGTGGTGTCGTCGTGCGGCGATGACGATCGATGCGTCGACGGTGTCGCTGGTTTGGGTCGCCCCGCACAGCAGGCCGGCTGCTCGGGCGAGCTCATCCGTAAGGGCCTCCACTTCAACGTCGGTGGCGCCGAGTAGGCGTGCGAGGAGCGCCTGGCGTGAGCCGTCTCGCCATGTTTGTGCGACTACACCGGCAGGGACAACGAGCGTGCGGCCGTCCAGTCTTGCCGCCTCGATGACAGCGACCGTGGCACGGTCGCCACGCTCAATTGCGATCAGCGCGCCAACGTCGAGGACTAGCGTCAACAGGACTCAGCTTCGGCAAGACGCTGGCGTGCGGCCGCGAGCTCCGCAGAGGTCAGTGACCCGCCGGTGCTATCAAGGATCGCGGCGAGTACGTCACCGAGTTCCTCACGCTCCAGGCGTACTCGAGCTGCGTCGTTGAGCCACGCGCTGAGCGACTTCGCGCGACCGGCAGCGATGTCCGCTCGAGCTCGCTCGGCGACCACTGGGTCGAGCGAGATCGAAACCTTAGACGCGGTCATACTTTTATGCTACCACCCAGGCGCTCGCTATCGCTCTCGCGTGGAGCCTGAAATCAGAGACGCGATTGCATCGGCGACATCCGGTGGCGCGGCGGTGCCGTCCACGGACGAGTCCTCCGCCACGGCACCGCAATCCTTGAGGTTGTCCGTTCGGCGGTTGCTTCCAACCGATCGCGGTCGGTCGCAACTGGGCGGCGAAAGGCTTCCGGCCGGCAGGCGCTCTGGCTCGGTGAGGAGCTGCGAACTGCTCAGCGCGTTGCTTGGAGCTTGGCCAGGAATTGCTTGGCTGTCAGGAGGGGGAGATCGCCGCCGAGAGCGAGCAGGTCCTGGTCGCCCGTCACGATGTATGCACGACTCTCGATGGCGAGGGCAAGGAGGTAGTCATCGTCGGGGTCGCGGGAGCTGAGCTTCAGAGGGCCAGAAGGATCCTTCACCATGGCCCCGTGCTCGCGCGCCCAGTAGATGTAGGCGGCAGCCCTCTCAGCAGGGATGTGTTTGCGCAGCTTGGGATACGCGAGTGCGCGCTCGAGCTCGGCGAGCAGCATCTCGGACACAACGATTTCAAACTGGCCGTCGCGGCTTGCCCGGAGGATCTCCGCCGAGGAGCCCTTGGCGGAGAGCGCGGCCGAGATCAGGACGTTGACGTCAACGACCGCGCGCACGAGCGGCCCGTCGACGCGGCCTGGCCGCGTGTTGGGCCTCGACGGCCAGCGCGGACGCTTCGGCTTCCGGCAACGTTGCGTTGACCCAGAGGTCGTCGAGAACGTCGAGCTTCAGGTCACGACGAAGCGATTCCTCTATTACGGCGCTGTCCGAAACGCCGGCACGCGCTGCCCGGATTTTGACCCACTTCAGCACGTCTTCGTCGATCGTGAGCGTCGTCCGCACCTTTGACATAAGTGCATCTTAGCATCACGATGCGCCTAAGCTCTCAACGGAAATGGAGTCCCCGCGACTGGCAACCGCGACCGCTTTCGCGTCCGAGGTCGCGCGGTCGCCACTACCGCGTCGGCGACCAGGCGTGCGCCGCCAGGTTTGCCATCGTCATCGGCATAGAGTCCGACGATCTTCCGTGACGGTCCGTTCCGGTTCTTCTTCTTTTCACGCGAAGAGGACCGGCTGCACGTCCACGTCCAGTCTGCGGACGGTGAGGCCAAGTTCTGGATCGAGCCCGTGATCGAGCTCGCCCGCAGCTATCACCTCAGCGATCAGGACTTGAAGCGCGTCCTACAGTTGGTGGTCGATCACGAGCAGGAGATCAGGGATGCCTGGCGCCGCCACTTCGACAGCTGAAGTCACCAACATCTCCCAGCACGGCTTCTGGATGCTGGTCGACGGCAGAGAGCTGTTTCTCGCGTTTGACGAGTTCCCATGGTTCAAGCAGGCCTCGGTCGAGGCGATCGTTCGGCTCGAGAGGCCATCGCCCGAGCATTTCTACTGGCCCGACCTGGATGTGGATTTGGGGCTCGACTCGATCGAGCACCCCGAACGCTACCCGCTCAAATCCGCGCTCTAGCGAGCGGCTGCGTCATAGGCTCCGCCATTGCTTCCATCGCGGCGCCCGCGTGCACTCGACGATCGCGTTGGCGACGATCCGGTGGGGCGGCGGTGCCGTCCACGGACGAGTCCTCCGCCACGTGAACACAATCCGTGCAAAGGGCGAGCGCGGTGAGTGGTTTGCTACTGCGCCCCGGGAGTCAGATGCACGTCTCGGTGTCAGGCCACCAGGGGAAGTGGAACAGGTCGAACGAGTCCGCGCGGGTTTTACTCAGTAGGTCATGTGCTGATGGGAGGATGCTCGCGTGAGTCTTTCGTTTGAGCACATCGCCTCTCGCGTGGCGCATGGCCAATCGCCACGGCCTGTGGCAGCGGTTGCGTGAGGCCGACCGCGAGGTCTGGCTCGGCAGTCAAGTGGTCGTCAGTGGCGTAACCCCTCACGGCATGTAGGTCGAGACTCGCCTGCTGGTGGGCGGCACCTCCAGCGGCCGCCCAGATACGGATCCGACGCGCCCCCATCATGGTCACCGCGGCGGCCACAGCAGCCCATGGCGCCTCATTCTCCGCTCCACCGTTCAAACCGGCCCGGGCAACCAGCCCACGTCGCTCCCGTTCGCGGCGTGCTCCGGCTACGACTCTGGCGTCATCATCGGCAGCCTGCCGCGTCACGCATGGCCCGGCAGGACCGTGCCATCCGGCGAGACGCAGGCTGGATCACCTGGCGGCGGAACCTGGCCCGGGGCGGGGTATGAGGGTTGTCGAGCATGAACATGCCCCGTATGACAAGCCCGGCCCTCAGATCGCCTTCACGGCTCGACCCCGCCCCGGCCGGGCGCAAGCCCGAGCTGCGCGGCGGAGCGAGCACCGGCTCGGGCCGCCTGTAGAATTGCGCCCGCACCGGGAGTTCCGGTGCGGCGCCTAGCGCAGCGAAGTCCGGTTTTGATCCCGGCGCTGTCCCGCAACAGTAAAGCCCCAGCCCACGGGGACGAGCCTGGTCGCCTACCTCGGCGTCCAGATACCAGTCCTCGGATGAGGGGCGGTTTGCGCGCTATCGAGTGCGACGACTCCTTCGTCCTCCCTAGACGGAGGATGTTCTATGTCAAATAGGTTCGCCCAGCTCCAGCGGGGATGGGGGACATTCACCGCGGCCGAAAAGGCTCGAGCGGGCGCCATGCTCGGCGTGGTCACGCTGATCAACATGTGCGGCCTCGGGCTTTTCCTGTTCGCCGTCATGCCGCAGCACTTCCACCCGGGTCGCTTTGCCGATCACAGCCTCGGCGTGGGCTTCGGGATCGCGATCACGGCTTGGACGCTGGGCGCGCGCCACGCCTTTGACGCCGACCACATAGCCGCGATCGACAACTCCACACGCAAGCTGCTCGCTCAGCGCACAGACGCGGAGCGGCCACTGGGCACAGGGTTCTTCTTCGCGGCGGGCCATTCGACCGTGATGCTGCTGGTGTCGGTCGGCATCGTGCTGGCCGCGCGCACCGTGTTCCACGGCATCGTCGCGCCGAGCTCCGGCTTCGAGACCGCCGGCGGAGCCGCCGGGACGCTGGCGTCAGTCGGCTTTCTGTACATGATCGCCGGCCTGAACGTCGTCGTGCTGGCGGGGATCTTCAGAGTCTTTCTCGACATGCGCCACGGCTGCTTCAGCGAGGCGGAGTTGGAACTGCATCTGGACAGCCGTGGCCTGATGTATCGCTTCTTCGGCCGCTGGATGCGCGCCATCAATCACACCTACCAGCTGCTCCCCGTGGGCTTTGTGTTCGGGATCGGCTTTGACACCACAACCGAGGCGCTGCTGCTGGCGGGAACGGCCGTGGCGGCTGAGCAGGGCCTGCCGTTCTACGCGGTGCTGTGCCTGCCGCTGCTGTTCGCGGGTGGCATGACGCTGTTCGACACGCTCGACGGCTTCTTCATGAACACCGCCTACGGGTGGGCTTTCATGCGCCCCGTGCGCCGCGTCTACTACAACCTCGCGATCACGGGACTGTCGGTCGCCGTCGCCTTCGCAATCGGAACGATCGAGGTGCTGCAGGTGCTCGGCAGCGAATTCAGGCTGACAGGCTGGCTGTCAGCCTGGGCTCGCACGTTCTCGATCAACACGGCCGGCTTCATCGTCGTCGCGCTGTTCGTGGTCGTGTGGGCCGTCGCCCTTGGGTTTTGGCACTTCGGCGGGGTCGAGACGCGTTGGGAACGCCACCTCGCACAACGTCCTGAAGTGTCAGAGACGAGCAACGGATGACTGCGGTCGCTGCGGGAACGGGCGGGCCAATGCCTGGCCAGCGGGACCGCTGCCCGGGTGTGGTGCGGCTGCACGAGGCGGCGGACGGCCTGCTGGCCAGGGTGCGCCTCGTGGGCGGACGGATCAGCGCAGATCAGCTACGAGCGGTCGCCGACGCGGCAGATCTGGGCAACGGCGCCGTCGAACTCACGTCCAGGGCGAGCCTCCAGATCCGCGGCCTGCAACCCGGCGCGCGGCTCGGCGAACTGCTGGGAGACGTCGGGCTGCTGCCCTCGCCAACCCACGAGCGCGTGCGCAACATCCTTGCGAGCCCGGTCGCCGGGCGCCATCGACGCTCACTCGCAGACACCGACCAGCTGGTCACGGAACTCGACCTGGCGCTCTGCGCAGATCCGTCGCTCGCGGAGCTTTCGGGCCGCTTCCTGTTCGCGGTTGACGACGGCGCGGGGTTGACCGGGCACGCGGCCCACGTGACGATCCTCGCCGTCGGATCCGACCGGTTCCGAGTCGGCACGAGCGAGCTGTCGCGAGCCGGGGCTGTCCGGGCAGCACTCGACCAGGCCCGCGCGTATCTGCCAGAGCGGCTTCCCGGCCTCGGCGCGCGCCACGCGCGGCCGACCATGTCGCTGCCGCTCGGCGCGCTCGAGCAACGCGATGGCCGGATCGCGCTGACCGCGATGCCGCGGCTGGGCCGCCTTGACCCGACGACGCTCAGAGGGTTGGCGGTCGTGGCCGACACGCACCGCGCCGAGTTACGGGTGTCCGCCGCACGGACGCTGACGCTGGTGGACATCCCACCGGCGGGCGTCGCAAGCGCCGAGGCGCGCCTGAGCGAGCTCGGGCTCATAACCGACCCGACGTCGGGATGGTTCGGACTGAGCGCCTGCTCAGGACAGAACGCGTGCACGGCGGCCAGCTTCGACGCGCGCGCCGCAGCCGCCGCCAGAGCCGCACAGCGCCGAGCCGACGATCAGCCGGAGCACTGGGCCGGCTGCCGGCGAAGCTGCGGCCTACCCGATGGCGCAAGGCTGATGGGCGTCTGATCACGTAGGTTGTGCGGCGATGAGCTACGTCAAAGATGGTGCCGAGATCTACCGCCGCTCCTTTGCGATCATCCGCGAGGAAGCGGACCTGCAGCGGTTCAGCGCGCGGATGGAGCGGGTGGCCGTACGCATGATCCACGCCTGCGGGATGGTCGACCTCGCAGCTGACATGGACGCCTCGGAAGACCTCGCCGAACGGGCGGAGCTGGCGCTTCGAGCCGGCGCGCCGATCCTCTGCGACACACAGATGGTGGCATCCGGCGTGACGCGCTCGCGACTGCCGGCGGGTAACGACGTGATCTGCTCGCTGACGGCGCCGGGTGTCGCCGCCCTGGCTACCGAGCTGGGCAACACACGCACGGCGGCGGCCGTAGAGCTGTGGCGTGAGCACCTGGATGGCGCCGTGGTCGTGATCGGCAACGCGCCGACGGCGCTCTTTCACCTGCTCGACATGCTCGACGCGGGAGCACCGCGTCCGACCGCGGTGATCGGCGTGCCGGTCGGCTTCATCGGCGCAGCCGAGTCGAAGCGGTCGCTCGCGCAGCGTGCCCCGGCGCTCGGGATCGAGCATCTGGTAGTGCACGGGCGCCGTGGCGGTTCGGCGATCGCCGCAGCCGCCATCAACGCGCTCGCGAGCGAAGCCGAATGACGAAAGCCGCCGCCAAGCAGACAACGGGGCGTCTCTTTGGCGTCGGTGTCGGCCCGGGCGATCCCGAGCTGCTCACCGTCAAGGCGGCGCGGATCATAGCGGCCGCCGACGTGGTTGCGTACCCGGGCGCCGAGCATGGCCGCAGCGTGGCGCGCGCGATCGCTGCTCCGCACATCCAGCCGGGGCAGATCGAACTGCAGCTGCGCTACCCGGTGACAACGGGCACGACCGACCACCCAGGCGGCTATGAGGGGGCGCTGAGTGAGTTCTATGACGCCTGCGCCCGAGAACTGGCAGCGCACCTCGACACAGGCCGCGATGTGGTCGTGCTGTGTGAGGGCGACCCGTTCCTCTATGGCTCCTACATGTACCTGCACGACCGGCTGGCGGGCCGTTACGCCACCGAGGTCGTCCCCGGCGTGACCTCCTTCAGCGCGGCCGCGGCCGCTGCCGGAACGCCGCTTGTGCGACGCGACGATGTGCTCACGATCCTGCCGGGAACGCTGCCGACAGACGTGCTGGCCGCGCGCCTGGCGGCCACTGACGCGGCCGTGGTGATGAAGCTCGGCCGGACGTTCGCATCGGTCCGGGCCGCGACCGACCGCGCCGAGCTGACCGGGCGCAGCGTCTACGTGGAGCGCGCCAGCTCGGAGCACCAGCGCGTGGCGCCGCTGCGCGAGGTCGCCGGCAAGGTTCCGTACATGTCGCTGCTGCTGGTGCCGGCGCGCAACCCGGACGAGCGGGGCGCGCCCGCCGGCGGACGAGGCCGGGTCGCGGTCGTGGGCCTCGGACCGGGCGATCCGCGGTGGCTGACGCCGGAGGCCGATGCCGAGCTTGCCGATGCTGAGGTGCTGATCGGCTACCAGACGTATCTCGCCCGCGTCCCGCCACGACGCGGCCAGACGCGGTACGCGACCGATAACCGTGTGGAGGCCGAGCGCGCCGAGCACGCGCTCGAGCTGGCAGCCGCCGGCGCGCGCGTCGCGGTGGTCTCCTCCGGCGACCCGGGCATCTTCGCGATGGCAACCGCAGTCCTCGAGGCCGCCGATGGCGAGGCGCGCTTTGCCCATGTCGATCTGCAGGTGATCCCTGGACTGTCGGCGATGCAGGCGGCTGCGGCGCGGGCCGGCGCACCGCTCGGCCACGACTTCTGCGTGATCTCGCTCTCAGATCAGCTGAAGCCGTGGGATGTGATCGCAAGGCGCCTGGAGGCGGCACTGACCGCTGACCTCGTGCTGGCGCTCTACAACCCGGCGTCAAGGACCAGGCGAGAAGGGCTCGAACGTGCGACCGCGCTGCTGTGCCGGCACCGCGCGCCGGCTACGCCGGTCGTGGTGGCACGAGCGGTGGGCTCCGAGGATGAGTCCGTCCACATCACGTCCCTGTCCGAGCTCGATCCGAGCACGGTGGACATGCGCACGCTGCTGATCGTCGGCTCCTCCACGACCCGCGTGAGCAGCACTCACCACCAGCGGGTGTACACACCACGTCGCTATCCGGCGTGAGCGCGCACCCAGTCAAGCGCCTCGCCCACCGTCGCGACGGACTGAAGTGCGGGCCGTCCGGGCCGGCGCACGATCAGCACCGGCAGCCGCCGCATCCGGGCTGCGTCGAGCTTTGCGATCGTGTGCGCGCCGCCGCTGTCCTTGGTCACGACCAGGTCGATGCCGTGCGTGTCGATCAGCTCGAGCTCACGCTCGAGCGTGTAGGGGCCGCGGGCGAGCAGCAGCTCGTGCCGTGCCGGCAACGGCGGCGCGGGCGGATCGACGCAACGGATCAGGAACCAGCTCTCACCGAGTCCGGAAAAGGCAGCGAGCCCCTGACGGCCGGTGGTGAGCAGCACCCGCCGACCCAGAGCCGGAATGGTCTCGGCCGCCGCGACCAGATCGTCCGCCCAGAACCAGCGGTCGCCGGGGCGCTCACGCCAGCCCGGCCGGCGCAGCGCGAGCAGCGGGAGCTCAGCCGCGGCGCACGCGCTGACGGCGTTCTCGCTGATCCGCTCTGCGAAGGGGTGCGTCGCGTCCACGACACAGCTGACAGCGTGGTTGCGCAGCCACTCTGCCATGCCCGCAGGCCCACCGAAGCCGCCGATCCGCACCGCCCCCTCCGGCAGCCTCGGGTTTGCGACCCGTCCCGCCAGCGAGCTCGTCACCTCGATGCCGGATGCCAGCAGCGCCGCGGCCAGCTCGCGTGCCTCAGCGGTGCCGCCCAAGATCAGGATCACCGATGGCTCCCGAGCTGAGACGTGTGGTGGCGGTCGGTGTCGGGGCCGGCGACCCCGAGCACATGACCGTCGCCGCGATCCGGGCGCTCAACGACGTAAACGTGATCTTCGAGCTGAAGCGGACGACCGCAGACCTGACGGCGGCGCGTGAGGCGATCGTCCAGCGCTTCGTGCAGCGCATACCACCGCCCCGGGTGGTGCCAGTACACGAGCCCCACCGTGACCGCCGCGCGAGCGCCTACACGCAGGCTGTGAGCGACTGGCGCAGCGCTCGCGCCGACGCCTGGGAGCAGGCGATCGGCGCCGAACTCGGCGCCGGTGAGTCGGGTGCATTTCTGGTCTGGGGCGACCCGTCGCTGTATGACTCGACGATCGCCGTGCTCGATGAGATCCGCGCGCGCGGCCGCGTGCGCTTCGACTTCACGGTGGTGCCGGGCATCAGCAGCATCCAGGCGCTGACGGCAGCTCATCGGATCGCGCTCAACCGGTTGGCCGGCGCCGTCCAGATCACCACCGGGCGGCTGCTGGCCGCAAACGGCTGGCCACAGGGCGCGACGGACCTCGTGGTGATGCTCGACGGGCGCGGGGCCTATCGCAGCGCCCTCACAGAGCCGGTGGACATCTACTGGGGCGCTTATCTCGGCACCCCCGACGAGCTGCTCGTCGCGGGGCCGCTCGCGGAAGTGGCCGCCGAGATCGACCGCCTGCGTGAGACTGCGCGCGAGCGCAATGGCTGGATCATGGACACCTACCTGCTGCGCTCCCGCGCGGCCGAGTAGAGGTGGCTGTCTCTGAAGCCCGCCGCGGCCAGGGCAGGTCCGACGATGATCGTGGCGCTGCGCCTGATGCCGGCCGAAGCGGTCTGTGCGGCGATGCTTCCGAGCGTGCCGTGAAGCAGCTGCTCGTCCGGGTGTGACACGCGCGCGGCGACGGCGACTGGACAGCCAGGGCCGTAGTGCTCGGCCAGAGCAGCGGCGATCTGCGCGATCGCCTGAGCGCCCAGGTGGATCACGAGCGTGGCGCCGTGAGCCGCCAGCGCCGCCAGCTCCTCGCCTGGCGGGAGCGCCGAGGCGCGAGCGCCGTGGCGCGTGAGGATCACGGTCTGCGCCACCTCCGGCACCGTGAGCTCGCGCCGCAGCGCAGCCGCCGCGGCGGCAAACGCCGGGACCCCCGGGGTCATGTCCCACGGGATCCCGAGCTCGTCGAGCCGCCTTGCCTGCTCCGCCACGGCGCTGTAGATGGAGAGGTCACCAGAGTGCAGCCGAGCCACGTCCTGGCCGCGCGCGTGTGCCGCCTCGAGCTCGCCGACGATCTCGCCCAGGTCGAGGTGCTGGCTGTCGATCAGCCGCGCCCCCGACGGACAGTGGCTCAACACCTCGCGCGACACCAGGGCGCCGGCATAGATGCAGACGCGCGATGCGGCGATCAGCCGCTGCGCGCGAAGCGTGATCAGATCTGCCGCACCTGGCCCCGCACCGATGAAGTGAACCGTCATCGCGGCTTACGCGCCGACCATTGCACGATTGGGAGCGCCGGCCGCCAAGCCGTGAAGCTGCCGAGTGGCTGCAGGTGGGAGACGGACAGCTTGACCAGCTCGCCGCCGCGGCGGGCAGCGGCGTCCAGCAGCAGCCGCTCGCCCTCCGCGGTGACCGCGTTGACGACGAGCCGGCCGCCGGCGCGCAGGGCATCCCAGGCCGCGGCGAGCACATCATCGCTCAGCCCTCCGCCGATGAACACGGCGTCCGGCAACTCCAGGCCGGCCAGCGCCGCTGGCGCCTTGCCGTTGACGATCCGCAGCTGCGGGACCCCGAGCGTGTCGGCGTTGCGGGCGGCCCGCGCCGCCCGGTCGCCGCGTGACTCGATCGCGATCGCGCGCGCGGTGGGCTCGGCCCGCAGCCACTCGATGCCGATCGAGCCGCTGCCGGCGCCGATGTCCCACAGGAGCGCTCCCGGTCCTGGCGCCAGGACAGCGAGCGTCGCAGCGCGGACGTGGCGCTTGGTGAGCGCACCGTCGTGCTCATATGCTTCGTCGGGCAGCCCCGGAACGGTCGGCAGGATCGGCGTCACACAGTCGGCGTCGCGCGCGCAGCCGATCGCAACCACCGCGAGTGGGTCGTGCTCCGCGTCCCCCCAAGTCCCGGCGATGCCACGCCGGATCCGCTCTCGCGGCCCACCCAGCTGCTCCAGCACGACCAGCTCGCTGGCACCGAACCCACGCGCGCACAGCGCCGCAGCCACCTGTGCGGCGCCGTCACCGCCGGCCACGTAGGCGATCACGCGCCGCCCGTGCTGCAGCACGCGTGCGACGACGCTGACGGGGTCGGAGACGGTCGAGACGAGCGTGACGTCCGCCTCCGGCCAACCCAGCCGCGCGCAAGCGAGCGCGAGCGCCGACGGGTGGCTCACGACGGTCAGCTGACCGGAATCGATCGCCCGCGGCCCGAGCCGCCGAGCGAGGCTCGCACCGATCCCATGGAGCATCGGGTCGCCGCTTGCGAGGATGCAGACACGCCGTTCCGGCAGGACCGCAAGCGTGTCCAGGAACGGAGCCAGCGGCGACGGCAGGGCCCGCTGTCGCGGGCCGTGCGCGGGCAGCGTCGCGAGCTGTCGCTCTGATCCGATCACCTCTTCGGCGGCGAGCACGGCACGGCGCGCCGCGTCGCTGAGCCCGGCCCACCCGTCTGCACCGATGCCGACCACGGCGATGCTCACAGCGCGGCTCCGATCGCGCCGACCAGACGCTCGTTGCTCTCGGGGTCGCGTGCGGTCAGCCGGATGTGGTTTGCGCCAAAGCCGGGAAAGGTGACGGCCGAGCGGACGGCGATCCGTTGCGCGCGCAGCTCCTCGATCAGCCTGGGTCCGTCTGGCACCTCGATCAGCAGGAAGTTGGTCACAGACGGCCAGACGGTTATCTGAAGGCGCACGAGGCGTTGCTGCAGGTCGGCACGCTCGGCTCCCGCCCGTGCCGCCAGCGCGGCAAGCTCGTATGGATGGGCCGCGGCGGACCGCAGAGCCGCCAGGGCCAGTGTGTTGGCGTCCCAGGGTGGGCGCACGGCGCGGAGGGCGGCCGCCAGTGGGGCGGGTGCGAGCACGTAGCCGACCCGCAGCCCCGGCACCGAGAGCAGCTTCGTCAGGCTGCGCACGACCATAACCCCATCGTTGAGCCCGTACGCAAGCGACTCCGGCTCGCCGGCCACCAGAGGCATGAACGCCTCGTCAACCACGAGCACGCGGCCACGACCGCTGAGGGCCAGCACCTCCTCCCGGCGGCGAAGACGCCCGTCCGGCGAGCTGGGGTTGGTGATCACCACCAGATCCGCGTGGGGCGCCGGGCGGTCGGGCTCGAACACGCGCTCGGTCACAACGCCGTACGCGCGAAGCGCAGCCTCGCTCTCGGTGAAGCCCGGCTGGATCAGGGCCGCGCGCCGCGGACGCAGCGCCGGGCCCAGCAGCCAGAGCGCCCCGGCCGCACCGTTGGTGATCAACACGTTGTCCGGCTCACACCCGTGTAGGGTGGCCAGCGCGGCGGCCGCCCGGCTCTCATCGGGGTAGCGGTGCGCGTCCGCATCCAGCGCAGCCACGAGCGCCGCGCGCAACCACGCCGGCGGCGGACCGGCGAGCACGTTGACGGCGTGGTCGGCATCGCCGGGCCGGACATCACGGTCACCGTGGTGGCGCAACGCGGGATCACCGGGCGCCGCCAGTGACCCTGAGCCGAGCACCGGGGGAAGAGTCAGCGGCCGTCCGGCTATGACATGGTCGACCCGGACCGCCGCCCCGGCCAGCTGTTGCGTGGCGGTGCCGAGCGTGTCGAGCCACTCGCGCGCTGCATGATCGAGCGGCAGCAGCCCCTCCCCCGCCTGCTCGGCTACGACGATCACCTCGGCCCGTTCGCTCACCGTGATCAACCGCTCGATCGCAGCCGCCACCGTCTCTGGCTCGCGGCCGGCGATCCAGACGCCAAGCCCGTCGATCAGCGTCACGCTCCCCGGCACGACGGCTGCGGCGAGGTCTGCGCCCGCCACCACCGTCTCCCACCCCACCGGCCGCCGGGCGACATGCCCGGCGATCCGCTCGGCCATGGAGCCATCGGTCGGATCGGCCGTGGCGATGTAGCGCACGGGCAGCATGGCGGCCGTCGCGAGCGTCTCGGCATGCGCGCTCTTGCCCGAGCGGACGCCACCGAGCACGAGTGTGAGGCTCATGGACCACCCACGCCGACCGCGGCTGACACGAAGGCGGCCGCGAGCTCCGGGAAGGCGGCCCAGTGAACATGCAGGTAGCCGGCCTGAACGCCACCGCGGACCGCCCCGTCCTGCCTGGTCCGGCCATACGCGCTGAGGTTCCAGGCCCAGTGTGGCTCAACGCCGGTCGCGGGATCCACGTTGGTGTAGTGGAACTCGTGGCCACGCAGCCTGGTCCCCTCCGCAAGCCACGGTGTGGCCGTCGCTGCGGTGGCCTCACGGTAGCCGAGCGTAAGCCGCTCCGTCATCCGTGCGCGCAGGGGTAGCACGCCGCACATCCGGTGCCCGTCAAGCTCCTCCCCCAGGTAGAGCAGGCCACCGCACTCGGCCAGGATCGGGGCCCCGGATTCGGCCAGCGCCGCGACCTCGGAGCGCAGCGAAAGGTTGGCCGAGAGTTCGGCGCCGTAGACCTCGGGGAAGCCGCCGGCGAGGATCAGGCCGTCCGTGGCCTCCGGCAGGTGCTCGTCGACGGTCGGGTCAAAGGCGACGAGATCCGCGCCCGCACCACGCAGCAGCTCGAGGTTCTCCTGGTAGTGGAAGGAGAAGGCCGGTCCACGGGCGATCGCGATCCGCGCTCGCATCTCACCCGCGTCGCCGTCCGGTGACCAGCTCACCCCGGGCTGCCGGGGCGCCGAGCGCGCGTGCGCCCACACCGCATCGAGGTCGATCTGCGCGGCGACGGCGGCGCTCAGCGTCTCGAGTGCCGCGCTGGCACGGCTCTCTCGCTCCGCAACCGGCGTGAGGCCCAGGTGTCGTTCGGGAGCCGCCAGCCGCTGGTCACGGCGCAGCGCGCCGAGCACCGTGAGCGGCGTGCCGGGAACGGCGGCGGCCGCCTCACGCAGCAGCTGCTCGTGCGCGTCGGAACCGACGCGGTTGAAGATCACGCCGGCGAGCTCCAGCTCCGGGTCGAAACTGCGGAAGCCATGGATCACGGCGGCGGCCGAGCGCGCCATCGCCGAGCCGTCTACGACGAGGATCACCGGGGCGCCGAGCAGCTTCGCCACCTGAGCAGTGGAGGCCAGCTCGCCACGGCCGGAGGCACCGTCGAAGAGTCCCATTACCCCTTCGATCACGGCGATGTCGGCACCCCGGGCACCGTGACGCACGAGCGGCGCGATCAGCTCCGGGCCGCTGAGAAAGGCGTCGAGGTTGCGGCCAGGGCGCCCGGAGGCGAGCGCGTGGTAGCTCGGGTCGATGTAATCGGGCCCGACCTTGAAGCCCTGGACGACGTCGCCGCGCGCCCGCAGCGCGCCGATCAGGCCGCTGGCCACGGTGGTCTTGCCCGCGCCCGAGCTGGGGGCGGCGATCACCACGCGGGGGATCATCGTGGCACCGTCACGCGGCTCCAGCTGACGACCGGCACCGGACCTGCGACGTGCATGCCGGTCTGCGGGTCACAGCCGTGGTCAGGGCTCACCCGCAAGCGCCCGCCGACGCTGGCGACGATCTCGTGCAGCTGCCCGATCAGCTCCCGGTCGGCAGCCTCGATCGCCGCGATCTTCGCCTCCCGATCCCGCTCGTGCGCGGCCTCGTCCGGCCCGCCTACGTGCACCACGACCCGCTGCGCGCCCCGCTCGATCGCGTCCCTGGCGGCAACCAGCTTGGCGCCCAGGTCACTGTCGGGACGGCCGGTCGCCCCCTCTGGGATCACGACCCTGGCGCCCATCAGCGACGCAAGGCCGGTCGCCGCCCCGACTGCGCCGATGACGACGGTCGTGGCATCGAGGATCTGCGGCGGGACCGCGCCCGGCGGCCAGACCCTGACCGGCACGTCTGCCGCGATCCACGGCTCCTCATCGCTGACCGCGACGAGCTTGTGACGATGTGGCCGCACGCCGACGTCGACCCGCCAGGCGCGCTTCCCTGGGGGAACCACGATCCCGCGGGCGGCGGCCTCGACTGCGCCCCGGTCGACGGGACCGTCCGGAACCCACCCGAGCAGGGCCGCGATCGCCGTCTCCGAGCCCACCGGCACGCCGGGCGGAAGCACGGCCTTCCAGGAGCAGTCACCGGCGGCTGCCAGAGCATCCAGCGCCGGCGTGCGCGCCAGCTCGAGCGTGGGTCCAGCCGTACCCGGCGCCTCG
The DNA here is from genome assembly GCA_027449125.1 of Solirubrobacterales bacterium. Taxonomy (GTDB): domain Bacteria; phylum Actinomycetota; class Thermoleophilia; order Solirubrobacterales; family Solirubrobacteraceae; genus Palsa-465. The sequence continues at coordinate 10,949 of DAIDME010000099.1, read as the reverse complement.
GAGGCGCCGTCGAGGATCACCAGCACGTCTACCACTCGATACCCTGCTGCGCCCTGATCCCGGCATCCATCGGATGCTTGACCTTCGCCACCTCCGAGACGAGGTCCGCAAGCTCCAGCAGCTCGGGCGGCGCCTCGCGTCCGGTGATCACCACGTGCTGGAAGCCGGGACGCTCGCGGAGGCTCGCCACGACGTCGCCGACGTCGATCCAGCCCCACCTGAGCGGGTAGGTGAACTCGTCCAGGATCAGGAACTCGTAGCGGGCCTCGGCGACCGCCTGCTTGACATGAGCCCAGCCCGCCCGCGCCAGGTCCGCCGACTCCTCGATGTCCTTGGACAGCCAGGACCAGCCGTCGCCCATCTTCTCCCAGTCGATCCCGCCCAGCGCGGCGGCGGCCTTGGCCTCGCCGACCTTCCACTTGCCGGACTTGACGAACTGGAAGACGCCGCAGCGGTAGCCGCGCGCCCAGGAGCGCATCAGCATGCCGAAGGCGGAGGTGGACTTGCCCTTGCCGTGACCGGTCAGGACGATCACCAGCGGACGGTCGCGGGGCTTGCGGCGCCGCGGCTCGGCGCTGCCGGCGTCGCCGCTGTCAGCAGCGATCTCGCGGCCGGCCGGGTCTGCCCCTGGCGCCCCCGGCTCAATCGGCGCATCGCTCACGCGGCCCGCCAGCGGTTCGGCGCCGGTGCCATCAGCGGGTGGACGCTGCCGCCGGCAGCGGCCGCGATGCGCGCGGCCAGGCCGAGCCTCACCGCCCCTTCCTCGGTGTCGATCACCGACACCCGGTCGGCAACTCTGCCGAGCGCGGCGGCCGCACGGGTGATCGCCCCGTGCGGGTCGGCGGCCCGCCCGTCGGTCAAGAGCACGGCAACCACCCGCCGGTCCGGTTCGCGCATCCGCTCGCGGCGAATGAGCGCACCGGCGGTGGCGAGACCTTCAGCCAGCGGTGTGCGGCCGCCGGTCGGCATCGAGCGGATCGCGCTCGCGGCCCGCTCGAGCGGGGCCCCGGGCACCAGCACCACCTCGGCGGCGGCATCACGGAAGGCGACGATCGCAACCCGGTCACGGCGGGCGTAGGCGTCGCGCAGCAGCTCGAGCATCGCGCCCTTGACACGCGCCACCCGCTTGCGGGCGCCCATGGAGCCGCTGACGTCGACAATCAGGCAGATGGTCGTGGACTCGCGTCCGGCGCGAACATGCTCACGGAGGGAGTCGTCGGGAGCGCCGAGCAGACGCGCCCGGAGGCTGGCGATGACCGCCAGGTCACCGGAGCCGGGTGCCGTCTCGCGGCTGTCGATCGCACCGCTGTGGGGTCCGGCGCTGAGCGCCGTGCGCCCGAGCGGTCCGCGCCCCCGTGTCCCCAGCGTCACCGCCTGACGCGGCAGCCGAGCGGGCAGCGGCGAGGACACGCGTTCGGTCGCGGTTCCGTTGCCCACAGGTGCATGGTCAGCATCTCCGGGCGCCGGCCCGGGGTCCGTGGAGCCGCCACCGGCCCCGGGCGGAGGCGAGCCGCCACCCCCCGGGGGCTCGTCGTCACCGGGCTGTTCACCCTGCCCGTGGAGCGCCCGCCCGACCTCCCCCGGGTCGGGGGCTTGACCCTCGAGCGGGTCGCGGCGGCGGCGGTGCGTGAGCGCCAGCGCCGCGGCTCGGCGGACGTGCTCCTCGCTGACCTCGTCGGCACCGTCGAGCGCGGCCAGCGCGCGCGCGGCGCTCGCTGTGACGATGTCACCCCTGATCCCGTCGACGCCAAGCCGGGCGCAGGCGCCGGTGATTCGCATCAGCTCCCGCTCGGGCAGCACCACCCGGCCGACCAGCTCGCGCGCGGCGGCGATCCTGGCCGCCAGCGCCGCTTCGTCGGCCGCGAAGCGTTCGGCGAACGCGAGCGGATCACGCTCGAACGCGAGCCGGCGCCGGACGATCTCGGCCCGCACGGACGGATCTTCCGGTGTCCTGACCTCAACGCCGAGGCCGAAGCGGTCGAGCAGCTGCGGGCGCAGCTCGCCCTCCTCCGGGTTCATCGTGCCGACCAGCAGGAAGCGCGCCGGCTGCACGCGTGAGATCGCCTCGCGCTCCACGCGCACGACGCCTGTGGCGGCGGCGTCGAGCAGCGCGTCCACGAGGTGGTCGGCGAGGAGGTTGACCTCGTCGACGTAGAGGATGCCGCCGTCGGCCTTGGCGAGCAGCCCGGCCTCGGCCGCGTGCTGGCCGGCGAGCGCACGGCCGAAGTCGAGCGAGCCGACCAGGCGGTCGAGCGTGGCGCCGAGCGGCAGCTCGACCAGCGGCGCCGGCGAGAGCAGCGATGCGAGCCCCCTGACCGCGGTCGTCTTGGCGGTTCCGCGGTCGCCGCGGACGAGCACTCCCCCGGCCTCGGGTGAGACCGTGTTGATGAGCAGCGCCTCGATCAGCTGCTCCTGTCCCACGATCGCCGAGAGCGGAAAGGGCGGGCGTCCGTTCATGCGCCGGCCTCCTCGAGCTCGCCGTCCAGCGCCAGGTAGCGGTCCCTGATCGCCGCCAGCGTCTCGTCGCTCGGCGCGCCCCAGAGACCACGGTCGGCGGCCTCCAGCAGGCGCTCGGCGATCGAGCGCGCCGCCCAGGGGTTCGAGCGCGACATGAACTGCGCCACCGACTCCTCGAGCAGATAGCGCTCGGCCACCTGCTCGTACATCCAATCGTCGGCGACGCCGGCCATCGCGTCGTAGCCGAACAGGTAGTCGACGGTGGCGGCGAGCTCGCTCGCGCCCTTGTAGCCGTGGCGGATCATCGAGGCGATCCAGCGCGGGTTGGCGACGCGCGCGCGGAAGACGCGCCTGGTCTCCTCGGTCAGCGTGCGTGTGCGGACGCGCTGCGGATCCGAGCTGTCCCCGAGGTAGGCGGCGGGCTCCCGTCCGCTCAGCGCGCGAACCGTCGCCACCATGCCGCCGTGGTACTGGTAGTAATCGTCTGAGTCGAGGATGTCGTGCTCGCGACTGTCGACGTTCTTGACGGCCAGCTCGATCCGCGCATAGGCGTCGCGCATCGTCTCACCCGCGGCCACGCCGCCGAGCTCGCGGCCGTAGGCGTAGCCGCCCCAGGCCTCGTAGACCGCCGCCAGGTCGTGGTCGTCACGCCAGTCGCGCGTGTCCAGCAGCTGCAGCAGCCCGGCGCCGTAGGTGCCGGGCTTTGACCCGAAGATGCGCGTGGTGGCGCGCCGCTGCGCCGGGGCGGGCTCGAGCCCGAGCGAGGCGGCCAGCCGCTGGGCGTCGGCGCGCACGTGCGCGCCGACGTAGTTCTGATCGTCGTCCTCGTCGAGACCCGCGACCGCGACCACGGCGTCGTCGATCAGGTTCACGAGGTGCGGGAAGGCGTCGCGGAAGAAGCCGCTGATCCGCACGGTCACGTCGATCCGCGGGCGGCCGAGCTCATCCAGGGCAATGACCTCGATGCCGGTCACGCGCTTGGACTGCCGGTTCCACACCGGACGGACGCCGAGCAGCGCAAGGATCTCAGCCACATCATCGCCGCCGGTGCGCATCGCGGACGTGCCCCAGGCGACCAGCCCGACCATCTTCGGCAGCGCGCCGGTCTCCCGCAGATGACGGTCGAGCAGCGCGTCGGCGAGCCGCACGCCGACCTCCCAGGAGAGCTCTGAGGGCAGCGCGCGCGGGTCGACGGAATAGAAGTTTCGCCCCGTCGGCAGCACGTCGTGGCGACCGCGGGTCGGAGCGCCCGAGGGTCCGGCCACGACGTGGCGGCCGTTCAGGGCAGCGAGGATCGCGCGCAGCTCGTCGGGCGTGCGGCGGATGTTGGGGACGAGCGCAGTGGCCGCCAGCCGCAGCTTGGCGGCAAGCGCCGGGTCGGCGCTGTCGGCGTGCGCCGGGTCCCAGTCCTGCGCCGCCAGGCGCGCGAGCGCGGGGTCCTGGTCCCTGTCGAGGCCGAGGATCGCGCCCACCAATCCGGTCAGCTGCTCGCCAGCGGGCGAGCAGCCAAGGATGTGCAGGCCGTCCTTGATCTGGATGTCCTTGATCTCGCACAGGTAGCCGTCGATGTGCTCGACCAGCTTGCCGAGGTCCTCGGGCCGCTCGTGCACGTCCAGGTCGGCCTGGAGGTTGGCAGCCTCGATCGCGGACCAGATCCTGGACGCGAGCGCCGGCAGCTTGGTCGGGTCAAGCACCTCCAGGCGGGCGTACTCGTCGAGCAGGGACTCGAGCTCCGCCAGCTCGTCGTAGCTCTCGGCGCGCATCATCGGCGGCACGAGGTGGTCCACGATCAGTGCGTGCGCGCGGCGCTTGGCCTGAACGCCCTCGCCGGGGTCGTTGACGACGAACGGGTAGATCAGCGGGATGTCGCCGAGGGCTGCGTCCGGCGCGCACGCGGCGGAGAGCGCCAGCATCTTGCCGGGCAGCCATTCGAGCGTGCCGTGCTTGCCGAGATGCACGATCGCGTCGGCGCCCCAGACCTGATCGACGAAGCGGTAGCAGGCCAGGTAGTGGTGTGTCGGCGGCAGCTCGGGGTCGTGGTAGATCGCGACCGGGTCATCGCCGTAGCCGCGCGGCGGCTGGATCGCGACCAGCACGTTGCCCAGCTCGAGCCCGGCGACGACGAAGTCGTCGCCGTCGAGGTACTGGTCGCCGGGCGGCGGCCCCCACCGGCGCTCGATCGAGTCGCGCAGCTCATTCGGGAGCGTCGCGTACCAGCGCTCGTAGTCTGCCACCGGCAGCCGCAGCGGCGCCGCCGCCAGCTGGGCGTCGGTGAGGAACTCCGGGTCGTGGCCGCCGGCGGCGATCAGGGCGTGCATCAGCTGATCGCCGTGGCTGAAGTCGTGATCAACGACCATGCCGTCGGCCTGGAGCGCTTCGAACAGCTTCAGGGCGCTGGCGGGCGTGTCCAGCCCGACGGCCATCCCGATGCGGGCGTGCCTGGTCGGAAACGCGGTGAGCAGGACCGCCACCCGCCGCTGCGCCGCTGGTATCAGGCGCAGGCGGGCGTGGCGCACAGCGAGCCTGGCCACGCGGGCGCAGCGCTCGGGGTCGGCGACGTAGCGCGGCACCGGCACTCCCACCGGCGAGTCGTGCGCGTCGCGCTCTTTGAACGAGATCACCCCCGCCAGCAGGCGGCCGTCGAACTCCGGGATCGCGACCTGGGTGGCGGCGTCCAGGGGCTGCAGCCCCGAGCCGGATTGGATCCAGGCGGACCGGGACTGCGTCGCGGTGACCGCCTGCAGCACCGGCACGTCGAGCGCCGCAAGCGCGGAGGCGTCCCACTCCTCGGCCTCCGCCGCGCCCGAGCCGCCGGTGGCGAGCATCGATACGACGAGCGCGTCGACCTCACCGTCGAGCAGGTCGAGCACCGGCACCTGGCCGTGCGGGTCGGCCCGCAGCGAGTAGCTCCAGACGGCGAGGACGCCCGCGCCGGCCGCGTTGACCGCGTCACAGAAGGCGTCGACGAACTGCGTGTTGCCGGTGAGGAAGTGCGAGCGGTAGAAGCAGAAGCCGATCGTCTGGCGGCCCTCCTGCTTTGCGTCGCGGCGGTAGACGCCCATGTCCTCGACTGCGGCCGGCGGCTCGAAGCCGTAGCCCTCCAGCAGGAAGGTGTCGGCCATGAAGCGTAAGAGCTGCTCGATGTTGGCGACGTCGCCGTGGCGCAGGTATTCGCCTGCCTGCGCCACCGCGCCCGCTGGCGCGGTGGCCAGCGCGGTCATCTCCGCATCCGGCTCAGCCTCACCGCCCAGCGTCAGCAGCGTGATCTGACGCTCGCGGCAGCGCTGCGCCAGCAGGTCGACGCCGTCCGGCCAGCCGCGGCGGCCACCGAGGATGCGGCACAGGACCACGCGGGCGCCGTCGAGCAGGTCTTCGATCAGCTCGGCGCTGCGCTCGGAGCCGAGACCCGAGGGGTTCGCGCAGCGGACCTCGGGAAAGCCTTCGGGCAGCCGGCGCACGGCCGCGGCGGTGGCCAGGATCTCGGTGTCAGCGGTGGTCAGGAAGCGCAGCAAGTTGCCTCTTCTCGATGGTGATGGCCGGGCTTGAACGGTCTATGCCGAGCTCGATCAGCCGGCTGAGCGCGGCCGTGTCGATGTGGCGCTCGACGAGCTCCCCGAGCGTGTCGAGCCGCCGTGCGCGCACCTCGCTGAAGGACTTCGTGCCAGGGATGAAGCGCCTGCCGGCACGGGCTGCAACCCATTGCAGGAGGGCGCGGCGGAAGCCGTCGTGCTCGAGCGCACCGTGCCACGAGGTGCCGAGCACGGAGCCGCTGACAGCGCCGTCCGGCTCGCCGTCTGAGGCGACCAGCAGCGGTTGCAGATCGGCCCCGGCTCTGGGCTGCGGCTGGCCGTGGCGGATCTCATAGCCTCCGGCTTCGGTGCCGAGCCAGGGTGAGCCGCCGACCCGCGCGCGCCTGAGCTTCTGCGCCGCGAAGGTCGTTGTGACCGGGAGCAACCCCAGCCCCGCGACGCTGCCGCGGCGCGACTCGATCTCGTCGTCGATGCGCTCGCCCAGCAGCTGGTAGCCGCCGCAGATCCCGAGGATCGGCGCGCCACGCTCGGCGCGTGCGGCCAGCGCACGATCGAGCCCGGCGCTGCGCAGGCGCTCCAGATCCTCGACGGTCGCCTTGGTGCCCGGGATGATCACGAGGTCGGCACGCTCGATGTCTGCCGCCGAGCGGGTGAAGCGCACGCGCACGCCGGGCTCGCCGCGCAGAGCGTCGGCGTCGGTGAAGTTCGAGATGTAGCGCAGGCGCACGACCGCAACGTCGAGCGTTTCGCCCCCGGGTAGCGGCGCCGACTCGGGGGCACCGGCGTCGAGCGCGAGCGAGTCCTCGGCGTCGAGCCAGAGATCCTCGACGAACGGCAGCACGCCGAGCGTCGGCCGGCCGCTGAGCTGTTGGAGCTGCTCGAGCCCGGGGGCGAGGATCGAGTGGTCGCCCCTGAACTTGTTGATCACGAAGCCTGCGACCTGCGCCTGGTCCTCCTGGTCGAGCAGCGCCAGGGTCCCGAACAGCGAGGCGAACACGCCGCCACGGTCGATGTCGGCGACGATCAGCGTCGGCAGGCTCGCCTCGCGCGCGAGCCACATGTTGGTGAGGTCGCCGTCGCGGAGGTTGATCTCGGCGGGACTCCCGGCGCCTTCACAGACGACCACGTCGTAGCGCGAACGCAGGTCGGCCAGCGCCGCGGCGACGACCGGACGCAACTCGCTCTTGAGCGACCGGTAACTGCGGGCGTCCACGTCAGCGTAGGGCTCGCCCATCACGATCACCTGGCTGTGGCGCTCGCCCGAGGGCTTGATCAGGATCGGGTTCATCGCCGCCTCGAGCTCCACTCCGGCTGCCTGGGCCTGCATCGCCTGGGCGCGACCGACCTCGGCGCCGCTCGCGGTCACAACCGAGTTGAGCGCCATGTTCTGCCCTTTGAACGGCGCGACCCTCACCCCCTGACGCGCCAACCAGCGGCAGATCCCGGCGGTGAGCACCGACTTGCCCGCGTCTGAATGCGTGCCGGCCACCAGCAGCGCGCCGTTCATCCGCGCGCCTCCGCAGCCACGGCGCTGAGTAGCGCGGCAAGCGTCGCGACCGCGAAGCAGAGCCTGCTGGCACGCTCGATGTCCTGCGGCACGGGGAGCCGCCCGCTGCCGAGGTGGGGCCGGTGCTCCTCGTGCTGACCGTAGCTGAGCGGCCCGCCCAGCCGCAGACCGAGGGCCCCGGCGAACGCAGCCTCCGCGACGCCGGCGTTGGGGCTCGGATGGGAGCGGCCGTCTCGGCGAATCGTCTGCAGCGTACCGTTGACCGAGCCACCGACCAGCGGGGCCGCCGCGCAGGTGAGCAGAGCGGTCAAGCGGGCGACGGGCCAGTTCATGAGGTCATCCAGCCGCGCCGCCGCCCAGCCGAAGTGCAGGTAGCGCTCGCTTTTGTGCCCGAACATCGCGTCCAGCGTGTTCGTCGCGCGATAGGCGGCGACCCCGGCCGGGCCGGCGAGCGCACCCCAGAAGAGCGCCCCCACCACCGCGTCGCTGGTGTTCTCGGCGAGGGACTCGACGACAGCGCGTGAGATCTCCCCTGCGTCGAGCCCGCCGGCGTCGCGGCCACACAGCGAGCACAGGCGCGCGCGCGCCGGTTCGGGGTCTGCGTCTGCAAGCAGAGCGCCGACCGCCTGGGCCTCCGCCCGCAGCGAGCGTCCACCGAGCGATGCCCAGCCGACGAGCATCAGCGCGACCTCACGCGAGGTGCATCTGGCGAGCATCTGCGCGAGACCGGCCGCGCCGGCGACGAGCACCCCCGCGACCAGCGCCCCGCGGGAACGCGCCGGTGCGTACGCGATCCGCTCTGCTTGGCCGGCCACGCGCCCGAAGCCAGCAACCGGATGCATCCGCCGGGGATCCCCGAACAGAAGGTCGCCCGCGTAGGCGCCAAGCAGCGCGACGCCGCTCACGCGGCGCTCCGGTTGAGCGCAACCAGCGACCAGCCGCCGTCTGCTGCCTGAAGCTCCGTGACACTCAAGGGGTCGACTGCGATGCGCCACACGGCATTCACGCCGGCCTCCAGCGCATGCGCAACGGCCGCCCTGATGACACCGCCGTGCGTGAAGGCGACGACGCTGCGCTCGAGCGTCGCCTCGTCGTCAAGCCACGACGCCACCCGCGCCATGAACGCGCGCAGGCTTTCGCCGCCGTGCGGGGCGGCCGCGGGATCCGACATCCACGCCGCCGTGGAGGCCGGAGTCTCACGGTCTATGTCCTCCAGCCGCCGCCCCGACCAGGCGCCGAAGTCGCACTCGGCCAGGCGTGGCTCGGTCGCCGGCTCGAGGCCGGCTGCACGGGCGGTCTGGATCGCGCGCCGCGCTGGGCTGCTGAGCGCCACGCAACCGCCCGGAAGTCTCGCTCCGAACTGGACCGACAGGGCGCGGGCCTCGGCGTCCAGGGGCTCGTCGGCGGGAAACGCGGCCGCGCGCGTGGCGCTCGTCGGTGCATGCCGGACGAGCAACAGACGCTTCATGCTGGCAGTGCACCTCCTGGGGATCGTGCGTCCCGTGACCGGAAAGTTCGTGGCGGCGGAAGCTCTGACTTCCGGGGGCGCGCCCCGGTCACAGTGGCGCGACCGTCCCGGATCCTCCCCGGGTTCCTCACGCCGCCACGCTTGACGCCCGTGATGCTACAGCTTTGCCCGGGAGAAATCGAAGGATCCGTGGCAGAGTGTTGCCTCCATGACTCGGTTCATCCGCCCTGCGACACCTCCCGGGTTCGACGCTTCAAGGGCGGCGGAGCGCGCCGCCGATCCGCAGGGCTGGCGCTATGACGAGGCGCGGCTGCGCGCGGTGTACGACGTGATCGCAGAGCGCCGCGACGTGCGACGCTTCAGGCCGGACGAGCTGGACGAGGAAGTCGTCCGACGCATCCTCACGGCCGCTCATCAGGCGCCGTCAGTCGGCCTGATGCAGCCGTGGCGGTTCATCGTCATACGTTCGCTCGCAACGCGCGCGGCGATCCGCGCGCTGGCACAGCAGGAGCGCCTGCGCCAGGCGAGCCGCTTCGACGAGCGCGCGCGCCACTTCCTCGACCAGAAGATCGAAGGGGTGCTGGAGGCACCACTCGGTATCTGCGTCTGCTGCGACCACGGCGATCCGGGTACCGAGGTGCTGGGACGAGGGACGATTCCGGAGACCGACATCTACAGCACCGCCTGCGCGATCCAGAACCTGTGGCTGGCGGCTCGCGCCGAGGGGCTCGGGGTCGGCTGGGTCAGCTTCTACGAGCCCGCGGACCTCAGTCGCCTGCTCCAGCTGCCGCACCGCGTCGAGCCGATCGCCTACCTCTGCCTCGGCTGGCCCGACGAGCGACCCGTCCGCCCGACGCTCGAGACGGTCGGCTGGGGCAGCCGAATGCCGCTCGAAGAGGTGGTGATGGCTGAGCGATGGCGGTCTGAGCAGGATGCCGGCCCGGCGGCAGCGCCGGCTCCGTCCCTAGACCGGCGGGCCGCGATCGCGGCCCGTGACCGCCTCGACGAAATGGTCAAGCCCGCGGGCAGTCTCGGGCTGCTCGAGGGGCTGATCGAACGCTGGGCGCACGTGACGGGCTCGCCGCCACCGGCGCGTGTCCGCGCCGGCGTATTGATCTGCGCCGCCGACCATGGTCACGTGCAGCGGGGGACGAGCCTGTTCCCGAGCGAGGTCACGGCGCAGATCGCCGCCAGCGCCGAGGCGGGAAGAACCGCGATCGGCGTGCTCGCTCGTGCCGGTGGCCACCAGCTCGTCGTAGCCGACGTCGGCCTTGCCGGCGTCACGCCGGCGGGCCTGGTTGAGGCGAAGGTCAGCGAAGGCACCGAGGACTTCATGGCCGGGCCGGCGATGACACCCCAGCAGCTGCAGCAGGCGGTCGAAACGGGACGCCGCCTGGCCGCGGACCTGGCGCGGGCCGGTGCGGGGTGCCTTGCGCTCGGTGAGATCGGGATCGGCAACACGACCACGGCGGCGGCCCTGGGCTCGGCACTGCTGGGAGCGGACCCGGAGGTGATGGTCGGTCGTGGAACGGGGCTCGACGCCGCCGGTGTCGAGCGCAAGCGTGCCGTCGTCAGATCCGCACTTGCGTTCCACGGACCGTTCAGCTCAGTGGACGACACCATGGCGAGGGTCGGCGGCTTTGAGTTCGCGGCGCTCGCCGGTGCGATGCTCGCGGCGCTCGACGCGCGCCTGCCGGTGATCCTCGACGGCTTCGCGGTGGGTGTGGCGGCGGTGGCAGCCGTCAGGTTGGAACCGCTCGTCGGCGAGCTGCTCATCGCCAGCCACCGGTCCGCCGAGCCCGGGCACGACCTGGTCCTCCAGCAACTGGGGCTGGAGCCGTTACTCGACCTCAGGCTACGGCTCGGCGAAGGATCGGGCGCGCTCCTGGCCCTGCCGCTCATCGAGGCGGCAGGCACACTGCACCGGAGGATGGGGACGTTTGATGAAGCGGGCATCACCCGACGCCGGTGAAATCAGCGGGCGGCC
>DAIDME010000098.1 GCA_027449125.1 Solirubrobacterales bacterium | reverse complement strand
GTCTATGTGAGGGGAGCCGCAAAGCCCCGCAGTGGCCGGCGATCTGCTATCACTCAAAGGACCGCCGCGGGGTGGAGCAGTCTGGTAGCTCGTCGGGCTCATAACCCGAAGGTCGCAGGTTCGAATCCTGCCCCCGCTACTCGAAAAGTCCCTGGACAGCCAGGCAAAAGCAGAGCCTCCGGTGTCGGAGGCTTGCTTCGTTTCAGGGGTTTGTCAAACATATGTCAAACGCACCGGCGCGGACGGGGCGGATTTCGCGCGAACGAGCGACGGCCCATGTGGTCGAGTTGCTGGAGCGGGTCTGTGCGGGCGAGGGGGCCGCAAGCTGCGTCACTGCGGTCTATGCGTTTGGCTCATGGTCGCGTGGGGCACTTGTGGTCGGCGATGTCGACTTGGACATCGAGTACGACCGCTCTCGCGATCCCGAGACGGCCGCGCTGATCCTGGACCTGCTCATCGCGGGCCGCGACTGGACGTCGCCGCTGCGGAAGGCGCTGAAGCCACGGCGAACGCTGTGGGTGATGTACGAGCAGATTGCCCATATCACGGAGCCGGTCCTGATCTACCAGGACGGCGACGACTTGGACGCGGCGCTCGCCCGCGTCAACGCGATCAAGGTTGATCCGGCTGCCGGTCGGGCTGATCGTGATCCCGTCCACCCTGTGCTTGAGCCGGTCGCCGACGCTCTGGGTCGGCCGTCGTTGATCGTGCTTGGGGAGTTGCTGACCCACGGCCACATCGGCGTGTCGGTGCTCGACCTTCCGGACATAGCTCTGGCCGACATTCAGGATCCTGAGTTCCACGAGTTCCTGGTCGCTACGTGGGCTGAATCGAGCCCACGGGCGCGGGCAGCGAGGGCGGGCGGGGTGTTCCTGCTGGGCCGTGGAATTGGGCTGCCACAGTTGGAGATTCTTGAGCGTCACCCCGGCGGGACGGCGGACGGGTTGACTTGGGCGGTTGAGGCACGAGAAGGCAAGCTCAAGAACTTCGCCTGGGACCTCGGGCACGGGTTCGACGGCTGGCTGTACGTGGTTCGATCTGAACGCAAGCAGCCGCTCCGCGCGCTGGAGATAACTGGCCCGGAGACTTCGGTGCTCCACGACCGTGAGTTTGAGTTGGACACGTGGCTCCTGGAGAATGCGCCACATATCCAGCAGATCGGCCCCGCCGGGGACTGAAGTGCCCGGCGGCGGCCGTAGTTCTCGTCCAGACCGGATGGCATGTCCTTACAGCGTGGTGTACGCGTCGGGAGGCACTTGTGTGCTTGGGGCTTGCGGTCGCGGTACTGCCCGTTGGCGCGCGCTCATCCGCGACCGCGCGCCAACGTGCAGTCTTTCATTGCCCAGACTGAACGGCCACCCAGATCGGCTAAAGATTCGCTTCAGGCGACGGCAGCGAACTCGCGCTCGACCTCGCCGTCCACCGTGCTCTGGAAGCAGATCAGCAACTCTTCATCCAGGACGGCGGCGATCTTCTGCAGAGTGGTGAGACTCGGCGTATGGGTGCCACTCTCGAGGCGAGAGATGGCCGTGTGGGACGTGCCGGCGGCGTCGGCGACCTCCTGCTGGGTGAGGCCCAGCTCAAACCGCCGTTCGCGGAGATGCGCGGCGATTGGGTTGGTCTTGCGCAGCTCGCGGATGCGCGCGTACTCCTCGCGTGCGGCGCGGTACTCCTCGCTGCGCGCGGCGCGTGCCGCGGCTCCCTCCGATGCCGTTCTTCCGACGGGGCTAATGGACTGCTCGCTCATGGTTTCGCAGGTTACCACTTCTGGTAAGTCAGCGTTCGCGTGATCGGGGAGGTGCGTCGCGACCAACGGCCCTGGGTGGCCGTCTGGGGACCGCATCCATCCGGGCCTTGAAGTCCGCGAAGTGCTTGATCGCGAGGTTCAGTTCGCGGTCTGGCAGCTTGCCGGTGTTCTTCTCGAAGATGTGAAGGAGCACTATCAGCCGTCCTGAGCGTCTGTAGAGGAGCCGATAGCGAGTGTTGGCGAACCGGATGCGCAGCTCCCGGAGTTCGCCGTCGACCTGGGAGCTGATCGGGTAGTCGGGTGGCGGTGCGGCGGGATCTCTGCCGGTGAGAAACTCACCGATGTACTCATCGACCTTCATCGCGGCGCCCTGATTACGCGCGGCGAGCTCGTCCAGGAAAGCGTCGACCGGCTCGTGCCCATCCTTGTCGCGGTAGTAGACGGCCTGAGTCCGGCCCGGCATCACGAACCCGCCTGGCGCGCTGCGGTCGCTGTCAGCATCTCCGCTCACGATACGGCCGGGCGCTGATGGTCGACCATCGCCGCGACCTGCGCGGCTGCCTCCGCCTGCATGCCCGGCAGGACGTGGACGTACTGTTTGAGCGTGAACGCCGGCGACTCGTGGCCGAGCCGTTCGGACACGACCTTGACCGGGACGCCGGCCTTGAGCGCGAGGCTCGCGCGCGTGTGTCGCTTATGCGGAATTCCGCATCAGCGGCATTAAGTTCACTCCGATTTTGGGTGTCTGCGACGTCCACGACGGGGTGGTTTTGACGTCCGGCGGGGCCGTTATGTTCATGGTGTCATGGATGACAGCGACGTCTTCGGGCGCATGAGGCGCTATGTGGTGCGGCGGGTCTGGTTGCCTGAGCGGGCGGCCGAGTCGTTTACGGTGATCGGCCCGGACCTGCGGCCGGTTGCGCTGATCGACGAG
>DAIDME010000097.1 GCA_027449125.1 Solirubrobacterales bacterium | reverse complement strand
CGAGCCGTTCGACAGCGGCGAACCAGCCCTCGACGAATGGCTACGCCGCTACGCAGGCCAGAACCGCCGACAGGACACCGCAGCGACCTGGGTGATCACCGACCACAGCAATGCCGTAGTCGCGTATGCGAGCGTCGCGATGACCGGCATCGACCGCTCCACCGCTCCGCCCAGCCTCGTCAAAGGCGCCCCCGACCCCATACCCGCTCTGCTGCTCGGCCGCCTAGCCGTCGACAAGCGTCACGCCAACCTCGGTGTCGGCACCGCACTCGCAGCACACGTACTCGCCACCGCCGTCGAACTGAACGAGAAGGCCGCCTGCCGCGCCGTCATCGTCACCGCACTCAACAAGAACGCGCGGACCTGGTGGCAACGACTCGGATTCCACCCCTTCTACCCCGACGACCCCGTGGAACTCGACCTACACCTACTCACCGCAGAGATCGAAGCGACCCTCCGAAAGCCCCGGTAGCGCAGAGTTACCCCTTCCGACGCAAAGCTGGTCTGCGGCTGCCGTGGGGTGGATCCCTGTCCGGACACGTGAGCGGAACGCTGCTGGGGGCTCGACGACCGGGACTGTTGTGCATATGGTTGTTTGGTGTCTGAGACCGAGCGACCCCTGAAGGGCGGCACGCCAGCTCAGGTGTGCCTGATCACAAGCACTGGCCACCAACGGGTTGAGCCGACAGGCGCAGGAAACGAGCGGCGCTGCGCGGACTGCGGAACACATGCACCTCGGCGGCCGGGGCACATCTCTCGATCGCGGACAAGACCGCGGGCAAACTACGCCGCCGATACCTCAGCACCCAGACCCAGAAATCAAGCCTCTCCCGCGACCGCCGGATCGACCGCCACCCGCAACGCACGAGCGAATAGTCAAGAACGATCACCGTATCCGCCGCCTCCAAGCGCGTATCCAGGACATCGTACGGGCCGAGGTCCCCATCCAAGATCCAGGCGCGAGGGCTAACAAGCTCCCGCTGCAACACCGTCCAACGCTCGCGCGACAGTGGAACGAGCCCGGCCTGCCAGAACTGCTCATCCAGCTCAACAAGCGGCAGGCCGTAACGGACCCCAAGCTCTCGAGCGAAAGTTGACTTTCCCGCCCCGCCACGCCCCAGTACCACAACCCTCTCCACCCACGCCATGCTGCCAGAACCAATGACGTACGTTCGCAGCTTCCGCGCCCAGCGCCCATCTTGTCGGGTGGTTCGAGATGCCTCTGCTGGCACCCACGCGGGGTTGGGCACCGCACTCCGGGCCGGGCGACGAGCCGAACGATCGCAACTCTCAGCCCGGTCGGGACTACGGGCCGGCGATCCAAGCTGAGTCGACGGCGAGGAGCTCAAGGAGTACAGGTACGGCTTCCTCCCAGGGGGCCGGTTGACCACGCAGCATCCAGCGTCTGTGCATGAACTGGATGCCCGCGACCGTCATCCACCACCGTGATTCGAGGGGGCTGGGCCGCCAATGATCCGGCTGGGCCGTGAGGTAGCCGGTCAACGCAGCGTTGGCGCGTGCGTCGTGGTCACGGGCCACGTACCCGCCAGGGCCTGCCCCGAGCGCAGCGATGAACACAAGCCGGGCAAGGTCCAGACCTCGCGGTGCGATGTGCGCCTCCTCCCAGTCAATGATCGCGCCGTCGTGACCGTCGTCGAGAAAGTTGCCCGCCCCCGGATCTCCGTGCGTGACGCATAACGGTCCTGAGCCCGGAATCTCTGCTGAAACAAGCTCATCCCAATCGGGAACTGATTGTGTGAGTGTCGCGAGCCTTTCCCCGAGTTCCGCCGCTCGCTGAGCGTGCTGCCGACCGAACGTCACGGAATCAAGGACGGTCAGCCCATCTGCCGGAGATTCCATCGAGTTGACCCGTGCATAGGCGCGCCCCATCCGCTGCCACCCGGCAATGGTCGATGGCGCGGCGCCCCGACGGCGCTCAATCACGATCAAGGGGACGCGTACACCACGGACCACCGCGGTACCAGAGGCGCACAACGCTGGGATTGGGGTATCTCTTGCGCCCAACAGGGCCAGCGCGACGCGCTCGTTTTCAAGGGCGCCCGGTACTCCCTCAAGCTTGACGACAACCTTCTCGCCGGCGCCACCGATCTCCCCGAAGAACACCCTATGCCGTGTACCCTGAGCCGGCAGGCCCCGAAGCTCGATCTCGGGCCCATCCTCGATCGCGAGCGTATCCACGCGCTACATGATTCCATCCCGGCCGACCACCAAACGCTGCGCGAGTGCTTTGCCCGGGACCGCAACTCTTAGCGACCACGATCGATGAGAATCCGTGAGACGGCCCTCGCGTGCTGCCACAAATGCAGGTCACTTGAGCCGACGCGCAATTCGCCAGGAGCACGTCGCTCGCCTGAACGACCGCCGGCTATGGACCGTCGCGGTTTCGGCCACGAGTAGGAGTGATCCCTGAGGGCGCGCTTGACGGCGACGATCGCGGCGGCGCTCACCGCCTCGCTCCGTGCGTGTGACGCCTGTTTGATGCCCTCGGAGCGGAATGGGCGCCTTCGCGGATTTCGCGAAGGCGCCCATTTGCAGGTAGATCTTGTGTCGGGGAGACAGGATTTGAACCTGCGTCCGCCCGGACGTCAGCCGGGCGGACGCCGACCAAGATCCGACCTCAGGCGGGCATCAGCGCGGAGTCTTCGGCGGTGCCGACATCGGGATCGTCAACGGTCCTGACCGGGCCCTTGAAGGTGTGCTTGGCCTTGACCTCCCAGCCGACCCAGACGCCGAGCGCCAGCGCGATCGTCACCAGCGGCGCGTAGTTGAACGCGCTCCAGCTGAAGCCCTTGTCCCAGGGCACCGCGGTGGGCGACCCGGGCAGGCAGAAGATGATCACGCACAGCGCCACCCAGATGATCGCCACGGGGTTGATCCAGCGGTAGTGCCGGCCCAGGTTCCAGACGCCGGCCTGGAACCTGTCACCCATCCGCCAGCGCAGGAACACGGGCAGCACGTAGGCGATGTAGAGACCGATTGTGGTGATGGAGGTGACGGCGTAGAACGCGACCGGCGTTCCGATCTTGTTGCCGAACAGCGCCGGGATCGTGATGATCAGCGAGCAGCCGACGACGAACAGCACCGCCCAGGTCGGCGTCTTGTTGGCGCTCAGCCGCCGCCAGAGGCTGTGACCCGGCACAGCTCCGTCACGCGAGAACGCGAAGACCATGCGCGACGCCGCCGCGACGCAGCCCATCCCGCAGAAGAGCTGCCCGACGGTCGAGATGTCCAGCACCAGCTTGGCCAGACCGGGGCTGAGCGCTGACTCGATCACCGACACCGACGTGCCGCCGGCGGCGTTGATCGCCTTGACGTGGACCGCCGCGAACGTGATCGCCAGGAGCACCGCCCAGCCACCGGCGGCCGAGTAGATGATCGAGCGATACAGCCCGCGCGGCGCGGCCACCTCCGCCTGATGGGTCTCCTCGGAGAGGTGGGCCGAGGCGTCATAGCCGGTGAAGGTGTACATCGTCAGCAGGAACCCGAGCGGCAGGATGTAGAACGCGTACATGCCCATCGGGAAGCCCGAGTAGTCGTTGCGGTGACCGAACACCCAGCCGAAGCTCTGGTGCGAAGCGGGCGCGAAGGCCAGCACCGCGACGATCACGATCACACCGCCGAGCATCCACCACGCCGATATCCGGTTCAGCAGCGAGACCAGGTGTGAGGAGAACACGTTGATCACGCTGTGGGCCGCGAGGATCAGCACGAACAGCGCGAAGGTGTGCTGCAGGATCGCCGCGGGGCTCGTGGTCGTGAAGTTGAGGATGAAGTGCAGCCCGTAGAGCGCCAGCACCGAGTTCAGGAAGGCCGCGGCACCGTAGTCCACGGCGGCCGTGATCGCGACCAGGCCGAGCAGGTTGAACCACCCGGTGAACCACGCCCAGCGCACGCCGCCGAGGCTGTAGGCCCAGTAGTAGATCCCGCCGGCGGTCGGATACTTGGAGGCCAGCTCGGCCATGGACAGGCCGACCAGCAGCACCAGCAGGCTGATGACCGGCCAGCCGATCGAGATCACCACCGGCCCGCCGTCGTTCCAGGCCTGGCTGTAGGTCGTGAAGCAGCCCGACAGGATGCAGATGATCGTCAGCGAGATGGCGAAGTTGGAGAACCCGCTCCAGCCGCGGACGAGCTCCTGCTTGTAACCCAGCTCGGCCAGACGCTGCTCGTCCGCCGTATGGCTGTGCGTCGTCATGCGTTCCCCCTGATCACGTGATTGACATCCGTCACCGGTAAATAGCTGAGAACCGAACCTTTACTGACGCCATCGTCGCAAATGCCACAACCGCTCGTCAAGGGCTCCCGCGCAGCAACGGCAGACGCACCGGCGGCGCCCGGCGGTTTTCGTGCTATTTGCGGACTCCGCCGCGGCGACCGAACCCCACTCGCCATAACCAGGCGCTAGGCTTCCCCGGTCGGCCTCGCCGTGCCTGGGATGCGGCGGCCGGCCTTATGACCGTATTCGGACGACGACACCGATGGCGGCTCGCCGCCGCCGCCCTGGGTTGTGTGTGCGCCCTGCCGGCGCTGACCGGCAGCGCCACCGGCGACAACCTGACCAAGCTGCACAGCAAGCTGGGCAGCGCCCGCTCGCAGCTGAGCGGAAACCAGCGGCGCGAGCAGACGATCTCCGGCCGGATCGCCGGGATCGACAGCCAGGTGCGCTCGCTCCAGGCCCAGATCGCACTGGTGCAGTCACGCGAGGCGGCGGCCAACGCGCAGCTGGCCACCTATCAGGCGAACCTGGCCGACATCCGCAGGGCGATGCGCGCCGAGCACGCACACCTGAGGCACCTGGAGCACATCCTGGCGCGCGCGCGACACGCCCTGGAGAACGAGCTCGTCAGCCAGTACGAGCAGCCGCAGCAGTCGCTGGTGGACGTGATCGTCAACGCTTCCGGATTCCAGCAGCTGCTCGACTCGATCCAGTACCTCTCGTCCGTGCGCCAGCAGCAGCAGACGCTGATCGAGGTGACGCGCATCGCCAGGGCAAAGGCGCAGGTCGCGGCAGCCAGGCTGGCGGCGCTCGAGCGCAGCGACGCGCAGGCGGCAAACGACACCCGCGTGCAGAGCGCCGGCCTGGCCGGCATGAACGCCCTGCTCTCCTCGCGCCAGGCGGCGCTTCAGGACGCCCGTGCGGCGCAGGCCACCGCGCTCGCGGCGGCTCAGACCCACGGCGCGCAGCTGCAGGCCGCGATCGTGACGATCAAGCAGCAGGTGAGCGCCGCCAAGCAGGCCGAGAAGCGGGTACCCGCGCCCAAGCCAGTGGTGGTCTACACCCCGCCACCCAGCAGCATCGTCCCCGTGAAGGCAGCCGACCCGCCGGCGGCCACGGGCACGACCGGCGGCGGCAGCGCCGGCATCAGCACGACCGGCGGCATCGGTACCAGCGGCGGCACGGGAACCCACACCACGAGCACCACCAGCGGCACCGGCGGCACCGGCTCCGGCAGCTACGCCTACGGCGGCTGGGCGATTCCCTACGCGATCGTCCTCTGCGAGTCCGGCGGCCAGAACCTGCCGCCCAACAGCGCCGGCGCCTCCGGCTACTACCAGATCATGCCGGCCACCTGGCGCGGCGAGGGCGGCACGGGCCCCGCCGCCTACCTGGCATCCAGAGCCGAGCAGAGCGCCGTCGCCGCGCGGCTCTGGGACAACGGCGCCGGCGCCTCCAACTGGACCTGCGCGGCGATGGTCGGGATCAGCTGAGCCGCGCGCCGGTGCGGCCGCAGCTGAGCCGCGCGCCGGGCACGGCCGCACCGCGCCGCGCGACGCTCAGCGCTCGCCCGGATGCGCGAGCGGGAACTGCGAGACGGGCCGCAGCAGGTCCAGCGCCGTCACCACGATCCGGTTCTGCTCGCGCGCGTGCGCGGCCGGGTAGCCCTCGCCCGAGGCGGCCCGTTCGGGCCGCCCGATGTAGCCGAAGCGCAGGTGCTCGGGCAGGATCTGGCGAAGGCGGGCGGACATGTGGGCGCGCGCGCCCATGTTGCGCGGCTCCTCCTGCACCCAGACGACCTCCTCCAGGTTCGGGTAGCCGCCCACGAGCGCGAGGATCTCGCTCTGCGGGAACGGGTACAGCATCTCCACCCGGCCGATCGCCGCACCGGGTGTCTGCGCCCGCAGCGGGTTGCCGATGATGTCGTAGTAGATCTTGCCGCTGCAGAGGATGAGCCGCGTGACGGCTGCCGGATCGGCCAGCGGCTCCGGCTCGGCCAGGACCGGCTGGAAGCGGCCACTGGTCAGATCCTCGAGGTGCGAGGCGGCCGCGGGCAGGCGCAGCAGGCTCTTGGGCGTCATCACCACGAGCGGGCGCTGCTGGGCGATCCGCGCCTGGCGGCGCAGCAGGTGGAAGTACTGGCCAGGCGTGGTCAGGTTGGCGACGCGGATGTTGCTCTCCGCGGCCAGCTGCAGGAAGCGCTCCAGGCGCGCCGAGGAGTGCTCTGGCCCCGCGCCCTCATAGCCGTGCGGCAAGAGCAGCGTCAGCCGCGAGGTGATCCCCCACTTGGCGAGCCCGGGCGTGATGAACTGGTCGATGATCACCTGGGCACCGTTGGCGAAGTCGCCAAACTGCGCCTCCCACAGCACGAGCGTCTCGGGCGCCTCCTGCGAGTAGCCGTACTCGAAGCCGACGCATGCCGTCTCCGAAAGCGGGCTGTTGTGCAGCTCCATCGTCGCGAGCGCCCCCGGCAGGTGCTGGATCGCGGAGTGCTCGCGGCCGTTCCTGGCGTCGTGGAGCACCAGGTGGCGGTGGCTGAAGGTGCCGCGCTCGCTGTCCTGACCGGTGAGCCGCAGCGGGATGCCCTCCGAGAGCAGTGACGCGAACGCCAGACCCTCGGCGTGGGCCCAGTTGATCGGTCCGCGCTCGGCGCCGAACGCCTTGCGCCGCTCCGCCAGCTGACCACCGAGCTTGCGGTTGACCTCGAAGCCCTCCGGCACCGCCAGCAGCTCCTCGTTTAGCAGCGCCAGCTTGTCGGCGTCGACAGCCGTGTTGACCTCGGAGGCCACGGAGGTGTCGAGCCTGTACTCGCCGGTGCCGTGCTCGACGCCGTGCTCCCTGGCAGCCGCCAGCCGCGCCTTGACGCGCTCGTGATGCTCGGTCAGCGTCGCCCAGCAGGCGTCCGCGACCGCCTTGGCCTCGTCCTCACCGATTGCGCCCGCGGCGACCAGCTGCTTGGCGAAGAGCTCCCGCACCGGCTCGTGCGCCTTGACCAGCGCGTACATCTCGGGCTGGGTGTAGGCCGGCTCATCGCCCTCGTTGTGGCCGTGGCGCCGGTAGCCCACCAGATCGATGACGACATCGTGCCCGAACTCCTGGCGGAAGGCGAAGGCCAAGCGCACGGCGGCGATGCAGGCCTCGACATCGTCGGCGTTGACGTGGATGATCGGCACGTCGAAGCCCTTCGCCAGATCCGAGGCGCACGTGGTTGAGCGTGCGTCCTCGGGGTCGGTGGTGAAGCCGACCTGGTTGTTCTGGATGATGTGGATCGTGCCGCCGACGGTGTAACCGTCGAGCGCCTGCAGGTTGAGCGTCTCGGCGACCACGCCCTGGCCGGGGAAAGAGGCGTCGCCGTGCAGCACGACCGGCACCGCCGCGTTGGTGTCCTGGCTGGCGTGCGAGCCCTGGCGGTTGGTCTGGGCGGCGCGGGTGGCGCCGACCACCACCGGCGCCACGAACTCCAGGTGGCTCGGGTTGGACTCGAGCCGCACGATCAGCGACTCGCCGCCCGGCAGCTGGTAGGTCCCCGAGGCGCCGTGGTGGTATTTGACGTCGCCGGTGCCGCCGTCGGGGATCGTGGTGATCGCATCCAGCGTGTTGGCGCCCTCAAACTCCGCAAACAGCGACTCGTACGAGCGCCCGAGGTTGTGGGCGAGCACGTTCACGCGACCACGATGGGCCATGCCGACCACGACCTCCCGGGCGCCGTGCTCGCCGGAGAGGCGGATGATCTCGTCGAGCATCGGCACGGTCATGTCGAGCCCCTCGATCGAGAAGCGCTTGGCGCCCAGGTAGGCGCGGCCCATGAAGCGCTCGAAGGCGTCCACCGCGGTCAGCCGCTCCAGCACCCGCCGCTGCTCCTCGGCTGTAAGCTCCCGCCGATAGGTCCCCGACTCGATCGCCTCGCGCAGCCACAGCCGCTGGCGGTGAGAGGAGATGTGCTCGCTCTCGTAGCCGAGCGGCCCGCAGTAGGTCTCGCGCAGATGCGGCAGCGCCTCCGCGAAGGTCTGACCGGGCACGTAGACGCGCAGGATCCGCGCCGGGATCTGGGCCATCAGCTCCCCCGTCAGCCCGACGTTCGACGGCTCGAGTGCCGGGTCCCCCCCGGGCGCGCGCCCGAGCGGGTCGAGCGCCGCCGCCAGATGCCCGTGCATCCGGTGTGCCTTCAGCACCGAGGTCGCGGCCTGCACGGCCTGCATCAGCTCCTCGGTGGCCGCGGTCGCCGCCGCCGCGCCCGCTGGCGCTGCGGCGCCCGGCGCAGCGGCGGCCGCAGCAACCGGTGCCGGGCGGGCCGGCAGCGGCGGCGGGCTCGCGCCGAGTGCGCTGAAGACCGCCTCGTAGAAGCCGTGCTCGCCCTGCAGATACTCCTCCACGACCTTCAGGAAGCGCCCGGACTCGGCGCCCTGGATGACCCGGTGGTCGTAGGTCGAGGTCATGGTCATGACCTTCTCGGCGCCGATCTGGGCGCCGATCGCCTCCAGGCCGACGGGGTAGCCGATCGACCCGGTCGCCACGATCGTGCCCTGACCGGACATCAGCCGCGGCACCGAGGCAGCCGTGCCGAGGCCGCCGGGGTTGGTCAACGAGATGTTGCCGCCGGCCAGATCGTCGGCGCTCAGCGTGTTGGTGCGCGCCTTCTCGACCAGGTCGTTGTAGGCGGCCAGGAAGACCTTGAAGTCGAGCCGTCCGGCGTCGCGGATCACCGGCACCATCAGCGTGCGGCTGCCGTCCTTCTTCTCGACGTCGACGGCGAGGCCGAGGTTGACCTGACCGTCGTCGACGCGGTAGCCGTCGCCCCCCGCCTGGGCGTAGTGGTGGGCCATCACCGGCATCTGGTCGCTCACCGCGCGGGCGATCGCGTAGGCGATCAGGTGGGTGAAGGACACCCTGTGTCCGGCGTCCTTCAGCTGCCGGCGGCGCGCGTCGAGCACGCTCACGGTCAGCGTGCGGAAGGATGTCGCTGTCGGGACCTGGCGGCTCTCGTCCATGTAGCGTGCCAGCATCGCGGCGCCGCCCTTGAGCTTCTGCGCGCCGGCCGGCAGCGCCTCGAGGCTCGCGGCGGCGCTCAGCACGTCGTCCTTGGTGACACGCCCGCCGCGGGCGCTGCCCGCCACGCCGGCGAGGTTGACGCCCAGCCCGGCGGCCGCGCGCTGCGCCACTGGGGTGGCGCCGCCCGCCGCCTGCGCGGCCACGGGTTGCGGGCCGCGCTGAGCAGCGGGTGCGGCTGCGGACGGTTGGGGCGGCGGGGCTCCAGCGGGAGCACCCGCCGCAGCGCCAGCTTTGCCGACCGTCATCCGGGCGATCACCTCGCCCACGCCGACGGTCGCGCCTTCCTCGGCGAGGATCTCGGTGATGGTGCCGGCGGCGGGCGCGGGCAGCTCCATGTCGACCTTGTCGGTCGAGATCTCTACGATCGTGTCGCCGTCTGAGACCGTGTCGCCGACCTTTACGGACCACTCGAGGATCGTCCCCTCGGTGACGCTCTCGCTGCCGCCGGGGGTGACGATGTCGAGGATCTGGGCCGGGTCGCCTGGTGGCGGTTCGCTGGCCGCGGCTGCGCCGTTGCCGTTGCCGTTGCCGCCCAGGGCGATCTCGGCGAGCGGGCCGCTGACGGCGACGGTGTCGCCCTCGGCGGCGTAGAGCTTGACGATCGTCCCGGATACCGGCGAGGGCACCTCGGCGTCGACCTTGTCGGTCGAGATCTCCACGAGCGTCTCACCGTCGGCGATGCTCTCGCCCTCGTGCCGGTGCCACTGGAGGATGGTGCCTTCGACGACCGAGTCGCCCATCGCCGGCATCACTACCTGATAAGTGCCTGTCTCAACGGCCATCGCACGCGTCCTGTGGAGGTAGCTTAGCCGAGACCGGCGGCGGCCCGAGCTGACGCTGTGGGCCGCCCCCGCCGGTGGCTCACACCTCCGTGTCGACGCGGCCGAGCCGGGGCAGGACCACCAGGCAGATGGCGGCGACGAGCACGTGCATGGCCATCAGTGGCAACACCGTCGCGGCGCGCGTCTGCGGGAACGGCCGGGCCAGCCAGACGATGAGGTCGGGGACCAGGGAGAGCGCCAGTGCCGCCACAGCGACCGACCGGAAGCTGGCGACGGGACGGGCGCTGACCCTGTTCAGCCACAGGCAGGTCGCTGCGGCCAGCAGCACGCCGAGGACGGTGAGCGAGATCACGCTCCCGGGCGCCAGGGGCGAGAAGCGACTCGTGTCGCTGGTGCTCGCGACGGCGACGGCACGGATCGTCAGGACGCCGGCGAGCGAGCCGGCGAGCGCCAGGGCGGTGGCGGGGAGCAGGCGGCGACGCGAGAACGGCAGCGTCGGCGGCTCTGACGCGCGGCGGGCGGCGGTGAGGCTGGGTGTGTGCAGTGACATGAGCATCCTTCCGTGTGTAGTAGGTTCTGACCTAAACTTAGGTTAGAACCTAGACAGCTGGATGTCAAGCGCAACGCTGAGCCTCTCGCCCGCAACGAGTGCGTCGGCGAGCCGGCCCTCGGGTGGGTCGGCGAGCCGGCCCTCGGTCGGGTCGGCGAACCGGCCCTCGGGTGCGTCAGCGAGCCCGCAACCCGGCGAGCACGAGCTCCAGCCGCTCGCCGAGCGCCTGCGAGAGCTCGAACGGAGCGGGCCCGTCGCTCAACCAGCGGCTGACGGTCCCGAAGTAGACGGAGGTGAGGACCTCCGCCGCGGCCGTGGGATCTGTGGCCTCGTCAAATTCACCGCGGCGCTGCCCGCGCTCGATCACCGCACTCGGGACGGCGCTGATGACGCGAAACACCTCCGTCGGCGTGAGGCTCTGGAGCAGCGCGCGCGTCAACTCGCGCTCGCGCTCGTTGGACGCGGCCAGCGCCTGGAAGTGCCTCCGGACCAGGGCGCAGGCCGACTCGTCCGCCGCGGCCTCAGCGCCTATCGCCGTCAGCTGATCGCGACGCGCCTGGCCCCAGGCTCGGGCGAAGTCGGCCTTGTGCGGGAAGTGGTTGAGCACCGTCTGGCGCGCCACGTCAGCGCGGTCCGCGATCTGGTCGATCGTGGTGTCCGAGAAGCCCTGGACGGCGAACAGCTCCAGCGCGGCTGCGAGCAGCCGCTCGCGCATCCGCTCGCGCTGGCGCTGGCGCCGCCCCGTCGGCGGCCGGCTATCGATGATGGGCTCGGAGCTGATCTTGGGCGCAAGGATACCGGGCGGCGGCTCACGCCCCTGCCGTTGCGGAGGTCCGCCCACGGCGGCGCGTCTCGTAGACGAATCCGACAGTGCCCATGAACGGGCCCAGCCCACCCAGGATCGCGACCGTGACGGCCAGCCAGTACGGGATCACCTTGTAGCGCGCAGCGGCGATGCAGGTCAGTGACATGCCGATCCAGATCAACCCGTGGGAGAGGCCGAGGACGAATGTGGCGGGCTCCGGGTTGCCGAGCACGAACGCACAGATGAGCAGCGACAGGTAGATGCACGAGTGGAACATCGAGACGTACTCGAGCCGGTTGAAGGTGACGATCCGGGTGAAGATGGGCCGGCGACCGGCGGTCTCCGAGACGCTCATCAGGCCGCCTCGAGCATCGCGCCGACATCGCGCAACAGCGGGTCGGCTTCGGGCGGCCAGCGTGAGACCTGATCAGGCCACCATGAGAACTCGTCGTGCTCGTGGTCGGGGGCGACGGCGGCACCAGCGGGCAGCCAGGCCTGGGCCAGGAGCATCACGCTGCGGTTGGGCGTGCGCACCAGCGCCTCGACGCGCAGGCGCGCGGGCTCGACGCTCCACTCTTCGCGCAACTCGCGGGTCAGCGTCAGCACCGGGCTCTCGCCGACCTCCACCGCGCCGCCCGCGCCCAGCGCCCAACGCCCCGCCCAGGTCGCAACCCACCCAGCCCGGCGGCCGGCGAGCCAGCGGCCGTCGGCATCCCGCACCACGCACAGAGCCGAGATCGTGTCGCTCGCGTCGGTACGTGACAGCCGCAGCGCCCAGCGGATGGGCTGCAGCTCCAGCGTCAACCGACCGTCCTCCACCCGGAAGCCCGCCAGGCGTGCCGCGAGCCCGTCGTGGGTGGGGGAGCCGCGCTCACGCAACCGTTCGAGCGCGCGATCTGCCTCGGCTGCGGCCGCGGCGTCCGGATGGTAGGAGTCAGAACGCCAGACTGCGCGCACCGCGTCGGGCTGCCAGGGGCCACGCGCCAGGATCGTCTGCGGCAGGTCAGCCACGCGGCCCGGCTCTTAGAAGGGGGGCCGCAGGGGAGGGGGGTACGCCCGGTCACCGTCACCGCCACCCGTGTGGATCACCTCTAGCTCGCGATCCTGTTCGGCCACCGCGTCCACGACCTCTTCCTGCTGCTCTTCGCGCTCGCCGTCGTGATCGCCGTCGCACAGCACGCGGAAGGCGCCGGTGACACCACCGTCGGCCTGCAGCACGATGCCGGGGAGGATCTGCTCCCCCTCCTCCAGCCCCAGCCGGTCGATGTCAAAGGCCGACATGCCCACGCCCCAGGTGTGGTGGCCGGGGTTCTCACGGTCGTGCGCAGCCACGCCCTGCGCGAGCCGCTCGAGCAGGTAGGCGACCTTGCTCTTACCGGTGCTGTTCTCGGGTCCGGCCGTCACGCCGCTAAGGCTAGCGCCAGCGCTGCCGGCGGGCGTGGAGCCCGATGCCGGATGGGTGGCGGCGGCGAGCGGATACGCTCTTACAGACAGTGATCGTTGAGCGCTCGATGAACAGCCGGTGGCTGTCCAACACCTACCTCGTCGCAGACGACGGCGCCCGCACCGCCGTCATGGTCGACGCGGGCGGCCCCGTGACGCCGCTGCTCGAGCTGATCGAGCGAGAGCGATACGAGCTGACCCACGTACTGCTCACCCACCGCCACCACGACCACATCGACGAGCTTCCCGTCGTGCTCTCAGCCCACCCCGGTACGCAGGTGCTGATCCACCCGCTGGAGCGCGAACTGGTGCCCACGGCCACCGGCGATCTCGTGGACGGCCAGGTGATCTCGAGCGGCCGCCTGACGTTCGAGGCGCTACACACGCCGGGGCACACGGCCGGCATGATCTCGCTCCTGGCAGATGGCAGCGACCTGTTCACCGGCGACACGCTGTTTCGCGGCTCCGTCGGAGGCGTGCGCGCCCCGGGGCACACTACCTATGCCGATCTGCGGCACTCGATCATGGACAGGCTGCTCGCACTGCCCGCCGCGACGCGCATCCACCCGGGTCACACCGAGCCGACGACCGTGGCCGACGAACTGGAGTCCAACCCCTTCGTGCGGATCTGGCGCGGGCTCGATCCAGAGGGCACGAGCACCTGCGTGGCGCTGGGCGAGCCGGCGACGCTGATCCTGCTGGCGGGCGACTACGACGGCGGCCACAAGGCCTGGGTCCGCTGGCCTGACGGCACGGATGACATCGTCCCCGGCTCACGGGTCACCCCGAACGGCGCGGACGGCGACGCGGGTTCCTAGCGTCGAGCGCATGAGCACGACCAGCACGCGGCGAGATGGCTGACGACAGCAAGATCCCCACATCGCGGCTGCGACGCAGCGCGAAGATCGGCGGCCTGGCGGCGAGCCAAGCGCTCCGCCAGGCGGGCACGGTGGCGGGCAACGTCGTGCGCTCCAAGGAGGGTCGCGAGGCTGCCCTGGAGCGTCGCAACCTGGAGGCAGCCGAGCAGATCGTGACCGCGCTGGGCACGATGAAGGGTGCGGCGATGAAGGTGGGTCAGGTGCTCTCCTTCCTGGATGCGGGCCTGGTCCCGCCCGAGCACCGCGAGGAGTTCCAGCGCAAGCTCGCACGGCTACGCGACGCGGCCCCGACCGTGACCTTCAAGGAGATGAGCCGCGTGATCGAGCAGGAGCTCGACGAGCCGCTCGAGGACACCTTCGCGGAGTTTGAGACCGAGCCGATCGCGGCCGCGTCGATCGGCCAGGTCTACCGCGCGCGCCTGCAGGACGGCCGCGAGGTGGCGGTCAAGGTCCAATACCCGGGGGTGGCCGCCGCGGTCCGAGCCGACCTGCAGAACATCGGCATGATCCTGCGGATCGCCAAGCGGATCGCGCCCGGGCTCGATCCCAAGACGGTCGGCGAGGAGATCCACCGTCGCATCGAGGAGGAGCTCGACTATGAGCTCGAGGCGCAGAACCAGCGCTCACTCGCTCGCATCTACCGCGGCCATCCGTTCATCGTGGTGCCCGAGGTGGTGAGCTCACTGTCGCGCGAGCGCGTGCTGGTCACCGAGTTCGTGCAGGGGATCGGCTTCGAGGAGGTGAAGAGCTACCCGCAGGCAGAGCGCGACCGCCTTGGCGAGATCCTGTTTCGCTTCTACTTCGGCTGCATGTACCGCCACCGGCAGTTCTCGGGCGACCCGCACCCGGGCAACTCGATGCTGCTGCCCGACGGCCGGGTGGCCTTCTTCGACTTCGGCCTGTTCAAGCGCATGCCCGCCGGCGCGGTCGAGCTCGAGATGGAGATCGCACGCGCCGTGATCGAGGGCGACAAGGACAAGATCATGGAGCTCGGCACGGCCGTCGGCTTCTTCCCGGAGCCCGACATGTTCGACCCGGATCGGGTGCTTGAGCACTTCCGGGCCGCGACCTCCTGGTACACGGTCGACGCGGAGGTCACGCTCACGCCTGAGTACGCGACCCAGGTGCTGATCGACATGAGCGACCCGCGTTCTGAGTACTTCGGCCAGCTGCGGCACGAGTCGGCGCCACCCGACCACATCTTCGGCCGGCGCATGGAGGTCCTGACCCTGGCGGTGATCTCGCAGCTGCACGCGCAGGGCAACTTCCACCGAATCGCGCGCGAGTGGTACTACAACGACCCGCCGCTCACCGAGCTGGGAGCAGCGGAGGCGGAGTTCTACGCCCGCGCGGCGGCGCGCGGGCGGTAGGCGGCGCGGGCCGC
>DAIDME010000096.1 GCA_027449125.1 Solirubrobacterales bacterium | reverse complement strand
GTGTCCAACATCGGGTAGGCACCGCTGATCAGCGCGCGAGACGGTCGAGGCGGCCATCACGACAGGATCGATGCTGGCTTGCGGCATGGAGCCGTGCGCGCCGCGGCCGAACATCCGAATCTGGCGGCCAAGATGCCCGAGCGGACGTCTATGCGGTTCAGGCTCTGGCTCTCGTCGGCGACGCGCAGCGTCCAGTCGTGGTTAGCCGCCTCTTGGGCGGCGTCCGCCGACGGCCGCGGATAAGCGTGCCTTCGCGTTGGATCCGGCAGAACGTCGCCACGACAGGCAGCATCCCGGCCCGGACCCGTCAGGCTGCTCAGATCGTGGCGATCAAGACGGGAGCGTCCAGGCACGCAGAGAGACGTGCAAGATCGTCCGGGTCGGTCGTCAGCACGGTCGCGCCCAACCCCGCGGCGACGTTCACAAGATGCGCATCGACTACGTCCGCGGTACCTGCCGCCGCAAGCAATGCCCCAACCACGGGCGCCTGATCGGCTGTGAACGGCATCACTTGACAGCCGCGCAGGAAACGATGCAGCTGAGCCTGCCGCGGGGAGCGGCAGACCTGTGCCACCACCGGCGCAGTGGTCACCGGAATCAACCCACGCTGCAAACGAACCCGATGCTCGGCCCATGCTGAACGGTCGCTGCGATCCGCCGCGACCAGAACCCCGGCGTCGTAAACAAAGCTCACGAAGCCGCGCGTGCTCGGGAGCGGCCCAGCTGAGCATCAACCCGCCTGCCGGCGGCGGCCATCTCGGCGTCGGTCAGCACACCATGCTCAGCTTCCCATTCCGCAACCGCCGCCAGACCATCCCGAACAGCAAGTGCGGACCGAGCAGCCGCGGTCATCCACGCCGAGACGCTCACCCGATCCTGCGCCGCCGCCTGGCGGACGCGACGGTCGATGTCAGCGTCGACAGTAATCGCGAGCTTGGGTGAGGGGTTACCACGCGGCACACGCAAAGTCTACTACTACGGTATGAGCACTGCGCACCCGACGGCCCCGGACCAGGCCAGCACCGTGTCGGACAATGCGTCGAATCACGCGCAAGCACGAAAGCATGTCTGAGCGCGGACGACAAGCGCCGGCCCAGGACACGACCCGCCCATCTGCTGCGCGGAGCAAGCCTCTTCGGGGCCGCCGGCCTACTCGCTGTCCTGCTGGCTCTGCATCGGTATGCTCAGGCTCGCGCGGCCGGGTGGCAGTTGAGGCTCCGCAGGCGCGTGGCTCGCGGAGCCGAGGGTGTCCTCGGGCACGCCGGCAAGAGCAACAGGAGGTCCGGATGCGACTCGACGGCATGCATCACATCACGATGATCACCGGCGACGCGCAGCGCGCCATTGACTTCTACGCCGGCCTGCTGGGCCTGCGGCTGGTCAAGCAGACCGTCAACTTCGACGCGCCCGAGGCTTACCACCTCTACTTTGGCGATGAGCACGGCACGCCCGGGTCGATCCTGACGTGGTTCGAGTTCCGCGGCGCCCAGCCGGGGCGCGCCGGCGCCGGCATGGTCCACACGATCGAGCTGGGCGTCGCCGGGCGCACGGCCCTGGACTTCTGGGAGCAGCGTTTGGGCGAGCATGGGCACGCCTGCGACCGCGCCTCCCGCGACTCGCTGAAGCTCGCCGATCCGGACGGGCTCTCGCTGGAGCTGGTCACGGCCGACCCGCGCAACCCCGCGCTGAACGCGCGACATGAAGCAATCAGCGATGGAAACGCGATCATGGGCGTCGAAGGTGCACGCGCCTACATCAGCCGTCCGCTGCAGACGGACGCACCACTGCTCACCGACACCCTCGGCTTCACCGAGGCGGACACCGGCGGCGGCTACCTGCTGGAGGGGCACAGCCGCCGCTTCCGCTGGACCTACGAGCCCACGGGCCAGCATGGCCTCCAGGGCGCCGGCACCGTGCACCACATCGCATGGCACTCAGCCGATGGGGATCACCTGGCCTGGCGCGAGCGGATCAGCTCCGCCGGCCTGGCGGTAACGCCGGTGATCGATCGTGACTACTTCCATTCGATCTACATCCGCCAGCCGCAGGGCATCCTCTTCGAGATCGCCACCACATCCCCCGGATTCGCCATCGACGAGGACCCCGGTCACCTGGGCGAACGCCTCTGCCTACCGACGCAGCACGAGCACCTGCGCCCCCGGCTCGAGCGCACGCTGACGCCGCTTCACAACCCTCGGGCGACCACGACGCTCACCGACCAGGCAGGTGGTAGATGAACAGCTCGCCGGTGCTCAGATGAGCGTTGTCATCTCCGACCGGCAGGACGATCCTGCCACCGAGGACGATCGGGCTGTTCCAGTGGCCTGGAGCCGCCTTCAGTGCCCGGTATAGGTGGCCGGTCACAGGGTCATAGACGTTCAGCACGCCCTGAACCTGGTTGTAGACGTAGAGCAGCCCGCCGGCGATGAGTGGACTGGTTCCCGCCTGTCCGTTCTGCCAGGCCACGCGCAGACGCCGTGAGGCTGTGAGCGCATAGGCGGCGGTGCCGGCGTTGCTGGTGACGAACACGTAGACCCTGCCGTCCGGCGCCCGCCAGACGGCGGGCTGGCTGTAGATGTCGGTCCCACCAGGTCCAGCGATGGTCTGGAGCGAGCCGCCGGTCCGCGGCCCGGCGGGTCCGCTGACCTCGTCCAGACGGTTGATGTCGAGCAGGTTCAGAACGCCCTGCTTGCCGCCCTGAACGGCCAGCTGCACGCCACCACGGGCCGGCAGCAGTGCCGGCTCGGTGCTGCCCAGATCGTGGTCACCTGTGTTCAGCTGGGCCTGGTTGACGGGCGTCCAGTGGCGCAGCAGGCGCAGGGCAGGCGAGAGCTCTAGCACGCTGTCTCCCCAATCGGTGCGTCCGTTGAACGGCCCGTTGCCGGTCGCCACCAGGATGTTGCCTGTACCGGGCAGCACCACGCTGCCCGGCCTGCCCCAGATCGCGGAGTCGCTCGCGCCGCAGCGCGTCGGCGGCCTGATCAGCGTCTTGATGTTCGAGCAGAGCGTGTTGAAGACATGAGTGATGGCACCGGTCGCCGGATCGATCGCGACCACGTGACCCTGATAGGTGGGCACATCTCCGTAGTAGCCGCCGGTCACCGCGATCAGCTCACCGTCGGCAAGGTTCAGACCCCCGGCCAGCTTCTCGCGCTGGGGCGCGTACGTGACGCGGGTGCCCCACACCGGACGACCGCTTGCGATGCTCAGCTTGTAGACGTAACCGTCGGGACTGGTCACGTACACGTACGCCAGGCTCGGGTCGATGACCGGCGCAGCCGTGGTGATCTGCGGACCGCCCTGAAGCGCGCGCACGCCCGCTGGCGCAAACTGCCAGAGAACCCGGCCGTTGACCAGGTCGAGCGCCAGCGTGCGACCGTAGGAGGTGGTCACGATGGCGACGTCATGGGTCGCGCCGCGCACGCGCACAGCTGTCACCGCCACCGCCGAGGAGTCGACCGTGCCCGGCAGGCGCACGGCGATCCGCCGCAGCGAGCCGACGTTCGCCGCCGTGATGCCCGTGTCGGGCGGTCCGACGCCAGAACGCTGCGCGTTGTAGTCGAACGTCGTCCAGGCCGTGGACGGAGCCGGTCCGGCGCTCGCGAGGCGCGCCGTGGCGCCCCCGCTCAGTGCCATCACGAGCACGGCCGCCACCGTCCTGACCGTGCGCCATCCTCCGCTCATGAAGCCAGCGTAACCAGGCCGCAAGCGGCGGCCAACAAGAGAGATAATGTTTCTCTTAGGAAACGGCGTCATGCTCGTTATGCCCCTGCTCCGCACGCGAACCCTCACCCGCCCGCTGTCATGAGCTCCGCTCCACGCCGCAACCCGCGCAGCGGCGGCGCAGGTGGTCGCGGGCGCCGGCCGCGCCCGGGCCAGGGCGCCCGACGCGCTTCGCTGGTCTGGGGCCTGGCGGCAGCGGTCGTGATCGGCATCGGCGCCGGTGTTCTGGGCGGCGGGAGCAGCGCTCAGCGTGGCCCGCGCCGACCGCGACCCGCGCGCGCCGCCAGCACCGTGACACCCGTGGACGCCGCGTACTTCGAGCCCTCCGCCTGCATGGCCTACGCGCCCACCCACGGCAACCGTCACCTGACCGCCTTCCTCGACGCCGGCCACGGTGGCCTCGACCCCGGATCGGTCGGACGCACGGAGCGCGGCAAGACGATCTATGAAGCCGACCTCACGCTGCCGGTTGAGCTCGACGCGATGGCGCTCCTGCGCGCAAAGGGCTTTCGGGTGGTGGTGTCGCGCACGCGCGACACCTCGGTGGCGCGGCTGACGAAGGCCGACGTGGACGGGAACGTGCTGACCGCCGCCGGCGTCCATGCCGACGTGGCCGCGCGCGCGCAGTGCGCCAATCGCGGTCACGCCGATGTGCTCGTGGGTATCTACTTCGACGCCGGCGCGCCCAACAACGCCGGGTCGGTGACCGGTTACGACGCCGTCCGCTCCTTCGCCGCCAAGAACCTGCGGCTGGCGCGGCTCGTGCAGCGCGACGTGCTCACCGCGATGAACCGTCGCGGATGGGGCATTCCCGATGAGGGCGTTCAGCTCGACGGCGGCCTGGGCTCAGCGGTCAACGCGGCGGCGGGCGATGCCTACGGACACCTGATGCTGCTGGGCCCCGCCAAGCCCGGCTGGTTCGACACGCCGAGCATGATGCCCGGGGCGCTGATCGAGCCGCTCTTCATCACCGACCCGTTCGAGGGCTCGATCGCCGACAGCAGACTCGGACAGCACGTGATCGCCGGTGGCATCGCGCAAGCCGTGGAGCAATTCTTCGGGGCGGGCGGCACCCACAGGCGCACGGCCACACGCGCTTGACCCATCAACGGCGGCGCCGTGATTGACGTGGGCGGGATCGGCGGTACCCTGACGACGTAAGCCATGGCTTACGCCGAGCAGACCACCGGCCTCCGGGGCCCGATCAACGAGCACGCATCTGCGCTGGCGCACGAATGGCGGCGCCTCACCCGGGCAGCAACGCTGGTGGCGTTGCTGACCGCGCCAGCGTTCTTCCTGGTTCTCTACGACTCCAACCATCTGGGCCTGCTGGCGTCGCTGCTCTTGACGGCGCTCGCCGTGGTGTTGTTCCGCGGCCTCGTAGAGGTGGTGGCGCGTCGCTTCCTGCCCTGGCCGAGCCTCTACGGGGCCGGCGCGGAGCTGAAGGAGGCTGACATCGTCGCGCGGCGGCGGTACTGGTACTGGCGCTCCAAGTACCGGCGGCTGCCGATCTGGGTGGGCTCGGTGCTGGTCCTGCTGCTGCTCTGCCAAGCGCTGTTCGCCTTCGCGGGCGTTAGCGCCGGCTTCTTCAACCCGTTCGCGGGATTGCGCACGATCTTCCCGCCCAACACCCTCCCGCAGCTCGCGCTGATCTTCGTGCAGCTGCCGCTGCTGCTGTTCATCAACGTCTTCATCCTGTTCGGCCCCTTCCTGTTCATGGCGGCCCGAGGGATCAGGAGCTACGAGCCGGGCGACGCCAGCTGGGGTGTGAAGATCGACGATGTTCGTGGCCAGGCCGAGGCCAAGGAAGAGATAACCCGCGTGATCACGCTGTGGCAGTCCGGCGAGGAGTTCGAGAAGGCGGGTGGCAAGCGCGAGCGAGGCCTGCTGTTCCTGGGCGCCCCGGGCACCGGCAAGACGATGATCTCCAAGGCGATTGCCACGAACTTCAATTGCCCGTTCGTGACGATCCCGGGCTCGGGCTTCGCGCAGATGTTCATGGGGATGGACGCGCTGGTGGTACAGCTGCTGGCACATCGCGCACGGAAGCTGGCGCGCAAGTGGGGCGGCCAGTGCATCGTCTTCATCGACGAGATCGATGCCGTCGGCCTGCGGCGCCAGGCCCTAGGGACGTCGCTGACGGGCGGCTCGCAGGACGCCCCAAGCTCGATCCATGACTTCCTCTTCTTCGGATCCAGCGGCGCCATAACACCGACCGGGGATGTGGTGATCGAGACCCGGCAGTGGCGCGACCAGCTGTTCGCGGCGCGCGCCGGAACCAATCCGCTGCCCGGTGCGGCCGGCTTTCTGCAGCGGGTCTCAGCCCGGGTGAACGCCGTGTTCCCCGGCGGCATGGGCGGCATGGGCTACCAGGGGCAGGCGCTCAACCAGCTGCTCGTGGTGATGGACGGGATGGGCGAGCCGCCAGTCTTCCAGAAGTTCATCGTCAACCGCTTCAACACATTCCTGGACGCCCTGTTCGTCCTGCCGCAGCGCGTCGGACGGCTACGGCTGCGGCTCTCGACACCGAAGCCCAGGCGCGAGGAGATCTACTTCATCGGCGCCTGCAACGTGCCGATCGAAGCCCTCGACCCGGCGCTGACGCGGCCGGGGCGCATGGGGCGTCACATCTGGTTCCGCACGCCGACCAAGGATGACCGCAAGGACATCTTCGACCTCTACATGGCCAAGGTCGCACACGAGCCGGACCTGGACACCGACCATCGCCGCGACGAGCTCGCACGGATCACCGGAGGCTACTCACCGTCGATGATCGAGCAGTGCTGCTCGATGGCGCTCACGATCGCGCACTCCGAAGGCAGGCACGCGTTCGCGTGGCGCGACATCGTCGAGGCGATGACCACGGTGGAGTCGGGAACCGCCCAGAACATCGAGTACGTCGAGGAGGAGACGCGCGCGGTCGCCATCCACGAGGCGGGCCACGCGGCGGCGGGTCACGTGTTCCTCGGCAACGACGTGCTATCGACGCGGCTGTCGATCCGCAAGCGCGGCGGCTCGCTGGGCCACTACCAGTCCATGGAGAAGGACGAACGCTTCAGTCACTTCAGAGGCCGCGTGATGGGAAGCCTGATCATGACGCTCGGCGCGATGGCGGCCGAGCACGTCTTCTACGGGGAGAACTCACAGGGGGTCAGCGGCGACCTGTACAGCGCCACCGCGACCGCGAGCGCCATGGTGGGAATGTGGGGCATGGGCCCTGAGGAGCTGCCGATCAGCCTGCAGCCGAGCCGCAGGCTCGGGCCCGGCGAGCAGCCCGACGCGCGTGAACGCGTCAAGCAGCGCCTCGAGGAGATCGGCGGCCAGATCATGAACCGCGCCTCCGGCGGCTCGCCGCTGAGCGGAGATCCCATCAGTGCCGTGCTGTCCAGTCCCGGCAAGCGCGACTCGGTCGCGCAGCTGCTCGGGCAGGCTTATGTCATGGCCTACAGCCTGATCGCCACCAACAGGGCGGCGATCGAGCGGATCGCCGACGAGCTGATGGAGCGCCGGGAGATGCACGGCGACGAGGTGGGCGACCTGCTGGACAGCGTCGGCTTGGTGCGCCCGCAGGTGGACCTCTACGACGACGCCACCTGGCCCGGCGCATGACCACCGAGCGCACCGCTGAGGGCACGCACCCGCACGCGCTTCGCTTCCGCGTGACGATCTCAGTGCTGGTCGGCATCGCCAGCGCAGCGCTCGCGATCGCCGTGATCGTGCTGGCTGACCATGCCGGCACCAGCGCCGCGGTCAGCGGACCCGCCTGGTCGGCGTGGGCGCCGAATAGCTCTGGCAGCGAAGGTGTCTCGGAGATCGCGGCGCACCTCGCGCCGTACTATCGCGCGAGCGCCGCCCAACAGCTTGACGTGATCACGCCCGTAGCCGTCGCCCAGACAACCGCCGCCGGCACGACGACCGGCAGCGGCCTGACCATCGCGGTCAACTCGAGCCCGGCCGGCAAGGCGCAGTCGCTCGGCTTGCTAAACGGCGAGACCGTGGCCTACAACATCTGCGGTCTGGGGGCCAAGAGCTGCGAGCTGGCCGGCACCGCATCGACTGATCGCCTGCTGTTGCTCAGGCGTGAGGCGCTCGAGCTCGCGCTCTACACGCTCAAGTACATCCCTCACAGCCAGAACGTGGTTGTCGTCCTCCCCCCCGGCCGCACAGTCAGCAGCGGCGGATCGGGGACCACCGGACGGCCGGTCACGGTGGCAGTCGCGTTCGTGCGCAAGGAGCTCGCCCCCTGGCTCGCGGTGCCACTCACCCGCACGCTCGCGCAATATCCACCGGAGCTGCCGCAGCTGACCATGTGGAGCCGCACCGCTGAGGCCGGCTTCGTCGACCAGGTCACGGCGGGCGCCCTGTTCTCCTCACAGGTCGAAGCCCAGCAGGTGGGCGGCAAGCTGCTGGTGCTCTCGCAGCTGCCACCCCAGTGAGGCGGCCCGCGCCGACCGCATCGCTCTGCTCGTCATGCATCCATCAGCAGCTGGTGCGCAACACGCGTGGATCTGTGTTCTCACTCTGCAGGCGCGCACGCCTGCAGCCGGAGCGCTACCCACGCTATCCGCGCCTGCCTATGCTGCAATGCGACGGCTATGAGCGTAACGGTCAGCGCCCTCAACACGGCGACGATCAAGGGGACGCAGCTCGTTAGCGTCGGGCGGGTCGAGCTGAGCGAGCGCGGAGCCGAGGGCGACCGGCGCTTCTTTCTGGCGGACGGCAGGCAGCGCATGCGCAACGCCAAGCAGATCGGCGCGCTCCAGCAACTGGTGTCGAGCGTGGTCAGCGACCGGCTGAGCGTCAGGTTTCCCGACGGCACGGTGATCTGCGAGCAGGTTCGCCTCGGCCAGACGCTCGACTGTCAGTTCTACTCGCATCGGGTCGCAGGGCAGCTCGTGGAAGGTCCTTGGGCCGAAGCGATCTCAGAGTTCTGCGGCGTCCCGTTGCGCCTCTTCGCCGCGGGCTCGGCGGTCGACCGCGGAGCCCGCGGCGCGGTCAGCCTGGTCTCGCACGGCTCGCTCCAGCGGCTCGCGCACGAGGCCGGCACCGACAGCGTGGACGCCCGCCGCTTCCGGATGCTGCTCGAGGTCGAAGGCGTAGCCGCGCACGCCGAAGATGGCTGGCTCGGCCAGCGGCTGCAGATCGGCGAGGCGGTGCTGCGCTTCGACGGTCACGTGGGCCGCTGCCTGATCACGAGCCGCGATCCGGAGAGCGGCCAGATCACGCTGCCGACCCTTGACCTGCTGCGCTCCTACCGCTCCGGCATCCAGGCCAGCGAGCCACTGCCGTTCGGCGTCTACGGGCGCGTGCTGCGCCCTGGGACTGTGAGGGTCGGAGACAGCGTCACACCACTGCCCTGATGGCGGCGGGATACTTCACTATTTGTAACAATCCGCATATAAGCAAATAGCCAATCTGCGCCGGTTGGCCTAGCCGGGCAGCGCTGCGCCGGCCGCTTCCAGGAAGCGGCGCAGCTCCCCCTCACGCGCCGGCCACAGGTCGAGGCTCGGACCGTCGGTGGCGATGCTCGCCGCGCCACCGACGTAACGGACGCGTATCCGGCTCAGCGCGCCCCCGTGATGAAACATGAAGCAGGAGGCCTCGATCGGCTCCTGGGCCGGTGCCGCGACCACGCCGAGCCGCTCCAGCACCTGGTCGGCGGCGGCGACCGCGCTCGCGCGCGCGACCCCGGCTGCGCGCGGCAGGCCGGTGGCGGCCGCGTCGCCGACGACGTAGAGCAGGCTACCGTCTACGCTGCCCCGCTCGCCCACGGCCACCATCGGCCCCTCTCCCGGCAGCGATGCGAGGCAGCGTGGACGGCGGTGCAGCGGCACGAGCAGCGCGCCTTCATAGGCGATCTCGCGGCCGTCCGTGCTGCGCAGCACGCCGTCCTCACTGGCGCCCAGATCCGGCGCGAAGCCACGCTCGAGCGTCACGCCGGCGGCCGTGCAGGCGTCGCTCACCAACGCCGGAGCTTCGCCGCCGACCCCGGCCAGCGGGACCGGCTCGGGCGTGGTGACGGTCACCCGCACCTGGTGACGGGCCTCGCGGTGGCGGTCTGCCAACGCAACCGCAAGCGCCAGTGGCGCCGGCGGGCAGCGGTACGGGACGCCGCACACCGCAACCACAACACGCCCGGCGCGTGGGGTCAGCACACGGTCGCGCAGACGGCCTGCCGCATCGGGATCCCACACTGCGGCGACCCGTCGCCAACTCGCGGGCACGGACTCCTCATCCACCGCCAGGCCGGGCGCCGCGATCACGGCGTCAGCGTGCATGCGCCCGGCGGCGAGCTCGACGCCGTCCGGGGCGACAGCCGTGACCTCGCCGGCGACGCACTCCACACCGGCGAGCGCCACGCGCGCGGCAAAGGCAGACGGCTCGGCGTCGCCGAGCGCCACATCCAGCGTGCCGGCCAAGAAAGCGGCGCGCAACCCCGGCGAGACCAGCGTCACCGCCACGCCACCGGCGCCGCGTTCGCGCAGCCGCGCCGCCGCGGCAAGCCCGCCGGGTCCCGCGCCGACCACGATCACACGGCGCGCGGCGGTCATGCGGGAAGCTCGACGAACGCCACACCAGCCTCGATCACTACCGGAAATACTCGCAGGTCGAGGTCCGCCGGCCCGCGCAGCCGCGCGCCGTCCGTGACCTGGAACTGGCTGCCGTGGCGGGGACACGTGATGACCGGGCCGTCCAAGTCGCCCTCGCACAGCGATGCGCCGGCGTGCGGGCAGGCATCGGAGACCGCGTGCAGCCTGCCACCGAGGTGGTAGAGAGCGATGGCGCCGACCGGGCTCTGGTCAACGCGCCCAACGTGGCCGAGCCGGCCCGCGAACTCCGCCAGCGGGGCGAGCCGCAAGCGCCTGGCCCGGCGGCGGCCACTGAGGCGGTCAGCCAGACCATCGGCCAGCGCGCGGTCCACCCGGCCACGCGTGGTGACAACGTCAGCGCCCGCCGCCTCGGCCTGGCGCCAGAGCTCCGGCTCGGGCAGCGAGAGGAACGCGACGATCGTGCAATCAGGCGCCGCCGCACGCGCCGTGCGGATCGCTTCCAGGGCGCCCTCCAGCTCGAGCTCAGCCACCAGTCCGGCGAGCAGAGCAGGCGCGGGCAGCATCACGGCCGCGCCGATCAGCGTCTCGAGACCGGCGGCGGCCGCGGCCGCGGCGGCCCGGCGTGCGATCCGCGCGTCGTCGGTACGCAGGACGACGACTCCGCCGCTCATTCGGCGCACCGCATGCAGCTGATCCGCTCGCGCTCGATCCGCTCGCTCACCAGCGGATATGCGGAGACGCCGTCAAGCAGCTGGTGGCGCTCGTCCTCAAGCGCATCGGGGCGCAGGCGCATCAGCCAGCCGGCGCCGTAGGGATCACGGTTGGCGATCGCAATGTCCTGACGGAAAGCCGCCTCGTTGATCTCCAGCACCTCACCGCTCAGCGGAGAGCGGAACGGCCCGACCCACTTTGCGCTCTCGATAACCACAAGCGTGCGCCCCCGCCGGATGCGATCGCCGGGACGCTTCTGGAAGGAGACCGAGACCAGCCTGCCGCAAAGCGTCTGCGCCACGTCGGTCATGCCCAGACGCGCGCCGCCGTCCGGCTCCAGCCTCACCCAGACATCAAACTCGAGGTGGTAGAGGTACTCCTCGGGAAGCGCGCATCCGGCGTAGACCTGCACCTCACCCTCCCTGGCAGGAAATGCCCTCCTGCTCGAGGAACGCTCGGTAGGCTTGCACCCCTGCCGCCCCGGTCACCAGTCCTGCCGAGTCGGCGGCCCAGTCGATCGGCCTCAGCCTTGCGATCCAACCCTCACCGTATGGGTCGCGGTTGAGCAGGCCCGGATCGCCTGAGAGCGCTGGGTTGACCTCGGCGATCTCACCGCTCACCGGCGCCGGTACCGGACCCACCCATTTGGAGCTCTCGACGGTGCCGATGCTCTTGCCCTTCTCGAGTGCCTTGCCGGCACGCTTGGTGGTGACCGAGATGATCCCCCTGGCCAGGTTCTGAGCGACATCCGTCAGCCCCACCACCACCATGTCGCCTTCGGGTCTGGCCCAGACATGCTTTTCGATCAGGTAATACAGCTCATCCGGGATGTTGCACCCGTTCACCTCGGTCATATCTCACTCCCGTGCTCCGCGTGAATGTGGTTGATCAGCATGTCGAAGGCCACCATGCGAATCTCCTTGGCAAAGGTGTCGAGGAACGCCGGGTCCTGCCCGCGGGGCTTGACGCGCGCCTCGTGCGCGGCTCCGCAGCGTGGGCAGGCGATGCGGTAGCGCATGCGGCCTGACCCAATGGTCCAGGTTTCGACGGCATCCCCGTGGGTCTCCACCAGGTGACCATGGACCGTGTCGCGCGGTCCATCCAGCTCGCAGTATGGGCAGCGCACACGATCACGCCCGTCGGCGCTTCGAGAGCCAGCGCGCGACCTCAGCGTCAAGCTCGCAGACCAGCTCGAAGAGCGCATCGCCCGCTGGCGATGCGCACACCCGATCGCGCTCCAGGTCGCGGCTCACGAGCCCGAGCTGGATCAGGGACGCAACGCGCTCTGCGACCGCCAGGCGCGGACGGCCCACCTGCGAGGCCAGCTGGTCGAGGCCGATCCCGCCATCCGGAACCACGGCCGCCAGCAGCTCCCAGTTAAGCGGATCGCCGATGCCGGCGAGCACGCGCAGGAGGAAATCGTGGGCGACCGCAAGCTCATCGCCGTCGCTCAGCTCGGGACCCGGCGCCGGCGCACCTTCGGTGAACGCAAACGACGCGAGCTGCTCGCCGGCGGCGATCGCGTCCCGCAGCCGTGCGGCCAGCGCGCGGGCCAGCTGTGGCGACACGCACGGTGTCGTGGTGGTCATGCCTCGCTCCCGGCCAGCGCCGCCGTCGGCTCAGCCCCGGCCCCCAGCGCGCGGTCGACGAGCGCTGTGACCTCAACCACCTCGAAGCCGGCCCCGACCGTCTTGGCCGCGTCCGAGTACATGGCCAGGTCCTTGGGGCAGCTGACCACGAAGTAATCGAGCTCACCGAGCTCCTGCGCCTCCCGGATCCGTTGCTCGCTCGGGCGCTCGTCGAGCTTCGAATCGTCCATCCAGATGCGCCCGCCGCCCGCCCCGCAGCAGAAGGTGTTGGTCCCGTGACGTGGCATCTCAACGAGCTCGGCGCCGGTCGCCGCGATCAGCTTGCGAGGGGCCTCGGTGATGCGGTTGTAACGCGCCAGATAGCAGGGGTCGTGGTAGGTGACACGCACGCCGGCAAGCGGGTCGGTCGGCGTGATCCGGCCATCAGACAAAAGCGCTGCGAGCAATTCCGTGTAGTGATATACGGGCTTGTCCAAGCCGTACTGCGGATACTCGTTGCGCAGCGTGTTCAGCGAGTGCGGGTCGGTGGTGAAGATCGCGTCGAAGCTCGCCCCGCGCAGCACACCCATGTTGTGCTCGACGAGCATCTCGAAGAGCCCCTCCTCGCCGACTCGGCGCACGTCGTTGCCGGCGTTACGCTCGCCGTCGTACAGCAGGCCGAACGAGATCCCGGAGCGCTCGAGGATCCGGGCCACTCGCTGCGAGGCTGCCTGCACGCGCTCGTCGAACGAGGCAAAGTCGCCCACGAACCACAGGTAGTCGACGTGCTCGTCGCGCGCATCGGGGATCGTGAAGTCGAGCCCCTTGGTCCAGCGCGCGCGCATCCGCGAGGACTTCCCGTATGAGTTGCCCTGCTTGGCGAAGTTCTCGAGCGTCTGCTGGAGCATTGGCTCCATGCGACCCTGATCGACGAGGGTTCGGCGCATGTCGACGATCGTCGGCACGTGCTCGATGCCCACCGGGCAGGCTTCGACGCAGGCCATGCACGTTGTGCAGGACCACAGCACCTCGTCACTGATGAGCGGCTGTGCGCCGTCGCCGCCGCGGCGCTGCTCCTCCGGGCGCTCGTAGAGGCGGTCACGGATGTCGAGGATCAGCTGCCGGGGCGCGAGCGGGCTGCCGCTCGCCGTCGCCGGACACTTGGCTGTACAGCGCCCGCACTCGGTGCAGGAGAATGCGTCCAGCACCTGCTTCCAGCTGACGTCGGCGAGCGAAGCCACCCCCGTGCGGCCGCCGGTCAGCGGTTCGAGCCTGGCCGGGCTCGCGGCGGGGGCGCTGGCCACGGGGAGCGTGCGCGGCACCTGCCGCGGCGGCAGCTCGCCGAAGAAGACGTTCGGGATCGCGGTGATGATGTGGAAGTGCTTGGACAGCGGGAGCAGGTTGAGGAAGGTCAGCACCGTGAGGTTGTGAAGCCACCAGCCCACCTCGCTGACCGTGTGCGCGCCGCCGCGGCCCAGTCCGCCGATGATGTCGGCGACCAGCGCCGTCAGCGGCGCAAACTCGCGCTCGTTGCCGTGGATGTCCAGCCACACGAGCCGGCCCGCGTCGGCCAGCAGCCCGCCGACCATGATGAAGAGGATGAAGGTGAGGATCAGGATCCCCTCCCAGTGCGGCGCCTGCCGGTAGCGCTGCTCGGCCTTGCCGAGCCCGAAGAGCCTCGGTGTGTGGGCGACCAGGCGGCGGTAGAGCATGTAGCTGACGGCGATGATCACGACGAACTCGAGCAGGTCGCGCGCGACGAAGAAGGGCGGGCCGAGCAGCTGGTTTGGCCCGAAGCCGGGGATGTTGAAGTTGACGTCGAAAGCCCTGCCGAACTGCGTGATGACCTGCAGGCCGAGCACGACGAAGCCCCAGAAGATCATCGCGTGCGCG
The DNA here is from genome assembly GCA_027449125.1 of Solirubrobacterales bacterium. Lineage (GTDB taxonomy): Bacteria > Actinomycetota > Thermoleophilia > Solirubrobacterales > Solirubrobacteraceae > Palsa-465. The sequence continues at coordinate 16,100 of DAIDME010000096.1, read as the reverse complement.
ATCCCGGCCGGCTGCTCGCCGGTCAGGAACTTCTTCTGCCCGAGCGCGTAGACGGTCGTGCGCTTGATGCGCTCTGGGATCCGGTCAAAGCGCGGCTCTGGCGCGGCCGCCGCGAGCAGCCTGATCCGCGAGCCGATCGTTCCCGTGAAGACCAGCAGCGCGAGCCCGAGGACGACCGGGAACGCGACGTGGCTCACGCGCTCACCGCCTTCACCTGATCGGTGAGCGCCGGCAGCAGGTCGAACAGGTCGATCGTTGAGCCGTAGTGCGCGGCGTCGAAGATCGGCGCCTTCTCGTCGGTGTTGATCGCGATGATCAACTCTGCATCGCCCATGCCCTCGAGGTGCTCGGGAGCACCCGAGATACCGCAGGCGAGGTACAGCTTGGGCTTGACCTTGCGGCCCGACTTGCCGACCTGCCGGCTCTTCGGGAGCCAGCCGGCGTCGGTCACAGGTCGTGAGCCGGATACCGTCGCCCCGAGCGCATCCGCGAGCTCCTGGGCCAGCTCGATGTTGTCCTCGCCGCCGATGCCGCGTCCGACCGACACGAGGATGTCCTGGGCGGTGATGTCCACATCGCTTGACTCGGCCTCGACGCGCGCGCGGAAGCTGGTGTGGATGCCGCTCAGATCCGGCCCCGGAACGTCCTCCACTGACGGCGAGCCGCCGGTCGCGGCCGGCGCGGATCCGCCCACCACCGAGACGACCGCAGGCCCGTCCGTCTCGACCTCCGCGTTCAGCTTGCCCCCGTACACCTGGCTGGTGGCCACCAGCGCACCGTCCTCGACACCGATCGCGGAGCAGTAGGCGATGAGCGGCCGACCCGTGCGCGCTGACACAGCGCCGGCGACGTCCATCCCGACGGTGGTGTTGGCGATCAGGAGGGCCCGCGGGTCGCGCTCCGCAACCAGCGCCGCGAGTGCGGCGGCGTACGCCTCCGGCACGAACGCCTCCAGCTGCGGCGCGTCCACGTAGAGCACCGTGTCGGCGGCCAGGCCATCGGCCAGCCCGCGGGCCTCGCTACCGAGCAGGCAGCCGACGACCGTCCCGCCGGTCTGCGCCGCCAGCCCCTGCGCCATGCCCAGGAGCTCGTGGGTCGCGTCGGACACCGCACCGGCGTGATGTTCGACCAGGACGAAGACATCTTCACTCATGCTCTCTCCTCAGGACCTGAGCGCGCCGCGCTCACGGATGATCTCGATGATGCGGGCCGCAACCGCGTCGGCGTCGCCGCTCAGCATCTCAGCGTGCGAGCTCGATTCCGGCGCGAACATGCGCCGGACCGTGACGCCCGCTTTCGCGTCGGCCCCAGCCGCCGGCTGCTCCTCGATCCCACCCGCCTGCATAGCCGCGCGGATACGGGAGATCGGGACATAGCGTGGGGCCTGACGCGCCGCCTGAACACCGACCACGGCCGGCCCTGAGATGTGCAGCTCGTGGGTGACGCCGGCTCCCATCTCCTGGCTGACCTTCACGCCGTCACCGTCGGGCTCGACCGCCACCGCGACCGAGGCGTGCGGCAACCCCAGCCGGCCGGCGAGGATCACACCGGCCTGGCCGTCCAGGTCCTCCGGCGTCTGGACCCCGATCAGGACCAGGTCGAACTGTTCAGAGCGGAGGAAGTCCGCGAGCGCCGCGGCGCGGGCATGGCTCGATACACCCGCCTCAAAGTCGCCCGTCAGCTTCACCGCGCGGTCGGCTCCCTTCGCCAGGGCCCCGTAGAGGCTCTGGTCCACATCGGTCTCGGCCAGCGCTACCACTGTCACGTCGGCACCGGAGGCATCCTTGATGAGCAGTGCCTCTTCGAGTGCCTGCTCATCCCACTCGTTGAGCTTGAAGGTCAGATACTCGCGCTCGACATCGGTGCCGTCGTCGTTGAGCTCGAGCTCCTCGACGAGGTCCACGGTCTGCTTGAGTGCGACGACGATTTTCATGCTCATCTCTCCTTAGTCGCTTACCCGCCCCGCCGCGGGCGGGGCGCACAGCTCGGGTGGCCGGCTCGGCCCCGGACCTGGCCGTACGAGTCCGTCCAGGTCGAGCGCCCTGCGGATGCCGTCAAGCTCGGCGCCGACGGGGCGCCAGGGGAAGTCGCGCGGCGCCTCGGTCGGTCGCCAGCTGCCCATCGGCCGGGTGCAGCCAGGCTCGCCGCCGGAAGAGGGACAGCCGTTGGTCATGAACGCGTGCCCGTCGGCTAGGACCGAATCGATCAGCTCGCGGGGTGCGTTGATGCGAACCAACGCACCGTCATCGTCGTACTCGAACTGCTCTGGCGCGATCCCGCGCTCCTCGAGCAGGAACTTCGCCAGCTGGACGCGCCGCCAGCGCTCGAGTGGCGTCTTGGGCAGGTCTCCCATGCGCGAGTCTGGCTCGGGGTTGAAGCAGAACAGATAGGAGAAGATCTGGCGGTCCAGCAGCCGCGCAAAGATCGCCATCAGGTCAGCGTCGCTCTCACCGAGCCCGACGAGGGTGTGGCAGTTGACCTTCCAGGGGCCGAAGATCGCGCGCGCGGCATCGACGATGCGCCAGTACTGACTCCATTTCAAGCCGCCCTTGGGAACATCGCTGCGCAGCGAACGGAAGAGATCTTCGGTGACCGCGTCCAGGCCGATGCCGATCATGTCCGCGCCGGCGTCACGGAATGCCTGCAGGCGCGCCTCGTTGAGCGTCGGCGGAGCGACGAGCAACGACAGCGGCGTGGCCACGCTCGTGGTGATGCGACGCGCGATGTCGAGCGTGTCGGGGTAGGCGCGGCCGTGGGTCACCATCGAGATGCACAGGCGGGCGAGCTTGTCCTCGTGGCGGACCAGCCGTCGGACCAGTTCGTCGGTCTCCACGAGCGGCCATTCGACGCGGATGAATGACTTCTCCTCGTAGTCACCGGGGCGGTTGCGGGCCAGGCCGCAGTAGCCACAGTCGGACAGGCAGCCGCGGTCGTAGGAGAGCAGGAGGTTGATGCCGCCGAAGGCGAACGGCCGCGTGAAGCGCCCCGACTGGAAGCGAAGCGCCAGCGCGCTGGCGTAGGAGATGCGCACCCAGTCCGGGCTGTGGCGGTCTGTGGCGGCGAGCCCGGCCAGGTCAACCGTGGTGGCGCTCATATGCTTCCTCGCTGGCGTCGGGGGTCAGGACCGACGCCACCTGCGGCGCCGGGAAGTAGCAGGAGCCGGCGGCGCGAACGGGCGAGGCACCGGCGGAGCGCTCGAGTGCCCGTTCCGCCGCACCCCAGAGGACTCGCGCGACCAAAGCTGGGTCGAGCTCGAGCCCGGACCCCGAGAGCTCGTCGGCCACGACCCGCTCGATCCGCTCCGGGTCGGCTCGGCACCAGCGCAGGGCCGCCTCGAGCCGCGTCAGCTCGGGCGGCATGACCGAGAAGTCGCCCGCGATGAGCACGGAGGAGAGCGAGCTGTCCTGCACGCCGACGTAGGCCCTGATCAGTCCCAATTCCGTCTTCACGGCCACCGTGCCGTGCGTGTCGCCCGCGGGCGCCCGGCCGCCGACCCACGCCGCCGAGCCGTAGCGCTCCGCAGACAGCTCCCGCGCACGCTGCGCCTCGCGCGCGTCGAGCCGTGAGTCATCGAGCTCGAGCTCGAGCCGCTGCGCGAAGCCGGCGGTGATCGCCTCTCGCAGCATCGCGGCATCCAGGCTCGATCCGAGCTCGCGGCTGACGGTGGTGATGCGCTCGTGGACTCGCTCCACACCCTTGTCGGCGAGCTTGGCGCCGGGAATGCGAAGCACCTCGAGCATCAGCTCGACGTCCAGGTCGGCCAGGATGCTCGCGTGGAACAGCAGCGCGCCACGGTCGTCCACGTAGAGCCCCAGGCCGCCGAGCTTGCGCCCGCCCACCTCGATGTCGTTCTTGCCGCGAAACGCAGCGTCCACGCCGAGCCCGGCCAGCCCCGCGGTGATCCCGGCGGCGTACTGCCGCAGCAGCTCGCGCGGGCTCACGCCGGCCGGCGCACGCGTGGCTATGGCAACGCCCAGCTGGCCCGGACCCATGATGATCGCGCCGCCGCCCGTCGGGCGCCGGCCGATGCCGAAGCCGCGACGCTCGCAGGCCTCCCGGTCGACCTCGGCGTCCAGGACCTGGTAGCGACCGACCAGGACCGCGTGCGGCCGGTATGTGTAGAGCCGCAACGTTGCCTCCCCGCGGGCCGTCTCGCCGCGGCCGTAGTGGAGCATCAGCGCTTCGTCGACGGCAAGCCCGTCGGCGGCCCCGACGCCGTCCTCCTGAAGCAGCCGCCAGACGCTCACAGCTCGGCCCAGGTCAGCGAGCAGCAGTACTCGTGGAAGGCCGGCTCGAGCCCGCGCTCGCGGGCGTAGGCGACCATCCCCTCGGCCGGGTAGGCGATCCCGTTGAGCCCCTGGTCGATGGCCGCCCGGTCGAGTTCGACCTTGACCTCCCCCATCGGCCGTCCGCATCCGAGGTTGATGCGCGTCTGCGGCATGCGCGCGCGGGCCAGCGCGAAGAAGTCGCTCACCTCGTGCACCGGCGGTGGCGGGATGTGCTCCATGGGCGTGCCGACGAGCGGCGTGAGCACCACCAGGATCAGGGTGGAGACCGGGTGACCGGCGATCATCTCGAGCGCAGTCCATTCGCCCAGGAACTGGCCGTAGTGCAGGCCGAGCACGATGTGGGGGATGATCCGCAGGCCGCCGTCGGCGAGCAGCGCGAGCGAGCGGTCGAAATCCTCCGGTGTGAGGTCCAGGTGGTAGACCTCGCGGATCGTGCGCTCGTCGCCGATGATGTCGAGCATCACTCCGTCGACACCGGCGTCGGCCAGCCCTGCGGCCAGCGCCGGCGAGACGACGCCGGTGTGCACCACCACGCGCATGCCGAGCTCCTCGCGAATCCGCCGCATCGCGTCGAAGTGCGGCCGCAGCGGCACACCGCCGTGACGTTGAGACCCGCCGGACACCAGCAGCCCGTCGGTGCCGGAAGCCTTCAGGCGCTGCGCGGTGGCAAACAGGTCACGGCCGTCACCGAGCGTCACCATGCCCTCCAGCACCTTGGTCTTGCAGTGATCGCACTGCAGCGCGCAGGCGGTGCCGGTGACCGAGACGGGCAGGAAGCGGTTGGCGCGCTCCGGCGTCCACTCGCTGGACTGCCAGCGCTTGAGCCCGGGGGCGTAGAACTGGATGTCCGTGCCGAACTGCGCGAGCCGCACCCGCATGCCGTCGGCCAGGTCGCTGACTAGGCTCACTCGGCGATCACCCCCTGAGCGCGGTAGCGTGCGACGGCATCGACGAACCAGCGGCTCACCGGCTCGACGCCGCTCACGAGGCCGTTCATGTCCTCGCCGGAGACCCCGCCGAGCTCGACGATCCAGCTTCCGTACGGATCCGCGTTGATCGCGCCGGGCAGGCCCACCAGAGCGTCGTTGACCGCCAGCACCGTCCCGCCGACGGGCGCCGGCAGCGGGCCGACGAACTTCGCGGCCTCGATCGTCGCCAGCGGCGCGCCGGACTCAACCTCGCTGCCGACCGCGGGCAGCGAGATGGCGACGATGTCACCGGTCGCCTCAGCCCCGAGCGGGTCATAGCCGACCCGAACCACCGCTGCGCTCAGGCGCTGCACCCAGAGGTTGTGTTCGGCGTCGTAGGCGAGCCCGTCATCCAGCTCGTAACCGGCCACACTGATCATCAGCGCACCACCAATCCGGGAGCGAGCGCCGCCAGCACACGCTCCCCGTCGAGTTCGAAGCCAGCCAGCCTCGCCGCCACCACCGCCGGGTCGGCGTCGGCACCGACCAGCGTCTGCGCGAGCCGCGCGGCCAAGCCGTTCAGCGAGGGCGCGCTCACGGCCGCCCGGTCGATGCGGCCGCCACGCACCCGCACGCGCACATCGACGCCTTCACGGGCGCCGGCATAGAGCCACGTCCCGGCCCGGACCTTGACCTGGCGCCCGCTGGTGGACGCAAGCGCGGGGCCGGCCAGCCAAGCGGGATCGCGCAGTCGCGCCTCCCAGCGCTCGATCGCAGACAGCTCGTCCGCACGCAGGCCGTCCAGCACGGGCACCGCGTCGAGCCCCGCAGCGTACGAATCGACGATCTGCTGCTTGACGCAAGCCGGATCCAGGTCCGGAAGCGTGCCGATCTCGTCACGCAGCAGCTCCAGGTACTCGGTCCGCATCGACTCATCCGGAAAGGCGAGCACCTCGCTCATGCGCTCGTGGGGAAATCCGAACATGACGTTGCCGACCAGCACGACCGCCTCGCCGATCTGGCCTGCACCGGTTCCCGAGAGCTTGCGGTCACCGGCAACGATGTCGTTCGTGCCGGCCAGCTGGGCCGGCACGCCGAGCGCGCGCAGTGCCGCGACCGCGGGCGCGAGCAACTCGGCATACAGGCGCGCGACCGCTCGCGGAGCCCTCCCGACCGGCAGGGTCAGCTGGAAGAAGAGCTGGTCTGAGTCCAGGTAGACAGGGCCGCCACCGAGCTGGCGTCGCAGCACCGGCAGCCCGAGCCGGACGCACGCGGGGAGGTCCAGCTCGTCCAGCCGGCGGTGGTATCCGATCCCGACGTAGGGCTCGGCCGGCCGGCACAGCGACAGCACCGGCGCGTCGGCGCCGCCCATCGCATCGGCGATGCCGTGCCAGAGCGCCTGCGAGCGCCAGGCGGTCACCGAGCCGGCGTCGATCACGCGCAGCTGTTGGGCGGCGGCGGTCAAGCGAGCGCCTCCACGCCGCCGAGCGCCTGGTCCACGAGCTCGGCCAGGTCGCGCACCTTCAGCTGGCCGTCCAGCCCGGTCGACTTGGCGCCGTCCTCGAAGCGCGAAACCTCGTACGGGCAGCAGACCGCGAGCACGTCGGCACCCGTCTCAGCCGCCTCGCGCACGCGCCGCTCAGAGAGGCGCTCGCGCGTGTGGTTGACGGTGTGGCCATCCAGCCACATGCCTCCCCCACCACCACCGCAGCAGTAGCCGTTCTCGCGGCAGCGCATCATCTCGACCAGTTCCACGCCCGGCAGCGCCTCGAGGATCTGACGCGGCGCGTCGTACTCGCCGTTGTGGCGCCCGAGGTAGCACGGGTCGTGGAAGGTGACACGCACATCCAGCGGCGTCGTGAACTGAAGCTCACCGATGCGTGGCGCCAGCAGCTGCGTGTAGTGCAGCACCTCGAACTGGTGGCCGTACTTGGGGTAGATCTTGGCGAGCGCGTTGAAGCCGTGGGGGTCGGGGGTGACGATCGCGCCGAACTCGAAGCGCCCGAGCGTCTCCACCACCTGCTCCATCAGCATCTCGAACAGGCCCTTCTCACCGGCGAGCCGCTGCGAGTCGCCGAGCGTCTTCTCCTCGTGACCGAGGATCCCGTAGTCGATCCCCAGCCTGTGCATGATCCGCGCAAAGGCCCGCGCCGCGTCGTTGCCGCGCGGATGGTAAGCCCAGTAGTCCTCGACGTAGAGCAGGTACTCGACCGGTCCGGGCTCCTTGGTCAGGTCGCGCACCGGCACGCCGGCGTCCCTTGTCCAGGCCGGACGCTTACGCGGCGACTGGCCCAGCGCGTTGCCGTACTTGAAGGTGGATTCGAGCACGCCCTGCAGCTCGGCCGGCACATCCTTGCCCTGTGTCATCGCCGCCTCGCGGGCGGCGGGCATGATCTTGATCATGTCGACCTGCTTGGGACATACGCGCAGGCAGTTACCACAGGTCGTGCACAGCCAGAGATCCGGGTCCTCCAGCAGATCGACTCCCATCTGCAGCTTGCGGTGGATCTTGCGCGGACCGTATTCACCGACCAGGTCCACAGGGCAGACCGGCACGCAGCGCCCGCAGCCGTAGCACCACTCGATCGACTCGGCCTCGCTGAGCGCCGCCAGCTCAAAGAGCGCAGAGGACGCATAATCCTCAATCACGCGCGGCTCGAACTGGCGGTTCCAGTCGGCCGTCAGCTCGACGCCATCAAGTACCGCAAGCTCGACCTCGCGAACGACCGGCTCTTGCTTTTGACCTCCGACCGGCATCGCTCAACAGACCTCCTCACGCGGTTTGACATGGATCCCCAGCAGGCGGCGAACGAGCTGCGGCATCGCGGGCACGAGCGCGTTGAACTCCTGAGTCATCTTGAGACCGAGCACGGTGCGCATGTAGACGCCGTAGGTGCAGGCGAGCAGCACGTCAGTGCCGAGCCGGCCGCCGCCGACGACGCGGAAAGCCGACGCCTCAGGCGAGGTGTCGAGCACGTCAAAGGCGCGGCTGACGCGCTCATAGCCCTCCCCCAGCGAGTCAGCCTCGAGCTCGAAGTCCTCGCCGATCAGTAGAGGCAGCGCCCCTGTACGGCTCTCCGGGCTCCAGATCCAGCGCGACCAGAGGCAGTGGCGGCTGGGTGCGCTGAAGTGCAGCAGCTCGGAGGCCAGCTCCGCCGCCGCGCCGCCGGCCAGCGGGCCGGCGGCAGCGCAGAATCGCTCAAAGCGCACGCCCAGTTGATCCTCGCCGGCGAGCAGGTCTCGCGCCCAGTCGTTGAGCTCGGCGTCACTGCGCGTGCCGAGCAGCGCGCTCGCGCGGCGGCGTCCGACGAACGTAAGCTCGAAGGCGGCTCGGAGCGTCGCTGCAGCTAGCGGCCCATCAGCGAGCAGAGCGGTTGCCATAGCGCGCGACTTCGCTTCGAGCTCGCCGACGATGAGGGCGATCTCGGCGACGCTGACGTGCTCGTGGATCTGCTCGATCAGCTCCTTTGCGGTCGGGATGTCGACCTCGGGAGCCTCACCGACCGCGACCGGACCAGCGCCTCCGGGCATCGTCAGGCGACCGCGAGGCTGTCGGCGCGCAACATGGCAACCGCCTTGCCGGCGGCGGCGCCGGCGGAGGAGATCGTGTCCTCCAGGTCCGCGGGTCCGAGCGCGGCGCCGCAGGCGAAGACCCCGGGGCGGGTGGTGCTGACGGTGTCAAGCGGCGGGTTGAGCACCTCGATGAAGCCGTGGCGGTTGCGCTCCACGCCGAGGACGTCCCCCATCGCCTTTGTACCGGCGGACGGCTCCATGCCGACCGAGAGGATGACCATGTCCATCGGAACCTCCAGCGGCCGGCCCATGGTCGTGTCCTCGCCGCGCACGACCAGGCGGTCGCCGCGCTCGAGCACCTCGGTGATGATGCCCTTGATGTACTGGACGTGGTGCTGCTCCTGGGCGGGCCAGTAGAGCTGCGTCTCCCAGTAGCCGTACATGCGCATGTCGATGTAGAAGATGTAGGCGCGCGTCTGGGGCGAGAGCTTGCGCACCTCGATCGCCTGCTTCGAGGCGATCCCGCAGCAGACCTTCGAGCACCACTCGTTGCCGATGTTGCGGTCGCGCGAGCCGACGCACTGCACCCAGCAGATGCTCTCGGGCGCCCTGCCCGTGGACGGCACGACGACCTTGTGCTCCTTGAGCTGCGCCTCCAGGTCCTGGAGCGCGAGCACATCCGGGTACTGGTAATAGTTGTAGATCTGGCGCTCGCGGCCGGGGTCGAAGTGGTCAAAGCCGGTGGCGATGATCACCGCACCCGCGTCGAGTGTCTCCCCGGTGGAGAGCTCGACCTTGAAGGCGCCGGCCTCGCCGCTCAGCGCCGTGACCGTTGTAGAGGTCCGCACCTGCGCGCGCCGGCGCTGCTCGAGCGCCGCGATCATCGCGTCCATCGCCTCCTCGGCGTTGGCGAAGTAGGGTGTCAGGGCGGCGTAGTTGGCAAAGATCGGCGTGCCGCCCAGGCGCTCGCGCGCCTCGACCAGCACTGCGTGCGCGCCAAGGTCGGCGACCTGGCGCGCTGCCTCTATCCCGCCGGGGCCGCCGCCGATCACGACCACCGTCTCAGACATCCGCGTCCTCCCAGGTCAGGTACTGCTGCTCGCCGCGCTCGAGGCGCGCGGTGGCCTCCTCGAACTCGGCCCACGCCTTCTCGTGGTCGATCCCCATCTTCTCGAGCAATGGCCTGTAGTCGGCGGCGTGCCAGTGGAGCTGGCAGACCAGGTAGGGGTGGGCGCCCATGGCCAGGGCGGCGAACTGCGCCTCCGACATCACGGGAATCGTCGCGAAGCTGGGGTCCTGCGCCTTGGCGGCGAACTGGCTCTTGTCGAGCGTCGTCACGCAGCCCGTGTCGTGGGTGAGGGTGACGTCGGGATCGGCCTCCTCCTTCATCCGCTTGATCTTGCGCTGGGTGGCAAACGAGCGTGTGAAGTCACGCGTGACCAGGATGTGGCGGAAGCCGAAGCCGCAGCAGTCAAACCAGGTCGAGTAGTCGCGGACCTCTGCCCCGAGCGCCTGTGCGACTTCGGAGACGATCGCCGTGCGCTGACCGCCATAGACCTCGGGGTCGTAGATGGCATCCCCTTCGACCAGCTTGTAGTAGTGGCAGGCGGGGTGCACGGTCACCGCGATGTTCGAGAAGTCGCGCACCTGATGCTTGGCGATCTCGTGACGCATCGCGTAGAACCACTCCGAGTAGTGGACCATCTCCTCCGGCAGCACCAGCGGCTTGCCGAGCGCGTCCATCACGCGACGGACCTGCTCGCGCAGCTGGTCGTGGGCCAGCAGCTCGTGACGGACCTCCTTGTAGTGCCCGAAGGAGGTCCCGCAGTGGATGATCGGGAAGCGCCCGGTCTCGTAGGCGGCCGCGAAGTTGCGGACCGCCACCGCCGCCTGCGCGGCCGCGTTGGAGGTGGCCGACGCGTAGTAGTTCCAGGCCGTGCACGAGGTCTGATCACGCGGATCCTCGTACTCGATGCCGAGCTTGCGGTTGACCCAGAAGATTGACGTCGAGTATCCGGGGATGTGACCACACTGGCCGCAGCTCTTGTGGTGCCAGGTGTGCCCGATCGGCACCTTCTTCGAGCGGCCGTACTTGACCGGCACCTCGATGTGCTCGGTGTCGACCCGCTGGACGACCAGCTCGCCCTTCTCCTCCAGCTCGAAGAGCCGCTCGTGGAAGTCCTCGGGGATGTGCTCCGGGGTCCACTCGAACTCCGCCTTGTTCTTGCGCCGCGGTCCTGAGACCTTCTCTACGGGAATCGTCATGTGACTTCGTGCTCCTCTGGCTAATCCAGCTCGTAACCCTCTTCGTCGAGCAGGTCCTCCATGACCTCCTCCAGCAGGCTGTGCAGGCTCGGGTCCAGCTCCGAAATCATGTTCAGCGCCCCGGTCTTGTGCCAGATCAGGTAGAGCTCTACGAGCGTCCTGGTTGAGATCTCCCAACCGGTGGTGGTGGTGTGGTGCGTTTCCGGGGGCAGCGCCCGGCGCCAGAGGTCGAGCTTCTGCGAGACCTTCGCAACGCTCGGGCCCCAGTCCGGGAAGGCGTCGGCCTGAAGCATGTCCGGCGAGACCTGGGTGCCCGTCGACATGATCTTGTAGATGATGCGCGTGTAGCCTCGCAGCGCCTGCTTGGCGGATTCGAGGCCGTTATTGACGGCGACCTCGCGCATCACCGTGATGATCCCGCCGGGGTTGTTGCCACGCGGGCAGCGCAGGCAGGAGAAGCACTGGGAGCAATCCCAGATGTCCTCCTGCATCTGCTGGTAGACGAGCTCGACATCCTCGCGGGCCGCGGCCTGCGCGATGCGGCGCGGGGAGAAGTCGTAGTAGCGCGCGGACGGACACGCGGCGACGCAGATCCCGCACTCATAGCAGCCGTACAGGTAGTCGTGGAAGCGCTCGTCCGCCTTGATCTCGTCGAACAGGCGCTGCTTCTCCTCCAGGGGAACGTCGGGGTAGGTCCTCCCCAGCTTGTAGGCGGCGGAGTCGGCGTGGGTCGGAGTCGGTGTCGCGGTCGGGCTCATCAGAAGGTGATGACCGCGTCGGCCCGCATCGCGATGTCGTTGAATGCGGCGCCGCCGATCATGCGCACCGGCTCGATCAGGTCGTCGAGCGTGAGGTCGTTGAGGTCGAGTGACGGCTGGCAGATAAGCAGCTCGACGCCGCAGTCGAGCGCCTGCTCGATGAAGTAGCTGAGGCGCTCGCCCTGCTCTCCCTTGGGACCGATCTTGTCGCCCACATCTTTCTTCAGCAGCTCCGGTCCGCGCATGGTGAAGTAGATCGATACCTCGGCGTCCATGGCGGCGGCCGCAGCCGCCAGAAAGAACGGCGTGGCGCAGCGCTCCGGGTGGTCGACTCCATGGGTGACCACGTAGACGACCGATGACTCGTCGCTCATCGCCGCGTTCAGCTCTTGCGCAGCAGCACGCGGAACGTGCTGCCCTCGCGGTCGATCGAGATGAGCTCGTTGCCGGTCTGGCGACTCCAAGCCTCCATGTCCGGCTCAACGCCGGGATCGGTGGCGAGCACCTCGAGCACCTCGCCGGCGCTCATCTCCTTCATCAGCTTCGCGGTCTTCACGACCGGGATCGGACACGCCTTGCCCTGGACGTCGAGCGTCTGGGAGGGCGCACCTGCATACTCCGCCACTTTTACAACCTCCCTCATCGGTTGATGGCACGAGCATAACCACAGCCATGGCTGCGTGTCAAACTTGCGCTAATACGAAAACTCTCGTAGCAACCGCCTCAAGCTGGGACCCCAACTTCCACTACTTGCACAGTTTGGAAAACGGCGTAACCTTGTCGGCCATGCGACCGGAGAACGAGCGCCCACCACTTCAGCCGGCCCTGCTCGAGCGGATCGCCGACCGCTTCCGGCTGCTCAGCGATCCGACACGACTGCGGATCGTCAACGAGCTGCACGCAGCCGGAGAGCTCAGCGTCGGTGACATCGTCTCCCGGATCGGCAGCTCGTACGCCACGGTCTCCAAGCAGCTGGCGCTGCTGCGAGCGCACCAGACGGTGGCACGGCGGCGCGAGGGCACCACGGTCTACTACCGCATCACCGACCCATCACTGGATGAGGTCTGCACAGTCGTCTGCCGGGCACTCAGCGACGACTGGGTTGCCTGGGGAGCAGACCTGGAAGCCTCGCTGCAGGAGGACGCTTCACCCTAGCGTCCTTGCAAACAAACACTCGGAGGAGAGTTTCGATGGAACCCATCACAAGCTTGCAGTCGGAAGAGAGCGTCGGCGACATGAGTGTCGAGGATCTTCGCGCGTTCGTACAGGATCTGATCCTCGCACGCGAGAGCGAGACCCGTGACCCCAACATGGTCACGCTGATCGCCTGGGGTGGCGACCTGGACCGCATCTGGCCGACGACGATCCTCGCCACGACCGCGGCGGCCGGCGGCATGGACGTGGCGGTCTTCTTCACCTTCTGGGGGCTGTTCCCGCTCGTACGCGAGGAGCGTCGCGTGACCGGAAAGGACTGGATGACGCGCGGTCTGTCGCTCATGAACCGCCCGAGCGCAGCACACGCGTCGCTGTCGAAGCTGAACATGGGCGGCGCCGGGACGGTCATGATGCGCAAGCTGGCTGCCAAGAGCGGCGTCGCAGCCCCTGAGGAGCTACTCGAGATGGCACGCGACCTAGACGTAAAGCTCTGGCCCTGCCGAATGACCATGGACCTGATGGGACTCGGGGATGACGATCTGATCGACGGTCTGGATCAGCCCGCGGGCGCCGCCACGGCGCTGGAGCGCATGAAGCACTCGGCCATCAGCCTGTTCATCTGAGATTTTTCATACAAAGTTCCGAGTGTCCTCCTCACCGGGCGGCGCACCCTCGTGGTGTTCCCCAAACCAACCAAGGAGACACCGATGCACCTACGTTCGCTGTTCGTGACAGCTGCCGCCATCGGCGGAGCGGCCGTCGGCGGGGCGACCATCGCCAACGCCGCCCAGCCGTCGACGACGACCGGCAGCACCACAGCCAAGACCACCACGACGACAACCACGCCGAGCACGAGCACGACCACGACGCACCACTGCCCAGGTGGGGGGAGCTGGTCCGCAAGCGGCGGCTCCGGGCCGACGGGCGGCAGCGGCACGACCGGGACGAGCACGACGGGCACCAGCGCGACGGTGAGCGGCGCCGGCAGCGTCAGCGACTGAGTTCACGGCGCGCGCCGCCGTTGCTGGCGGCGGCGCGCGCCGGCCAGCGGACTGCGGGACAAGGACTCGAACCTTGAATACCACAAGTCACGTGATGGGCTGTGGTGACCTGTAGCGTGAAGTGCTGGATTAGCAGGCTAAACGGCCACTCTCGGGTGGCCGTTAGCTTCGCTCGTGTTACCCCGTCCGGCTGCGTTCGTTGACATTCCGTGGACAAATCTCCGCGGCACACCGGCGCGACATTAGGCTGCGAACAACGCAAAGAGGGCGGCGCACTCCCTACCCTCGGCGGAGGGAGTAGAGGTTCTTCCCCCGCTGACCCTGAAGGACCTCGGCCTGAGGCTGAATCTTGCGGTACGCCAGAGGTACCGCAAGTTGTAGGACCACCGAAGTTAGGCGCTTCCCCCGGCGCAGTGCCTAAAGTCGAGGTTGTTCCCCCGCCGACCCTTCAGGATCTCGGCTCCTCGGAGAAGTCCTGGCGGAGCGCGATAAGCCAACCGTGGGACGCAAGAGGCAAATAGGTTCCCTTGGCGTACCTATTTCCGAGGTAGTGGAGCCACCAACACTCGTTGAGTTGGGCCTCACCAAGCGCCAGTCCTCAGAGGCACAGCAGCTCGCGACGGAAGGGGCTCTGTGACGTTACGCGATCCGCGCTACGGCCCTCCGCGCCCGTTTGCGGGGGAACACCCGCCCGGGCCGACGGGCTGCTTAGCGGGCCTTAGGATCGAACAGGCGTTCGGCCCGCTCCCGGCCGGGCAACGGCGACCAGGAGCGGGCACGCGGCGTCACGCGCGCCGGCGGCGACGCCACAAAGCGAACGTACCGGCGAGGAGCCCGGCGGAGCCCGCCAGCTCGATGCAAGCAGCTATCGTCGCCATCACGACACCTCCGCAAGGAGGGCCAGCAGCCAGGACGGCAGATCGGCGAGCGGCCCGGCCTGCTGGACGCGGTAGCTGGCACCCCCGTACTGCAGCGCCGCGCGGGATGGCGGCACGATCACCCAGCCCGACCCGCGGGCGCCGTGACGGGCATGGCTCGGGTGCGAGGACGGGTCCGCACAGATCGACACCCCCGGCAGGAGGTGTTGTTGAGACGGGACCGGCTGGCCGGGAGCCCGGAAGTACAGATGGCGGCCATGCGGGGTCGCGACCGTGATCGTCGCAGGCCACTCGCAACCGTCTGCGGCGAGCTGCGCCAGCGACGCGTCCGCGCCGTGGAACGGATCAACGTCGACAACAACGAGCCCCGAGATCCCGCCGGTCGCGATCGCGAGCGTCAAACGGCTCGGCGGGCCGTAACCGTAGCTCGCCCGGATCGCCGGGACCGCGTCCGGCGGGCAAGCCCATACGAGGTCTGCTTGGGTTGAGGGCCTCAAGAACCAGCGATCCACAGTCCGATTGTCAATCGTGGCGGCCGCGACACCGCCGACGGTAGCTGGGGTCTTGTGGTCGTCACACGGCATGACCGGGATGCCAGCCGCGGCGAGCTGGCGGGCCGCTCGGTGCAGCCGGTTACTGCCGTCCCGCGCGAGGGGCGGGATGGGCGCCCAGTTTGGCGCCTTCCCAACCCCCGCGGCGAGCGCGGCTGCGAGGGACGCTTCCTCCGGCGGTGCGGCGATCGCCATGCTAAGCCCCCGCCCGGTGGCGCCCGCAAGCCCGCTCGGCCACGAGCAGGCGGCCAAAGGCCTTCTCGCGCAACTCGCGCAGCGCGGTCACCTGAGCCTGCGCGGTGGCCGCCTCGACTGCTCCCGCGACGCTGGCCAGGTCATGCGGCCCGGACAGCTCACGGATCGCATCGTCGAGGTTCCTCACCTCGGCCTCCGCTGCCTTCAGCTCGTCGATCCGCTGCCGGTCCAGCGCCGCCGCCTGCTCGCGCTGCACCGCCTCGCGTTCGACCTTCGCCGCCTGCGCTCGCGCGGCTTCCCGCATCCGCTTCTCGTCACGGTCCCGCTCCGCCTCGGCCCAGAGCTGGTGGCGACGCCAGCGGTTAGCCTGCGCCAGCTCCCGCTCACGCGCCACACTGTCCGCGCGCTTCTGCTCGACCGCCGAAGCGATGGCAAGCTGGCGGGCGGCCTCCTGGTCCGGCGTCAACTTCCGCGTTAGACCTAGCATCGTCATACACCCGCTCGATGCGCGGCCTTGAGGCGCTGGAAGGTCAGATTCTGCTCAGCGGCGGCGAGCTGGCCCGCGTCGCCGCTCTTGGCCGCTTCCT